>NZ_JBIVUE010000012.1:0-290705 GCF_044757045.1 Streptomyces sp. NPDC091377 | reverse complement strand
GGCCGGACGAACTCCCACTCGGCATCGGACAGCTCATGTCGACGTATCACCCAACCATGATCCACCACTCAAGAGCATTTGAGGACACGACCTAGCGGGCCGGCTCCAGGAAGCCCTGTTCCACCAGCAGCCGGATCTGGGCGGGGGTGCGGTCCCGCAGCGACACCGGGTCCTCACCCACGAGTTGGGCGATGGCGTCGAGGATCCGCCCCGCGGTCAGCGTGCCGTCGCACACGCCCGCGAAGCCCGCGCCGACGGTGTCCACCCGGGTGGCCCGGCGCATCCCCCGGTTCTGCCGCAGCACGACATGCTCCGGGTCCTCGGCGCCGGGCAGTCCGACCTGCTCCTGCACCACCTCCGCGACCAGCCGGAACCGCTCCTCCAGCAGCGCGGCGTCGTCCCGCGAGCGCAGATAGTCGAGCCGGCCGAAGTGCGCCCGCACGGTGTCGCCGAGCGGCTGCTCGACCGGGTGCGGCCACTCCTCGACCGTCACCGAGGGCACAGCCGCGTCCGTCCGCCGCAGGCTGATCCAGCCGAAGCCGACCGCCTTCACCCCGCGCGCCTCGAACTCGTCCAGCCAGGCGTCGTACCGCGCCTGGTACGTGGCCGGGTCGCCACGGTGGTCCCCGGCGTCCCGCAGCCACAGTTCGACGTACTGCGTGATGTCCTGGACCTCGCGCTGCACGACCCACGCGTCGCAGCCGCGCGGCACCCAGGAGCGCAGCCGGTCCTGCCAGTCCTCCCCCTCCACGTGCTGCCAGTTGGCGAGGAACTGCGCGAACCCGCCCTCGTTCAGCCGTTCCCCCGCTCCCTGAACGAGCGAGCGGCACAGATCGTCCCCGCCCATCCCGCCGTCCCGGTACGTCAGCCGGGCGCCGGGCGAGATCACGAACGGCGGGTTGGACACGATCAGGTCGTACGTCTCCCCCGCCTTGAGCGGCCCGAACAGCGAGCCCTCCCGCAGTTCGGCCGCCGGGGCGCCGGACAGGGCGAGCGTGAGGGCGGTGAAGTGCAGCGCGCGCGGGTTGAGGTCGGTCGCCGTCACGCGCGTGGCGTGCTGCGCGGCGTGCAGCGCCTGGATACCGGAGCCGGTGCCCAGGTCGAGCGCGGCCGAGACGGGCGTACGGACGGTGATCCCGGCGAGGGTGGTGGAGGCGCCGCCGACGCCGAGGACGACGCCTTCCTCGTGGCGTCCGATCCCACCGGCGCCGCCGACCGCGCAGCCGAGGTCCGACACGATGAACCAGTCCTCGCCGTCCGGTCCGCCGTACGGCCGTACGTCGACCGCTGCGGCGACCTCGTCCTCGCCGGCACGGGTCAGCCAGCCGCTCTCCAGACAGGCGTCGACCGGCAGAACGTCCGCTACGCGCGCGTAGGGCACCGGTTGCTGGAGGAGGAACAGTCTGATGAGCAGTTCCAGCGGCGTGTCGCCGCGGGTCGCACGGAGCGCGGGCACGGTCTCGCTGCGGGCCAGCGCCGCGTAGGCGGGGGCGCCGAGCAGTTCGAGAAGTCCGTCGGCGGTGAAGGCGGCCCCCAGCAGGGCCTCCCGCAGCCGCGCGGCGACGTCGGAACGGTCGGCTGAGGGCAGAGAGGGCAGAGAGGGCAGATTCGACAGGCTCGCATCACTCACGCCCCCATTGTCTCCGCCCGGACCACGACCACCTCCCCGGGAGGCCACGCCGCGCGGGGCGCCCTTGGGGACCGGGCCGGACGGGGACGGACCGCGAGCATGCGGCGCGGGCACCCACCGCGGGCCGGATGCCGGATGCCGCGGCCTGTACCGCTGCGGGCGCCGCGGCCTGCACCGCCGCCGGTGCCGCGGCCTGCACCGCTGCCTGCACCGCGGCCTGTGCCTCTGCCGGTGCCGCTCCCCGTGCCGCCGTCTCAGCCTGCCGCCGTGCTGGCTCCCGTGGACGCCCCCTGGCAGGACGCCTGCTTGGCCATGGCCTGGCCCACGTCGCCCTCCTCCAGGGTCTTGAGGGCCTCGTTGCCGCTCTGGCTCAGCTTGTCGAGTTCGGCGGCGATGTCCTTGAGGCCGGCGGCGAACTTGGCCTGGTCCTTGGTGTCCAGCTCGTCGACCTGCTTCTTCAGGCCCGCGTACGACGTGGCGATCCCGTTCAGCTCCTTGACGGCGTCCGTCTGCTTCTTCTCGCCGTTCTCCACGTCCGGGGCGCCGGCCTCGGTGACCGCCGTGCCGATCGCCTTGTAGGCGTCGGACATGTCCTGGAACGCCTGCGCGTCGGTCTTCTGGACCTGCTCAGGCGAGCTGCTGTCCGAGGTCTCCTTCTGGATCGCGGCGTTGGCGGACTCGATCTTCTCGGCCTGCGGCTGCAAGGAGTCGCAGACCTGCTTCGCCCAGGCATCGAGCTTCTCGTTGCCTTCGTCGCCGCTGCCGCAGCCGGTCAGCGCCAGTGCCAGTACCGCACCGCCGGACAGCGCGGCCCCGAGCTTCTTGTTCACCGGTTTGGTCCCTTCCGTGGCTCTCGGCCCCGGAACATACACGGCACTCGCGCGACACCATGGACAGGTCCACCCGATAAGAACCCTTTCCGCACCCTTTGCCCCGAGCGAGAGAAGGCTCACGAGATCCAGGCCACGTACGCCACCCGACCGCCGTCAGCAACCCCTCGACACCCCCTCGACAACCCCTCAGGACGACGGCGAGGCGGGCGGACGACACGCCAACGCGCGCCTTCCGCCCGCCTCTTGAAACGGGGCCCTCAGGGGCGGTCCTACGGCACCACCGCCGGGTCCACCGGCTTGGGCGGCCGGTCCGCACCCCCCTCGCCGTCCGGGCCGTCGGCGTCGTCGGCGTCACCCACGGCGATCCCACGCCGCTTGGAGACGAACACCGCCCCGGCGATCACCACGAACGCCAGCGCGGCGATCAGGATCCGCACCGTGAGGTTCTCGTCGGCGCCGTACGAGAACTTGATCACCGCGGGGGCGATCAGCAGCGCCACCAGGTTCATCACCTTCAGCAGCGGGTTGATCGCGGGCCCGGCCGTGTCCTTGAAGGGGTCGCCGACCGTGTCGCCGATCACCGTCGCCTCGTGCGCCTCGCTGCCCTTGCCGCCGTAGTGGCCGTCCTCGACGAGTTTCTTGGCGTTGTCCCAGGCGCCGCCGGAGTTCGCGAGGAACACCGCCATCAGGGTGCCCGCACCGATCGCGCCCGCCAGGAACGCGCCGAGCGCGCCGACGCCGAGCGTGAACCCGATGAAGATGGGCGCCAGTACGGCCAGCAGCCCCGGGGTGGCCAGTTCCCGCAGTGCGTCCCTCGTGCAGATGTCCACGACCTTCCCGTACTCGGGTTTCTCCGTGTAGTTCATGATCCCGGGCCGTTCGCGGAACTGCCGACGGACCTCGTAGACCACGGCTCCCGCCGAGCGCGACACCGCGTTGATCGCCAGCCCCGAGAAGAGGAAGACGACCGCCGCGCCCGCGATCAGGCCGACCAGGTTGTTGGGCTGCGAGATGTCCATGATCAAGGTCATGGGCGCGCCCTCGCCGCTGAGTTTCTCCCCGACGTCCTGCGCTCCTGTCGTGATCGCGTCGCGGTACGACCCGAAGAGCGCCGCCGCCGCCAGGACGGCGGTCGCGATGGCGATGCCCTTGGTGATCGCCTTGGTGGTGTTGCCGACGGCGTCCAGGTTGGTGAGCACCTGGGCGCCCGCGCCCTCGACGTCGCCGGACATCTCGGCGATGCCCTGAGCGTTGTCGGAGACCGGCCCGAAGGTGTCCATGGCGACGATCACGCCGACCGTGGTGAGCAGACCGGTGCCCGCCAGCGCGACGGCGAACAGCGCGAGCATGATCGACGCACCGCCCAGCAGGAAGGCCCCGTACACCCCGAGCCCGATGAGCAGCGCGGTGTAGACCGCCGACTCCAGGCCGACGGAGATACCGGCGAGGACGACGGTGGCGGGGCCGGTCAGCGAGGACTTGCCGATGTCCTTGACCGGGCGCCGGCTGGTCTCGGTGAAGTAGCCGGTGAGCTGCTGGATGACGGCCGCCAGCACGATGCCGATCGCCACCGCGACCAGGGCGAGGATCCGGGGATCGCCGTCCTTCGCCGCGATCGCCGCGTCGGTGACACCGTCGAGGTCGGCGTACGACGACGGCAGATAGGCGTAGACGGCCACGGCGACCAGCACCAGCGAGATCACCGCGGAGATGAAGAAGCCCCGGTTGATCGCGGTCATGCCGCTGCGGTCGCTGCGCCGGGGCGCCACCGCGAAGATGCCGATCATCGCCGTGACGACACCGATCGCGGGGACGAGCAGCGGGAAGGCGAGGCCCGCGTCCCCGAAGGCCACCTTGCCGAGGATCAGCGCGGCCACCAGGGTCACCGCGTACGACTCGAAGAGGTCGGCCGCCATGCCCGCGCAGTCGCCGACGTTGTCGCCCACGTTGTCGGCGATGGTCGCGGCATTGCGCGGATCGTCCTCCGGAATGCCCTGTTCGACCTTGCCGACCAGGTCGGCGCCGACGTCGGCGGCCTTGGTGAAGATGCCGCCGCCGACCCGCATGAACATCGCGATCAGGGCGGCGCCGAGACCGAAGCCCTCCAGCACCTTCGGCGCGTCGGCCGCGTACACCAGCACCACACAGGAGGCGCCGAACAGTCCGAGCCCCACCGTGAACATGCCGACGACACCGCCGGTGCGAAATGCGATCTTCATCGCTTTGTGCGAGACCTCGGTGAGATCCTTTTGCGCCTCGCCCTCCCCGGGAGTCGCCTCCCGGGCCGCCGCGGCGACCCGCACGTTGGTGCGCACGGCCAGCCACATGCCGATATAGCCGGTGGCCGCCGAGAACACCGCGCCGATCAAGAAGAACACCGACCGTCCGGCGCGCTGATTCCAGTCGTCGGCCGGCAGCAGCATGAGCAGGAAGAAAACGATCACGGCGAAAACGCCGAGGGTGCGCAACTGCCGGGCCAGATAGGCGTTCGCGCCCTCCTGCACGGCCGCCGCGATCTCCTTCATGCGCTCAGTGCCCTCGCCCGCGGCGAGCACCTGGCGCAGCAGGACACCGGCGACGACGAGCGCGGCCAGCGCGACGGCCGCGATGGCCATCACGAGGACACGGTTGTCGTCGGTGAGCACTGCAGCCGCGAAGGTGTGGGGATGGTCCAACTGATGAGGGGTAGAAAGCCCCGTCATTCGTCCTCCTTGACTCTTGGGCTGAGCTCAAGATGTGGACGGATTGTATGGATCTTATCCTGATCAAAACAGTGCGCGGTAAGCGGAATTGGCCTTCACTTGCCCTTGCGCAAATGATCGCGCAGAAACCATGATCCGGATAGCCGTAATGCGCCGAAAGAATTAATACCTTGATCGTGAATTCCTTCACGAATTCAAGCGCCCAAAAAATCAAGGACCCCGCTCGCGGCGGGGCCCTCGGCGTGACTACGGAACTTCAGGGACTACGGGGACTGAGGGGGCTGCGGGGACTGGCGGGGACTGCGGAGACTGGCGGGGACTACGGGACCGGCCGGGCCTACTGCGCCGACGGGGACCGGCCGGGGCTGGCGGGGCCTACGGGCCTACGGGCCTACGGGCCTACGGGCCTACGGGCCTACGGCAGGGTCGCCGTCTGCGGTGTCGTGGGCCAGGTCATCCGGATCAGCCCGCCGTGCGCACCCGCGGTCACCTCGACGTCGTCCACGAGGCCACTGATGACGGCGAGGCCCATCTCGTCCTCCTCCGCCTCGACATCCCCGTCCAGGGCGGCGGAACCGCCGGGGGCGAGGCGTGGGGCCTCGTCGCCGACCTCGATGGAGAACTGTTTCTCCTCTTCGATCAGCGACACCTTCACCGGCGCCGTGATACCGGCGCTCTGGTGCAGGCCGACGGCCCGGGTGCACGCCTCACCGACGGCGAGCCGCACCTCGTCGAGGACCGCCTCGTCCACACCGGCCCGGCGCGCCACCGCCGCCGCCACCAGACGAGCGGTGCGGACGTGCTCGGGCAGTGCGCTGAAGCGGAGTTCGACGGTGGCCATGCATCCCCCTCGGAGCTACGGGCGTGCGGTCGGGGGCCGGGCCGTCGAACGCCCGTACCCCCAGGTCAACTCGGCCGGTCCGGACCGTCGGCCCCGACCGGATGGCCGGCGCTCGACATGTTCCCGGACCGGAGGGCCAGGTCGTTCCCCGGCGCGAAAGGCGCGGGAGCCGCCTGGACCGAACGGTCAGGTCCACCTCCGACCGGGCGGCCGGAGTCACGACCGACCGGATGGCCGGCATCACCCCGGACCGATCGGGCAGGGCCGTCCCGGACCGAATAGCCGGGCCTTCCCGGACCTTACGGGTCAGGGTCGCCCCGGACGGAAACCGGAAGCCGTGATCCAGCCCCCGGCCCAGGACGCTCGGCCGACCTCCGACCGGACCGGACTGGACCGGACTGGACCGGGCCAGACCGGATCGGGCCAGACCGGATCGGCCCGGACTGGACCGGCCCGGAACAGACCGGACGGTCAGTCGGTGGCCGAAATCGCTTCGTCGACCGTGGTGTGGATCGGGAACACCTTGGTGAGGCCGGTGATGCGGAAGATCTTCAGAATGCGCTCCTGGTTGCAGACCAGGCGCAGGGAGCCCTCATGGGCCCGGACGCGCTTCAGGCCGCCGACGAGCACGCCGAGACCGGTGGAGTCGAGGAAGTCCACACCCTCCATGTCCACGACGAGGTGGAAATTCCCGTCGTTCACCAGCTCGACCAGCTGTTCGCGCAGCTTGGGCGCCGTATATACGTCGATTTCGCCACCGACCCGGACGATCGTGCGATCGCCGACGGTCTCGGTCGACAGGGACAGGTCCACGGATCCTCCAGCACCTTGCTCTCGAGCGGTCGCCCTTGGGCACCTCGGCAGAGCCCCCGGGTCGGTTCGCCAGCCGCGAAGGCATTCAATCACTTACGGGTAGGCGTGCACGACGCCTTGGCCCCATTGTCCGTCACTCCAATGACACACTCGGTGTCGATGGCCAAGAATCACCGATCCGAACGACTCCCGGCGGACTCCGCGCCCCGCCCGGCCCCGGGCGCCGTATTGGACCGGCTCGCCTCGGGACCGAGCCGGGCTTCGCGCATCACTCATACGGAGCACTTGCCCGCCCGTGCGGGCCGACATGCCGTCTGGCCGGACCGGATCCGTTCCGAGGTGATCGCGGCGGTCGAGGCGGCGGGCATCGCCCACCCCTGGGCCCACCAGGCACGCGCCGCCGAGCACGCCCTGGACGGCGATTCGGTGGTCGTCGCCACCGGCACCGCCTCCGGCAAGTCCCTGGCCTACCTCGTCCCGGTGCTCTCCGCCCTCCTGGACGGCTCCGAGGCCCCCAACGGCCGCGGCGCCACCGCCCTCTACCTGGCCCCCACCAAGGCCCTGGCCGCCGACCAGTGCCGCTCGGTGAGAGAACTTTCACACCCCCTCGGCACGGCCGTCCGGGCGGCGGTGCACGACGGCGACACGCCGTTCGAGGAACGCGAGTGGATCCGCCAGTACGGCACCTACGTCCTCACCAACCCGGACATGCTGCACCGCAGCATCCTGCCGTCCCATCCCCGCTGGTCCTCCTTCCTCAAGGCGCTGAAGTACGTCGTCATCGACGAGTGCCACACCTACCGCGGTGTCTTCGGCTCACACGTCGCCCAGGTACTGCGCAGGCTGCGCCGCCTGTGCGCCCGCTACGGCTCCTCCCCGGTGTTCCTGCTGGCCTCCGCCACCGCCGCCGAGCCGGCCGTGGCCGCCCGGCGGCTGACCGGGCTGCCGGTGGTCGAGGTCGCCGACGACGCCTCCCCGCGCGGGGAGATGGTCTTCGCCCTGTGGGAGCCGCCGCTGACGGAACTCCAGGGCGAGAAGGGCGCCCCGGTGCGCCGCACCGCCACCGCCGAGACCGCCGACCTCCTCACCGACCTGGCCGTCCAGGGCGTACGCTCGGTCGCCTTCGTACGCTCCCGGCGCGGCGCCGAGCTGATCTCGGTCATCGCCCAGGAGCGGCTCGCGGAGATCGACCGCTCCCTGTCCCGGCGTGTCGCCGCCTACCGGGGTGGTTATCTCCCGGAGGAGCGCCGCGCCCTCGAACAGGCCCTGCACTCCGGCGAACTCCTCGGCCTCGCCGCGACGACCGCTCTCGAACTCGGCATCGACGTCTCCGGCCTCGACGCCGTCCTCATCGCCGGCTACCCCGGCACCCGCGCCTCCCTCTGGCAGCAGGCGGGCCGCGCGGGCCGGGCCGGACAGGGCGCCCTGGCCATCCTGGTCGCCCGCGACGACCCGCTCGACACCTTCCTCGTCCACCACCCCGAAGCCGTCTTCGCCCAGCCCGTCGAGTCCACCGTCCTCGACCCCGACAATCCCTACGTCCTCGCCCCGCACCTGTGCGCCGCGGCGGCGGAACTCCCCCTCACCGACGAGGACCTCGACCTCTTCGGCCCCGGCTGCAAGGACCTGCTGCCCCAGCTGGAGGCCGCGAAGCTGCTGCGCCGGCGTACGGCGGCCTGGCACTGGACGCGCCGGGAGCGGGCCGCCGACCTCGCCGACATCCGGGGCGAGGGCGGCAACCCCGTGCAGATCGTGGAGGCCGACACGGGACGGCTGCTCGGCACGGTCGACGCGGGCGCCGCGCACACCACCGTCCACGAGGGCGCCGTCCACCTCCACCAGGGCCGCACCTATCTGGTGCGCTCGCTCGACCTGGACGACGACGTCGCCCTCGTCGACCAGGCCCGCCCGCCGTACTCCACCATCGCCCGTGACACCACCTCCATCTCCGTCCTGGACACCGAGACCGAGATCCCCTGGGGCACGGGCCGGCTCTGCTTCGGCTCCGTCGAGGTCACCAACCAGGTCGTCTCCTTCCTGCGCCGCCGTCTGATCACCGGCGAGGTGCTCGGCGAGACCAAGCTCGACCTGCCGCCGCGCACCCTGCGCACCCGCGCGGTGTGGTGGACCGTCACCGAGGACCAGCTCGACGCCGCCCGCATCAACCCCGAGATCCTCGGCGGCGCCCTGCACGCCGCCGAACACGCCTCGATCGGCATGCTCCCCCTCTTCGCGACCTGCGACCGCTGGGACATCGGCGGGGTCTCGGTCCCGCTCCACCCCGACACCCTGCTCCCCACGGTCTTCGTCTACGACGGCCACCCCGGCGGCGCGGGCTTCGCCGAGCGGGCCTTCCACACCGCCCGCGCCTGGCTCACCGCCACTCTCCAGGCCATCGCCTCCTGCGAGTGCGACGCGGGCTGCCCGTCCTGCATCCAGTCCCCCAAGTGCGGCAACGGCAACGACCCACTGCACAAGAGGGGCGCGGTGCGGCTCCTCACCGAGCTTCTGCGGGCGGCACCCGCAGAGGACCAGCCGGAGAAGAACCCGCCGCAGACATCCGAGGACGGGCCGGGCTGAGAAGGGCCATCCGCGCGGGGCGGACGTCAGCGCTAGGCAGACGTCAGCGCTAGGCAGACGTCAGCGCTGGGCGGACGTCAGTCACGGGCGGGCATCAGTCGCGGGCGGACATCGGTGCCCGGCGGGCATGAACGCCGAGGCAGGCGGCAAAGGGTGGCCACCCTCGCCCATTCGCTCCTACGGCGGTCCCGCCCGTGCCCTCACCTCCGCCCGGAACAGCCCTCTCCCCGACACCGCCGTCACATCCGAGACCTCCCCCTCGATCACACACCGCACAAGCCGCGCCCTCTGCTCCCGCGCCGCGTCCTCCGCCCGCGCACAGGCTCTCGTAGCCCCCTCGGCCCAGTGACCGGCCGCCGCCAGCGCCGCGAGATCCGCGCCGCCCGCCGCACGGTGCCGGACCACCACGGCCTGCCCCAGCGCCAGCACCGCGCCGAAGACGACGCAGAGCACGGCGATCACCGCGAGGCTCACGACGGTCGCCGAGCCCCGGTCACGCTCCGCGCGCGAGGCCCATGAGACCCGCCGGGCCCGTGAGATACGCAGAGCCGATGAGGCCCATGAGCCCCATGAGATCCACGAGCCCCATGAGACGCATGAGACGCATGAGACCCGCGAAACCCACCAGCCCTTCACCCGCGCTTTCACGGCCCGCCCTCCACCAGCGCCACGGCCTCCTCCCGCACCTCGACGGCCAGTTCCCCCAGCACCGGCGGCCGGGCCACGACCCGCACCCGTACCCGGTCCCCCTCCCGGCTGAGCGTCACCCGCGCGCCGGGCGGTGCGGCTTCGCGGGCCAGTTCGACCACCGCGCCGTCCGGATCCTGCCGGGCCGCCGCACGGGCGCCCGTCCGCGCCGCGTCCACACACTGGATCTGGGCGGCGACCACCATCAGCCCCCACACCAGGGCCATCGCGAACATCACCAGCACCGGCAGCGCGACCGCCGTCTCCACGGTCACGGCACCGCGGTCCGACCGCCGCTCACATGCCCGCATCGAGAGCCCGCTCCACCAGTGCGCGCAGCTTCGCGCTGACCTGTTCACTGGTCAGCACCCGGTAGAGCACGACGGCCAACCCGGCGGCGGCGACGATCCCGAGCGCGTACTCGGACGTCACCATCCCGGCGTCCCTCCGCTCCCCGCGCAGCGCCGCCCGCGCCCGACACACCAGGACACGCACGCGTGTCCGCATCATTCCGCACATCCTCAACCCCCGTAGGTTCTTGGTTCCCTTGATCTCCGGCGCCCCCGCCGACCACCGGCCGGCAGCCAGGTCAGCCCCGCTCACACCCGCCCCTCCGCTCATCGGCCGCCCAGCACCTCCCCCGCCAGCCCGATCACCACCGGCACCACCCCCACGGCGATGAACGCGGGCAAGAAGCACAGCCCCACCGGCGCGCTGACCAGAACGCCCGCTCTACGCGCGCGGGCCGTGGCCTCGCGGGCCCATTCCGCGCGGGCGTCCGCCGCGAGCCGGGCGGCGGGTCCGGCGGCCGGGAGTCCGGAGACATCGGCCCGTTCCAGCAGCCGCGCCAACCCGCCCGCTCCCGGAAGCTCCGCCAATCCCCGCCACGCATCGCCCGGTTCGCCCCCGAGCCGCACCTCCGCCGCGCCCCGGGCGAGCGCGCCGCCCACGGGGCCGCCGAGGGCCTCCCCGACCGCCCGCGCGGCCGTCACCGGGGCGGCCCCGGCCGCGACGCAGGCCGCCAGCAGATCGGCGGCGAGGGGGAGTTGCCGTACCGCTTCCGCCGTGTCGGTCTCCGCCTCGGCCCGGCCGGCGGTCTGCCGCCGACGCCACCGCCACAGGGCGACCGCGCCCGCCACACCCACCGCCGCTCCGGCGACTCCCCCGATCAGCACCCATCCGGCGCACACCACCCCGGCCCAGGGCAGCCAGCGCCGCGCCATCGCGCCCAGCTCGATCCGCGGCCGGGACGACGCCGCCTCCAGGGCGAGCAGTTCGGCGATCCGGCGCCGTACTCTCCGCTCCCGCCGTGTGGCCTCCACGTGCCGCGCCAGCCACGCGAGCGCCAGCGCCGTCCCCACCACGCCCCCCAGCCTGTGGACAACGTCCGCGCTCACGCCGCCTCCGCCCGTCGTACGATCCGCAGCACCCACCAGAGCCCCATGCCCTCCAGCACCGCACCGACCGCCAGACAGGCGAGGCCCGGTCCCGTGTGCAGCAGCACCCGCAGCGGGTCGGCGCCGAGGGCCGTGCCGAGCAGCAGGCCCGCGGCCGGGAGCCCTGCGAGCATGAGTGCCGTCAGACGGGCACCCGCCAACTGGGCGCGCAGGTCGGCCCGTCGGTCCCGGTGGGCGCGCAGGGCGGCGTCGAGCCGGTCGAGCCCGGCCGCCAGTTCCGCGCCCTGGTCCACGGAGACCTGCCAGCACGCGGACAGCCCCAGCAGCCCCTCGGCGCCGGGCTGCCGTGCCGCCTTGACCAGGGCGTCGGGCACGTCCCCGCCGAAGCGGGCCGCCGCCAGCACCGCGGCGCGCGCCTCACCGAGCCCGTCGCAGTCACGGGCGGACCGCTGCAACGCCTCGCCCGGATGCCGTCCCGCGCGCACCTCGCCCGCGAGGGCCCCGCACAGCGTGATCACCTCGTCGCCCCGGCTCTCCCGGTCCCGCCGTTCCTCCCGGGCGCGTCGCGCCCGCCGCAGCACCGGCACCCCGGCCGCCCCCGCGACGACCGGCAGTACGGACGCCCCGAGCAGCCCCAGCGCCAGTCCGGCCACCAGCGACCACCATTCGGGCCGCAGTCCCCCGCGCCAGCTCCTGAGCCGTTCGCTCGTCCGCGGCCAGGGAGGCGGCGGCCCGTGTCCCACGGCTCCCCCACCCGCGAACAGCAGCTGTGTCCGCCGCGCCCCGGACTGCCACCCGCCCGTCAGCCAGATCGCGATCCCCGCACACCCGAGCACCGCGGCCATCCACACCTCACCCATCCCACTCACCACTCCCGTCATCAGAAACCCCGTCATCCCTGTCAGCTCCACCAGCTCCGCCAGCTCCGTCAACCCCAGAAGCCCTCCGAACCCCCACCTCGCCCCCGCAACAGCCCGTCCAGCCGCTCCCACCCGCGCTCCCGCGCGAACCCCCGCTCGCCCCACCGCAGCGCCGGTACCGTCCGCACCAGCCCCGACGGGTCCCGTTCCAGCACCCGCACCTCGGCGATCCGCCGCCGCCCGCCGGGTTCCCGGACCAGATGCAGGACGACCGAGACCGCCGCCGCGAGCTGGCTGTGCAGCGCCGCGCGGTCGAGCCCCGCCGCCGTGCCGAGCGCCTCCAGCCGGGCGGGGACGTCGGCGGCGGCATTGGCGTGCACCGTCCCGCAGCCGCCCTCGTGGCCGGTGTTGAGCGCCGCCAGCAGATGCACCACCTCGGGGCCGCGCACCTCGCCGACGACCAGCCGGTCCGGCCGTATCCGCAGGGCCTGGCGGACCAGGTCCTCCAGCGTCACCAGGCCCGCGCCCTCCTGGTTGGCGGGACGGCTCTCCAGCCGTACGACATGGGGATGGTCCGGGCCCAGTTCCGCGGAGTCCTCCGCCAGCACGATCCGCTCGCCCGGTCCGGCCAGGCCCAGCAGGGCGCTGAGCAGGGTGGTCTTCCCGCTGCCCGTGCCGCCGCTGATGAGGAAGGACAGCCGGGCCGAGAGCAGCGCCCGCAGGATCCGGTCGCCGCCCGGGGGCACCGTGCCCGCCGCCACCAGTTCGTCGAGGGTGAACGCGCGCGGCCGTACGACCCGCAGCGACAGGCACGTACCGCCGACGGCGACCGGGGGCAGCACCGCGTGCAGCCGGGTGCCGTCGGGCAGCCGGGCGTCCGCCCAGGGCCGGGCGTCGTCCAGGCGCCGTCCGGCGACCGTGGCCAGCCGCTGCGCGAGCCGTCGTACGGCCCCCTCGTCGGGGAAGGACACCGGGGTCAGCTCCAGGCCGCCGCCCCGGTCCACCCACACCCGGTCCGGCGCCGACACCAGAACGTCGGTGACGGCCGGGTCGGCGAGCAGGGGTTCCAGCGGGCCGCTGCCGATCAGCTCGGACCGCATCTCCTCGGCCGCGCCCAGCACTTCGGCGTCGCCCAGCATCCGCCCCTGCTCCCGCAGGGCGCGCGCCAGGTGGGCGGGGGTGGGTTCGGCGCCGCTCTCGGCCAGCCACCGCCGGACCCCGTCCAGCAGGGTCACCCCCGGCCGGGCGCTCACGCGGCGCCCGCCTCGATCAGCGCCCGCTCCCAGAAGCCGGTGCAGAACCGGGCGAGCGGTCCGCGTCCGCCCGCGCCCGGCGGTGCCTTGCCGCCGTCGGGCCGCAGCAGGCCCGCCTCGACCGGCACCGCCCCGGCCAGCGGCAGCCCGAGCAGCCGGGCCACCTCACGGTCGTCGAGACCGGGAGCGTAGGGTCCGCGCACCGCCACCCGCAGGTCCCGCAGCACCATGCCCGCGGCGGACGCCATGCGCTGGGCGGCGGCGACGGCGCGCAGTTCGCCGGGGACGACGAGGAGGCCGATGTCGACCTGGGCGAGGACCTCGGCGACACCGCCGTCGACCCGCCGGGGCAGATCGACCACGACGGTGCCACCCCGGCGGCGGGCCGCCGCGAGGACCGCCCGGACGGCCTGGGGCGGGACGGACACCCGGTCGCCGCGGTCCCAGCTGAGCACCCGCAGCGCGTGCAGTTCGGGCAGGGACTCCTCCAGGGCCCCGGCGCCGAGCCGTCCGCGCGAGGCGGCGAAGGCGGGCCAGCGCAGTCCTTCGGTGGTCTCGCCGCCGAGCAGGACGTCCAGGCCGCCGCCGAGGGGATCGGCGTCCACGAGCAGGGTGCGCAGCCCCTCGTGCGCGGAGGTGACGGCGAGGGCGCAGGCCAGGGTGGACGCGCCGGCCCCGCCCCGGCCGCCCATGACGCCGACGGTGAGCGCGGGGCGTCCGACGCCCTCGACGACGTCCGCGATCCGGTCGATCAGCCATTGCTCGCCGTCGGGCAGCATCAGGACGTGGTCGGCGCCGATCTCGACGGCCCGCTGCCACACCCCGGCGTCGTCGTGGTCGTGACCGACGAGCACCACCCCGCGTCGCCGCGCGGCCCCGCGGACCCGGCGGACGGCGTCGTCACCGACCAGGATCAGCGGTGCCGCCTCCCAGCCGCCCCGGTGCGCGGGCATCCCGGGGTGGACCTCGGGGGTGGCGCCAGCGGCGGCGCACAGGCGCAGCAGATCGTCCAGGAGCCGGGCGTCCTCGGTGACGATCAGCGGGCCGCCGCGGCTGCCCGGCACGGGTGAGGGTGGATCGTGAGTGACGGTCCTGGACATGGTGGGACTCCCCCTTCGCTGCTCGACTCGCGCGGCTCGTGCGGCCCGCGATTCCCATACGCGGGAAGAACCGGGGAACGGGCTTCCGTATATGGGCGGCCGTAGGAAACCGGCCAAACGCGTCCGGCAATCGGTTCCGGGTGTGAACTCGGCGCGATCGCGGTGCGTCGGAATCACCGTGCAACGATCCGGAAAATCATGTGGATCTTGGTCGAAATCTGTGGACAACTACGCGCCTGTGAATATCTCCGTCACCCGAACCGGTGACGGCGGGGCGGTCCGGCACCCGCCCCCGCGCGACGTCCGCAGAGCAGCCCGGGAACTACACAGAGTGATGAATCATGGGCATGAAAAAGGGGGCGGCCCGGGCCGCCCCGACGCGGCACCACAGCCGCCAGGAGTGTGGAGAGAGGGGCAAAACCCCATCTGGACATGCGACGACCCCCGCCGGGGGGGAGAGCGGGGGTCGTCCCCACGGCCGACTCGGGGGGGGAGGAGCCGGACCGGGTTAGCACGGTCGCGAACGATCCGTGACTTCCATGGTGTACCCGAGAGCCTTCTCAGGCAAACCCACACGCCCCACCTTACGCCGAATGGGCTGCGCCTATGCTCAAGGGCGTGGAAAACCACTCCTTGCCCCGCACAGCGGCCTTCTTTGATCTGGACAAGACGGTCATTGCGAAGTCGAGCACGCTCTCCTTCAGCAAGTCGTTCTACCAAGGCGGGCTGCTGAACCGCAGGGCTGTCTTGCGTACCGCATATGCCCAGTTCGTGTTGCTCGTCGGCGGCATGGACCACGACCAGATGGAACGCACCCGCGCGTACCTGTCGCAGTTGGTCCGCGGCTGGGACGTCCAGCAGGTCAGGGAGATCGTCGCCGAGACGCTGCACGACATCATCGACCCGCTCATCTACGACGAGGCCGCCTCCCTCATCGAGGACCATCACCTGGCCGGCCGCGATGTGGTGATCGTGTCCACGTCGGGCACCGAGGTGGTCGAGCCGATCGGCGAACTGCTCGGCGCGGACCGCGTGGTGGCCACCCGCATGGTCATCGGCGACGACGGCCGCTTCACCGGCGACGTGGAGTACTACGCCTACGGCCCCACCAAGGCCGAGGCGGTCAAGCAGCTCGCCGCCTCCGAGGGCTACGACCTCGCCCGCTGCTTCGCCTACAGCGACTCGGCGACGGACCTGCCGATGCTGGAGTCCGTGGGCCATCCGCACGCCGTCAACCCGGACCGCGCGCTGCGCCGCGAGGCCCTCGCGCGCGGGTGGCCGATCCTCGACTTCCACCGCCCGGTCCGGCTCAAGCAGCGGCTCCCCTCGTTCTCCGTACCGCCGCGCCCCGCCCTCGTCGCCGCAGCCGCCATAGGTGCCGCCGCGGCCACCGCGGGCCTGGTCTGGTACGCCAGCCGTCGCCGCGCGGCGACGGTCCGCCCCGTCGCCTGAGCGGCCCCTCCCCGCCTCTCACGAACCGGCCCGACCTGCCGTTTCACCCCGACAACGCCTTTACCGTCCCTTTGACCGTCTTTGAACCTAAAAGTAAAGAAGCGTGCCCGACCCTTCCGCTCCCCGTGGAGCGGGAGTACAAAGGACTCAACGGCCCGCGAGACCAAGGACATCCGAGAGGATCCCCTTTTCCTACGCATACGGCCCCACGGACCGAAGCATGAGCACAGGGCACCCACGCGACGTCGACCCGTCGAATACGGGCCAGCCGCACCAGGGACGGGCGAAGTTCCCGACCTGATGGGCCATATATCGAGGACGCCTGGTAACCAGGTGCGCATGCCGGCGGCGGTACGAGACCTCGTACCGCCGCAACCCTTGTCCGGCCCCCTACAGGGGCCTCTTTTCATCGGCCACGCCTTATAGACACCGTCCTACGCCGCCGCCGCACCCACCGGCTCACACCACCGGACCCACCACCCTACGCCCCTGCACCCACGGTCCTACGCCGCCCCCCGCTGCAACGCCTCGCACACCGCCGTCGACTCCCGCGCCCCCAGTTCGACGGCCCGCGCGCAGTGCGCGATCCACGCCGCCACACCCTCCGGCGTACCGGAGGCGTAGCCGTCCAGCGCGGCCAGATACGCCACCCGGCCCAACTCGGCGTGGCCGACCTCCGCCGGGCACACCGACTTCGGGTCGAGACCGCTGCCGACCAGCACGATCCGCTCGGCCGCCCGCGCGATCAGCCCGTTGTACGAGGTGAAGGGCCGCAGCGCCAACAGCTCACCGTGCACGATCGCCGCCGTGACCGGCGCGGGGGCGGCGCCGCCCGCGATGATCAGCCCGCTCAGCCCCTCCAGCCGCGCGGAAACCTCGTCGGCGCCGGGCAGGGCGAGCCCGATCAGCGGCTCGTCCACCGGTTCGCCCGGCTGCCGGGGACGCCCGACCGTGTCGTCCGACTCCGCGGCGGCGACCAGGTGCAGCCGGGCCAGCACCCGCAGCGGGGACTGCCGCCAGATGGAGAGCAGTTGGCCCGCCTCCGCGGTCAGCCGCAGCGCCGCGCCCATGACGCGCGCGTCGCCGTCCACCCCGAAGTCACTGCGCCGGCGGACCTCTTCGAGCGCCCAGTCGGCACCGGACAGGGAGGCCGAGCCCCGCGCACCGCGCAGCGCGGCCTCGGAGGTGACCGCGTTGCTGCGCCGCCGCATGACCCGGTGCCGGTACACCCGGTCGACGGCCTTGCGCACGGCCTCGACGGAGTCGGCCACACCGGGCAGGGCGCCCAGGGCCGCGAGCGGGTCGTCGGTCGCGCCAGTCGTACTCATGGGTACGACCCTACGCACCCGGTGGCACCACGAAGGAGTGGTCTTCTTCACGTCCGGGCGGCCCGCGCCCCCCGCACCCCACTACGCTTACTGAACATGAAAATTGCTTTCGTTGGGAAGGGCGGCAGCGGCAAGACGACCCTGTCGTCGCTCTTCATCCGCCATCTGGCCACCACCGGGGCGCCGGTCGTCGCCGTGGACGCCGACATCAACCAGCACCTGGGCGCGGCCCTCGGCCTGGACGACGCGGAGGCCGCCGCGCTGCCCGCCATGGGCGACCGGCTGCCGCTGATCAAGGACTATCTGCGCGGCACCAACCCGCGGATCGCCTCGGCCCAGACGATGATCAAGACGACCCCGCCGGGCGAGGGCTCACGGCTGCTGCGGGTGCGGGAGAACAACCCGGTCTACGACGCCTGCGCCCGGCCGGTGGAACTCGACGGCGGCGCGGTCCGTTTGATGGTCACGGGCCCCTTCACCGAAGCTGATCTGGGGGTCTCCTGCTACCACTCCAAGACGGGAGCGGTGGAGCTGTGTCTGAACCATCTGGTGGACGGCCGTGACGAGTATGTCGTGGTCGACATGACGGCGGGCTCGGACTCCTTCGCCTCCGGCATGTTCACCCGCTTCGACATCACGTTCCTCGTCGCCGAGCCGACCCGGAAGGGGGTCTCCGTCTATCGCCAGTACAAGGAGTACGCCCGCGATTTCGGCGTCACCCTGAAGGTCGTCGGCAACAAGGTGCAGGGCGAGGACGACCTCGACTTCCTCCGCTCCGAGGTCGGGGACGACCTGCTCGTCACCGTCGGGCACTCGGACTGGGTACGCGCCATGGAGAAGGGCCGCCCGCCCCGGTTCGACCGGCTGGAGGACACCAACCGGCACGCCCTGGAACTGCTGCGGACGGCCGCCGACACGACGTACGAGCTGCGCGACTGGGAGAACTACACCCGGCAGATGGTGCACTTCCATCTCCGCAACGCCCGGTCGTGGGGGAACGAGCGCACCGGAGCCGACCTGGCGGCGCAGGTCGACCCCGGCTTCGTACTCGGTGAGAGGGAGACGGAGAGGGAGAGGCAGAGGGACAGTGAGAGCGAGAGCGACAACGGGCGGGTGACCTCACCCACGCCCGCCTGACCCTGTCACGCGGCTGCTGTCCCGCCGGTGTCTACCCCGGCCGGGCGGGTGTCGTCCCCGGTCGGCCGGGTGTCATCCCCGGCCGGGCGGGTGTCATCCCCGGTCGGCCGGCGGCGCCCCCGGCACGCCCTTCGGCGCCGGGGCCGCGCTCGCCGACAGGAAGGGCTTCCAGCCCTGCTTCGGGGCCTCGCCCACCTTCAGCGTGCGCAACTTCTCCAGGGTCTTGGGGTCCTGGGCGTCCAGCCAGTCGGCGAGCTGGCGGAAGGAGACGCAGCGCACCTCCGACTTGGTGCACACCTGCTCCACCACCTCTTCGATGGCCCGCATGTACGTGCCGCCGTTCCAGGACTCGAAGTGGTTGCCGATGATCAGCGGCGCGCGGTTGCCGTCGTAGGCCCGGTCGAAGCCCTGGAGCAGTCCGTCGCGCATCTGGTCGCCCCAGAACTCGTGCTTCGTCGGGTCGCCCTGGGTGGTGGTGCCGGACTGGTTGACCATGAAGTTGTAGTCCATGGTCAGCTGCTCAAAGGTGTGTCCGGGGAACGGCACGAGCTGCATCGACAGATCCCACAGGCCCTCCTTCTTGCCGGGCCACACCTGGTTGTTGACGCCGCTGGTGTCATAGCGGAAGCCCAGCTCGCGGGCGGCCTGGGTGAAGTTCTTCTGGCCCTCCAGGCAGGGGGTGCGGGCGCCGATCAGCTCCTTGTCGTAGTCGAAGGGGAGCGGAGCCGCCTTGCTCAGGCCGGTGTTGGTCTTCCAGGTCTTCACGAACTGCTTGGCCTGGGCGATCTCGTCCTTCCACTCCGCGACCGACCACTCGCCGACGCCGCCGCCCTCGCCGCAGAAGTGGCCGTTGAAGTGGGTGCCGACCTCGTTGCCCTCCTGCCAGGCCAGCCTGAGCTGCTTGACGGTCTCGGCGATGCCCTCGTTGTCGTTGAAGCCGATGTCGGAGCGGCCCGGGGAGTGCTGCGGGGGCCGGTAGAGGTCACGTTTCTCCTCAGGCAGCAGATACACCCCGCTGAGGAAGTAGGTCATCGTGGCGTTGTTCTTCTTGGAGACCTCGCGGAAGTGCGAGAACAGTTTCTGGCTGTCCTCTCCCGCGCCGTCCCAGGAGAACACCACGAACTGCGGCGGCTTCTGACCGGGCTTCAGCCGTTCGGGCCGGGGCAGGTGCGGCTGGGCTCCGGTGAACGCCGTGGAGCCGTCGCCGATGAGCCGGACCGCGTTCTTCGGCGCCGCGGCGGGCTGCCCCTGCTCCGTGCCGGTCGCCCCCTCCTTGCGGCCGGTGGAGTCGCTCGCGCACCCGGCGAGCGAGGCGGCACAGACCGCGGCGACCACGGCGCCCGCGGCGATCCTCTGGGTGGCGGCCATGTCCGCCCACCTTCTTCCTTCTCTCGGGCCGACGCTGATGAGGGCGTCTTGGGATGACCTGCCGGTGCACCGGCAGCGCCGCCAACGTCGCACGGCACGGAGAAGGAATTAGTACGACAAGCCGACTAAATTACTGATTCGCTCATGAAGGTGATCCATTAGGCCATTCGACACATATATCCATGCTTGACCTTTACTCCGCATTACGATCCGTTTACTGAGCGTCGATTTCCTCGACGGCGGGTACCGACGGCAGGCGTCGCCGGCGCCCAAAGCCGTCGAGGGCATCGCGCCGCTTTCATCCCGCCGCTGCACGCCGTGACCCACGGCCGC
This sequence comes from Streptomyces sp. NPDC091377, assembly GCF_044757045.1. NCBI lineage: Bacteria > Bacillati > Actinomycetota > Actinomycetes > Kitasatosporales > Streptomycetaceae > Streptomyces > Streptomyces sp. NPDC091377. The sequence goes on along the minus strand of NZ_JBIVUE010000012.1, from coordinate 270,391 downwards.
GACCCGACCCCCGCCGACGAGCGGGGACCACCTGTTCCGCGACCGCGCCGCCCCGGAGGAGACGGGACCCATGTCAGCCTTCCGCACGCTTCCCCAGGCCCTTGAGACCGCACGGGCCACGGGAACCCGTCTGGTCGACGCCCGCCGCAGGCGTCCTGCCCACCCACCGCACAACCCGCCCCCCGTCCGCCGCGGCGGGTTTCACCTCGCGGGCGCCGACGTCTCGGCCTCCCTCGCGGTCTTCCTCATCGCCCTGCCGCTCTCCCTCGGCATCGCCCTCGCGACCGACGCCCCGCTCCAGGCGGGGCTGGTCGCCGCCGCCGTCGGCGGACTGGTCGCCGGTCGGCTCGGCGGCTCCGCGCTCCAGGTCAGCGGCCCCGCCGCCGGGCTCACCGTGGTCACCGCCGATCTGATCCACCGCTACGGATGGCGTACGACCTGCGCCATCACCGTCCTCGCCGGCCTCGCCCAACTGGGCCTCGGCTGTCTGCGCGTGGCCCGCTCCGCGCTCGCCGTCAGCCCGGCGATCGTCCACGGGATGCTCGCCGGGATCGGCATCACCATCGCGGTCGCCCAACTCCACATCGTCCTCGGCGGCAATCCGCAGAGCGCCGTCCTGGACAATCTGCGCGCCCTGCCCGACCAGCTCGCGCAGCTCCACCCCGCCGCCGTCTCGATGAGCGCGCTCACCCTCAGCCTGCTGCTGCTCTGGCCCCGGATCCCGGGCCGCTCGGGAGAGCTGCTGCGCACGGTCCCGGCGCCGCTCGTCGCCGTCACCGGGGCCACCGCCACCGCCTCGCTCGCCGGACTCACCCTGCCCAAGGTGGCACTGCCGTCCTGGCAGAGCCACGCGCTGGCCGGACTGCCCGAGGGCCCGGCGCTCGGGATCGCCGCCGCGGTGCTCACCACCACCCTGGTGTGCAGTGTGCAGTCCCTGCTGGGCGCGGTCGCCGTGGACAAGCTGGCCGCCTCCCGCCCCGGCCTCACCGCCAAGGTCGGCCGCTCCGACCTGGACCGCGAGCTGCTCGGCCAGGGCGCCGCCAACATCGCCTCCGGAGCGCTCGGCGGGCTGCCCGTCGCGGGGGTCGCCGTACGCAGTTCGGCGAATGTGAACGCGGGTGCCGTCAGCCGGAACTCCACGATGCTGCACGGCGTTCTCGTAGTAGTCGCCGCGCTGTTGATGGTTCCGCTCCTGGAGCTGATCCCGCTGGCCTCACTCGCCGCCCTGGTGATGGCCGTCGGCATCCAGATGGTGTCCCTCAACCACATCCGCACGGTGACCCGCCATCGAGAAGTGCTGGTCTACGCGGTCACCACCCTCGGCGTGGTGCTCCTCGGCGTCCTGGAGGGCGTGTCGCTGGGGATCGCCGTCGCCGTGGCCGTCGCCCTCCACCGCCTGGCCCGCACCCGGATCACCCACGACGAGCAGGAAGGAGCCCATCACGTCCGCGTCAGAGGCCAGTTGACATTCCTCGCGGTGCCCCGGCTCAGCCGCGCTCTGCACCAGGTGCCGCACGGGTCCCACGCGGTCGTGGAGCTGGACGGGTCGTTCATGGACCACGCGGCCTACGAGACGCTCCAGGACTGGCGCAACACCCACACCGCACAGGGCGGCACGGTCGAACTGACCGGCCGTCGGGGAGCCGTCCGGATCACCGAACCCACGGTCTCCCATCTGCTCGACCTGGACCGACCGCCCGGAACACCGGACACCCCGGACACCCCGGGCTTCCTGGACACCCTGGGCCCGGCGAACGGCTCGTACTGGGTGAACAGCGCCAACTGGACGGCCGGGACGCACACGGACCGGACGGACAAGGCGGACAACGCGTGCCCGGGCGGAACGGCGGGCACGACAGGCACGGCAGGCGCACCCCTCGCCGACTGCCGCTGCCGTCCCTGGACCCCCTGGCGCAACCACCAGTGCGAGCCGCCGGAGACTCCACGCCCGTCCGAGGCACCGGCGCCCCCGCCGGAACCCGGCCAGGACCCACCCGGCCCCGGACGGGAAGGCTCCACCCCTGGACGGGAAGGCACCACCACCCCCGCCCCCGACGCGGGACCGGGAACAGGAACAGAAAGGGGACCGGGAACAGGACCGGGAGCAGGAACAGGAACAGGAACAGGAACAGGAAGGGGACCGGGAACAGGACCGGAAACGGCACCGGGCACGGGACCGGAGCAAGACGGGTCCGCCACCACCCCGTCGACCGGCACCCCGCCGCCCATCACATCCACCACCACACCCGGCCCCACACCCGGCCCCACCCCGCCCACCACCCCCGGACGGGCCGCACCCACCACACCCGTCACCCCCCGCCTCGCCACCCCCACGACCACGCCCACCCCCGACCCCACCCCCACCCCCACCCTCTCCCCCTCCACCGATGGGGCGAGTGGGCGTCAACTGGCCCGTGGGATCAGCGCGTTCCAGCGCAACACGGCACCGCTGGTGCGGGGCGAGCTGGCCCGGCTGGCGCGGGAGGGGCAGCGACCGGTGCAGCTGTTCCTGACCTGCACCGACTCAAGGCTGGTCACCTCGATGATCACCTCCAGTGGTCCGGGCGATCTGTTCGTGGTGCGCAACCTGGGCAACCTCGTCCCGCTGCCCGGCGCGGAGAACGGCGATGACTCGGTGGCCGCGGCGATCGAGTACGCGGTGGACGTGCTGAAGGTGCGGTCCATCACGGTGTGCGGACACTCGGGGTGCGGCGCGATGCAGGCGCTGTTCCACGCCGAGCCGGGCGGGGCGCGCTCCCCGCTGGGGCGCTGGCTGCGGCACGGCCGGCCCAGCATGGAGCGGATGGCCGACGAGAACCGTCCCTCGCCCCGGCTGGCCGGGCGCCCGCCCGCGGACGCGTTGGAGCAGTTGAGCCTGACCAACGTGGTGCAGCAACTGGAGCATCTGCGGGCGCACGAGGCCGTGGGTCAGGCGCTGCGGTCGGGGCGGCTGGAGCTGCACGGAATGTACTTCCATGTGGGTGAGGCACAGGCGTATCTGCTCACGGAGCAGGGTGACGACCGGGTCTTCGACGACGTGGCGGGGGCGGGCGGGCTGCCGGTCGGGTGAGGTGAGAGGGGTGGCCCGGAGGGTGTGACGGGGAGGACACGGCATGAACCGGCTGGAGCGCGGGTCCGTGGGAAGGTGTGGAGCCTCGACCGAGCCGGGCCCGCAGTGGCTCACAGGTCTAAACCAATTGGCCGTCGACCCTTGTCATCGGCCCCCCGGGTCTGGTGAGCTGTGGCTTGGGACACAACGGACACCCTTGGAAAGGGAGATGTCGTGAGCAACGAAAGCCTGGCCAACCTGCTCAAGGAAGAACGCAGGTTCGCACCCCCCGCCGACCTGGCCGCGAACGCCAACGTCACGGCGGAGGCGTATGAACAGGCCAAGGCTGACAGGCTCGGCTTCTGGGCCGAGCAGGCCCGTCGGCTGACCTGGGCCGAAGAGCCGACCGAGACGCTGGACTGGTCGAATCCGCCGTTCGCCAAGTGGTTCAAGGACGGCACGCTCAACGTGGCGTACAACTGCGTGGACCGGCATGTCGAGGCGGGGCTGGGCGACCGGGTCGCCATCCACTTCGAGGGCGAGCCGGGCGACAGCCGGGCGATCACCTACGCCCAGCTCAAGGACGAGGTGTCGAAGGCGGCCAACGCGCTGCTGGAACTCGGAGTCGCCAAGGGCGACCGGGTCGCGATCTACATGCCGATGATCCCCGAGACGGCCGTCGCAATGCTCGCGTGCGCCCGGGTCGGCGCCGCGCACTCCGTGGTCTTCGGCGGTTTCTCGTCGGACGCGCTCGCGACCCGTATCCAGGACGCGGACGCCAAGGTCGTCATCACCGCCGACGGCGGCTACCGCCGGGGCAAGCCCTCCGCGCTCAAGCCGGCCGTCGACGAGGCCGTGGTCAAGGCGGGCAATGTCGAGCACGTGCTGGTGGTCCGCCGTACCGGGCAGGACGTCGACTGGTTCGACGAGCGGGACGTGTGGTGGCAGGACCTGGTGGACCGTCAGCCGACCGAGCACACCCCCGAGGCGTTCGAGGCCGAGCACCCGCTGTTCATCCTCTACACCTCCGGTACGACGGGGAAGCCCAAGGGCATCCTGCACACCTCCGGCGGCTACCTGACGCAGACGTCGTACACCCACCACGCGGTCTTCGACCTCAAGCCGGAGACCGATGTCTACTGGTGCACGGCGGACGTCGGCTGGGTCACCGGGCACTCCTACATCGTCTACGGGCCGCTCGCCAACGGCGCGACCCAGGTGATGTACGAGGGCACGCCGGACACCCCGCACCAGGGGCGGTTCTGGGAGATCGTGCAGAAGTACCGGGTCTCGATCCTCTACACCGCGCCGACGGCGATCCGTACGTTCATGAAGTGGGGCGACGACATCCCCGCGAAGTTCGACCTCAGCAGCCTGCGGGTGCTCGGGTCGGTCGGTGAGCCGATCAACCCCGAGGCGTGGATCTGGTACCGCAAGCACATCGGCGCCGACCGGACGCCGGTCGTGGACACCTGGTGGCAGACCGAGACCGGCGCCATGATGATCTCCCCGCTGCCGGGCGTCACCGACGCCAAGCCGGGCTCCGCGCAGCGTCCGCTGCCGGGCATCTCGGCGACCGTCGTGGACGACGAGGCGCGGGAGGTGCCCGACGGCGGGGGCGGCTATCTGGTGCTGACCGAGCCGTGGCCGTCGATGCTGCGCACCATCTGGGGCGACGACCAGCGGTTCCTCGACACCTACTGGTCGCGTTTCGAGGGCAAGTACTTCGCCGGTGACGGCGCCAAGAAGGACGACGACGGCGACATCTGGCTGCTGGGCCGGGTGGACGACGTGATGCTGGTGTCCGGGCACAACATCTCCACCACCGAGGTGGAGTCGGCGCTCGTCTCGCACCCCTCGGTCGCCGAGGCGGCGGTCGTCGGCGCCAAGGACGAGACGACGGGTCAGGCGATCGTCGCCTTCGTCATCCTGCGCGGCTCGGCCTCCGAGGACGAGGGGCTGGTCAACGAACTGCGCAACCACGTCGGGACCACGCTCGGCCCGATCGCCAAGCCCAAGCGGATCCTGCCGGTGGCCGAACTGCCCAAGACCCGCTCCGGCAAGATCATGCGCCGGCTGCTGCGCGATGTGGCGGAGAACCGGCAGATCGGCGATGTCACCACCCTCGCCGACTCCACGGTCATGAACCTCATCCAGGCACAGCTCCCCGCGGCACCGAGCGAGGACTGAGCGAGGACTGAGCGAGGACAGACCCGACCGCGGCGAAACTCGCCGGTCACCGTAAGGGGCACCCCACCCGGGGTGCCCCTTTTCCCTTCGGCCCGGTGATCGCGTACGGTTAAAATAAGAACCGCGTCAACAACGCGACAAGATCACGTACAGAACACGTACAGAGCACGTACAAGAGCACGTGCAGAGATCGACAAAGGTGCGCCGGGAAGTCTGGTCGGCATAGGTCCCGTGCTGTCCACCGACCGGAGGTCTCACCGTGTCCGCGCCCGATCGCCGCAACGAAAACCCCCCGGAGAACCCCGGAGGCTCGGGGAACCCCGAGAACACGGGGAACGCCGGCACCCGCAAGGTGCTGGGTCGGCTGTCGCTGCCCGAGCGGACCTTCGTCGCGGACGCCCTGCGCACCGAGACCGTCGGCGGCGTCCTCCTTCTGATCGCCGCGATCACGGCCCTGATCTGGGCGAACGTACCGGCACTCCAGAACAGCTACACCTCGGTCTCCGACTTCCACATCGGCCCCTCGGCCCTCGGCCTGGACCTCTCCCTCGCCCACTGGGCCGCCGACGGCCTCCTCGCGATCTTCTTCTTCGTGGCCGGGATCGAACTGAAGCGCGAACTGGTCGCCGGTGATCTGCGCGACCCGAAGGCCGCCGTCCTGCCCGTGGTCGCCGCCCTGTGCGGAATGGCCGTACCCGCCCTCGTCTACTTCTTCACCAACCTCGCGGGCGACGGTTCGCTCTCCGGCTGGGCCGTGCCCACCGCCACCGACATCGCCTTCGCACTGGCCGTGCTCGCCGTCATCGGGACATCGCTGCCCAGCGCCCTGCGCGCGTTCCTGCTGACCCTCGCCGTCGTCGACGACCTGTTCGCCATCCTGATCATCGCGGTCTTCTTCACCGACCGGCTGAACTTCGCGGCCCTCGCCGGCGCCGTCATCGGCCTGGTCGTCTTCTGGCTGCTGCTGCGCAAGGGCGTACGCGGCTGGTACCTCTACGTCCCGCTCGCCCTGGTGATCTGGGGGCTGATGTACAACAGCGGCATCCACGCCACCATCGCGGGCGTCGCCATGGGGCTGATGCTGCGCTGCACCACCCGCGACGACGAGGAGCACTCCCCCGGCGAACATATCGAGCACCTCGTACGACCGCTCTCGGCGGGCTTCGCCGTACCGCTGTTCGCCCTGTTCAGCGCGGGTGTGGCGGTGTCCGGCGGCGCCCTGCGCGAGGTCTTCACCCAGCCCGAGACACTCGGTGTCGTCCTCGGTCTGGTGGTCGGCAAGACGATCGGCATCTTCGGCGGCACCTGGCTCACCGCCCGCTTCACCCGCGCCTCCCTCAGCGACGACCTCGCCTGGGGGGACGTCTTCGCGGTCGCCTCCCTCGCCGGGATCGGCTTCACCGTCTCACTGCTGATCGGCGAACTCGCCTTCGAGGGCGACGCCGCCATGACCGGCGAGATCAAGGCCGCGGTCCTGACCGGCTCGCTCATAGCCGCCGTCCTCGCCACGATCCTGCTGAAGATACGGAACGCCAAGTACCGTCGGATGTGGGAGGACGAGGAGCGCGACGACGACCTCGACGGCATCCCCGACATCTACGAGGAGCACGACCCGGCGTACCACCTGCGGATGGCCGAGATCTACGAGCGCAAGGCCGCCGAGCACCGCCGGATCGCCGAGGAACGTGCCGCCGCCGCGCGCCACGCGGTTGCGGAAGTGCCGGGCGGGGCAGGCGAGAAGAACGACGGTCCGGCATGATCTGACGAGACGGTACAAAAGAGCGGGACCGTATGCGGCCGTATCAGCAGATCTCGGCACCCGCAGAACGGCCCGTACGCACACGAGGGAGACACCGCGATGAGCGCACCCGACGGCAGCCCGGTCGGCGCGGAACGCAGCATCGGCCAGCTGTTCGCCTCGGCGACCACCGATATGTCGGCGCTGGTGCACGACGAGATCGCGCTGGCGAAGGCGCAGCTCAAGCAGGATGTGAAGCGCGGTGCGCTCAGTGGTGGCGCGTTCAGCGCGGCCGGGGTGCTGCTGCTCTTCTCGCTGCCCATGCTGAACTTCGCCCTGGCGTACGGCATCCACACCTGGAGCCGCTGGAACCTCGCGATCTGCTTCGTGCTGTCCTTCGCCGCGAACGTGCTCGTCGCCGCGCTCCTCGCGCTGATCGGCCTGTACTTCGCGAAGAAGGCCAAGAAGGGCAAGGGCCCGCAGAAGGTCGCCGCGTCGGTGAAGGAGACCGCGGGCGTGCTCCAGAACGCCAAGCCGCACCCGCGGCCCGAGCTGCCGCAGGACCGGGTGCCCGAGGCCATCGAGGTCGGGGCGCGCACGTCGTCATGACCGACCCCGCCACTCCTTCGGCGCATCCCGCCTCGGCCGTACGCGTCGATCTGCCCGGCGGCCGGGCGGTGACCCACCGCGATGTCGCCGCCAACGGCGCGCGCTTCCACATCGCCGAGGTGGGCGAGGGGCCGCTGGTCATGCTCGTGCACGGCTTCCCCGAGTTCTGGTGGGCCTGGCGCCATCAGCTCGCCGACCTGGCCGACGCCGGGTTCCGGGCCGTCGCCATGGACCTGCGCGGCGTCGGCGGCAGCGACCGCACCCCGCGCGGCTACGACCCCGCGAACCTCGCCCTCGACATCACCGGGGTGATCCGCTCGCTCGGTGAGCCCGACGCCGCGCTGGTCGGCCATGACCTGGGCGGCTATCTGGCGTGGACCGCCGCGGTGATGCGCCCCAAGCTGGTACGACGGCTGGTGGTCTCCTCGATGCCGCACCCCCGGCGCTGGCGCTCGGCGATGCTTTCCGACGTCAGACAGTCCGCCGCGGGCTCCTACATCTGGGGGTTCCAGCGGCCCTGGATCCCCGAACGCCGGCTCGTCGCCGACGAGGGCGCGCTGGTGGGCCGGCTGATCCGGGACTGGTCCGGGCCGCGGCTGCCGGACGACGAGACGGTGGAGACGTACCGGCGCGCGATGTGCATCCCGTCGACCGCGCACTGCTCGGTCGAGCCGTACCGCTGGCTGGTGCGGTCGCTGGCCCGGCCCGACGGCATCCAGTTCTACCGGCGGATGAAGCGGCCGGTGCGGGTGCCGACGCTGCATCTGCACGGCTCGCTGGACCCGGTGATGCGGACCCGCAGCGCGGCGGGGTCCGGGGAGTACGTCGAAGCGCCGTACCGCTGGCGGCTGTTCGACGGGCTCGGGCACTTCCCGCACGAGGAGGATCCGGCGGCGTTCTCGGGCGAGCTGGTGAACTGGCTGCGGGACCCCGAGCCCGATCGCTGACGGCGGGTCACCCGAGGCCCCTGAGGTCCCGCGTGTGCGGTTCGGCCGTCTGGCCGAATGACCGGTGACCCCGCTCGGTGAGCGTGCCGGTGCGCCCGGTATCCGGAGCTGAACACCTGTACTACGAACCGCCACTTGCCCGGCGCATAGGCCAATTGAGAGGCCCGGGCGAGGTTATCGACCTTGGGCCGGGGGCAGACGTCCCGGTATGGGCTGGACGCACGATTACAGTGACGCCGCACGTGACCGCCGCTCGTCGGGCGGCCCGAGTTCCCACCCCCGGAGTGCGCCGCAACTCCAGGGCACGGACCCGAGGGTGGGCATTCCGCGCATTCTGCGGCGCCGGGCCCGCTGGGTCTCCGTACGCCTGCGCCACCCGCGTGGCTGACACCGCCCTCACAGGGCGCAGCTGTCGCTGCCCACCTGCTGGGTCGCCGCACGTCCCTTGGTGATGTCCTCGCGGATCTCGTCCACGGTGAGCGCGTAGCCGGTCTCGGCGTCGTCCAGGGACTTGGCGAAGACCACGCCGTAGACCTCACCCGTGGGGGTGAGGAGCGGGCCGCCGGAGTTGCCCTGGCGGACGGTCGCGTAGAGCGAGTACACATCGCGGTGGACCGTGCCGCGGTGGTAGATGTCCGGGCCGTTGGCCGGGATCCGCCCGCGCACCCGGGCCGCGCGCACGTCGTACGCCCCGTTCTCCGGGAACCCGGCGACGATCGCGTCGTCCCCGCTGGCGGCGTCGGTGGACGTGAACTTCAGGGCGGGCGCTTCGAGGTCGGGGACGTCGAGGACGGCGATGTCGCGCTTCCAGTCGTAGAGCACGACGGTGGCGTCGTAGCGCTTGCCCAGGCCGCCTATCTGGACGGTGGGTTCGTCCACCCCGCCCACGACATGCGCGTTGGTCATGACCCGGCGGTCGGCGAACACGAACCCGGTGCCCTCCAGCACCTTGCCGCAGCTCGGCGCCGTACCCATCACCTTGACGATGGAGCGCTTCGCGCGCGCGGCGACCTCGCTGCCGGCGAGCGCCGGGTCGGGCGGCTGGACATCGGTGATCGGCTCGTCCGAGAACGGGCTGAAGACCTGCGGGAAGCCGTTCTGCGCGAGGACGGAGGAGAAATCGGCGAACCAGGTGTCGGCCTGTCCGGGCAGCGCGCGGGAGACCCCGAGCAGCACCTTGGAGCCGCGCACCTCCTTGCCGAGGGTGGGCAGGGTGGTCCCGGCGAGCGCGGAGCCGATCAGCCAGGCCACCAGCAGCATCGCGACGACATTGACGAGCGCGCCGCCGGTCGCGTCCAGCGCGCGGGCCGGGGACCAGGTGATGTACCGGCGCAGCTTGTTGCCGAGATGGGTGGTCAGAGCCTGGCCGATCGACGCGCAGACGATGACGACGACCACGGCGACGACGGCCGCCGTGGTGCTCACCTCCGAGTTCTCGGTGAGTACGTCCCACAGGACGGGCAGCGCGTAGACGGCGACGAGACCGCCCCCCAGGAAGCCGATCACCGACAGGATGCCGACGACGAACCCCTGGCGGAAGCCGACGATCGCGAACCACACGGCAGCGACCAGCAACAGGATGTCCAGCACGTTCACCGTTTGGGGCCTCGCCTCGTCATTCTCCGGTCACGACGTCCGGTCACGGGGACCCCGTCACGGGCCACCGGGACCCCGCCGCGGGTGACCGGGACCGACGGCACCCAGCGGTACACGGTCACGGCTCCCCCCGACGGAACACAGCTCGGCGACCACCCTGTCATGACCGCCAGTCGAGCGGGACCTGCTTGTCCTGGTCCCACGGCCGCTCCCAGCCCGAGTAGTGGAGCAGTCGGTCGATGAGACCGGCCGTGAAGCCCCAGACGAGGGCCGAGTTGACCAGAAATGCCGGACCTGTGTGGCCCATGGGGTGGATGGCCATGGCCCGGTTCGCGGGGTCCGTGAGATCCGCCACGGGCACGGTGAAGACCCGGGCCGTCTCGTTCGGATCGACCACGCCGACCGGGGTCGGCTCGCGCCACCAGCCGAGGACCGGGCTGACGACGAAGCCGCTCACCGGGATGTAGAGCTTGGGCAGTACGCCGAAGAGCTGGACGCCGGAGGGGTCGAGGCCGGTCTCCTCCTCGGCCTCGCGCAGCGCCGCGCGCAGCGGGCCGTCGCCCTGCGGGTCGCCGTCCTCCGGGTCGAGGGAGCCGCCGGGGAACGCGGGCTGTCCGGCGTGCTCGCGCAGCGAGGTGGCCCGCTCCATCAGCAGCAGTTCGGGGCCGCTCGGGCCGTCGCCGAACAGGACCAGCACGGCCGACTGGCGTCCCTTGCCGTCGGCCGGGGGCAGGAAGCGGCTCAGCTGCGGTGGCCGGACCGTCTCCACGGCGTGCACCACCGGGTCCAGCCAGCCGGGCAGCCCCTCCGTGCTGACCGCCACCGGCCCGCCCTGCGTGTCACTCGTCCGCGTCATCGCCACCCCCTTCGTCCTGCCGTGTCCAACGCGCGAACCGCGCCAGATCGTTCCGGCGGCGGCCGGAGCGGTGACCGGTCATCCCGCCCCCAGGGGAGGCGCCGGCCTGCCGCCCGCGTCGAGGTAGGACTGCGGCGGGTTGAGCCGCTGGCCGGGGAAGCCGCCCTTCTCGTACTTCAGCAGCTTCCGGGCCTTCTCGGGGTCCGTCTCGCCCTCGCCGTACGCCGGGCAGAGCGGGGCGATGGGACAGGCGCCGCAGGCGGGCTTGCGGGCGTGGCAGATACGGCGGCCGTGGAAGATCACGTGGTGCGAGAGCATCGTCCACTCGCTCTTGGGGAAGAGCGCGCCGACGGCCGCCTCGATCTTGTCGGGGTCGGTCGCGTCGGTCCACTGCCAGCGCCGGACCAGCCGCTGGAAGTGGGTGTCCACGGTGATGCCGGGGCGGCCGAACGCGTTGCCGAGAACGACGAAGGCGGTCTTGCGGCCCACGCCGGGCAGTTTGACGAGGTCTTCGAGCCGCCCCGGCACCTCGCCGTCGAACCGCTCCACGAGGGCCTTCGACAGCCCTATCACCGACTTGGTCTTGGCCCGGAAGAAGCCGGTCGGGCGCAGGATCTCCTCGACCTCCTCCGGGTTGGCCGCGGCGAGGTCCTCGGGGGTCGGGTACCGGGCGAAGAGCGCGGGGGTCGTCTGATTGACCCGCAGGTCGGTCGTCTGGGCGGACAGGACCGTGGCCACGACGAGCTGGAAGGGGTTCTCGAAGTCCAGCTCGGGGTGGGCGTAGGGGTAGACCTCGGCGAGTTCGCGGTCGATGCGGCGGGCACGGCGGACGAGGGCCGTGCGGGACTCGGGCTTCCTGGGCTTGGCGGCGGGCTTCGCGGCGGGCCTGCCGTTGGCCTTCGCGGCGGCCTTCACGGCGGGCTTTCCGGCGGCCTTCGCGGCGGGCTTTCCAGCGGCCTTTCCGGCGGTCGCCTTCGACGCTGCCGTTGTGGTCTTCTTCGCTGCTGCCGTTGTGGCCTTCTTCGTGGCCTTCTTCACAGATGTCGCCGATTTCCCGGCAGTCCGCTCCACCACTTTCTCCGCTTTGTCTGCTTTCTTCCGTGCGGGCGCTCCACTCTCGGACCCCTGTTCGCCCACAGCGGAATCATGCTGTGCTGCCACTCGTCCAGCCCCCTCGGCCTGCGCTCTCACCGGCGATTTGGACACCCGGCCACCCTACGACCCGGCACTGACATCCGCCCCGGACCTGGAAGATCGGCCCCCAATTGGACCCCTGCCGCTTACCACGGGACACCAGTGCGGCATCCTTGTGACAGATCACACTGTTTGGACCGTCCGGCAAGATGGGGACCACGGACCCCTGATAGACGGGGGAGGAAAGCTTCCCTGAGCAGGTCGACAAGGAGAGAACTCGTGGACGACGTTCTGCGGCGCAATCCGCTCTTCGCGGCTCTTGACGACGAGCAGGCCGCTGAGCTGCGTGCCTCCATGAGTGAGGTGACCCTCGCGCGGGGTGACTCACTGTTCCACGAGGGAGACCCGGGAGACCGGCTGTACGTGGTCACCGAGGGCAAGGTGAAGCTGCACCGCACCTCCCCCGACGGCCGCGAGAACATGCTGGCCGTGGTCGGCCCCGGTGAGCTGATCGGCGAGCTGTCGCTGTTCGACCCGGGCCCGCGCACGGCGACCGCCACCGCACTGACCGAGGTCAAGCTGCTCGGCCTCGGCCACGGGGACCTCCAGCCCTGGCTGAACGCGCGTCCCGAGGTCGCCGCCGCGCTGCTGCGGGCCGTCGCGCGCCGGCTGCGCAAGACCAACGACGCCATGTCCGACCTGGTCTTCTCGGACGTCCCGGGCCGGGTCGCGCGCGCCCTGCTGGATCTGTCCCGCCGCTTCGGCGTGCAGTCCGAGGAGGGCATCCACGTCGTCCACGACCTCACGCAGGAGGAGCTGGCCCAGCTGGTCGGCGCGTCCCGCGAGACGGTCAACAAGGCCCTCGCCGACTTCGCCCAGCGCGGCTGGCTGCGCCTGGAGGCCCGCGCGGTGATCCTGCTGGACGTGGAGCGCCTGGCGAAGCGCTCGCGCTGACACCCGGCACCGACACCCGCCGGAGGCCCTGGAGAGGGCCCCCGGCTGCGGGGAGGGCCGCGGCGCTGTACGGCGGCGCTCGGATCAGTCCGGGATCAGTCCGGGATCGGCACAGGATCAGTCCGGGATCAGTCCGGGATCGGCACAGGATCAGTCCGGGATCAGTCCGCGCTCCCGCAGGTACTCCAGTTGTGCCCGTACCGACAGTTCGGCCGCGGGCCACAGGGAGCGGTCCACGTCGGCGTAGACGTGCGCCACGATCTCGGGGGCCGTGCGGTGGCCGTTCTCGACGGCCGTCTCGATCTGGGCCAGCCGGTGGGCCCGGTGGGCCAGATAGAACTCCACGGCCCCCTGCGCGTCCTCCAGGACCGGCCCGTGGCCCGGCAGGACGGTGTGGACGCCGTCGTCGACCGTGAGGGACCTCAGCCGCCGCAGGGAGTCCAGATAGTCGCCCAGGCGGCCGTCAGGGTGCGCCACGACCGTCGTACCGCGTCCCAGGACGGTGTCGCCCGTGAGGACGGCCCGGTCGGCCGGGATGTGGAAGCACAGCGAGTCGGCCGTGTGCCCCGGTGTCGGTACGACCCTCAGCTCCAGCCCTCCGACCCGCACCACGTCCCCCGCGCCCAGCCCCTCGTCACCGAGCCGCAGGGCCGGGTCCAGCGCGCGTACGTGGGTTCCGGTCAGCTCGGCGAAGCGGGCGGCGCCCTCGGCGTGGTCGGGGTGGCCGTGGGTGAGCAGGGTCAGCGCGACCCGCCGCCCGGCCCGCTCGGCGGTGGCGACCACCTGGCGCAGGTGGCCGTCGTCCAGCGGGCCGGGGTCGATCACCACGGCCAGGTCGGAATCGGGCTCGGCAACGATCCAGGTGTTGGTGCCGTCCAGGGTCATCGCGGACGGGTTGGGCGCGAGGATGTTGACCGCGCGCGCGGTCGCGGGCCCGGAGAGGGCTCCTCCGCGCGGCTGGCCGGGCAGGGCGCTGGCATCCGTCATGCGGGGCCTCCGGCGGCGGGGTTGTCGGCGGTGGGGTCTGCGGCGGTGAGGTCTGGGGCGGCGGGGTCTGAGGCGGCGGGACGCCCGGCAACGGCGTCGGTGGCGTCGGCGGCGGCAGGACACTCGGCCACGGCGTCTGCGTCTGCGGCGGCGGGAGCGGGAGCCCCGGCGCTCGGCACGTGCAGGGTGAACTCCTCGTGCCCGGGCCAGGACAGCACGATGCTCGTGCCCTCCAGACGGCCCTGGGCGAGGACGGGCGTGAGGTCCTGGCCCGGCGCCGCCGCGAGTGCCCGCGCGGCCGAGTCGTACGCCGTGAGCCCGCGCAGTGTCGCGATCGTGGGCGGCATCATCAGCAGGTCGCCCTTGTCGTACCCGGCGGCGGCCTCCTCGGGCCGGATCCACACCGTGCGGTCGGCCTCGGTGGAGGCGTTGCGGGTGCGCTGTCCGGCGGGCAGGGCGGCGACGAAGAACCAGGTGTCGTAGCGGCGGGACTCGAACTCGGGCGTGATCCAGCGCGCCCACGCGGCGAGCAGGTCGGAGCGCAGCACCAGGCCGCGCCGCTCCAGGAACTCGGCGAAGGACGTCTCGCGCGCGAGGACGGCCGCGCGATCGGTCTCCCAGTCCTCGCCGGTGGTGTCCCCGACGACCGACTCCGGGTCCGGCCCGGCCAGCAGGACGCCCGCCTCCTCGTACGTCTCGCGCACGGCGGCGCACACGATCGCCTGGGCGCGCCGCTCGTCCACGCCGAGCCGCTCGGCCCACTCCGCGCGCGTAGGGCCCGCCCAGCCGAGCCGGAGGTCGTCGTCGCGCGGGTCGACGCCGCCGCCGGGATACGCGTACGCGCCCCCGGCGAAGGCCATGGAGGCGCGTCTGCGCAGCATGTGGACGACGGGGCCGTCGGCGGTGTCCTTCAGGAGCATCACCGTGGCGGCCGACCTGGGGACGACCGGGGTGAGCCGGCCGTCCGTGAGGGCGCGGATGCGGTCCGGCCACTCCGGTGGATACCACTGCCCGTTAGCCATGGCCGGAGGCTATCCCGTAGGGGGCGGATGTTCGAGGGGCGTCGATCACCCGCGCACGGTTCGCGCAGGTGACAGGGGTCGGCCCGGCGTTCAGACCTCGGTCAGCTCGACCTGGACCTCGACCTCGACCGGCGCGTCCAGCGGCAGCACGGCCACACCGACGGCGCTGCGCGCGTGCACGCCCCGCTCGCCCAGGACCTCGCCGAGCAGCTCACTGGCCCCGTTGAGGACGGCGGGCTGCCCGGTGAAGTCGGACGCCGAGGCGACGAACCCGACGACCTTCACCACGCGCGCGACGCGGTCCAGATCACTGGCGACGGACTTGACCGCCGCCAGCGCGTTGAGCGCGCAGATGCGGGCCAGGTCCTTGGCCTCCTCGGGGGTGACCTCCGCGCCCACCTTGCCGGTGACCGGAAGCTTGCCGTCCACCATGGGCAGCTGGCCCGAGGTGTAGACGTACGGTCCGGTGCGCACGGCCGGCTGGTAGGCGGCCAGCGGCGGCACCACCTGCGGCAGGGTCAGGCCCAGCTCGGCGAGGCGGGCCTCGACCGCGCTCACGCCTGCTTCTCGCGCTTCAGGTAGGCCACGAGCTGCTCCGGGTTGGGGCCGGGCACGACCTGCACCAGCTCCCAGCCGTCCTCGCCCCAGGTGTCCAGGATCTGCTTCGTGGCATGGACGAGCAGCGGCACGGTTGCGTATTCCCACTTGGTCATGGGGCGACTGTATCCGCCCGGGACGGAGGCGTTTCAGCGGCCGTGTCCCGGCGCCGGGAACGGGAGCGCACCCCCGGGCCGGGCCGGAGTTATCCACAGGCTCCCGATTGCTCCGGGCGCGGACTGGTTACGCTCGAAGACGTGAGCAGGCTCCAGGTCGTCAGCGGCAAGGGCGGGACCGGAAAGACGACGGTCGCCGCCGCACTCGCGCTCGCCCTCGCGACGGAGGGCAAGCGCACCCTCCTCGTCGAGGTCGAGGGCCGGCAGGGCATCGCCCAGCTGTTCGAGACACAGGCATTGCCCTACGAGGAGCGGAAGATCGCGGTCGCGTCGGGCGGCGGTGAGGTCCACGCGCTGGCCATCGACCCCGAACTGGCCCTTCTGGAGTACCTCCAGATGTTCTACAAGATGGGCGGCGCCGGTCGCGCCCTGAAGAAGCTCGGCGCGATCGACTTCGCCACCACCATCGCCCCCGGCGTCCGGGACGTCCTGCTGACCGGCAAGGCGTGCGAGGCGGTCCGCCGCAAGGACCGTAGCGGCCGGTTCGTCTACGACCACGTCGTGATGGACGCCCCGCCCACGGGCCGCATCACCCGCTTCCTGAACGTGAACGACGAGGTGGCCGGTCTCGCCAAGATCGGCCCGATACACCATCAGGCGCAGGCCGTGATGCGGGTGCTGAAGTCGCCGCAGACCGCGGTGCACCTGGTGACGCTGCTGGAGGAGATGCCGGTCCAGGAGACCGCCGACGGCATCTCGGAGCTGCGCGCCGCGCGGCTGCCGGTGGGCCGGATCATCGTCAACATGGTCCGCCCGGAACTGCTGGACGCCGCCGACCTGGACCTCGTACGGACCACCGAGCGCTCGGCGCTGGCGCGGTCGCTGTCGGCGGCGGGACTCGGCGGGGCGCGGCGCGGGCAGCGCGCCGAGCGGCTGGTGGGGCCGCTGCTGGAGCAGGCCGAGGAGTACGCCGAGCGGCACGCGCTGGAGCAGGAGCAGCGGGCGACTCTGGGTGAGCTGGACCTTCCGTCCCACGAGCTGCCGTTGCTCGCCGAGGGAATGGACCTGGCGGGCCTGTACGGGCTCGCCTCCGAGCTGCGGAAGCAGGGGATCTCGTGACTTCGGACCCGGCCGCCTCGGCCACCCCGGGCGCCTCGGCCGCCTCGGCCGCCTCGGCCGCCTCGGCCGCCTCGGGCGCATCGGCTGTGTCGGCCCCGGACGGGGCCCGTCGGCTGGCGCCCGCGCGCGTGCTCGACGTCGATCCGCTGCTGGACGACCCGGGGACACGGATCGTGGTGTGCTGCGGTTCGGGCGGGGTCGGCAAGACCACCACGGCGGCGGCGCTGGGCCTGCGGGCGGCCGAGCGCGGCCGGAAGGTGGTCGTGCTCACCATCGACCCGGCCCGCAGGCTCGCCCAGTCGATGGGCATCGACTCGCTGGACAACACCCCGCGCCGGGTCAAGGGCGTGGAGGGCAGCGGTGAGCTGCACGCCATGATGCTGGACATGAAGCGCACGTTCGACGAGATCGTCGAGGCGCACGCGGATCCCGACCGGGCCTCCGCGATCCTGTCGAACCCCTTCTACCAGTCGCTCTCCGCGGGCTTCGCCGGCACGCAGGAGTACATGGCGATGGAGAAGCTGGGCCAGCTCCGCGCGCGGGACGAGTGGGACCTGATCGTGGTCGACACGCCGCCGTCGCGCTCCGCGCTGGACTTCCTGGACGCGCCGAAGCGGCTGGGCTCGTTCCTCGACGGCAAGCTGATCCGCGTCCTGCTGGCCCCGGCGAAGGTCGGCGGCCGGGCGGGGATGAAGTTCCTCAACGTGGGGATGTCGATGATGACCGGCGCGCTGGGGAAGGTGCTGGGGGGTCAGCTGCTGCGGGACGTCCAGACGTTCGTGGCGGCGATGGACTCCATGTTCGGCGGCTTCCGCACGCGCGCGGACGCCACGTACAAACTCCTCCAGGCGCCCGGCACGGCGTTTTTGGTGGTCGCGGCGCCGGAGCGGGACGCGCTGCGGGAAGCGGCGTACTTCGTGGAGCGGCTCGCCGCGGAGGCCATGCCGCTGGCCGGTCTGGTGCTCAACCGGGTCCACGGCAGCGGCGCCGACCGGCTGCCGGCCGAGCGGGCGCTCGCCGCCGCGGAAAATCTTGAGGAACCCCGCATTGTGGATCAGGGGGGCGGGAAAGCTGGACTTCGTAACTCTCCCGACTCCTACGGCAGTTCAGCACCGCCCGACCCCGAGGCCACCTCGCCCGACGCAGGCTCCCCCGCCGACCCGCCGGACGCGAAGAGGAAGGCCGAGCCGGTCTCCGACGGCGGCGTCAACGACCTGACGGTGGACCATCGGGCGGTCGACCACCGGGCGGTCGATGAACAGACGGCCGGGGAGCAGGCCGAGGACGACCGGGCTGCCGAGGACCTGGCGGCCGAGGGCCTGGCTGCGGAGGACCGGGCTGCGGACGACCGGGCTGCGGACGACCAGACGGCCCAGGACCGGGCGGTCGATCTGCTGACCGCCGGTCTGTTGCGGCTGCACGCCGAGCGGATGCATCTGCTCTCCCGCGAGCAGCGCACCCGCGACCGTTTCACCGCGCTGCACCCCGAGGTGGCCGTGGCCGAAGTGGCCGCGCTGCCCGGTGACGTCCATGACCTCGCGGGTCTACGGGACATCGGGGACCGGTTGTCCGGGAGGACGGGGCGGAATGGGCGGACGGCCGAGGCTCCTGACACGCCCGGTGGGGCGGGTACGGCAGGTACGGCCGAGGGCTCCTGACACGCGCGGGGCTGAAGCCCGTAGGACCGATATGCCTTGGAGCTGATGCCCGTAGGACTGACACGCGTAAGGCCGACACACGGGTGGGGCTGACCGGCGTAGAAGCGGCTTCGCTCGGCTGGACCAGCGCTCTTGGTCCAGCGTCGCTCGACCGACCACGACCACGACCACGACCATGACTACGACCGCGACCGCGACCGCACCGATGCGTGACACCGGCGGCACACGAACCCGGCAATGCACGACCACCACGGCGATGCACGAAACCGGCAATGCACGACCACCACGGCGGCACACGAAACCGGCGATGCACGGCCACGGCGTCAAGCACCTGGGTCGATGGCCACCCGGGGCGACGAGCGCCAGGGTTCTCGGACACCGGAGGTGCGGGGCACCGAGGGCGTCGAAGAAGTAGCGCGTGTCGCTGCGGAGGTCACCCCACCGCGGCGTAGTTCTCGTACACCTCGTCGTCGTCGAGGGGCACCAGCCCGACCCCCCGCTCGTACTCCGTGCGCGCGGTCTCCAAGAGCCGGCGCCATGAGGTCACGGTGGGCCGCCTGCGCAGCAAGGCGCGGCGCTCCCGCTCCGTCATCCCTCCCCACACGCCGAACTCGACGCGGTTGTCCAGCGCATCAGCCAGGCATTCCGTGCGTACCGGACATCCGGTGCACACCGCCTTGGCCCTGTTCTGCGCTGCTCCCTGAACGAACAGTTCATCCGGATCGGTAGTGCGGCAGGCCGCCTGCGCACTCCAGTCGGTTACCCAGCCCATACCGGCGCCGTCCTCTCCCGAATCGAGGCTCCCCCACGGCGGCAGCGGCATATTCACCGCCGCCAGTTGAGGACGTTACGGAAGGTGGGCACAGCGCAACACCCCCTTCGGGCCCAATCTTGAATGGCCCGAACGGACTATGCGTAAGCGGCAGATCACCCGGGGGAGTGAGCTGGCGACATGCGTGATCATCCCGGCAAACCGGGGCAGTTCCACTGAGTCACAACGGACGCCATATGACACACAAGGCGGTTTCGGACACGCCCCTCTCACATGGTCGGGAAACCTCCGGAACGATTCGGGGTCGCCGGACGTATTGATACGTAGCCCTACTGCTGTGACAGTTGAGAGCAGCTTAGGCCAAGGCATATACGCGTGTCCGGCGAATGAGAACGTAGGCTGCCCTCATGCCAAAGAACCGCTCGGGCGGTGGTCTGTCGCCGACCCAGCAGGCCGCCAAGTTCCTCGGTGTCAGTGTGCTCGCAGGTGCCGTCATGGCCGGGATCGCGCTGCCCGCCGTCGGCGCTCTCGGACTCGCGGCGAAGGGCTCGGTGGAGAGCTTCGACGAGCTTCCCGCCAACCTGAAGACCCCGCCGCTGAGCCAGCGCACCACCATCCTCGACGCCGACGGCGACCAGATCGCCACGGTCTACTCACGCGACCGCACGGTGGTCGACCTCAAGAGCATCTCGCCGTACATGCAGAAGGCGATCGTCGCGATCGAGGACGCCCGCTTCTACCAGCACGGCGCGGTGGACCTCAAGGGCGTGCTGCGCGCCCTGAACAAGAACGCGCAGAGCGGCGGTGTCGCCGAGGGCGCGTCCACGCTCACCCAGCAGTATGTGAAGAACGTCTTCGTGGAGGAGGCGGGCGACGACCCGACGAAGGTCGCGCAGGCCATCCAGCAGACCCTCGGCCGCAAGATCAAGGAGCTGAAGTACGCGATCCAGGTCGAGGAGGAGCTGGGCAAGAAGAAGATCCTTGAGAACTACCTGAACATCACGTTCTTCGGCCAGCAGGCGTACGGCGTCGAGGCCGCGGCCCAGCGCTACTTCTCCAAGTCGGCGAAGGACCTGAACCTCCAGGAGTCGGCGCTGCTCGCCGGCATCGTCCAGTCGCCGAGCCGGTACGACCCGGTCAACGACGAGGCGGAGGCCACCAAGCGCCGTAACACCGTGCTCCAGCGGATGGCCGAGACCGGTGACGTCTCCCAGGCCGAGGCCGACATGGCGATGCGGGAGCCGCTGGGCCTCAAGGTGAGCAGGCCGAAGAACGGCTGCATCACCGCGGTCAACGGCGCCGGCTTCTTCTGCGACTACGTCCGCGCGGTGTTCCTGAGCGATCCGACCTTCGGCAAGACGAAGGAGCAGCGGGCGAAGGTCTGGAACCAGGGCGGTCTGACCATCCGTACGACGCTCGACCCGACGGCCCAGGAGTCGGCGCAGGAGTCGATCAAGAAGCATGTGTACCAGAGCGACGAGGTGGCCACCGCCGCGACCATCGTCGAACCGGGCACCGGCAAGATCCTGGCGATGGGCCAGTCCCGGCCGTACGGCTTCGGGAAGAACGAGACGCAGATCAACCTCTCGGTCGACCAGGCGATGGGCGGCGGCGCGGGCTACCAGTCGGGCTCGACGTTCAAGCCGATCGTCGCCGCGGCGGCCATAGAGGGCGGCATGCCCGCGACGAAGTCGTACTCGTCGCCGTACGAGATGGACTACCCGAGCCCGGTCGCGCAGTGTGACGGCAAGACCTGGAGCGAGAAGGGTGTCCCGCTTGAGAACGAGAACGAGTCGGAGGTAGGCCCGTACGCCATGAAGGAGGCGACGGCGAAGTCCGTCAACACCTACTTCGTGCAGATGATCAGCGAGATCGGCACCTGCCCGGTGGTCGAGCTGTCCAAGAAGATGGGCGTCCAGCGGGCCGACGGCAAGCCGATGGAGCAGAGTCCGTCGATCGCCCTCGGCACCCAGGAGATGTCCCCGCTGACCATGGCGTCCGGCTACGCCGCCTTCGCCTCGCGCGGCATGTACTGCACGCCGGTCGCCATCGAGTCCATCAGCCAGCGCGTCGGCGAGCAGAGCAAGTCGCTGCCGGTCCCGAAGTCGACCTGCTCGCGCGCGATGTCCGAGACCACCGCCGACACCATCAACACGCTGCTGCGCGGTGTGGTCGAGGACGGTACGGGCACCCAGGCGGGGCTCGGCGGCCGGCCGAGCGCGGGCAAGACTGGTACGACGGACGAGCGGTACGCCGCCTGGTTCGTGGGCTACACGCCGAACATGGCCGGTGCCGTCTGGGTCGGCGACCCGGCGCACGACCGCCAGATGTCCGACATCACCATCGGCGGTGTCTGGCACGACAAGGTGTTCGGTGGCCAGGTCCCCGGTCCCATCTGGCGCGACATGATGTCCGGCGCCCTCACCGACAAGCCCGCCCCCGACTTCAACGTCATCAACATCCCGGACAGCAACGAGCGCGACCGGGAGGGCGACGAGGAGGACGGCGATACGGACGGCGGTGACAACGGCGGCAATGACGGCGGCGACAACGGCGGCACCGAGGACGGTGACAACGGCGACGGCGACGGCGGCTGGGGCAACGACAACGGCGGCTTCCTCGGCGGCCCGAACGGCGGCAACGACGGCAACCCCGTCCCCGACCCCACGTACTCGATCCCCGAGGGATGGATCCCGGGGAACGAGGGCAGTGGCGGCGACGGCGGGAACTGGCCGTGAGGGCAGGAAACGGCCGTGACAGCAGAACCGGCCGTGACCGGCTGACGGACTGACTGGTTGACGGACTGACTGGTTGACCGGTCGGCTAACCGGCTGACCGGTTGATCTGCTGGCTGGTCCACTGGCCGTGCATACGACGGATCGGGGGCACCCTCTTGGGAGGGTGCCCCCGATCCGTCGTGGCCCTGCTGTCCCGGTGGTACGGCCCTGCTGTTCCCGGTGGTGTGGCGGAGTCAGCCCGCGAGGTGCTTCTTCACCGCGGCGGCGACCCGGCCGCCCTCGGCCCGGCCGGCGACTTTGGGATTCACGATCTTCATGATCGCGCCCATCGCGCGCGGCCCCTCGGCCCCGGCGCTCCTGGCCTCCTCGACGGCTTCGGCGACGATCCCCTCCAGCTCCTCGTCGGAGAGCTGCTTGGGCAGGTAGTCGGCGAGGAGTTCGCCCTCGGCCTTCTCGCGCGCGGCCTGCTCGGCCCGGCCCCCCTGGGCGAAGGCTTCGGCGGCCTCGCGGCGCTTCTTGGCCTCACGGGTGATCACCTTGAGGACCTCGTCGTCGGAGAGCACCCGCTTCTCCTTGCCCGCGACCTCCTCCTTGGTGATCGCGGTGAGCGTCAGCCGGAGCGTCGAGGAGCGCAGCTCGTCGCGCTCCCTGATCGCGGCATTGAGGTCGTCCTGCAGCTTCGACTTGAGCGTGGTCATGGGGTCGATTGTCGCAGGTGCGGCGGAGGAGGCGCGGGGAATTCCGGCGGGGCGAGGGCGCAGGGGGCGCCGGGATGGCCGACCGGGCGGGCTGGCGGAGGCGCCGGGATGGCCGACCGGGCGGGCTGGCGGAGGCACCGGGATGGCCGACCGGGCGGGCGGAAGAGGCACCGGAGGTCCGGAGGGGGGCTGGCGGTGAGGTTCGGCCAGGGGGCCGCCGGCAGGGTTCGGCGATGGTGCGGGCTTCTGACACGATGGTCGTATGCGCGCTCGATATGGAGTACCCCTGGGAATCGTGGCGGCCGGCGCCGCCGGACTGGTCTACTCGGCGGGATTCGAGGTCCGCTCCTTCCGTCTTCGACGGGTGACGGTCCCGGTGCTGCCCGCCGGGATGCCTCCACTGCGCGTACTGCACGTCTCGGACATCCACATGGTCCGCGGTCAGCGCAAGAAGCAGCGCTGGCTGCGCACGCTGGCAGGGCTGCGCCCTGACTTCGTGATCAACACGGGGGACAATCTGTCCGACCCGGAGGGCGTGCCGGAGGTGCTGGACGCGCTGGGTCCGCTGATGGAGTTCCCGGGGGCGTACGTCTTCGGCTCGAACGACTACTACGGCCCCAAGCTGCGCAACCCCGCGCGCTATCTCTTCGAGAAGGCGCAGGGCAAGCACGGCCTGAACGGCAACGCGCCGGCCGTAGGGGCGATCCACAACCCCTGGCAGGATCTGCGGGACGGCTTCGACGAGGCGGGCTGGCTGAATCTGACGAACACGCGGGGTGTGCTGAAGGCCGCGGGGGTGTCGGTGGAGCTGACCGGTGTGGACGACCCGCACATCAGGCGCGACCGGTACGAGGAGGTGGCCGGGGGCCCCTCGGGCGCGGGCGATGTGGCGCTGGGCGTGGTGCACGCGCCGTACATCCGCAGCCTGGACGCCTTCACGGCGGACGGTTACCCCCTGGTCCTGGCCGGCCACACCCATGGCGGTCAGCTGTGCCTGCCCTTCTACGGCGCGTTCGTCACCAACTGCGACCTGGACACGGAGCGGGTGAAGGGCCTGTCCACGCACACGGCGGAGGGGCGGACGGCGTACATGCACGTATCGGCGGGCTGCGGGACGAACCGTTACACACCGGTACGGTTCGCTTGCCCACCGGAGGCGACGCTGTTGACGCTGGTGGCGGAGGACTGAGGGCGAGGGACGAGAGGCCGAGGGGCGAGGGACGAGGGGCACTGGTAGCGGCCAAGCCGCCCGGGGGTCCCTCACACGGCCCGCCCACCGCGCCCGATATGCCGGTTTTGCCTAGCGTGAGGGCATGACCGCCCCGATACCCAGGGACATACCGGACCTCCCCGCGGTCCCGGGCATACCCTCGCTCGCGCTTCCCCCCGTCCCCGCGGCGGCCGTGTGCGCACCGGCCCGACGCTCACCGACCGCGGCGTTCCGCGTACTGACCGCCCTCGCCGCGGCGACCGGCATCACGATCTGCCTGCTCCTGGCCGGCCCGGCGAAGTCCCTCAGCTCTTTCACGGTCCAGGCGAACATCCTGCTGGCGGCCACCATGCTGGCCTCGGCACGCAGGGCGTGGACGACCCGCGGCCCCCTGCCGGGCGCGGTGTCGGGCGCGGCGCTCCTCTACGTGGTGGCGGCGGCCTCGGTCCACCACTTCCTCCTGGCGGACGGGGCGAGCCCGCTGCGGACGGCACCGTCGGGTGGGGCGACAGCGGCGACCGTCCTCCTCCATACGATCACTCCTGCGGCGGCGATCCTGGACTGGCTCCTCCTGACACCCCCGAGCCGCCTCCGCCTCCGCCAAGCGGCGCCCTGGATGCTGTACCCCTTGGCCTACCTGGCCTTCACCCTGGCCCGCGGTGAGCTGCTCCTCCCCGGAGCCCCGGCCCGCTACCCCTACCCCTTCCTCGACATCGTCCAGCACGGCTACCGCGGCGTCCTGGGCAACGCCCTCCTCCTGGGCCTGGCCCTCTACGCCGCCGCCCTCCTCCTGATCGCCATCGATCACACCCGCCCGAACCCCGTCCGCCACCGCCCCAAAACCGGATTTCGTCTCCAGCCACCGGTGGGCTAAAGTAATCGTCGTCACCGCGACAAGCGGGGACATCGGGGTGTAGCGCAGCTTGGCAGCGCGCTTCGTTCGGGACGAAGAGGTCGTGGGTTCAAATCCCGCCACCCCGACAGCTGAGCAGGATCACAGGAGCCGTTTCCCCAGGTGGGAGGCGGCTCCTGCGTTTTCCTCAACCTCATCAGTCGTGGCTCCTCGTGGCTCTTCATGGGGCAGCGTGGGGGGTTCTGCCCCAGACCTGCCCCAGGAGTGCCCCACCCAGGGCCCCGCCTCACTCCGGTCGGCCGATCCGCCCCGGGACGTACCGCAGCCCCCGGCGAATCATGCGAGCCCGGCGTTCTTCCTCCTGGGTCAGTACGCAACTGCCGCACATGGTGAGGGGCACTTCCTTCCGGCCCGGATCGCCACCCCGCGTACTGACAGTCGTGACGAAACGATTCAGCGCCTTGCACATGAAGCAGTCACCGGTTTCCCACTCGTAGCGAGCAAGGATCGTGGGCGGGGCGAGACGGTAACTCTCAGCGCGCGCTGCGCCGGTCTCGGGCAACCAAGCCGGACGGTCGGGGGTGGTCCCAGAAGATTCCGACTTGCCGTCACTCACCATGCACTCGCTTCTTCGTCAGCCCCCCAGAACGTTGCCAGTCGAAACTTAAACTAGTTCGACTATTAATCAATCATGCAGGATCTGTAGGCGACATCGCCTACAGACTTTTGATCATGCGATCGCAAGCGTTGCAGGGTGCCACTGCCTGACCCGCCACCCGACTCCGCTCAGCTCCTCGCATTGCGTATCGCCTTCGGCGATCGGCTCCGCGCTGTTCGTCTCGCGGCCGGCCTTACACAGGAAGAACTCGTGGAGCGCGCCGGAATAGATCGCGCGGCCTACTCCGAACTGGAACGAGGGCAGCGGGATGTACGGCTGTCCACCCTGCTACGAATCGAGACAGCGCTCAATGCCCACTTGGTCCTCATGGCGGCGGACCAGAAAGGCACCCAATCCCGCTGGTAAGGCCCCGTGCTGCGACCCGGAGTCGGGCAGTGCTGGGCTACGGCTTGGGCGGGATCGCGAAGCCGGGGCCAGCGGCTCCGGTCACGACATCTTGCCGTTCCAGTGGAGAGTGATCTCGTCGGCGGATCGGTCGACCCGGGCCAGGAAGTCGTAGCGGCCGACGTCGCGGGCCGAGCCCGGAATGGTTGCCCCGTGCTCCTCAGCGATCCGCAGCGCGAGGTCGTACAGCTCTCCCCAGGCCATCTGCTCAGATACCGGCCCCGGGATGACCCGGGCGTCCGGTGTCATCCTTCCCGTCCGCAGTCCAGGCACTTCTGCCTGCCGTTGGGCAGTGTGATGACGGACGCGCCACCGCACTGCACGCAGTTGCAGAGGGTCGCCATCCGGCGCACGGCCCTGGTGGCCTCGTTGTTCATAGCGTTGGGTCCCTTCGCTCGTAGTCGCAGGCGTGGCCCCCGTGCTGGTCGACCCACCACGCCACCATGCAGTCCAGGCACGTGTATCGCCAGCGCGGCAAGCCGGTCTGGGGATCGCGTTCCTGGGACGTGATGACGTGCGTGTCCATGCACTGGATGCACTGCACCGGAGGATTCATGGTCTCGCTCACGGGCTCAGTGTTCCATTCGGGTGGCCCGCCTCCACCGGTGTCGTACGCAGATGGCGCCGGCGGAAGTCTGTGTGATCAGTTCTCTCGTGTGGACTTCGGCCCCGGCCGGTGCTGGTGTCACCGGCCGGGCCCGCGGATCGGTGCCAGAACGGCGAGGGTGTGGAGGGCGTGGGCGTCGGGGCAGTAGCGGCGGCTGGTGCAGCGGGGGCAGATGCTCTTGTGGATGTGGTGCACCCGGGTCGCCTCTCGCGTCGTGCAGGTGTGGCAGCCGCGGGGCCGCCACTCCTGCATGCGGCCATCGATGGCGCTCGTCCGGGGCCCGAGGTCCACGACGGTCGGCTGGCCGCACCACACGCAGTGCTGCCCGGTGAGCTGTTCGGTGGTCAGCTCTGTGGTGCGGGGGACGGGGAGGAATTCGGCGGGGTTCATCGGCGGCGCGGGTCGTGGGCGCTGTGTCTGCCGGTGCGGGAGCAGTGGGCCCGGCGCTGCTGGGTCTGGGACTGCTGGATTTCCTCCAGGCGGTCGCGGACGGCGGCCAGTGCGGCCTCGGCGACCCTGAGCGCGGTGAACGCGGCGGAGAGCGGATCCGTGCTCTCTGCGGGTCCTGGGGGCGGACTATGTGGGGTGTCCACGTTCGGGTCTCCTCTCCCCTTGGCGAGGGGGGTGCTCGGGTCGACAGGTGTGGGGAGGGGTGCACGCCCCGCATGGGGTGGATGCGGGGCGGGCGGTTGGTGCTCCCTCCGCCCGGGGCCTTGCTGCCTGGCGGGCGGAGGGGCGTTCATGCGGGCGGTGCCCACCCCTGCGGGGGGCCTTGTCTGCCCGTGGCATGGTCCGGGGGATCCGGCTCCGGACGGCGCGTCCTCTCCTCCACGGCAGCCATCACCCGCCGGTACTGCGGCGACCGCTCGAACGCCTCCCGCACCGGATCGGCGAACTCGAAGCTGTGGCCGCCCGGATGCACGGCGAACAGCCCGCACGCCTCTTCCCCCCCACCGCGCTGCGCGCGGCCGATCACGTTGCAGTCGGGCAGCACGAGGAACCCGTGCGGGTCGCGCCCGTCGTCCCACTGCGCCCACACCTCACCCTCGCGCGGGTCGTCCAGAACCCACGTCAGGGCATGGTGCGGACCGGACCCGTGCCCTTCCAGCGGACAGCGCAGCATGTACTGGACCGAACCGCCCGGGTCGCTGTCGTCCTCGACGTGAGCGAGCATCAGCGCCACCAGGTCCACCGGCATGACCGCGCCCGCCCCGCATATCCGCCGCTCCTGCGCTTCAGGGTCCGTCGGCATGTCACACCCCCCGCCCGCGCCACGACAGCACGCCCGCGTCACGGCAGCGCGCACACCGGCACGGCGGCCACGCCTGAGACACCGTCGCGAGCGGACCCGGAACCGGCCGGTACGTGCGTCGCACGACCGGGCCCTTCGGCTTGCGGTCCGCACCGACCCGGTACGTCTCGATCGTCATCCGAGACCTGCCCGGAGCGGGCTTGGTACCCGCGTTCACCGCTCCCCCTCCGCACCCTGCCTGTGGCAGGGGCAGGCGCAGCGCGGGACGAGCACCGCACCCCCGCCGTGGGGCAACGGCACGTCTTTCGTCTGTCGGCAGTCGTCATGCAGCAGCTCGTACCCCTGCCGCGCGGCCAGAGCGCACTCCGCCGACCGGTGCCCCTCTACGGCGGGCCCGCTCATCGCACGGCCCCCCTCGCACCGACCACGTGCCGGTCCAGGTCGATGCCGAAGTCAGCGGCGAGAACCAGGATTGTGCGCCGTTGGGCCTGACGTGCCCTCTCACGCTCCCGCTCGGCAGCGATCACGTAGGGGCGGATGAGGGCCGTACCCGCGCCGTCGAGCGGCTCGTGCAGACCGTAGGGGGAACGGGGCACCCGAACCCGTGCGGCGGCCGGGCGGGCAGCGCCCGCGCATTGCGGGGAAGGGACGGGAGCCGGACGGGAGCCAGCCCGGCGCTTTCCTGGACCAGGCGCTAAGAGGTCCAGCAGCAGCCGTACGAACGTGTGGATAAGCTTCACCATGTTGACCTGCTCTCCAGGTTGGCCACGCCCCCGGACGTTCGCCCGTCGCGGGGGTCTTTGCGTGCTCACCCAGAGTGCCGACACAGAGAGGCCCCGACTTTCATTCAAACTTGAAAGTCGGGGCCTTGACGCTCTTGGTAGGCCCTACACGCCTACCCATCGGGCGTAGCTTTGTAATTCAGGTGAAGGCGCGCCCCGCCCCCGTAGAAGGGCTAGTACCGTTTCCCGAGTTGTCGGGTGATAGCGAGTCTGCGCCGGTGTTGCGGCACGAGCATCGACTAGATGCTTCAGCGCATCTTCATTTCGGCCGAGCTTTTCGTACCCGCGTGCCATATCCATGTGATGGTGACCCGCACGATTCATGGCCCAAGTGACAGGCAGCCGGAAGCTTTCGCCGTGTTCGACTGCCTTACCCATAGCGCCAAGGTCGAGTTGCGTTGACGTTGCGTGCACTTCCACGTTGAATCGGTCGAAGATCAAACCGTATGGGTCAGGGTGATTCGCTGTGTGATCGGCTACTTTCCGCGCCTCACTGATCCGGTCCCGGACGTCTGTCTCTGACGTCAGTTTGCGTCGTCGTGAATGGAGTACAGCCGCCTTCAGATGCATTGTGCCCAGCGTGGACAACGCCCGCTTATCCCCCCTTCGAACGGGGTCTTCCAACATTCTCTCCACGGTTGCCAATTCCCGTAGACCGATGTCGTAGGCTCCGTGATGCAGGAAGTAGTTTGAGCGGTAGTGGCAGATCACTGCGGGCAAGTACGGGTCGTCTGCTCTGGCCGATGCCTGTTCCATTCGGTCCAGAGCAAGTAGCGCCAGATCCAGAAATCCGAGCTTGTGCGCGAAGTTGTTCGCGAGCCGATAGGTTCTGGCCAATAGGGTGTAGATCTTCTCGCGCTCCCCTCCTGGACCAGTTGCGTGCACTAGTTCCAGGAGTTCATCAATGAGTGCGGGGACTTGCGCACCCATGGCCATATATTCTCCGCGCAGACGACTACCGTCGAGCGCTTGAATATCGGCCTCAATCTCGATTCTGGAGCGTGTCGTGTTGTCCATGCCGGGAAGCATGGGGTTAGCCACTGCGTGACGTAGCGGCTGAATGAGCTGTTCGAGCTGATCCTTTTTCAGGGAGTCGAAGAACGGTTGTCCCGTCAGATCAGTGACGGGCACATTGAGTGCGCGGGCGCAGGCTGCTGTGACCGTTGGTGAAGCGGCCAAATGCCCCGACTCAACTTTCGTGAGGCAGCTATAGGAAATATGAGCACGCCGGGCAAGGCCCAGCTGAGTTAATTTCCTCTGGTTTCGGATGGCCTGGATACGGCGACCAATCGAAGCGTCGTATCCTCTGTCGGTGCTGTCGGGCATACTGTGCTCCGTTCTGCTGTGACACTCAGAACGGTACCCCCGATGCGAGCTGGGGGAACGGGTGTCGGCTCCCCTCCATCACTGGATGGGGGCCGACACCCCACCCTGGGCATAACCAGCGAGCGGACCGCCGAACACTCCCGCGCCGACCACTCGACCACGGCGACGTGCCCGAAGTGCGCGCGCTCTTGGGTGAACACTGCAACCGCTTGAGCACATGATAAGCGTCTGACCTGCGTAAACGCCCTACCGCGCTAAGGGGTGTCTAGTGCAGCCCGCCGGACATGACGAATCGCCCCCTGCACAGCCCGCTCACGGCGGGGCTGCGCAGGGGGCGTGACGGTTCAGCGGGCGAGGACCCTACGAGGGTCTCGCCGCGGTCTGTTCGTACCAGGCGACGGGGACGACCGCGAGGACTGGCGTGGTGTGGCTCGTCACCAGCGTGTGCTCCTGGCTGATTTCTGCCCGGTCCAGGATGCCGCTGATCTCGGCCCTGGCCTGACGGGCCGGGTACGCCTGGGCGGTCGGGTGCTCTCCGGTGGCGATCATCGCTGCGTAGTCGGCGGCGGGCAGGAGCACGGCCACGGGCTTCTGGTACCGGGTGACGAGCTGCCTGCGCCCTTGCCGTGCGGTGAGGACGACTTCGCGCCAGCCGCCGCGCAGGGTCTCGACGGTCACGGTCGTGTCGTACTCGTACGCGGGCTGCTGGCCCGGGTTGCTCTCCACATGCACACCTTACCGACCTCCACCATTGCGCTAGATGTGTAAGGTGCGTAAGGTTCTGGGGGTCGAGTCGCTCTTTCTCCCGTAGCGCCTCTGCATCGGAGTCCGGCCCATCCCAGACCACCGGAGATCACCATGACCGTGCGGATCATCAGCTGTACCGCCCCTGCGGCCCTGCACTGCCGCTTCCAGGGGCAGTCATCGGACCAGCGCGTCTTTATCGAGCTGGACCTCGCGGCGGGGACTCTCCTCGCCGACTACGACAGTGAGGTCGGCTCCGCCGTGCCGCACGCGGTCCGGCACGGCATCGAGCGCCGCTATCCCATTCCGGCCCTCACCGCCGACGCGGCCAACCGCCTCCTCCGGCGACTCCTGCCGCACGCCGTACGCATGCACGCCGACTGGTGCCGGCACTGGGACGGGCACAACTGGGTCGCCGCCCTCGGACCGACCGCGCGGGAAGCCGAGGCCGAAATCCGCCGGATTCTCCGCACCCACAACGCCTTCGATGACGCCGACCTGATCACCGTCTGCGACATCGACGTCGCAGTCAACGGCCTGGAAGCCGACGAGTACGACATCACCGCCGCCACGACCGACGAGCGCCTTGCGGAGGTCGCACAACAAATCATTGCCAACCTCGCAGAGAGCAGCCCCAGCACCGTGGTGGTGTGCCCCGGCCTTGACGTCTATCTGCGCGACCTCCGCAAGGAGCAGTGCGACGCCGACGACTGCGACGACTGATCCACCCCCCCCCATTCCGCTCGACCCTGCCCGATACCGCCGGGACCACAGACCACCAGGAAGGGCCATGACCAGCTTCGGACCCCCCATCGATCTCACCGACCTGCACGGCTACACGCGGGCGACCGAGCCCACGCGCCACCCCGTGTTCGTGGGCAGAGTCTCCACCAAAGACCAGCAAAATCCCGCCTCCTCCATCCCGCGGCAGGTGGCGCTCGCCTCGGAACGGCTGGAGCCGGGCGAGGAGTTCACGGCGTTCTATTGGGACGTCGAGTCCGGGATGCTCCCTCCTGAACTGCGAGGCCGGGGGACGCGCGAGATGTATGACGCGCTCGCCGTGCCGGTACAGCGTGACGGCGGCCTCCAGGATCTGATGGCGCTTGCCGAGCGGGACGGCGTCACGCACGTGTTCGCCGAGCGCTCTGACAGGGTGGCCCGTGCCATGTTGACCAGCCTCACCGTGGAGCACGAACTGGAGCAGATCGGGGTGGAGGTGGTGTACGCCAACGAGCCGACGGACGGCACCGCGTCCGGCCGGCTCCGCACCCGCAGGTCCGGCCAGGTCGAAGCGGAGGTCTACCGTGCTGTCCTGGTGGAGATGTCCATGGGCGGGCAAATCCAGCACGCCATCTCCGGCTGGAACCACGGCTACCCGCCATACCCGTACACGACGGTGATAGACGAGACCGCCCCCGCCCGCGGCGGGACACGATTCGGTGAGCAGCGCCCCAAGAGGAAGCTCGTGCCGCACCAAGACCCGCGGCGGTTCGGCGCCGCCCGGGAGCTGTGCCGACTGCGACGCGAGGAACACATGGAGACCAAGGACATCATCGCCATTCTGGCCGCCGACCCCGACCGGTATCCAGGCCAGTGGACCCACCGCCTGGTCAACGGGCTGATCGCCAATCCTAAGCTCTCAGGTCACCAGGTCTACAACCGCAAGGCGGCCCGGACCGGGCGGCCGGGATTCGCCAGGCTCAATCCGATCTCGGAGTGGGTGTGGTCCCCGACCGTCGTGCATGAGCCGGTTGTGAGCCTGGAGGAGTGGAAGCAGGCCCAGCAGGTCACCGCAGCACTACGGGCAGGCGCGGCCGAGGGCGGGCCCCTGACGCGTATCCGCACCGCTGCCCATCAGATGGGTCTCACCGTCACCCAGATTTCCAGCAGCGCCACCCACGCCGCCTACCGGATCGGTGGCCGTCAAGTCGTACTGCCCACCCCCATCCCCCCAGTGCTCGTGCAGCAGATCATTGACAGCATCACAGCGGGGGCATCGTGACCGAGAGCGGGAACGAGCCCATCGTGGGCCGGGCGAGCAGGCGCGGACGGGAGTGGACGGTTCACCTGCCCGAGCACGGGGTGTACGGGCACGGGCGCACCCTGGCCGCCACCCGCACCAACGTGATCACCGGCCTGGCGCTCGTCGGCGTGACGGCGGATGTCACGCTCTTCGCGGACAGCCCCGAACTGGAAGCCCTGCGCTCCGCCCGCGAGGCATACGCTGCGGCCCTCAGCGCCGCAGTGAAGTCGCTGGCTCTGCGGCGGACGACGCTCGGCGACATCGCCTCCGCGACCGAGGTACCCAGATCCCAGGTGAAGCGCCTTCGCACCGAGTTCGCCCCGCCCAGGGACCCGTTCCGGCAGGTGTGACGATCCGCGTGACGAATCGCCCCCTGCGCAGCCCGCTCACAGGCGGGCTGCGCAGGGGGCGATGTGGTTCAACTACGCCGATCATCGGCGTGACCCCCGCTCGTGCGGGGACGGCGGTTGAGCGACCACGGAGCCGCACCGGTGTGTGGGACCACCCCCGCTCGTGCGGGGTCTACAGGAGCCCACCTGAGATTTCGTCGGCACCCGAACCTGACTATACCCACTTTACCGAACGCCGACCCGGCTGGCCGCTCACCGGCCGAGTGCCTGCCACACAGCCAGACCCAGTGCACCCACAGCCGTGAGCGCGGTGACAGCCTGCACCGGCCACCGGCTCCGCTCCAGCGCATCGAGCCGCTGCTCATGGTCATCGAGCATCTTGTCAGTCTGCTCTCCACGCTGCACCAGAAGCGCCAACTGACCGTCCACCCTCGTGAAACCCACCTCCACGGTGCGCCGGATCTCGGCCAGCTCGTGCGCAACGGTCAACTCCGGCGGCGTCATCAGCTCCCCCGCGTGCTCTCCGTCCGGCCGGGCCCGTCCACGGTGCCGACCGCGAGTGCGGTGAGGATCGTGAGGACGCCGGCGGACGCGCCGAGCGCGAGGCCCTGGCCCCAGTCGACGTCCAGGACGCCAGTCGTGTCGAGGCCGAGGGTGGCCACGAGGGTCTGGGCGACGGTGCGCACGGTGCGCTCGCTTGTCGCCCGCCAGAATGCAGCAGTGAACATGATCTTCCTCATCTCTTGGGGAGCTTGAGCGTCTGACCGGGCGTGATCTCGGCGCCGTCGGTGAGGTTGTTGAGGGTGGCGATCTCGCGCCACCGTCCGCCGGCGCCGAGCCGGTCCGCCGCGATGCCCCAGAGGGTGTCCCCCGCGCGGACGGTGTACGAGGCCGGCCGCAGCCGGGTGGCGACCCGGGCGCGCATCGAGGACATCGGGAATCCGCGCGGGTCGATCTTGCCCGGCTGCCACTCCAGATGGCCGATGACCGAGCGCTCGCTCCAGCCGTGGACGCGGCAGATCGCCGCCGCGGCGCGGGCGATGGCGTCGAGCTGGGCGGCGGACCAGGGATCCTTGCCGTCGCCGAGGTTCTCGCACTCGAAGCCGTAGAAGTGGGCGTTGCCGTCGGTGTTCGACTCGTTGTCGGCAGGCAGCTGCTTCTCGGCGATGACGGCGCGCAGCACGTCGTCGTCGCCGAGGCCCGCGTGGTTGGCGCGGCCGTAGCCCACGAGATGCACCCGGCCGTCCTTGGTGATCACACCGTGGCACAGCGGGCCTGGCAGCGAGGCGTACCCGTTCCGGCAGATCTGGACGGTCTTCGCGCTGCCCTTGGTCACGGTGTGGTGGATCATCACACCGTGCACCGGACCCCACGGGCCCTTGCGGTTGCGGTTGTGGTCGCGCCAGTCGCCGACCTCCACGACCTCCAGGCCCTCGCTGCGGAGCGCGGAGAGGAGACGGGCGGCGGACATGGGGTCAGCCATGGAGCTTCTTCCCCTCGGCTGCGGCGGCGTCGTCCAGGGCGGCGAGGAGCACGCAGCAGTCCTTGGCCTCCCGGATCTTGCCGATCGCAGCTATCAATTCGGGGTCGTCGGGGAGGATGCGCAGCATCTCTGCGACCAGGTCGTGGAATGGCCGGCTGATGGTCTGGAGTCGCTGCGGGAGGTGGTCGTAGGCCAGGCCGCGCACGGCCTGGACGGTGCTGGGGTGGCGTCCTGCGGTGTCCATGAGCCCTCCAGGGCATGAGGAATGCCCCGGCCGGGGTGGCGCGGGGCACGGTGTGTACGGGGGTGGGTCAGGGTTCGAGGCGCAGGTACCGGGCGTAGCTTGTGGCGGCGAGGGTGGTCGCCGCGGCGTTGCTGGTCTGCTGCGCGAACCGCATCGTGATCTCCCCCGAACCGCTGACGGTCATCTCCTCTCTCATGGCGTTCGGGGCCTGGGTGGTGAAGTGCTGCACGCTTCGGTCGGTGGAGAGGGCGGACCGGTGCATCTGGATGGCGGTGGAGGTCAGGACGTCACCGGTGGTGGCCTGTCCGTGGCCCCAGACCCATCGGCCGTCGGCGTCCGCGACCGTTCCGGCGGTGACATCCCAGTCCCAGGTGATCCCCCCGCCGAGCGACGTGTACTGAAGGAATGTCTTCACGACGGTGAGGCCCTCGATGGGGATCACGATGGCGGACTCCGCCAGCGTGGTCGAGGCGGTGACGGACTGGGCGACACCTTGGGACACGCGGTGCCACTGGATCGCCATGAGGTCATCCGGGTAGAGAACCTGCCCGGCGTAGAACGGCAGCGCCACAGCGCACCTCCCTTTCTCTAGAGGCCGAGGACGTGGGAGGCGGGGCCGGCCGGGGCCGGGGTGGTACCGCCGGTGACCGTGTAGGTCCAGCCGAGCGGGCGCGTGCCGCGCCAGGCCGTCATGGTGATCGTGATGGGGCCGCCGCGGTCGGCGACGGTGATGGTGCCGTACTGCCCCCGGCCGGGCCACATCCCCTCCTGGTACTGGGTGGTGTAGCTGCCAGGCGAGGCGTCCAGCGAGGCGCACACCATGTTGGGGAACCCTCCGTACGATGCCTGGCCGGAGTCGATGGCGCAGACGTGTTTGTCGGCGGAGACCATGACCATCCGGTCCAGCCAGCCGCGACCGCGCAGCATGGAGATGATCGCGGCCTGTTCGTCGGGGAATCCGCCCCAGGTGTCGGCGGACGGGCCGAGCCAGGGGTTCGGCATGAGCCACACGAGCGCAGCCGCGGTCGAGGAGGCGAGCAGCCCGTCGAGCCAGGCCAGTTGTGCGGCGCCGAGCAGGGTCGTGCCGGGGACCCGGTCGGACCGGGAGTCCGAGGCGACAAAAAGCGTCCTACCGATCTGGAAGGAGTGGTAGATCGGCCCTGCTCCCGTCCCGGCCGGGAGCGGGTACGAGGGGACCCGCTCCCGGTACACGGTCCGCGCGTTCGTGCGGCCGGGTGAGGTGCTGTCGGCGTTGTTGGGTCCGTAGTCGTGGTCGTCCCAGACGTACACCCACGGCACCTCCCGGTACAGGCGGTGCTGGAGGGGCTGGGCGTAGACGTCGTCCCACATCGTCCGGTACTGCGTCGCGGACGCGGTGGCGGCCAGTCCCCAGTTGCCGGATCCGAGGTCGTAGTAGGTGATGTCCCCGATGTGGCAGAACCGGCGCCAGCCCTCGGCGAGTGCACGCACCCGGATGTGGTCGTGGATCGGGTGGTTCGACAGCCGGGAGGGTGCGCTGCCGGACACCCCCGGGACCAGTGGCGTCAGCCCTGCGTCACCGCCGACCCCGACGGTGAAACTCGCGGGGGCTCCGAGCGGCGGGTCGGTGATCAGCTGCCCCGTGGCGGCCGGGTCGAGGACGCCGGCGTCTTCGACCCGCCACCAGTAGCGGGTGTCCGCGGCCAGACCGGTGACGGGGACGATGGCGGTCCCGGTTGCGGTGACGGCCGTGGCCGCGGAGTAGAGGGGGCTGGTCATGGCGGGGCTGGTGGACACAGCGACGCGCACCGGCCCGGTGGTGACCCGCACCGCGAAGCGGGCAGACGTCGAGGTGACGGCGCCGACGCTCATCCAGAGCATGGTCATGAGGCCGCCATCCGCGCGACCCTCACCCGGGTCCCGGCCTGGTGGGCCTTCACCACGCCGTTGCGGGAGCGCTGGACGGTGAATGTCTGCGGCGACGTGGCCCGGGTGATACCGGTGACGGTCACCAGTTCGCCTCCCATCCTCACCGCAAGCGGGAACATGCCGGGGAACTCGCTGCTGGTGATCCAGACCTGGCGGCCGGAGTCCGTCGCCACGAGCAGCTCGGTGTCATCGGCGGCCGCGGGGGTGGCGAGCTCGGAGCCGCTGGTGTCGAGCCGTCCCCGGACCGGATCCCCCAGCACGAACACCTCCCACGGGCTGGCGGGGACGCAGATGAACGTCACCTTCCAGCCGCTGGCGGACGGGGCGTCCGTCATGCCCCACACGAGGAGGTCGATGTCGTCCGGGCCGTAGTCGTCGGGCAGGTGCGTGATGCGGATCTTGTCGCCGATGTCGGTGCGGAGGATCGCATCCGCCAACGCGTAGACCCGCGGGTTGGCGAGGTTGAGGGTGATGGCGGGGTAGCGCATGGCGTCCACGGTGGCGACGTGGACCCGCCATCCGGCTTGGCTGGGCAAGTCCTGGTCACTCGACAAGGACAGGTCGACGGAGGTGCTGTAGCGGCCGATGCCGTCCGGGGGCGGTAGCACGGACTGGGGGCCGTCGAGGAGTTCGTACGTGTACTCGCTGCCGTCGATGCGCTTTGCGGTCAGGGCGTTGTACTCGGCACGGTCGTCGTCCTTGGGTGCGATGTCATCGAACAGGCCGGCCGTGAAGTCCAGGACCAGGCCGGGTTCCTGGTTGGTCAGGGAGGACGACGACCGGTAGGCCAGCTCGGGCGCGTCCCGCCGCTCGAACAGGACGCCCATGTCGGTGCGTTCGACCTCACCGAGGAGTTCGAGGAACGCGCCCGATTTCTGGACGCCGAGGCGGGGCTGGCGGGTGCCGTCCATCGCGACCGAGAGCGGAACCTGTTCCTCTGCTGCCAGGCGCAGCAGCCTCGTGCGGGCCAGTTCCCCGTTCCAGCCGAGGTTGGCGTCCGCGGTCCCCGCGTACCCGGCGAGATCGTTCGATATGGCCAGGTGTCCCATGATCGTCCCGCCGAGATCGCCGACGACGGATCCGAGGCTGATCCTGGTGCACCTGCCCACCGCGGCGGCCGTGAAGGTGCCGCCGCCCGAGCTGGTGGCGAGGGGGTCGTCCACGGTCAGCCCGGGAACGAATCGCGTGGTGATGCACGTGTACGTGGCCGTCGTCCCGCTCAGGGACAGTTCCAGAGTGATCGCCACCGTGATCCCGTTGACGGCGAAAGCCGTCGTGGTATCGCTCAGAGCGGTCCCGTCCGCGTCGAACGCAGCCACCCGCAGCGATCCGGCCGGAGTCACCCACACGTCGAGCTGTGCGGCCGTGCCGGTCATGGACGCGCGCATGAGGTGCACGGTGGCGCTGACACCGGCGGCAGGCACGGCGAGCAGCCACCGGAACGACACCTGCCCGGTGTCGGCGTACTTCGTGACGGTGAAGTCGAGGCGGCCCTTCGCGAACGTGGGCAGCGGATCGGACGCGAGCCACGCCTGGGAGTCGGCAGCCAGCGACACGGAGCCCCGTACCTGCCCGGCCGGTCCGCCCGGCAGACCGCTCGCGATACTCAGGGCGGCCGAGGAGTCCTCGCACGGCCAGTAGCCGACGATGGCCGTGCGGGACGGGTGGGAGAACTCCCGGAACAGCGGCGAGCGCAGGACCTGCTGTCCGGCGGAGAGGCGGCGTGTGATCCCGGCCGGGCTGATCTCCACCGTCTGGGAGGCGCCGGACTTGTCACGCTGTGGTGTCCAGTCCGGCACCTCGCCGTGCAGGCGGACATGCCGGTCGGTGAACATCATGTCCCCGTTGAGGGTCCAGACCGCGCCGCCGGGATCCGTGTAGGAGGTGGCGCCGACGCTCGCGCGGGACGTGTCGGTGTCGGCGAGTACCGGCCCGTTGATGCCCTGCCGCAGCTGGAGCCGGTACAGGCATCCGGGCATGCCGGGGGTGACCGAGGGCCGCAGGGCGCCGAAGCAGAGCGGCTCCGGCGGGTTGTTGATGCTGGTGGGGGCGGTGCCGGTGACGGGTGTGCCGAGCAGCCGCCAGGCCGAGGGGTCGGTGGCGCCGGCGTCGAGGCCCGTGTAGAACCTCACCTCCCAGCGGCCGTCGGCATTCGCGATGTCCACCGTGACCCGCAGGACGATGCGTTGCCCGGCGTGCGCGGGCAGGTAGGCGCGGGCCGGGACGGACACAGAGGCGGTGCCGTCCGGGGACCAGAACATCTGCGGTACCCCGGTCGAGGACGCCCGCAGCGCCCACCCGGCCGCGCCCGCGCCCGCGCCCCAGCGGTTGGCGATGTGGGCGATGTCGCGGGTCCAGGAGTCGGCGGCGATCTCGGCCCGCACGTCTAGGTCGCCGGTCAGGTCGTAGGCGGGCGAGGTGGGGGTGGACAGGTAGGAGGTCAGGGTGCCGGCGCTCTCGGCCCACACCGACCCGGCCCGGTACCCGTACCGGACCGGGGTGTTCAGCCCGGCCTGCCCCCACAGCGGGCTGGTCGGGCTGCGGCGGGAGTAGCGCCCGCCCGTGTTGACGAGGGTCATGGCCCCGGTGCTGGGGCCCGCCGAGTCCCGCTCCGCGCCCCGCCCGCGGGTGGCGGTAAAGCCGGCGTCGGCTTGCATGCTCAGCGGGTTCCAGGTGCCGCCGTAGTGGAGTTCCGCCCACATGGGCGGCGGCAGACTCGGCATGCTCACCTTCCGGTGTTGAGGTTGGTCACGTCGCCGCCGTACTCGATACGGATCCGTTCCTTCAGCCAGGTCAGGAAGGGGTCGGCCCCGTCGAGGCGCACGGTCAGCGCCTGCGGCGCGCCCGTGGCGGCGATCTGGCCGCCACGGGTGCGGTTGACGGCCGCGAGGCCGGGCACGGTGCCCAGGCCGTCCAGGGCGGACTGCACGCCCGGCAGGCCGTCCTGGATGCCCTGCCCGAACCCGGCGGCGAGCGCCCGGCCGGAGTACAGGGTGTAGCCGCGCCCGGAGAAAGGGCCTTCCTTCGCGGGGGAGAAAGGGAAGAAGTCCCGGGCGGCGGACACCACGTCGGACGCGGCGTCCCGCACGTTGCCGAGCATGTTCTTGATCCCGTTGATGAAGCCCTGGATCAGCGCTTTCCCGGCGCCGAACAGGAGCCGGCCGAGGTCACCGAGGGCGCGCAGGGCCCGGCCGGGCAGGCCGGCCATCCAGGCCAGCAGGGCGAGCGCCCGCGCTACGGCGGCGTCCTTGAACGCCGTGAATGCGCTGACCGCCCGCTGGCGCAGGACGCCCAGCAGCCCGGCGAGGGCGGAGCGGACCCGGCCCGGCAGTCCGAGCAGCCACGCCACCAGGGCGAGCGCGCGTGCGATGGCCCAGTCTTTCGCCTGGGTGAACCACGTGCCGATCCAGCCGGGTATCCGGCCGAGCCAGCCGACCGCGGCGAGCGCGAATTTGACCGCGGACTGGATCTTCTGCCAGATCCAGTCCCAGGCCGCCCCGGTCCACGCCTTGACGGTGTCCCAGTTCGCGATGATCAGCGCGACCAGGCCGATCACCACCGCGATGACCCAGCCGATCGGGCCCATCGCGATGAACCACGACGCGGCCATGCGCGCCGCCCACCACAGGGCACGCCCGGCCATGAGTGCGTAGCGGGCGACGGTGGCCGCGGCGATCCGCAGGATGGCCGCCAGCCATGTCGCTGTCGCCCTGGCGGCCGTCGCCGCCCACACCGCGGCGGTGCGCAGTCCGGCCCGTGCCGCGCCGGCCGCTATCCGCAGCTGGGCCTTGACGGCGGTCGCGGCGGTGGACACCCAGCGGCGGGCGACCGTGCCCAGTCGCGACGACATCAGGTCGGACGCCGTATCGACCGCCCTGGAGGCGAGCGCGAAGGACTTGTAGGCGACGACGGCGGCGAGGACGGCGTAGGCGAGGGCCTGTACCGCGCTGGGCGGCATGGCGTTGATGGCCTGCGACAGGTGCAGGGCGACCAGGGACGCCAGCCCGATCAGTGGCGCGAATGCCTGGAGCAGCACGAGCGCGGTCGTGGCGAGGGTGCCCAGGGTGGTGGCGCCCTGCTTGGCGAGGGCGATGAACTCGGCGAACCCCTTGCTGTCGCTGAGGCCCTGTCCCCAGGCGGCGAACGCGGCCGTCGACTCCTCGAACCCGCCCGACATCTCGTCGGACAGCGGCATGAACGCCTTGATGATCCCGCCGATACCGACGGCGATGTTCTTCAGCCCGAACAGGAAGCTCTGCAGGTTGCGGCCGGCCACCTTCGCCATGGAGTCGGCGAACTTCTCCAGGCCCTTGCCGCGGGTGCTGCGGTCGATCTCGTCAACGAATGCGCCGAACGCTGCTGCTGCGGCCTTCACGAACGGGGTGAGCAGCGGCAGCAGCCGCCGCAGCAGCTGCAACGCCCGGGTGAAGACGGGCATCGTGCTGCCGGACAGGCTGTCGGACCACTGGCCGTAGTCCTTCTTGAGGCCGATGAACGCCCGCGCTGTCTCCTGCGTCGCGGGGGGCAGCTGGGCGAGAGCGTCGGTGTACGCCTTCTGCTTCTCGGCGGCGTCCTCGGCCCCCTCGGCGGCGGCCTTCTGGGCCTCGGCCGC
Source organism: Streptomyces sp. NPDC091377 (assembly GCF_044757045.1). Lineage (NCBI taxonomy): Bacteria > Bacillati > Actinomycetota > Actinomycetes > Kitasatosporales > Streptomycetaceae > Streptomyces > Streptomyces sp. NPDC091377. The sequence goes on along the minus strand of NZ_JBIVUE010000012.1, from coordinate 229,154 downwards.
CAGGTCGGCGACGGAGGCCACCTCCTGCATCTGCGGCCCGACGGCCAGTTTGAAGGCGAGCGCCGCCGCACCGGCCGACGCGAACATGGCGGCCAGGCCGCCGACACCGGCGCCCAGCGCGGCGACCGCAGGAAGCCCGACCCCCAGGGCGGCGACGGTCTTCCCGAGACCCCCGAGGATCTTCTTGGCCCGGGTGGCTCCGGCCCGTACGGCGTCGGTGTCGATGCCCAGGCGGACCGTCATGCTCGCGAGGGTGGCCACAGGCCATCACCCCCTCGAACATCGGCCCCTGGCCGGGGCGTCGCTACGGAGTCGCTATGGAGTTGTGCTGTTGAACCGCCCGCCGAGCGCGGCGTTCGCCATCCGCGCCATCTGGAACAGCTCCGCCGGAGACTTCTTGACCTTGGTGCGGTCCCAGCGGATCACGAAGTCTTCGATCTTCGGGGCGCGGCCCCGGCCGCGGTTGACACCCGCGATGACGCTCGCGATCAGCGCGGCCTGGATGTCGCCCCGTACCGGGCCCAGCGGCCCCGTCAGCGTCTCGTACGCCTGCCACTCCGCCAGTTCCCTGGACGTGGTGCGGGCGAGCAGATCACGCACGGGCATCCTGAGGTGCGCGGCCAGCCGGAAGTAGAACTGCCTTCCCGGCCGCGCCCTCAGTTTCCCGTCAGGTCCTGGACGTCCTCCTCGGTCATCGCCGACAGGCGGGTGGCCACGTCACACACCCGCTGAAGCGCGGCCGCCGACTTCTCGCCCAGCCGCTTCGCCTCGGCCACCGACCGGAACAGGCGCCGGCCCTTCTCGTCCACGATGGACGCGGCAGCCAGCCGGGCCCTGAACCCCTCCAGGCCCTCGGTGCGCACGGACCTGCCGTCCTTGCCCAGGAACTCGGCCTCGAACTTGTCGCGCTCGGTGCCGGACAGCTCCCGCACCCGCACGGTGCCGCCCCACTCGGGTACGGGCACGTCCTCGTACCTGAGATCGTCGGCGTCCAGGATCTGCTCGGCAGACAGGTACTGCGTCATGGGCTGGTCTCTTTCTGGTCGGTGCGGTGCCGGGGGCGGGCTCATGCGCCGGTGGTAATGACGGGCTTGCCCGACACCTTGAAGGTGAGGCTGGCGGCGAGCTTGTCGTCGTGGGGGGCCTCCGGCTCAAAGTTGGTGAGGATCGCCTTGAAAGCCCAGTCGCCCAGGGCGTCCGGCCACACGATCTTGTAGCTGCGGGGCGACCTGTCTTTGAAGTCGTCCACCAGCGAATCGTGTTCGCGCGGGTCGTAGTTGATCTCGATCTCGACTTCGCCGCCGTCCTTGAGGCCGCCGACGAACTCCCGCCAGCCGTCGGGAGAGTCGTGCGCGCTGACGTCGTACGTCTCGCGTTCCAGCGACGGCGGGGTGATGTCCGAGACGGACGCGATCGGCGTGAACGTCTCACCGGGACTGGCACCGTCACCGCGTTGCAGCTGGGTTCCGAAAGCGTCCAGACCAGCCATGATGACTCCTTCACGTTCGGGTCAGCCACACGCGGTAGCTGATGTGGATGTGCCTGATGGCGGGGTCCGGGTCGCGTGCCTCGGTGTGCCGCTCGTGCGCCACAGACACGTCCCTGAAGCCCGCGACCGTGAGGGGCTGCCGGTCCAGGGCGTCATCAAGGGCGGCGCAGATCGCTGCCGCTTCTTTGTAGCCGTGGTACTGGGACCACACGTGCAGCACCACCACCGCGTCCAGGCCCCGCTGGTTGTGGGCGTCCGCGGCGGTCTCGGTGATCGACCCGAGACTCACGTAGGGGTGTACGACCGGTTCGGGGACCCGGTCGTACACCCCGCTCACCAGCGCGGTGAGCGGGGCGTGGGCCCGAAGCCGGGTGATGACGGCCTCCTGGATCGGCCACAGCGCGACCGTCACCCCGCGCCGTCCTCGATCTCGATGCCCGCCTCCCGCAGTTCGGGGCTGGCCCGGAGCATCCGCACGTAGCCGCCCTCCATGTGCTCCAGGTCCACCTCCGACTCGCCGTCGGCCGGGTCCCAGGTCACCCGGCCGACCAGCTGCTCGGCACCGCGGTCCCCCAGCCGCATGTACAGGGGCAGGGACAGAACCCGCTTGACCATGTCAGCCCTTCCTTTCTGCGCGTGCGATCTTGCGTTGCAGCCGGTCGATCTGCCTCAGGGCGTCGGCCCGCTGCTGCTCGGCTTCGGCCAGGCGCGCGCGTTCGCGTGCGAGGCGGCGCCGCCAGGTGTCGGCGAGGCTCACTCAGCCGCTCCTCCCATGTGCCGGCGGAACGCCGCCCGGTAGATACGGGGCACTTGCCTGCGGTGCTGGTCGAACGCGGGGCGGAGGTAGGGCTGGTCGGGCATGCTCGATGTGCCCTGCTCCACGTGCTGGGCGTACTCCAGGGCGTCGGGGTCCCACACGCCTACCTCGGCCCGCCCGTACTGCTCGCTCACCTGCTGCTCGATCTTCTCTTTGAGGTCGCCGGTGCGGACCGGGACACGGTCCTCGGCCGTCGCCTCGACGTCGTCGGCCCACTCGTGGAGCGTGTCCGAGCGGGCCTCGCTCATGGCCCCGGGGATCCGGGCGACCGCCCGCAGTGCGTTGCTCAGCCCGTCCAGCCGGGCGCGGCGGGCCACGGCTACGGGAGCTGGAGGACGGCGACGGTCACGGAGGTGACGGCGCTGTAGGTGATCGCCGCCCGCCCCGTCATGGGGTCCCGGAACACACCCTTCAGCGGGATGAACGCGTTCCCGGACGCGGGGATGACCTGCTGGGCGTCGGCCACCGCGAGGTCGCCGACGGTGCCCGGTGTGGTGATCGTGACGGTCTTGGCGGCGGCGTCCCCGTTGCGGACGTGCAGCGCCAGTTTCTCCCCGGTCGGGGCCTGGTCGCCGCCCGAGGCGGCGTTGGCGTAGGCGGGCTGGAGCCCTGAAAGGGGCAGCTGCTGCGCGGACAGGATGGCCATGCTCTTCCTCAGCTTCCGGTGGTGGGCTGGCGGGCGGTGCAGTCGGCCCGCAGATAGGTGCCGGGCTCCGACGGCTCGAAGGTCGCGAACACCTTCACGACCCGCCCCTCGGGGCGCAGTTCGTCGCCGCGGCGTACGTCGGTGCCGGGGTGGAAGTACCAGGTCTCGTCCAGGCGGGCCTGGGCCTGGTCGGCGGCCTGCCGCTCGCGTGCGGTCGGCTGCGACCGGCGGGCGCGCACCGTGGCGGTGAGTATCCAGGCGGATCCCTGGCCGCCGCCGCCGTCGTCGGTGAGGACTTCCCGCCACACCGGCACGCTCGTGTTGAGGAGCCGGCCGGCCCGGCTCACCGGAACCTCACGACGGCGGCGCCGCCGCCGAAGCGCGCGGCGAGCTGCTCACGCAGGTGCGCGGGCAGCTCCATCTCGGTGATGCGCCCGGCGTCGCCGTAGGTGACGGCGTAGTCCCCGATCCGCTCGGAGCGGATGTCCGCTGCGGCGAGGCCCTCGCCGTCGGGCCGGGACCGGTAGGCGATCAGGGTGGCGGCGGCGATCCGGCACCCCAGGTCCACGATGTCCGCCGGAACGGCGGGAAGGCCGTGGGTCTGCACCACCTCGACCTCGGCAGGCTCGTGACCGGGCTGCCAGCCGGCCGCCCGCCACAGCCGGGACGACCGCAGCCGCCAACCGGTGACAGGCTGCCCATCGATGGCGACAGCGGTGACTGCGGTGACGGGCGGACCCGGCAGGGTCAGCCACAGCGAATCGTCAGGGCCGGTCAGGGAGACGGTCGAGGTGGTCTGGGTGATCGGTACCCCGGCCGCCTCCCTGATCGCGGCCGAGGCGACGGAAAGGTACACGGCGGCCAGATCCGCCTCGCCCGGGGCGAGGGTGAAGCCACGCGCGGTCAGGTCGGCGGGCGTCGCCAGCGGAGCCAGAGCCATACACGCCCCCTTCCGGTAGAGGCGGGCCTCAGCGCGCCAGGTCGATCAGGTCGTCACGGGTGTAGACGGCGGCGTCCTCGGCGGACAAAAGACCCCGCTGCACGGTGTAGGTGATCCACTCGTCCTTGGGGGCGTCGTCCGCCGGCCGCCCGCCGCCCGCGGGCCCGGCGGTGCCCGGCTGATTGGGGCCGGGCTGCTCGGGCAGCTCCTGCAAGTCGGCCTTGGTCATCGCGTCGGCGGCCTCGGGGTCCATGCCGTGGACGCCGACGGCCCATCCCACCCACTCCGCCTTCCGCGCGCCGGGCGCCGGGCGGGGCGTGCGGCCCTCGGTCAGCGCGCTCCCGGCGCCCTGGGCGACGTCGGACGCGCCGGACCCGGGGCCCTGGCCGCCGGCGTAGGGGGTGCCGTCCGCGTGGACACGGCGCAGCAGGCCCTTGGTGAGCCGGTCCGCGACCGGCGCGGGCAGCGGCAGCGACATCTCGATGATCTGTCCGGCTTCACCACGGACATGGATGCTCTCGGGCATGTCAGGTGTTCCTCGGGACTCGGAAGGCGGTGATGGACCCGGCGACGAAACCCGTGGCGATGTCCACGAGCATCGTGCCGTCGTTCTGGAGGAACCGGCCGGACTCGAACGGGCCGATCCAGCGGGTGGCGCTGCTGCCGACGGCGACGACGAGGTTGCCCATGCCGGCCGCGATGGCGGGCGGGTTGTCCCCGGCGAGGACAGTCACGGCCCCGCCGGTCGCCCCGGCGACCACCCGCAGCAGGGTCAGCTCCGGGACAGCCCGGCCGGGTCCTGCGGCGGGGATGACGTGCCCGTTCCCGGCGCCGGCGTTGGTCGGCGTCCCGGCCGGGTCGGCGATGTCGGCATTGGGAAGGAGATTGCTGTACGCGACAGCGGTGCGTGCCATGAGTCAGAGCCCTTCCTGTCAGGGGGTGGCGTCGATGTAGGCGATGGCGATGCCGTCCGGGCGCACGAGCTTCGCCCCGTACAGGGCCAGGCCCTTCACAGCGTCCCCGAACGACTTCTCCGGCCGGTACGCCTCGGTTCGGTTGATCTGCTCCGCGAAGGAGATCGCGGCCTGTACACCGGCCTGCACGACCTGCACACCGGCCGTCGGCTCCGGCGCGTTGTTGGACTCGAAGATCTCGAACCCGGCCGCGCGGCCCACGGCACCGTTGCGCAGGGCTTCGGTCTGCCCGCTCTTGGCGTAGTCGGTGAAACGGTCGTCCAGCAGCAGCGACGCGTACCCCTCGGGCGGGACGATGCAGTACCGGCCGGCCCTCGGCACGTCCGCCCGCGTCAGCCGGGTACGCAGCGGTACAAGGATCTTCGCGTAGAAGTCACGCGGGTCCGTGTACACGTTGACCGGCGCCCCGGTGGAACCGACGGTGTTGGCGGGGACGGCGCCGGTGTAGAAGCTTGCCACGTACTGGTCGGTCTGGTCGGCCAGCCGGTAGGCCGCGCGGGACATCGCCTCCGGCATGACGTTGCCCTTGGCCTGCCGCTTGTCGACGTCATCGACCTTGAAAGCCCAGAACTTGGCCTGATCCACGACCAGCGAGCGCTGCGCGTCCGTGAGTTCCTCGGCGTTGATCTCGGTCTGGTTGGGCACGTAGGTGCCGATCGTGGGGTCCGAGATCGAGGTAATGCGGACGACATCGCCGGCCTCGGCGATGTCGCCTTCGTAGTCGCGGTTCACGACGGTGGGTCCTGCGTAGATCAGCGCCTTGCGCCAGCCGACGAGGAGTCGGGCCGACCAGATCTCAGGCCGGAATCGGGTGATTGCCACGGGGGTCCTCCAGGGGTCATCCCGCGCCGAGGAGATCGTCCAGGCGCCCGTCTTCCTGGGCCTTGACGATCTGTTCGGCGCTCATGTTCTTCAGGTCGCGCTCGGTGAGCTGCTTCGGACGGCCCGCCTTGCGCGCTGCCCCTCCGTCGCCGGTGCCCTGGAACCTCCGGCCGCTTTGCGCGGCGAGGTAGGGCTTGTTCTTGAGCAGATCCTCGATCGCGTCAGCGATCTCCTCGGCGTCCACTTCGCCGTCCTCATCGACCTCGAACTTGCTGAGGTCGAGGAAGCGCAGGGCGTCGCGCGGGTCGGCAAGCCTGGTCGCCGCCGCGCGGACTTCGGCTCTCAGGATCCGGGCGTTCGCCGCGGCCGTTGCGGCTGCGGTCGCCTTCGCCACGGCATCGTCGCCGCCGGCAGGGGCGGCGGCGGCGAGCCGCTGTTCGAGGTCGCGGCGCCTTGCGCGCTCTGACTTCAGCTTGCCCTTCATCGCGTCGAGCGCCCGCTTGCCCTTGTCGCCGAGCTGGTCGGCGCCCTCGGGATCCTCGCCGCCGTCCTGCCCGCCGTCGTCCTGCCCGCCGTCGTCCCGGCCGCCGTCCTGGCCGCCGTCGTCCTGGTCCTCCTCGTCGTCGGAGTCCTGCTCCTCGCCGGGGCCGGTGCCCTCGTCGTCCTGGTCGTCGTCCCCGGCGGCGCCGAGGACCGGCCACACCGGGTGCAGGGCGTCCTCGTCCTCGCCGGGGCGGGCCTTGCGCCAGCCCAGCGCGCGGGCGCCGGTGAGCGGGTGAACAGGCAGGGGTGCGTGCATGGGTGTCTCCCCGTTGCGGGTGTATGTGGGCCGCGCGTTGCGCGCGGTCGGGCAGGGGCCGTGCGGCCTTCGCGGCGCCGCGGCATCACGGGCAGCAGCCACACGGTCAGACGATGTATCCATTGCGCCTGAGCAGCCGTACGGCGTGCTCGCGGTCGCCGTCGGCCAGGCGGTAGATCTCCTCCGGCATGAGCCGCGGAGCGCCCGCGCGTGCGTACTTCGCGCCGGGGACCTTCGCGAACTTCGCCCGCCGGGCCCCGTACAGGCCGCGGCGGGTGGTGCCCTCGCGGGTCGCCTGCACCTGACGTCCGTAACGGGTGACCGTGGTCATGCCCCGGCGGGCGTTGACGACCTGGGTGGGGTCGGCGCCGTCGGCGATCGCCGCGGCCCCGGCCCGGCCGAACGATCGCAGCCGCTGCGCGGTCGTCATCTCCTCGTACAGCGACTGCGGGGAGGGCAGGTCCCAGCTGTCTCCCGGCCTGCGGGGGGCCATGGTGCAGTCGCAGCGAGGATGCCGCAGGAACCCCTCGGACAGCGAGTACTCGCGGGCCGCGAGGATGATGCAGCGCGCGCAGGCGGGCAGGTGCACCACCCGCACGTAGGTGACCACGCGGGGACGGGCGATCATCCCGGCCATGTCCGCGATCCGCCCGGCGTCCGCCACCAGGGAGCGGGTCACCATCTCCAGGAACGCGGCCCCGGACAGGATGGACAGGGCCCCGGACAGGCCGCGGCGCAACCTGTTGAACGCGATCAGCAGCGGATACAGCAGCGGCCCGGTCAGGTCGCCGGTGGCAGCCACCGCGGCCTCGGCCCGGACCAGGCCCTCGGCGGGGCCGGCCTCCAGCTCCAGCCAGGGCGCCGAGCCCTGGGCGGCGGTCAGCTGCCCGGCGCGGATCAGCCCGGCGGCCACCGGCGCGCGGGCCAGCCACGACGCCTCCAGGTCCCGCGCCTCGACCTCACCCCACACGGCGCGCACAGCCGCGGCCGTCGCCGCGGCCTGCGCGGCGCGCTCGGCCTGGTGGCGCTGCGCCACCGCCGGCACCGTCACGCCGCGGCCTCGCCCTCATCCTCGGCCGGACCCGGACCCGGACCCGCGTCCTCGTCCCCGTCGTCGGGGCCTTGGTTCTGGGCGAGGATGCGGGTCGCGGCGCCGATCGGATCCATCTCCGCCTCCCGCTCCCGCATCGCCACCACGTCCGCCACCTCGGTCGGGGTGAGCCCGTAGCGCAGGGCGAGCCACTCGAAGGGGAACCCGATCTCCTTCAGCTTCAGCAGCGCGTCAGCCAGTTGCGCCTGGGAGCGGGATTCTGAGTCCGCCCACAGCACGCTGCCCGCCCGCATCGCGGCCGCCTTGGCGTCCTCGCCGCGCGCGAGGAGGATCAGCCGGGCCACCTCGCGCAGGCCCTGCCCGGTCCACAGTTTCTTCTGGTCGGTCCGCTTCACCAGACCGGTCTCAGCAGCCAGCAGCGCGTCTCCGGACAGGTTGGCCATCTTCCCGACCAGGTAGTGCTGGGGGGTACGGGTCTGGGCTGCGACGTGCCCGACAGCGACCTCGATAATGCCGGTCCACCAGGACAGGTTCGCGGCCGGCCAGGAATCGATCCGTGTGTCCTTGCCGGTGATCCACGCAACCCGGTCGATCTGGAACTTGTCGAGATCGACGGGCTGCTTCCCGACGATCTCGCCCGCGCTGTTCAGCTTGGGGATCATCGGACGCTCGGCGCCCATGATCACCCGCTGCGGGAACGACGCGGCGTCCGACGCCGTGAACAATTGGGCCCAAATCAGGTTAATTGCGTCCTGCATCGCCACCACACCGGAGACGTCAGAGATCGGCTCCCCGACGAGCACCGGCTTGTTGGGCAGTTCCACCAACGGGACCAAGCCCATCGGGTTCACCTGAGGGTTCGGCTCACCGAGCGCCGTCTCGTCGCGCGGCTCCCACGTCCGCCGGCGCTCCCGCTCACCGGGCGGCAGCCACAGCGACGCCTCATCCACCCCCGCCATCTGCGGGGACTTGTCCTGCCGCATCAAGGGCCGCTCGAACTTCCACAGCTCGTGCGGCAGATACAGGGTGGCGAAGTCCTTGTTGCCGTCCTGCCACCGCTTCAGCCCCGCCCGCCGCCGCACCCGCGAGCCGGGCTCGTAGGCCACGATGCACTGCGAAGCGTCCTCGAACGTCACGACCGGATGGTCCTCGTCGTCCGGGTCACCCCACACCAGCACGAACGACCGGGCGCTGTTGACCGAGCCGGTGAACCCCAACTGGCTTTCACCATCGCACCCGTTGACCTGCCACACCCGCCACAGGTCCCGGTCGGCCCGCTCCTCCCCGGCCGCCTGGAAACCGGTCACGGCCAGCCGCTCCACGGGGCTGTCCGCCACGACTTGCACCCAGTTGTCAGCAAACTCCCTGTACCGGTCGCCGTGGAACTTCGCGAACTCCGCGCTGGCAAAGCGCAGCGGCTGCTCACCCCGGTAGTAGCGGTCGTTCCGGTCGATCTCCGGCCGACGCCGGATCAGCTCCGACTCCAGCAGCGACACCAGCTCCAGCGCCTGCGCCAGGGTGGCCATACGCCCCCCTTCACGATCCGTAGTAGTAGGACACGTCCGGCTCCGCCAGCCCGGCCGCGATCACATCGCCCCACGCCTCATGCGCCAGCACCGACGCCACCGAGACGTCGATCTTCTGAGCAGGGGACGCCTTGCGCAGCACGTACAGGCCGGACGGGCGTTCGGCCTTGCGGGTGTTCTCGATGTGCGATTGCGTCCACTCGCACCCGTCGTGCGTGAACGCCGCAGCACGCGCCCCGTCCTGCGTGTTCCGCTTCAGGACGTCCGTGCGCAGCCGCTCGGCCGCCGCATGCATCTGCACCAGGCGTCGGGTGTACCAGCGGATCACCCGCTCCTCGCCGTACTGGTCCACCCAGTCGTCACACTCGGTGTCCCAGTACGGCGGGTCGATGTACAGGCGTACGACGTCGTAGCGGCGCATGAGCTGGTCCATCGCCGCCCGCACCTCGGCGCGCGGCACCTGCCCGCCGTAGTCCGCCGGGTTCCAGATCGTCGGCTGGTCGTCCGCCCCGTACAGCGGGGTGAACTGGTAGCCGTCCATGGTCTGGGCGCGAATCGCGGTCCAGTCGTCCATGTCGGAGCCGTCGAACCCGAGGACGATCCGTGCTCCCGCGCGGACCCGCCGTTTGCGGGCCTTCGCCGCCCACTTCGTACCGTCCAGCCACGATGCCGTACCGGCCACGCACCGGTTCCCGAAGAACCGCTCGGCCTGCGCCGGGTCCTTCTCCATGATCTCGGCGCACTCCGCCTCGATCGCGTCCAGGTCGACGTGCGACGAGCCTGCGTACACGGTCCGGAAGATGCGGCGGCGCTGCCGCTTGTCCCCGAAGCTCAGGGACTTCGGGGCCTTGGGGTGGTACTTGAAGACGTCCCGGGCCTTCGCCTGGGACGTCGTCTGTGCCACCGACTCCTCGGACGGGTCCCAGGCGTTCGTGGTCTCCATGCTTCGGCCGCCCATGCCGGCCGCGCCGCGCCGCTGGGTCTCGGCGACCTTCCGCAGTTTGTTCGCCGCGGTGTACAGGCCGGACTCGTCCTGCAACGCGAAGATGATCGGATTGCCCAGCCGGGACAGCGCGGACGAGGTGACGACGTCAATCTGCCCGTCCTCCCCGATCCGCGCGAACTCCTCGCCCGCCCGGATCCGCTCGGACAACGGGCCCTTCTTCACCATGCTCTTGAGCGGCCGGTAGACGTTGGCCACCTGGTCCTCGGACGTCGCGGTCAACTGGATCAGCGGGGTTGGCCAGGGCGTCCCCATCGGTTCGCCCGCCTGGTACTGGTACCACCAGCCGCACCCGCAGCCGTGGTCCGCGCAGATGAACCGCTCACCCCCACGTGCCCACCCGCCGAAGACGACGGGCCCGCACGCTTCGGCCAGCACGACCGTCGCCGACCACGGGCCCTTGCCCGTCTTCTGCGGTGCGACCACCTGCGAGCGCCGGTTGTGGAACGCCGGCGCCAGTTGCCCCACCCTTGCCGCCGGCTTCACCCGGTAGTGGTTGACGGTGCACCACAGCTGCCACGGGTAGAGCTGGAGATCCTCACCTGCCCGGAACCCGTCCGGGACCGGGCAGTGACGCTCTATCCAGTCCGGCACGACCCACAGCGTGGGGAAGTCGACAACGAACTCGGCCGCTTCGGGCTCACGCCCCGGGGGCACGGAGCGGCACGACCTTCATGCGGTCGCGGGCGGACGGCCGCCGAGGCGCCGGCGGCCCGCTCTCGTCCGCCGGTCCGGCCGCTGCGGTGCCGGGCTCACCCGGGGAGACCTTCCACCGGTTACGGAGCATGCCCTGCACGGACAGACCGAGGCTGTCGAGGTACTGCCGGGCGAGCTTGCGCACGTCCACCTTCGCGCCGGGCTGCTCGGCCTCGGCGAGGCAGCGCACGAAAAGCGCCACCTCGAACTCCTGGCCCAGCTCCTCCCACATGACCGCCTGCGGGCGCTCCCACAGCCCGCACCACAGGTCCCACTCCCGGTCGGTGGCCTCGGTCAGCGGCCAGCCGGGCGGCAGCCCGGGGCGGCCCTCGTAGGGCAGGAGCGTCCATCCGGCCTTGTCGGAGGGCCGGTTGCGGCGCAGCGCGGCCGGGTCCGGCGGCGGTCCCGAGACCGTACGGGCTCCCCCACGGGGCATGGCGATCCCTCCTCCGTACCGCGTTGCGCAGCATCAGACGACCGTCACCTTGCGTAACGATCTTGACCCTTTGAACCTGACCGGCCCCCCGGAGCCCTCCCCGGCGTTCCGGACCCCCTGCATGCCGGGGGTCACCCCCCACCCCTGGTCACTGTGCGCGGTCGTTCCAGCCTCCGGGCTGGTGCCTCGCGGTCTCACGCGAGTGGTGAGCCTTCGTCATCGCCTGAAGGTTCGCCGGGTCGTGACCACGCGGACCCTGGGGCCCGAGGCCGTCGCGGTGGTTGACCTCGGTCGCCCTCGGCCTCACCAGGGCGGGAAGGGCCTCGCACTCGTCACACTCGCAGTACGGATGGTCGCGGAGGTAGGCGGCCCTGGTGCGGCCCCATCGCGCGTCGTAGCCCCTGGAGGCCGGGCTGGGGCGCTGCCGTGCGGCAGCGCGCTGGCAGGGCTCGCAGCGTCCCTGGGGAGTGAGGCGGGGGCAGCCGGGGGTGGGGCAGACCTGGAGCGCTCTACGTGGCATGGGGCCTCCTCCTCCGGGTGTGTGACGCAGGACACGGGTGGAGTGTCGCCGGAGTGCCGACGGCCGGCCGGGGTGGTCGCGACCATGGGGGCATGGATGACGAGTTGACGGTCCGTGCACTTCGCCTCTTGGCGGCGCACTACCGGGCCAGGGCCTCCGTCCTGGAGGCGGAGGCAGCTGCACTTCGTCTGGGTACGTCGGTGCGGCGGTTCCTTGATCTGCTGACGGAGGCGGAGGCCCGGGAGATTGCTGGGCACCCGGATCTGGCGGAGCTGAATGTACTGCTGAACGCCTTGTACGAGCGTCCGCGTGACGAACCCGCGCCCTGAGCACAGGAGTCCATGACCATGCAGTCAGACCGCGCCGATGTCCGTGACCAGCAGATTGCCGACCTGCGGGACGCGCTGGCCCTCGCGGTCCGGTGGATCGCCTACTCGGCCGGGCAGCAAGCGGCCGACGATCCAATGGCCGCCGAGCAGTTGATGCACCTGTCCGATGACCTGGAGGCGGTCCTGAGCCGCACCGCACCGCAGTGACGGAATGCGCGGCGGGCTGTCCGGGGTGTGGTCACCGCCGGAGCAGCCCGCGCGTGCCGTTCGTCAGCAGGACTCTTCGAACTTCACCGCGCCGAGGGTGACGGGCTGGCCGTCCAGATCCTCGCCCGCGGCGGGTTCCTGGTCGCACACCTGCCAGTTGGACTCGACCAGAACCATGCGGTCCTCGCCGGAGATGTCGTTGACGGTGAGGCTGGTGCTGCTGTCCAGGGCGTCGCGGGCGACGGACACGGCCTTGCCCTTGAAGTCCGGCATCGAGGCGCCGGCGGCTTCCGGTGCTTCGACGTCTTCCTTCGGGCATTCCTCTTCGAGTTTCACCGTGCCGAAGTCGACTTCGGTGTCGGTGGAGTGCTCACCGGCCTCGGGGGTCTGGGAGCAGACCTTCCAGTTGCGGTCCAGGGCCTGCATGCGGTCGCGGCCGAGGGCGTCGTGAGAGGTGAGGCTGTAGAAGCCGGCCTCTTGCGCGTCGTCCTGGGCGGACTGGAGGCCCTTGCCGGTCATGTCGGGCAGCGTGCCCCTCTCGCCCTTCTCGCCCTTCCCGGCCGCCTTGTCGGAGGAGGTGCCGCTGTCGGTGCCGGTGCCGCATCCGGTGAGTGCGAGTGCCAGTAAGGCCGTCGCGGCTGCTGCTGCGGTACGTGTGCGCATGGTGTCCCCCCAGGGATCCGTAGGTGAGGAGCATCATCCGGAGCGCTGGGGGGCTGCGAGGGCAGTGTGACGCGTCTGTGACGGATGTGACGGGTCTGTGACTGACCGGAGCCGCGCGGGGTCAGGGTGTGGGGATGCCGGCGAGGCGCAGGGCGCGGGCCCGGGTGGCTTTCTCGGCGCGGGCGAGGTCGGCGAGGGCGTAGAGGGGCCGGTTGTGCTCGTCCAGGCCGGCGGGTGCGAGGTGGCCGCGGGCCACCCAGTTGCAGATGGCGGAGCGGGTGACGGCGGCGGCGTGCGCGCTGCGGCTGCGGCGCCAGCGGGTGGCCAGTTCGGCGGCCTCGGCGCCGGTGTAGAGCCCGTGGGGCATGTGTGTCTCCCCCGGTGACGTGCTTCAGCCCCCGGCGTGGCGGGGGCTGTGGTGGTTGGGCACACGTGTGGTGCTGGCTCTATGTTCACGCTAAGTGCCGATCTTGTCCAGCGCGTTCGGTCAGGATGTGCTGCGGCGGTAGCCGCGGCGGCTCGCGAGTGCGCGCATGGCGGTCGCGCCCGCCCAGCGCTTTACGCCGTCTGCTGTGTCGTCGGGTTCAGGCCAGCGGTCCCGCGTGAGGTCCGCCCGGATGGTCCCGGCCTTGATGCCGATGCCGGCGGCTTCCAGCTGCTGGGCGGTGTAGAGCCGGTGCGGCTCCAGGTCGACGGTCTCGCGCTCGATGTGGTCACGGACGAAGCGGGCGACGTCCCGGGCCAAGTACTCCTTGTACCGGCCGCGTTTGCCGACCGGGGCGGGCCAGTGCGGGTGCTGGCCCCAGCTTTTGGTCACGGTGTGGAGGCTCACGCCGTACTTGGCGGCGATCTCGGGATTGATCAGGCCGGGTCGGTCTACCATGGTGGTGATTCTCCTTTGCGGAGTTTTCAACTGGTGGGGCCGACGCTCTCTCACCCCCGGGTGACCGGGGACGGTGTCGGCCCCTTCTTGCTGCGTGAGAGCGGGCGGGGCGTGTTGGGTTCCGGGAGGAGAGGGGCCGCCCCCGGCTGGCTGCCGGGGGCGGGAGGGGCTGTTACGGCTGGCTGCCGTCCGGCTCCTCTTCGTCGTCCTCGATCGTCTCGATCCACGTAGTGATCCGCACGAGGGCGAATTCGATGCAGTCGAGCCTCCAGGGGGCGGGTCCGGCGAGCTTTGTGATGCTCACCATCTCGTATGCCACGAACCAGTCGAGCACCAGGTGCTCGAAGGCCCTCTTGCGGCTCTCGGAGATCGGCTCGTCCGAGATCACCGTTCGCACCCGGTTGAGTGCCAGCAGGATCTCCCCGGTGTCCCCTTCGTCGTCCACGACCTGGAGCAGGTCCGGGATGATGACGGGGACCGGGAGTTCCTGAAGGAGGCTTGCGATGTACGCGTACGCCCCCGTGGTCGCCTCGGCGAGCATGAGGAATCGCTCCCTGCTGTCGTGATCTGCCACGACGCTTCTCCTCTCTGGAATTTTCAACTGGTGTCAGTTCCGGGGCTCTCACCCCCCGCCCTGACATCTCTAACTTTACAGCATTCATCACTAGAATTGCAATACCCTGTGTGCGGGAAAAGAGGAGCGCCCCCCGGCTGGCTGCCGGGGGGCGCTCGGTCGGACTAGTCGGGCTGGATGGTCATCAGCCAGCGGGCGAGATCCTTGAGTGCTTCTTCGGCGTGAGTGAGATTGATGCCCACCCCGTGGGCCCTGGTCTCCTCGTACTGCCCCAGGCACAGCCGGTAGAGGTCAACGGCGGCCAGGAGGTGGATGCACCCGGTGAACAGCCGGGCCTCCTGAAGCTCGCTCATGGGTTGGTCCGACGCGAGTTCGGCCGCCCGCCGGATCGCGGGGAGCGCCTCGACGGCCGTGACCTGCCTCTCGGTCGGCATGCCGATCGGTACGGGCAGGTTCGCGCAGACGTCGACCAGAATGGTGTACGCCAGCGAGATCCCGTGGGCCAGGGCCTCCATCATCTCGGCCTGGTCGTCGTCATGGTCAGCCATGACTGTCCTCTCTCTTTGGAGTTTTCAACTGGTGTCGGCCGGGGGCTCTCACCCCCCCTTCCGACATGACTAACTTTACAGCATTCGCATCTAGAATTGCAACACCCCGGGGTGTGGGAAAGGGGCGGCCACCCGACCGCCCCTCACCCCTGGATCAGGCCCGCTCGAAACGCACCAGGTCGCCACCGTCGACCACGGCGACCAGCTCGGCGCCCGGCAGATCGGCACGGGCCATTCCGGTCTCCCTCACCAGCCGATCCACTGGCACCCGCTCGGGGTCGGAGTGGTCACGGTGAGGGGTCGTGATCTCGGCCTGGTCGCCGAACAGCAGCACCACGCGGACGGGAATTCGCTCGGTGGACATGGGGAACTTCCTCTCGGTCGGGTGTACCGGGCGCTTGCCGCGCGTCAGTCCCACAGTTTCAGGGACTTCGCGTCGAGGTCGGGGTGGCGGGTGTCGGGCGGGTAGGCGTCCGGGGTGCGGAGTCCGAGGGCCCAGGCGGTGACGGCGTACTCGAAGCCGTGGCGGTGGCGGTGGTAGTTGCCCACCAGGCTGGTCAGGCAGTTCGCGACGGCCTGGGCGTAGGGGCTGTGGGTCGGGTCGGGCGGGGGGCCGTCCGGGCAAGCCGCGGTGCGGCGGCGGGTGTTCTCCAGGCGGGGGTCGGCCATGAGCGTGCGGAGGGCCTGGTGCCAGGCGTGCAGCTCCCCGGCCCGCCTGCGCAGAGCGCCTGCCGTGCCGAGGCCGGGGTGCGCCGCAAGGAGGTCGGCCAGATCGAAGTATCCGGGCAGGTGGCTGGCTTCGTAGTACGTGAGCAGCGCCTCGGCCTCGTCCTCGGTGTAGCCGCTGGTGTGGTAGGCGCAGAGATCGAGGAGGCTGTTTCCGCGTGTGCTGGCTGGCAGCTGCTGAGGCGGCGGGGGCGGCTGGTCCATGGGGTCCTCTCGTGACATGTAGGGCTGAGTGTGCTGGCCCGTACGGGCCGCTGCACGCTCGGTGGCCACAATGACCGGTTTCTGTCAGGCGGCGTTCAGGACCGTGCGGGCGTGCGCGGCGTACGCGTCGGGGTCGAGGTGGTGGCCGCACGCCTCACAGGTGATGCCCCACCGTCCGTCCACCGCGGCCAGGGCGTATGCGTCGCACTCGGGGCAGGGTGCGCTCTGCGGGTGCTTGTGGGGGACGGCGTGGGTGAGGTCGCGTATCCGGGTGGTCAGGCGGCCGAGCTGGTGGTGGAGGTCGCCGATCCAGGGGTGGGCGGCGGCGTAGGGGAGGTAGGCGGTGAGCCAGGCGCACCAGCCGGGCACGGCGCGGCCTGCGCGCGGCACGGCCTGCGCGCATCGGCCGCTGTGGACGGTGCCGTGCCGGTCGCGGGTGACGGTGGGGTAGGTGTATGCGATGTATCCGGCCCAGGCGGAGAGCAGGGCGAGGAGCGGCGCCTCGCCGTCGTCGTCGGGGCCGGTGGGGTCGGCCCGGCCGGGGCCGAGCAGGTTGAGCACGCGGAGGTCGGCCGGTACGGTGGCGCGGCCGGCGCCGCCGGGGCGGCCGGCGTCCCGGCCGCCGGCGGGGGCCACGAACTCCTCGGCGAGGAGCTGCGCCAGGGCGGGGAGTTCGGCGAGCCAGGCGCGCAGGTCGGCGCCGTGTCCGGGGCAGATGTGGGTGCCCGGGGTGGTGTCGCGGTGGCAGACGGCGCAGTCGGCCATGGTCATGCCTCCTTCGCGGGCGGGGTCGGCCGGGCGGGTGTCTCGGTGTCGGTGAGGGCCGCGCGGATTCGGGCAGTCGCGGCGTGGATGGCGGGGTCTTCGGTGGCTGTGTCGATGGCGTCGAGGTCGGCGACGACGGTGTTGGGCACGGGGACAGTACGGGTGCGCCGGAGGGGTTGCCCTTTGCGCATGGTGATCGCTCGGGCCCGGCGCTCGTGCTGGTTCATGGGGTCCTCCAGGTCAGGCGTGGGTGCGCTGTTCCCTGGTCCTGGTCTCGGGCGCCCTCGTCTTGCAGCCAGCGGGTGGTGGCGAGGTGGGCCGCTGCCCGCCACGGGTCTTCGGGGAGGTCGCCGGAGGGTCGGGTTTCTCCGGGGTAGCGCTGCTGGGCGGGTGCGGGTGGTGTCTGGTGGGCGAGTGCGGTGAGGGCTGCGGCGCGGCGATCGGCAAGGCTCACGGCCGGGCCTCCTTAGCCGTCTGGGCGGTGGGGTCGGTGTACTCGGGCACGGCGCTTCTCCTTGGTCTGGCTGTGCCGCGCGCCGCATGGACGACGGCCCGGGTGAGGGCGAGGGCGGCGTGGAGGGCGAGGGTGGCGGCGAGGGAGACCAGGGCGAGCCAGGCGAGGAAGGCCCATCCGAGAGTCCAGATCGTGTCGAGGGCTTCGCCGATCAGCACGTCAGGCCCCCTTCACGGGTGTGGCCGGGACGGCAGGCTCGGTGAGCGCCCGGACGGCGGCCCGGTAGCGGCGGGCCTTCGCCACCGTGGCGGCGTCCCAGCCGTGCCGGTCGGCCATCTCCTCCATGGCGCCGTGCGTGCAGGTGTCGTCGTGCTCCGCCTGCTCGCAGTCCCAGCCGCAGAGGACGGCCCAGAGCCACGCATCGACCCGATAGGTGCCCCAGTCGCGGCTGCTGGTCGCGATGAGGGTGTGCAGTCCGTCGAGGGCGGCGGCCAGCGTCTTGGCGTCGGGCTGCTGCTGATCCCCGGCGGGCGTGGTGGTCACCGTGGCTGCTCCTGGTGGGGTGATCTGGTAGCCGCTGCTCAGCAGGTACATCTCCACCTGGTCGGCGGCGGTGGTGGTGTCGGGCGGCCGGGACGGGTCGGCGGTGAGCCACCAGTCGTCCAGGGCGGCGGCGATGATCTGCCGGGGGCCGGTGGGCACGGGGCGGCCGGTCATCGCTGCCACCTGACGGGGCGTACGCCGTGGCGGGTGCGGGTGGTGGTGGGCCGTGTGGTGCGGGGTGCGGGTGTGGGACAGGTGAGGCGGTGGAGGGGGTGGAGGTTTTCGCCGGCTTCGGGGGTGGGGCGTTCGCGGGTGAGCTGCCGGGTGAGCCAGCGGCCGGTGTGGTCCTGCCGTACGGCCTGGTTGCCTGCGGGGTCGCGGTCGGGGTCGACGGCGAGCGGAACCCGGTTCTTGGCGGTGACGCACCAGATCACGGTGGCGAGGCACCGGGGGCAGGGGGCGTAGCCGTTGGGGGTGGGCGGGCGCGGTGTCGGCTGGTACATCGCAGGGTGGGTCCTTCCGGGTGGGTCAGGTGCCGGTGGGTGGGCAGGCGGCGCAGGTTCCGGCGGGCAGGGGGGTGCGGCTGGGGCGTTGGCAGGTGCCGCATTCGTGCCAGGCCGGGGTGGTGTCCGGTGGTGGGTGGGCGAGTTCTTCGCAGGCTTTGCAGGGCTGGCCGGTGAAGGCGAGGTAGCCCCAGTGGCAGCCGGGGCTGCCGCATCTGCTGCGGGCGGGGAGGACTGCGCCGAGGAGCCAGCGGCCTGGGTCGCGGATCGCTTCGGTGGGGGTCCAGGCGCGCATGCGGGTGATCTGGTCGCGGATGTCGTCCGGCCAGATCCCTGCGTCCAGCTGGCGGCCGATCTCGCGCCCGATGCGCCGCATCACGAACTGCCGGACGCCGGGCAGCAGGTCGTGCACGGGCTCCAGGACGTGCCAGACACGCGGGCTGAGGGTCAGCGGGCCCTCGTAGGCCGGGGGCACCGGGGCGGCTGTCCGGGCCCGCAGCGCGGCCGGGACGTCCCCGCCCGCAGTGCTGCTACCGCCGGTATCCACAGGCGCAGCACCCCACTTACGGTCACTTCGCCTACGGCGGAAGGAACCACGGCCCGTGCTTCCACGGTCGTTCAGTGGCTGGTGGTCTTCCTTAGACGCGAGGGATCCGGCATCAAGATCGGGTCCCGATCCGTCATCAGGGTCAGGAGTCGCCTCGGGGGGGCCGGCCGGGTGGACGGGGTGGTCGTGCACGGTGATCAGGTGGCGGCCCCGGTACCCGGCGCGCTTGTCCAGGGTGATCCAGCCCAGCGCGTCGAGGTCGGCCAGGAGGCGCGTCACCGATGCCTCGGCGAGGGCCTGGCCCTCCTTCCTGCCGGTGCGGTGGCGCAGCACCCACGCCATCTCGGCGAGGGTGAGCTGGCGTTTCTCGACGGCGTCGGTGTAGCGCAGCAGGAGGTAGAGGCGGTGGAGGATGCCGCGCAGGGTGTCGGCGGCGAGCACGGGCGCGGACACGTACCGCTCACCGGGGCGCAGCGCGCGGGTCCATCGCTCGGCTGTCTGCCCGGTCCCGGTGACCCGGTGCGTGTGCCGCTTGGTGAACAGCTCCGCCACCCCGTCCGCGGCCTCGGTGCCCAGACGGCGCGTGGCACGCTCCACGGTCGACTTCGACACCCCGAGGTACCCGGCGACCTTCTCCACCGCGGCGGTCGACGGCCGGCCCCTGGAGAGCGCCTTGTACTTGACGTAGACACGGGCATCGGAGTCCGCGTATGCGTCGGCCCACACGATCCGCATGGGGACGGTGGTCCACTGCCCGCGCCCCGCGCCACCGGCCCCGCCACGATCGTGGCGGGGCTCAGCGGTGCGGACGGTGGCGTGCACGACGGCCCTTTCCGGGTGCAGGGGCGGAGGGCGGGTCCCGCCCGCCCCGGGGGGGAACAGGGGGGGGCGGGACCCGGTGGCGGCCGTGGGGGTTCGGCCGCCGGTCAGGTGGTCAGCGGACGTAGGCGCTGTGGTGCTGCGCCGTGTGCTCCCGGATCTGGTCCAGGGCGAGGGCAGGGATGGTGAGGACCATCACGGCCTGGCCCTCGCGCGGGCCCTCCTTCAGGCGGCGGGAGCCGAGCCAGCCCCGGGTGCGCAGCACCTGGAGCGCCACCTCGACCTGCCCGGCCGACAGGCCGGTCGCGAGGGCGAGATCGTGCACGCTGGGCTCGGTCTCCGCGTTGATGCGGCCGGTGGCGTGGCTGGCCCTCCACATCAGGTCGTGGCCCACCAGCCGGGCGTGCGGGTGCATGCGGCTCATCCGCAGCCCGAACAGGAAGAACTTGCGGAAGTGCTCGCGCTTGGTGAGGGCGCCGGGGGCGAGGGCGGCCCCGGCGGAGCCCGTGGCCGCCGGCGGTTGGGGCGGTGCGGCGGGTGCCGGGACCGGGGCGGCCGGGGGGGCGGGGGCGGCGGGCGATGTCGCCCGGGGTGGGTGTGCGGGCGGCAGATGGGGTCACGGCGCTTCCTCTCCGGGATCGGGTGCGTGCGGGGGTGTGCGGTGGGCGGGCCAGCCCGGACCGGGCGGGGTCTCGGGGCGGCCCTGCCGCGCGGCCGGGGTGTGCAGGGCGCACCACCAGCCGCCCGGGTACAGCCGTGCGTAGGTCAGCGCGTGCGGTGCGCTGCGTGCGTCGCACGCTCCCGGCCTGCGGCGGCGGGTCACGGGCGGGAAGCGGCAGTGGTCGAGGGCGGGGCGGGGCCGCGGCCCGGATCCGGCGCCGGGCGCAGGGTCATCCCGGTCACGACGAACGGCATCCCGGGCAAAAGGTCGCCGGTGGCGAGGGCGTGGGTGTAGTGCTGCGCCATGGCGCGAACCGCCCGGTAGGTGATCGTCCCGGGGGGCAGGCCGGTCTGGGCGAGGACGGCCAGATCACGGCGCAGGCCCCGCTGGGCCAGGTCCGTCCCGGCCGCCGGTGGCGCAGTGTGCGCCACCGGCCGATCGGCCGCTCCGGCCGGTGGCGCAGATTCGGCCGCCAGCCCGAGAGCGGCCAGATCCCGGCGCACGGTGTCGCGCGAGATCTCCAGCCGCGCGGCCATCTGCCGAAAACTCAGATCCGGTTCGGCCGCCCGCAGGTCGGCCACCCGGCGGCGGCGCAGCGCGCGGGCCGAGGACGGGGTCACCGGCCACCACCCCGGCCACCACCGTTGTGCACGACCAGGCCGTCCCGGACGACCGTCAGCAGATGCGGGCCGGCCTCGAACCAGGCGTCGTACAGGGGGTCGTCGTGTGCCTCGGTCGCGTAGCAGCCGACCATGCCCGCCTGGTCCTCGGCGACGCTGGTGTGGGCGAGCAGGGTCATGCTCAGCAGATGCGGCGCCGGATCGTGAGGCCCGGCTCCACTGCTGACGAGGTAGGTCTCGCCGAAGGGCAGGAAATCAGCGGCGGCCGGTACATGCAGGTGGACCACGTCGCCCGGCCGGAGCGGGTACCAGGGCGCGCTGGTGAGCTGCTCGTGCCCGGCGGTCAGCGCGTCGATCTCACCGGCCAGGTCACGGCGGCGCTTGGCGTCCTCGGCCCGCGCCAGGGGGCTCGCCGTGTCGTCGTCCCGGCGACGCCCGTACAGGGCGGTGAGCACGGTCTCCGCGACGGCCTCGGCGCGGCCGGACCAGGTGTGCCGGGGCCCGGTGCCACCGGGGAGCATCTCCGTCACCTGGACGGTCAGGTGGGCGGGGGCGGCACCGGGGATCAGCGCCTCGACCGCCTCGGTCGCGATCTCCAGTTCCACACTGCTGTGGGGCATGGCTGTGTCCTTCGGTTGGTGCCCCGGGCGGCCGGACAGGGCACGGCCGCCCGGGGGGATCAGGGGGATCAGGGAGTGCTGGAGGTAGTAGGGGTGGTGGGGCGTGCGCCGCGGCCGTGGGTGGTGACGGCCGCGGTGACGTGGTAGCCGTCGCCGCTGAGGTCGGCGGCCTGGGCGGCGGCGATGCGGCGGGCCTCGGTCTCGTCCAGGCCCGGTATCTCCCGCAGCAGCCGGTCTGACAGCACCGGGACCACCGCCTCGGCGATCCGGCCGCGCCGGGTCACCGGCCGGCCGCCCCCCGTCTCCGCGCGTTCCGCGCGGGTGAGCGCCACGTCGATCGCCTCGGCCAGCAGCCGCACGGTCGCCGTCCAGCTCGGGTCGGTGGTGCCGGGCGCGAGGAGCTGCACGACCGTGCCGCGCAACTCGTGCGCGGCCAGCCGCCGGACGGGCTGAGGGTGGCGCAGCACGTCGGCGATGGTCCGTATCCGCGACGTCACCGGCCACCGCCCGACCGCATCGGGACCGCACGCAGCTCGGCCCGCGTGCGGGCGAGGACCGCGCACCGGCCCGCGCACCACCAGTGCGCGCCGGCCCCGTCCCCGGCCCCGGTGACCGGGACCATCCCGGCGGAGGGGGCCGGGCCGGTGGCCTCGCTGCCGCAGCCGTCCACGGTGCACCGGGCGGCGGCCGCCGCCTCGGCAGGCGGGCGGGACTGCGCCCAGGGGCGGGTCA
Source organism: Streptomyces sp. NPDC091377 (assembly GCF_044757045.1). Taxonomy (NCBI): domain Bacteria; kingdom Bacillati; phylum Actinomycetota; class Actinomycetes; order Kitasatosporales; family Streptomycetaceae; genus Streptomyces; species Streptomyces sp. NPDC091377. The sequence continues at coordinate 207,037 of NZ_JBIVUE010000012.1, read as the reverse complement.
CCGCGCGCTCCGGTGGCTACCGGCCCCGGGGCGGACCACACGGCCCGCCCGTCGGGCCAGGCGGGACAGCCGCATGCCGGGCTGGGTGTCGGCGGCACAGGCGGCCACCAGGACGGCGACCAGGGCGAGCCCGAGCACGATCACCCACGCGACGGCGCTCACCGGCCCTCACCCCGCTCCTCGTGCGCGGCGTCGGCGTCGGCGTCCGGCAGATGGGGCGGAGTCAGGGTCCGGGTGGCATCGCCCACCGGCTGGTCGCCGTGGGTGCTCTTCCCGGACCCGGCCGTGGTGTCCCCGATGGCGCTCATACTGCGGCTCCCTGGGGCTCTGAGAGGCGGTCGGCGATCCACTTGGCGGCTGCGGCGATGGTGCGGGCCGGGCAGTCCTCGTTCGACACACCCCAGTTGAATCGGCTGTATCTGCCCGGCGAGGGCCGCGCGGCCGCCGACCACACGACCCCGCCGCGCTTGCCGCTGCGGCGGGTGATCACACCCACGACATCCGCTTCCGCCGGCCTCGTCACACCTTTGCCGGTCACGAGGAAGTCGTACGGCTCGGCGGAGTCGTACCGGCCCAGCCGCAGCCAGGGCTCACCCGGCCACAGCAGCAGCCCCGCCACCGTGCGGGCGGGCAGCCCGTAGCCGTGCGTCAGGTTCGCGACCGTGCCCCGGCGCACCGACGCGTCCTCGCCACGGACGACCACAGCGGCCTGGCACGACGGGCACACGATCCGCACCGTGCTTCGCTCGTACCGGTCCCCATGGCCGCACTCCTCGTTGGCGCACTTGTGCGCATCCCCGCCGTCACGGCCACGGAACTCGTCGCGATCCGTACGGATGTCGACCAGCCACGACGGCCGCTTGCAGCCCGCCAGATGACCGGGCTGCTCCCACCCCAGGTACGTCTCCAGTACAGAAGTCACCAGGAATCACCCCCGTCGCCGTTCGCCTCGGCCGGTTCGGTGCGGCAGGGGACGAGGTTGGAGTGGGCGTTCTTGCCGCAGCCGCAGCGGTACCCCGTCGGCCCGTACGCCAGCGGGTCGGGCGCCTGCTGGTGAGGGTCGACGGCGGCGGCCTGGTCGTCGGCCGCCAGTTCGGCTGCGGCCCGGGTCAGGGCGGCGGCCACGCAGGGCGGCGAGCAGTACCAGCGCGGGCCGCCCTCAAGGCCGGCGACCTCCACACGGATCCAGCCCCACAACGCCGGGTCGGAGGCGTCGTAGTCGGTCAGGGTCCCGCACTCGCCCACCGCGCAGGGGCCGGTCAGGGCCAGCAGCCGGGCGAGTTCGGCCCGGTGGCTGTCCGTGAGGACCAGGGCAGCGGGGGCGCCGAGCGTGGTGGTGCAGGGCACGAGAGTGTTCTCGTCGTCGGTGTCGCCCGAGGGGCCCATGACCAGGCCACCCCAGTCCAGGGCGAGGGGGGCGCCCGCGCGGGTGTCGCGGCCGTCGACGGCGGCGAGGATCTCCGCGACGCTCATCAGGTCGGTGTCGGGGTGCCCGAGGAGCAGGCGCTGAAGGCGGTCGTAGCGCAGCTTGAAGTAGGCGCCGACCTCCCTGTCACGGAGGTCGTCCAGCTTGGCCTCGTACTCGGCGCGGGCCTGCTCGATCGCGGACCGGGCGATGGCCTGGACCCGCTTGGGGTCGAACAGCAGCCCGGCCGTGTGCTCAGCCTCCGCCAGCTGCGTGGAGGTGGCGGCGGTGTGCCGGTCCATCGTCGCGTCGATCACCGCGGCAGCCGCAGCGACGGGCGAGGAGGGCGCGTCCGAGCCGCCGGGGGCCGGGGGTGGTGTCTCGGGGGTCTGGGATGATGCTGACAAGGTGTCCACTCCTGGGAATCGTTTGGGTGTGGATGCCGAGGGGCCGTTGCCTGGGTGGAGCCGGGCGCGGCCCCGACATGGCAGGTTCAGCCGGTCTTGCGGCGCGGCGGCTTTGCCACGAGGCGAAGAACGGTTGTCGACTCCGCGCGGGCGTTCTTGGGGCGTCTCGTCGGGGGAACCGACTGCGGTGGAGCGGTCGGGCTGGTTTCGCTCCGGTCAAGCTGTCTGATCAGGTCATTTACCTGTCCAGGGGTGAAGCGCCAGGCGCCAGCGACCTTCACGGCCTTGATTTCGCCGCTCCGGGCTCGCTCGCACAGCCAGTACTTCGAGACCCCTATGGCGTCCGCGACTTCGCTCGCGGGGTACAGCAGGCGAGGCAAGCTCACGCCGCACCTCTAGTCGTGGCCATCAGCCGGTCGGCAAGGTATTTCTCGACGTCCTCAATGCTGGAGACAATCCGCCCGTTCCACAGCCAGGTACGTGGTCCGCGCCCCTGGCTGCGCCAGGTGCGTACTGTGTTCGGGCGGACGCCCAATCGAGACGCGATACCTGGGCCGGTCTCACTGTCGTGTAGGTAGATCAGGCCAGATGGTGGGCTCGATCGTGACGGCATTCATCCTCCATCCCGCTTCCCATCCGGACCGAATCACGCGGATCTGGAGATGCAGGCGGCGCAAAAAGCACCAGCACAGCAACCCCCAGGGCGTCCGCGATCAGATGGGCAGCTTCCATGTCGCAGGAATGACTGCGTCCGCTGAGCAGGTGGCCGATGAGTCCAGCCCCCAGCCCAGTTGCGCTCGCGAGGGTGCGCACCGTGAAAGGGGCCCCCCGCCCAGGCGTGTCCATGATCCGGCGGAGCATGTCGGGGTCTCTCAGGCTGTAGCGCACTCTCACAATGTCTCTCCAGCGGCACAACGCGTCTATCGCTGTAGATAGTAGAGCACAGTCATGGATGAAACGTCTACGGATCGGCACACACGGCTTCTGGGGCGCGCTTGCCGCCATGGCCTCGTGACGATTTACTTGATTTCCGTAGACGACTCGTCTACAGAGCGAGACGTGGCGGGACGTCCGAAGAACCACAGGGGCGCGCGCCCCGGCCCCCTACACGAGGCGCAGGCACCCGTGAAAGAGAGAGGCGCGATGAAGGCAGACGACCGCACCACGCCAGGTGATGGAGTGGGCGTCCCTGAGCACCTAGCCCGGGACCTGGACAGGGACGACCTATCCCGGCTCATCCGCGAGGCCAACGCCGCCGGCGTCTCCTTCGCGACGATGGAAGCGCGGGCTGGCGCCGCCGGCCACCCGCTGAGTCGCTCCCAGTTCAACAAGCTGGCGCTGAATACGGTGAAGACATCCCCCACCGACGAAGCGCTCGCGGCGATCGCGGCCGGAATCACAAAGCCCTTCGTCATCGTCGCGCGCGCAGCAGCCCGCCAGTACCTCCGCTACGAGGCAACGGGACTCTCGGGATACGGCGAGGATGTGCGCATCATCGTCGCACACCTGGCCGGTATGCCACCTGATAGTCAACGGCGGTGGCGGGCCATGATCGAGGCGGATGAGCGTACCCGGTCGCACCAGGAGGAATCTCCTGACGCAGAGTGACACCCTCGCTCCCCTCTGGTGTGTAGACGTTCTGTATATGTATGGTGACCGCGAATCGATGGCTGGCATATGCCGCCGAAGTCGATGATCCGGGGGGACGCGTGATCACATTCAGGCTCGGACGTTTCGAGAGCGATGCACCCGTCATAGTGAAGGCGCATCGCTACGGGGTGCATCTCATCCTCCATGAAGGGCTCTTCAGCGAAGAGCAAGTGGCCATCCTGAACGCCGGAACTGATGCGTGGCTCGATGAATCTGACGCGTGGCAGCTCTGGCACGGCGAGATAGTTGATCTCCGCGAGGTCGGGCCGGAGCCTGAGCTTAAGGCACGAGAGCCTGCTCAATAGGTGGGCCTCCAGGGAGACTTAACATGGCGTGGACCGAGGAGCTGGTAAATGGATTCCGAGGGCGGTACCGCGACGCATCCGGCAAGAAGTGCTCCGTACTAGATGCGGCCGGTGACCCGCGACTGTTCCGTACCAAGTCGGCGGCCCTAAAGGCGGCCCGCGACGCAGAGTCGGATGTCCGTAATGGGCGCCATCGCGATCCGAAACTTGGACTGGAGACATTCGCCGAGTACGCCAATCGATGGTACGAGCAAATCGAACTTGCTCCCTCGACCATGCAGAACTACAAGCACCACATCGAGGAACACCTCCTGCCGCATTTTGGTGACTTGACGCTCAAACAGATCGATAGAAGCGAAGTGCAGAAGTGGGCCTCCACGGAGAGGGCGGCTGGCTACGCGGTCTCCAGCATCAAGACGTGGCGCAGCACCCTGCACGTCATGCTGGCCGATGCAGTGGACGAGGAAATCATCCTGTCCAACCCTGTCGAGCAGAAGCGGGGGCGCGGGCGCCGCGCCGGCCGGTCGACGCAGCGTGCGCCCGAGAAGACGATCACGAGTGCTCTCGGCGCTCTCCTCGTGGCCGAACGGGCAAGCCTGCTGTCGGGCAGGGACGACGAATTCGTACTCATCGTGAACGATGCGTACACAGGAATGCGCTGGGGGGAGATCGTCGGCCTGGAGCCCGAGTATGTGCGCGAGAGCACCATTCGCATAGAACACCAGCTGTACGAGCTGGACTCTGGCGAGTTGGACCGGTGTCCGCCCAAGGACGACTCCTATCGGACACTCGACATACCCGCGTGGCACTCTCGGATGCTGACTGAGTTCCGGCAGGGCCGCACGGTGAAAGCCTGCGATTGCCACGGGCGGAAGTACTTCTTCACCGGGTACGGCATGCCCAACGGACGGAGCGCCGGGGCCACGGTGAAGGACGTCGCCAGCCGGGCCGGGGTCTCCTCCGGCACCGTGTCCAACGTCCTCAACAGACCCGAACGCGTTGCCGAGACCACCCGCCACCGGGTGATTGAGGCCATGACCGAGCTTGGGTACCAACGGGGCTCAGCTTCTGGGGAAGTTGCTGCGCATCATCGGCGCAGCGGGTTCGCCACGTGGCTTTTCCACCCTGCGGCAACGGGCTGGTACCCGGCAAAGGCGCCCCAGCCTCGGCGCCCGGTGCCGGTTCTCGCCGAGCCCTGGCCTGGTGTGCCAGCGCGTGGCCGGGGTGCCTTTTCCCGCGCTGAGGTGAGCTGGGTGCCCGTAGCGAAAGGGCTGACTCCGCACGGTCTGAGGCACCTGCACAAGACGCTGATGGAGGATCTCGGAACTCCCCCGAAGCTGATGGACGAGCGTATGGGGCATCTTGACGGATCCGTCCAGGCGCGCTACTCCCACATCACACAGGGAATGCGACGGCGCCTGCTGGAGGGCCTGACCGAGGTGTGGGAGCAGGCTCTCGATGCCCGCCTTGCGATGCACACCCGCTCGCCCGTGGCCATACTGGACCGGCTCCTAGTGGAGCGGAGAGAGGGAGTTGTAGCTGTGCCCCAACTCCGTGCGGTCGGCGCATGATCGCGATACTGCCCCAGATCTGCCCCAGATCGCGGGCTGGCCACCGTCCGAGGCGCTCGATACACTCGCCCGATCAGGGACTTCTTCACCCAGGCAAGATCGCCTTCTGGCCCGCCGATCTTCCTTCGGGACGAAGAGGTCGTGGGTTCAAATCCCGCCACCCCGACAGCTGAAACAGCAGGTCAGGCCCGGTTCTGAGAGATCAGAACCGGGCCTGATTTGCTTTGCGACCCTGTTTTGGGAGCCATTTGGGAGCCAACTGGGTGTGATCTTCGAGATCCGGCTCCCGGCGGCACCCCGAGGAGCAGCCTTCTGCCTCCTCTCGGCGCGGGTGTACGCATCGCGCCCCGAATGAGTCACTGCACGGCTTGTGCCGAGCAGACCTGAGACGGTACGACGATCGCCATGCACCCTTGGTCTCCGCTGAACCCGGGAGCGTGAGGAGGCGGCGGTCCAGGGGGGAACTCGACCGGCAGCGCGAGAAGCTGAACAAGGAACTCGGACACTATCAGTCAGCACTTGACCGCCTGCGCGAGCGCGGTGACGCGGCGCCTTCGGCGATCGTATGGTGAAGATCGGCATGACGCTCTGGCTCGAACCTCTGGAGCACATCCACGAGTTGAGTGGCGCGGCTGTGCCCTTCCGTTTCGAGACGCGGTCGGCCTGGAGACGGAACTCCACCGACAGTTCGCCTCACAGCGGGTCAGCCAGGTCAACCGTCGAAAGGAGTTCCCCTACGCCACCCCGGCCGAGGTGCGCAACGCTCTGCAACGGTTCGCCGGACAACATCTGATCGCGTTCACCGAGGAACCCAGGCGCTGGAATGGCGGGCCGGCAGGCGCATGGGTGAAGCCGACGTGCCTGCCGCAGGCGCAGGAGGAGTTTCCGCCCGGACAACGTGATGTGCGTCGAAGCATCACTACGATCACTGTCATGGATTGGCTGGAGCGTGCCGCGAACCTGAGGCAGTGGAGTCGGGACGGTGTGCGGGCGCCGCACAAGCCGTTGCTGCTGCTGTACGCGCTGGGCCGTTTTCAGGCGGAGGCCGCGGACGAATTGCCGTACAGCGCGGTGGAGGCGGATCTGAAGCAACTGCTGGTGGAATACGGTCCGTCGCGCGGGACCACACCCGCCTATCCCTTCCACCATCTGGTCAGCGACGGGGTGTGGGAAGTGCGGACCGAGCACGGCGTCGGCAGCCCAGGCACCGGGGTGCGGGAACTGCGGGCCAGCCGGGCCACCGGGCGGCTGGCCCCGGACCTTCAGGTGGCGCTCCGGCGGGAACCGTCGCTGCTGGGCCGCATGGCCAGGGTGCTGCTGGATCTGCACTTCCCGGCGTCACTGCACCAGGACCTGTGCAACGCTGTGGGCCTGGAACTGGAACTGGCGGAGACCGGCGCTCTGGCAGCGCCCGAGAGGCGGCAGCGGGACCGCCGGATGCGGGAGATGGTGCTGACCGCGTACGAGTACCAGTGCGCCTTCTGCGGCTACGACGGCATGATCGGCTCGGCGCCCGTCGGGCTGGAGGCCGCGCACGTGCGCTGGTGGGCGTTCGATGGCCCGGACGGCGTCGACAACGGGCTGTGCCTGTGCTCGCTGCACCACAAACTCTTCGACAAGGGCGTCCTCGGCATAGGCGACGGGCACCGCATCCTGGTCTCGCAGCAATTCATCGGCCGCAGTCAGGCTGCCCGCGAGCATGTCACCGCACTCGCGGGCCGTCCGCTCATAGGCCCTCAACCCGGCCTGCCGCCCATCTCGGCAGCCCACCGCTCCTGGCACACCAGCCAGGTCTTCCACGGCAACCCACGCGCGCCCGCCGCCTGACCTGTGTTCCATCTCGTCTTCGGCTACTCCACCGCTTCACGGCGCGCTCGCACCAACGTTTCGAGGACACCGGCGAGCGTGCGCTCATTGGCAAGCGGGCATCGAGCGCTGCCTCCCACTGCTCGGTCAGGCCAGTCATGAGGCGCTTGCGCATGCCAGGGGTGACGTGGGCGTAGCGCGCCGAGACCGAGCCGTCGATGTGGCCCGTGCGGTCGTCCATGAGGACCTTCTCGGTGCCCAGATCCTCCATCACAGTGCGGTGGGTGTGACGGAGCCCCTGGGGTGTGAGGCCCTTGGCGATCGGGAGCCGGCAGGCGTCGGCCCGGTCTCTGGCGCCACACCCTCGGGCTGGGACGCCGGGCCACGGCTCGCCGAGGAGCGGTACGGGGCAGGCTTCCTGCGGTGCCTTCTTCGGATGCTCGATTGCCAGGTCGGTGGAGGGCAATCCATTCAACGGCGGATAACCGAAGAGACCCGGTGGAACTGCCGAAGAGGGGGGCACGCGGGCCGCAAGTCGGGCCAGGGAGCCGAGCGCTCGCCTCTCCAGCCACCCCATGGAGTTGTTGACATCGCCAACACATACGCTATCGGGCTCTATCCCGATTGCGTGTACGGTGGAGCTATGAAGGATTCGACTCCCCCGGCTTCCGACTCACTGATCACTGGTGCAGAGATTGCCAGGCTGGCGGGAGTGACACGTGCTGCTGTCTCCAACTGGAGGCGGCGGTACAGCGACTTCCCAGCACCTGCCGACGGGGGAGCGAGCACGCCCCTCTTTTCGCTGACCGAGGTCCGTTCCTGGCTGGCCAAGCAGCAGAAGGGCGTCGACTTTTCAGACGACGTCCGCCTGTGGCAAGCACTGCGGGGCGCCTTCGGCGACGACATAGTCGCAGGCATCGCGGGCGTTGCCCGGTTCCTCACCCACGATGACGTTTCCAGGCTGGACGACAACCTGGCCGATCTGGCTGCGAGGTCGGCGGCGAAGGAATCAGCAGTCCAAGTCATCGACCAGCTGGTCGAACGCTTTCTGGACTCCTCGCGACGTGCTGGCTCCGACCAGGTCACGTCGTCGCGGCTGGTCAGGGCCGTGACTCATTTCGTGGGACCAGTACCCGACGACTCCGTCATCCTCGATCCGGCCTGCGGTATCGGCACGCTTCTCCTCTCCGTCGGCCTCACCGAGGGCCCGGTACGCCGGGGGCAGGAGATCGATCCAGCGGCCGGGGAACTGGCACAGGCGCGAGCCGAGCTCGCAGGGCCACAGGACACCGTCATCAAGGCAGGGGACTCTCTCCGCGAGGACCGCTGGCCCGATCTGCGCGCCGATCTTGTCCTGTGCGATCCCCCGGCCGCCGGCCCGGAATGGGGCCGAGAGGAGCTGCTCCTCGATGCCCGTTGGGAACTGGGCACGCCTTCCAAAGCGGAGGGGGATCTGGCCTGGCTCCAGCACTGCTACGCCCATACCGCTCCAGGCGGTCGGGCTATCGTCGTCATGCCTGCTTCCGTGGCCTATCGCAAGGCAGGCAGGCGCATCCGGGCCGAAATCGTCCGGCGCGGCCTCCTTACTGAGATCGTCGCATTGCCGCCCGGCATGGTGGCATCACACGCTCAACCGGTGCATCTGTGGATGCTGCACCGCCCAAGCGGCCCCTCTGACAGCGCGGCCTCAGTGCGGATGGTGGATCTCACCGCCAATGCACCCGACGGCCCCATGGAGCCGACAGCCGAGCAAATCGCCGACGTACCGCTCATCGATCTCCTGAACGACTCTGTCGACCTCACGCCGAGCGTGCACGTGAACGCTTCCCGGCAGGACTTCCCCGCCGAGTACCGCGCCTTGCAACGGGGCATCGAGGAGCGGCTCAACCGATTGGCCGCATTGCTGCCCGCCCTCACAGCGGGCGAAGGACCGGGAACACTGGACAGCGCGACGATCAGTCTGGCCGATCTCTCCCGTGCTGGGCTCGTCGACCTCGCCGATGCTGAACCAACCTCTACCAGTGAGCAGTTGGACACCGAGTATCTCCGCGGGTTCCTGCGCAGCGCTTCCAACAATCGTCGTTCGACGAGTGGCAGCGGCTCCTATCGCCTCGACGTCAAGGGAGTGCGCATCCCGCAGATGGCCGTGCAGGAGCAACGCCGTTACGGTGCTGCCTTCCGCGCGCTCAAGGAATTCGAGGAGCACATCGGCGAAGTGACCCGGCTGGCGGAACAAGTCAGCGCTCTCGCCCGTGACGGCCTCACCAACGGGGCGCTTCTGCCTCCCGAGGAAGGTGCCTGACGGATTCCTGAGGAGGTCGCGGCGCGACCGCGCCTTCGACCATCAAGCGGGCGATGGACGTGATCGCGGCCAGCAGCTCGTCGGGCGACTGTTCCAGGGCCAAGGCGTGCTGGTGGATGCGGATTCCCGCGTGCCGCACCCGATGAGTCGCGCTCAGCTCGTAGCCCCTCGCATAGACGAGATGACCGTCGGAGAGTCCGAGCGCCGTGCAGTAGGCGAGCATCTGATAGAGGTCGGCGTCCGGAAATCCTTCCGGCTTCTCCGCCTTGTATTTGGCGTCCGCGACAGCTCGGGGGAGGCCATGGTTGCCGTACCAGACCAGGTCCGGACGCATCCGAACAGCCTCGGCCTCATCCAAGTGCACGCCCTGCGCCTGAAGTGCGCTGCGCCCCCCATATTGCGCCAGCGCCTCGCGCAGTGCGGTGCAGACGAATTCCTCGAAGATCTTGTGCGTGTCGAAGAGGTATCCGTCGATGGTGATCCTGCCGCTCATGTGCTCGACGGACAAGCCGCGCAGCACCGTCTCGGCCAGCCGTAGCGCGGGCTGGTAGCGGAGGTTGAGCCGACTCGCCCTCCACTGCGGCAGATCACGGCTGCCGGGGATCAGCGGCTGTGCGTCCAGCAACCGGCCACGGTGGTGGCGCAGCCGACGGCGTACGCGGTCGGGCACCCTGGGCAGGGTCAGCAGCCGCTCCGTGGCAGTGCGCAGCAGCCGGTTCTCCGCGATGTCGGTCCCGTAATCGTCGTAGGAGACCTCGACCGGGAACGCCCGCCCATGGTGCCGCCGGACCTGGTCCGCTTCTCTGATACGTCCTCGGACGACAGGTGCGGCCTCTTCCGTGTGCCGGTATCCCTGGAGCACTCCCTGCCGCAGGGCACGTTCGAGGGATCTCTCGAATCCCTGCGCCAGCGCGGGAAGCAACTCGTCCTGCTCGGCAACACTCACCTCCCCGTCCCGGTGGACGTGGGGGTTCGATGCGTAACCGATGAGGAAGAACAGCCGCGCCACCGGCACCTTGGGGGCGATGCGGAGGGTGACGGCGCTGTGCCCCGGTGGCCTCAGGGCCACCGCGCCGACCTTGCCGCCGGCGCGCAGCCGCCAGCAGCCCGACCGGTAGGGATCAGGTGCGGCCTCGACGATCCTGGAGGCAGCGAGCGAGCGCCCGACTTCGTCCGGGAGAGGCACCGTGACGGGCGGCCCGTACTCGGCCAACTCAACAGTCGTCACGGCGAAGGCTCGTACGATTCGCCGTCGCCGTCGCTGATGGACCGGGCCAGGGCTTCGAGTCCGTAGCGCTTCTCGATGTCGAAGGACTCCCCGTAGTGATGCTCCTCCAGCAGCGGCAGAATCTTGGTCCGCCAGGTGCGCTCCAGACCGCCCTGCCGGTGTGCCCCCTTCTTCATCAGGTAGGAGGGACCGATACGGAAGTCCGCTTCTTCGATGCGGGAGTTGAGGGCGTCCAGAAGGTCCGCGGCCCGGGTGCCGAGCCCCTCCCGGTCGAGCCAGCGCCGTAGCAGGCCGCTGGTGGGCTCGGTGCGGGGTGACAGCTCGACGAAGGCGAAGCGCCTGCGCATCGCCGCGTCCACCAGGGCGATCGACCGGTCGGCGGTGTTCATCGTGCCGATGACGAAGAGGTTCGGCGGGAGCGCGAAGTCGTCGCCGGAGTAGGTGAGACGTACCGACTTGTTGCGGTACTCCAGGAGGAAGTACAGCTCGCCGAAGACCTTGGCCAGGTTGGCCCGGTTGATCTCGTCGATGATCAGGAAGTACGGGATGTGCCGGTTGCCCTCGCGGGACGCCAGGTCGGCGAGCTCGCGCAGGGGGCCGGCGGTGAGGCGGAAGGCGACTTCCCTGGTATCCGGGTCCTCACGAGGGCGGAACCCCTCGAAGAAGTCCTCGTAGGCGTAAGAGGGGTGGAACTGCACGAGCTTCACCTGCTCGGGCCCGCCGCCTAGGTATTCAGCCAGTTCGAGGGCCGTGTACGTCTTGCCGGTTCCGGGCGGGCCATAGAGGATCAGCTGCCGTTCGTCCCACAACAGGTCGCGGATGTCCCGCAGCCAGGCCACGTCGTGCACCAGCAGTTTGTCGGCAAGGTGCTGTTCCGGCACGGGGAGTTCCAGCTCTCGGCGGGCGGCGAGGGCAGGTGTCGTTCCGCTGGGGTCGTGCTCTATCGCCTCGGCCTCGTCGGCCAGTTCCTCGTCGGAGAGGCCGAGCCCCTCGATGAGCGGCTGGACCGCGGTGAGGTCCACGACATCGTGCTGGACGGACAGTCTCCGCTGGATCTCCTCCGGCAGCACGTCGTACGGGTGGCCGGTGCTCCGCCACTCGACGGGCCGCCGCAGATTGGACCTGCCGTCGGAGGCGGTCTGCTCGGCGGGGCCGGTGATCTCACCGACGTAGAACCGGCCGCCGGAGAGTGTGCACACGGTGTCGCCGGGCTTCATCCGGGACAGGAACGCATGGAGTTCCTCGACGAGTTCCAGCTTCTGGTTGTACGTGGCCGTGGTGCCCCAGTCCTCCTCGACGACCGTGCGCAGGCGCTCCTTGCTGGTTCCCTGGTCGATCCCCTGGCGCAGGCGAGGGGCGGCGAGCGAGACCCGCTCCTCGGGAAGCCACAGCTTCTGGACGAGATCGGCCCCGGCCACGTTGGAACCCCGGACGAGCCAGGCCCTGGCGGGACCCGGCCAGACCCCCTCCATGAAGTCCGAGAGCGGCGCCCCCGCTTCCGTCTTCCAGTCCACCCAGCCGTTGCGCGGCGCCCCGACCAGCACGCCCGCGGCGAAGGACGGGGACCCGCAGTCGACGTCCTGGGCCAGCTCCAGCCACCCGGGCCAGCGGGTGGACGGGCGCAGCACTCCCGTGTTCCTCATCGTCTCCCGCGCGACGGCCGTGCCGGAGAAGTGCTTGGAGAAGGACGGCATCTCGCGGTCCCGGGCGGGCGAGCCCGCCAGGATGCGGAACTTCCGGCTTCCGTTGGTCCCCACCTCGTCCAGCAGCACCCCGCGCGCTCGATCGACCCCGCTCGCCCCCGGCAGTCGCAGCAGGAACTGCGGCGGCTCCCCCGAGCCGGGAATCCCGTCTTCGGTCTCGGTCATGTCCGCTCCCCCGCTCCGGGCGGCTCAGGCATGGCCGCCTTCCCAACAACCCTATTTTTTGGCGTGGTTAAGCGCATAATCTCCCGCTGGAGCCATACGACGGGGAACTGCGGATCATGGGCTGGGTCGCCGTCCCCGGCGACCGCCCACGCTTCAAGAAGACGTTCACCACAGCTGACTTCGCCGACCTGTGCGGTCTCGACGATCTGCGTGAGCTGACCGATCGCCCCGGGGTGGTGCTCGACGTGGCCTTCGAGCGACCGGAGGTGCGACCCGCCGTCCCGGCGGCGGGCAGGGGTTCGGTACGGAGTGGCCCGCCCGCAGGTCCCCCGCCGGGGGCACGGCGGGAGTCGCGGTCAGTGTCGTGGTCCGGCCGGTCGGGGGACCGGATCCGGGATGACTACGGCGGGTGTGGCGGTGGGCGCCCTGTCGAGTGCGTCGAGCAGGGCGTTCACCTCCAGCAGACGCGCCTGGATCTCGGCGGGCATGGGAGGCAGTTCGGGCACGCGGTGGTGGCAGACACCGCTGAGCGCGGACCATGTGAGGCGCCAGCGCCGGGCGGTCCCCCGGTCCGTGTACGCCTCCAGGCACAGCATGCGGTGCTTGGCGTTGCGCGTCATGGCAGGGGCCACCCTGTGCCAGAAGTCGTCCAGCCGCTGGTCGAGGGCGAGGCGCAGCAGTACGGCGGCGGCGCGGGCCCGTACGCCGGGGCTGAGCGGTCCCGGCGTGCCCGCCGGAGGCCGCAGGAGGACCTCGGCGGCGGAGACGAGTTCGCGGGCGTTGTCCGTCATCGGGCACCGCCCTGCGACACGACCGTTCCCCGGCCCCGCCGGATCGCCCTGGCCAGCCGCTCCGTACGCGTCACGAGCTGCTTGCGGTCGTCCAGGGTCGGCAGCCCCGGGTGAGAGCCCTCGTTGAGCTCGCTGATCAGCGCCCATCCCCCGGCGTACAGGTTCTCGACCACCACCTGCGGCCTCCCGGAAGAGTCACCGAGCAGGGCGAGGGCCACATGCTCCTTGGTGCGCACCAGCGGGGAGATACGCTCCTCGATCTCCGCGAGGCCAAGGCCCTGGTCGTCCCGCAGCGTACGGCGCGCGGTCTCCATGCAGGCGACTTCCAGTGCGTGCCGGCACATCGCCGGAATCACCCGGTCGGCGACGCTCTGAGGCAGATACTGATCGTAGGAGAGGTCACGGGCCTCCTGGAACGCCTGCTTGACGGGATCGCTCCTCTTCTCGACGGTGACGACGGAGTCGCTCTCGCGGGAGATGCGGAGGATCGTCGCCTCGATGCCGAGGTGGGAGATGGCCTGCTCCAGCCGGGTGTCGTGGGTGAAGACGACCACCTGCCGGTGGCGGGCGCACTCGCTCAGGACGGTGGCCAGCCCTTCCACCTTCTGCGTGTCCATCGACTGCACCGGATCGTCGATGACGAGGAAGCCGAACGGGCTGTCGTCGTGCGTCGCGCGCGGAATGAACAGCGACAGGGCGAGCGAGTGCAGTTCACCCTGGCTCATCACGCTGTACGCGGGCGCCTCGTGGGCGTCCACGGAGACGTCGAGCTGCACACTCCCCTGCCGGGCCGTGCCCTTCAGCTCGATGTTCCCGAGCGACACGCTGCTGCTCTCGCAGAGCTTCTTCCACACGCCCTGCGACTGCTTGACGAACTTCGCCATCCGCTCGTCCCTCAGCTCGTTCGTCAGCTTCCTGAACCAGGAGCGGGCCGCTTCGGCCTCCTTGCGCTGGTCCTTCGCCTCCGCGGCCTTCTCCGTCGCACCAAGCCACTCTGCGAGCCGCACGACCGCGGGCCGCCAGGCGGTGTTGCGGTCGGTGAGCCTGCGCGCGGCCTCCTCGCTGACCTGCCGACATGCCGCGCCCAGCGTCGGGGCGACGCGTTCGACGCGGTTCGCCAGCTCGGCCGGGTCGGTCAGGCTCCGGCACAGGGCCCATTCGCGCCAGAGGCCCGCCAGTTCCGACTCCTCCGCCCGCAGCAGGTCAGGGACCGGCTGCACCAGGTCGTGGACGGCACGCTGCGCGGCGCTGAGCGTCCGACATGCCGCTTCCGCCCCGGCCGCCTCGGACTGGAGCCGCTCGATCTCCGCCCGCGCGCCGTCCGCCCAGGCCCGGTCCAGACGGTCCGCGGTGCCACAGACCGGGCAGTCGGCGTTCTGGGAGCGGCGACGGTGTTCGAGGGCACTCTCCAGCAGCCCGGCGAGCCGCTGCGCGTCCTCGGCGTCGGAGTGCCGTACGTCCTCGGCTGCGGCAGCCGCCTCCCGCAGCCGGGCCAGCGCCCCGGCGACCTCCTGCTGGTCGGGGCCGGTCAGGGTGGCGAGTACCCGGAGGCGGACGTCCGCACCCGAGTCGGTGACCGCGTCCCGGTCGAGCAGGGCGCGGACGGCGTCCGCATCGGGGGTACGTCCGCCGAGTGCCCGAGCAGCCTCGACGGCACGCTGGTCGTCGAGTCCGGTCAGAGCGTCGACGGCCGCGGCCTTGAGGGCGCCGGGCCGCTTCTCGACGTCCTTGCACTCCTTGATGCGGGCCGCGAGCCGGTCGTCGATGTCGCCGAGCTGCCCGAGCCCGATGAACCGGGCCAGGGTGTTGTGCAGGGCGCTGAGCGTCCCGTCGACCATCGAGCCCAGTTCGCTGTACGGCAGGAACGGGCGGTAGAGGGAGAGCGTCGAGGCGTCGATGCTCTCCTCCAGCTTCTGCTGCGTGCCGTCCGCCCGCTCCACCGTCGTGCGCGCCTCGTCCACCTTCGCCCCGTACCACGTGCGGCGCACGGTGACCGGGTCGCGGGTGTCGTCCAGGGTGAGCCGTACGGAGACGGTCGGGACCGTGGAGTCGTGCAGGTTGCGCCACCCTTCCTTCCACACCGCCGTACGGGCCTTGCCGTTGCTCCCGTCCCAGCGGGCGTTGAGGCCCGTCAGCGCCATCTCGGCGGCTTCGGCGAAGCTCGACTTGCCGGTGCCGTTGCGACCCGCGACGACGGTCAGCCCGGGGCCGGGCGGAAGGTCGAGCGTGGTCTCGGGGCCGACGCCCCGCCAGCCCGCCGCCGTGATGGAGCGCAGGTACACAGGGCCGGCGCGTCCGGTCCTCTCCGGCGTCGGCTCGGGAAGCATCCCGCGCAGCAGCTCGGCCGCCTCCGGGGCCAGTTCGGACGCGGCGAGGCCCGCGGTGAGGCGGTCGTCGAGCAGCTGAGGCAGAGGGGTGTCGTCGGTCATGTCGGTGCTCCTTGCACGATCAGACGGAGAGCACGACGGGACCGCCGCGCCGTTCCCGCCCCGATCCTCCAGGACACGCGTTGGCGCTGTCAACAGACTTCGCAATGCCATGAAACTCGAAAATGTGTACGGTCTGGATCCCGGCGTGGCCTCATAGGCGGTCCACTCGCCCGGAACCCGCGCATGCAACCCGTCTGAACCGAAGCACGAGAAGGGGTCACCAAGTGCAGCCCACCCGACCGAACGGGACGGAAGACCTCATGGCCGATGAATGGCAGGGGGTGCAGGAAGAGCTGGAGCACGATCCGCTGGAGACGGCGCGTACACACGTACGCGCCGTGCTCCACCACACCCGCATGCTGACGCCATCCAGCGACCGCATACCGTGGCCGGCGACGTACACCACCAGCGTGTCCGTCGCCTCGCTCGCGGCCCGGTGGACGACGTCGAGTACCTCATCGCAGTCGGCAGGATTACACACCGTCACGCTCACCGCCGGCAGGTCCGGAAAGTTCTGGTACTCGTCCGCACCGATCAGCACCACACGCGTTTCCTCAGGGTCGGGCAGCCCCATCACTGATTCCCTGAAACCGACGTAGCGGACGGCTGTCCCAGACCAGTGGGTCCCGGATTCCGTCGGACGAGACCTTGCGCCGAGTCGCGCTGCTGTTGGCTCCCGAGCCCCACCCTGTTGCCTCTGCTGCCCGGCGCTCACGGCAAGGAATGAATACCGCACCGCCACTCCTGCCACAGCTCTCGGCTCAGAGAGAAGAATACGCCCCAACTGGCCTTCGCCAAAGCGCCGTTGGCTCCTACTCCATGTTGCCGCCTACGCCGCGTCAGCAGCCCCGGCGACAGCCGCGATCCGAAGTAGGCGCTCCAACTCCTTCCTCCCGCGCCTGATCAATTCGAAGGCGACCACCGGGTCCATGCCCGGCGGCAGCGGGGTGTCGGTCAGGACATCCGTAAGGACGTACCGGCCCAGCAGCCATCGCTGCACTGCACGCCAGTCGGCCCTCCGGTCAAGCGGTAGGTCGTCCGCCCACGGCAATGCCTCGTACCGGGTGCCGTCGGTGCCGTTGGCGTGGAGTAGTCCGGAGCGGCGCACGAGACAGGGGAAGCAGACGCCACAGTTGGCGATGGGAGGGCCGCCGCTTCGGCGGGCTGGAGGCTTGCCGCAGCTCAGAGTGGATTCCAGGTCGGACGGGGTGAGCCCCGCGTCCAGTCCGGCCTTGCACACCTCGCCTTTCGTGAGCTGGGCCAGGGGGTTGACCACCTGCACCGCGCTCTCCGTGTCACTCACGGCAGTCACCAAGGCGTTCAGGCTGCCAAGCGTCCGCGGGTGCACGGAGCGCGTGGAGCAAGCAGCCGAACGCGCTGCTGTCAGGGGCGGATTGAGGGCGAGCTGGCCGTTCTCGGGGATGTGGACGGTACTCACCCCGTGCGCGGTGGCGGCGCGGATCGCGCCTGCCACATACAGCAGACCACGTGTGCGGGAAGAAGTCTCCAGCCGTGCCCCCGAGCCATCGCCCGCCGGCGTCTGGCTCATCGGTAACAGCAGCACCGGCCGTGCTCCGCCCAGTCGCTCGACGGCCTTGTACACCTGTTGCTGGAGACGCAGCAGGCCGATCTCGCGGAACATCACGAGCAGCAGCGGTCGGGAGTCGTCGGCGTGCGAACGGGTGGCGGCCCAGCTGAGGGAATCCAGCCCGCCGGAGAACAACGCGACCTCCGAGGCACACGGGTCGTCGGGAGAGACCATCGCCTCCTGGACGTAGTGACCGGTGAGGGGCCGGAATTCCACCTTCCAGAGGTCCCCGGTGAGGATCTGGAGGAGTGCGGTGAGGTGGGTACGGACCACCACGTCTGTCCACCGCTCGTGTTCCGTGACGGGCACGGCGAGGTTGATGCGGCGGGTCCACCGGTCCCGTACTCCGGTCCGGCGTACGTACTTGTCGGCGATGAACGCAGCCCTGGCGACGCGGAGCAGATCCTCGGCCCAGTCGGGGACGGGACCGGGCAGACGGTGCCGGCCGGTGATGCGGCGCTCCTTCTCCTGGAAGGCTTCCACGCCGATCTCCGTCCAGCGGTCGCCATCAGGTCGGTCGCGCCGGGAGCCGCGCCACCACAGGAGGTGGTCGGAATCGGTCACGCCGCGGTCCCCTCTTCTCCGGTGGTCTCCTCCGTGATCAGGCCAAGCACCTTTCCGACCGCCCGCGGTACCAGCAACTCGGCGATCTTGGGCAGTGGGGCTGACGGATCCTGCACAGCGCCCACCACCGACTGCGCGGTATCCACAGCCTGTGTGAGATCCGTCGCTTCGGCAGACTCCTCGCAGGGATTCGGCACCAGGTCCACCACCTTCTCCGCGACCCAGTCGGCGATCCTGCCTTCCGGATCAGCCGCGATGAGCACCGGGACCGTCAGCTTGACGTGCTCGGCGACAACGGACTTGAGGAACTCCCCCACCATGTCGGCGAAGAACACCTGGTAGAGGTCGCACAGGATGTCCCAGGTGAAGCCGCCGCCGACGGCGCTACCTCCGCTCAGGGCGTCGTCCAGTTCGGGATGCCGGCTCCGGACATCACGGACCGCCGCGGCGATTCCCCTGCGCACCGCGGCGTCGGCGAGTGTGCCGCCGTCCCCACCGACTTCCGAGACGAGGCGTGCGACGAGCGCGTCCTCCGACTCCGCGCCTTCGGCGGCCAGCGCCCCCAAGGCCCCGGCAAGCCGTTCGCCGGCCGCGCAGGCCGTGTCGTACAGCCCGAAAGCCGATCGATCGGCACGGAGCGTCTCATGCAGGGCGCTCAGGTGGTCCGCCGCGATCTCCTCCAGCCGCTGATCCGCATTGCGCGAGTCCTCCCGCCAGCGTGCCAGCCGCCTCCCGGCGGAGCTCCACCGATCGCCGTTCGGTCCCTTCCATCGCGTGGATGTCCCCACATCGCCCCCAACGATGGTGCCCCAACCTGCACTTCGTCCATGGCATCAGACCGGACGATCCCCAGGTAGGGCGGGACTCGGCCAGGACCCCACGGACCAGGCGGGTGCCAAAACAGCCAGGGGTATCACTTCCCGTGACGCCTACACCTAGAAGCGCGACCAGCTGTAACGCTGAGTTACAGGCATCACGCAAGTCCCCGTTCAGGGCAGGAGACGGGCTGGCAAGATTGACCCTTGCGTCATATGCCCTCGGCCAGCTCACGGAGGAGCAGAAGCGGCAACGAGCCGTCAAGCGTGCTCTGCGCTCAGCCCTCGACGCCGAAGCGGATGACCATCGGCGCCGCGAGCGGGATGAGCAGTGGGAGCGAGAAGGTACACGCCTCAGCCGGGCGGAGTACGTGGCTGGTGAGCCCTGCCGCGGTTGCGGACTGCCCGTGACGGATGAGCTGGGGAGCTGGCCACACAGGCCGGCACACGTCCGTGGCATTTTCGGCCACCCACCGGCGGCGCCCGTATGCTCCGCGTAACCTCACGGGCATGGGGGCATCAGCATCCGGTGCAGGTCAGGACGCCGACGAGGAGGCGCGGCGGCGGCTGAACGCGTACACGTACCTCAGCGCGCCCGAGCGGCTGGAGCACATCGCGATCATGCGGGTCTTCTGCGGAACGCTGTTGGCGGATCTCGCCGTCCCGGACCTCATGGCGAAACTGCGTCAGAGCGGTGGTTCCGCTGCGGGGCTCGACGCCGACACCCTCACGGTCCGACTGGAACAGCTGGTCCAGTGGGGAAACCTGCTCCGCAGCAGCCACACGGTGAACGCGTCCAGCATCAGCGAGTACCAGCGTTCCCGCTCGCGCTACCAGCTGTCGAAACTGGGCGAACGTATCCAGCGGGACGCCGACGGGGTCCTGGCCGAAGCCGACGCCGCCCGCGAGGTGAGCAACGAACTGCTGGCACTGGTCGAGCGCGGGCTACGGGAGCTGGCCGACCTCGTGACCGCGCCGGGCGGCGTCGAGCCGCAGGACGGACTGGAGCGGATCAGCACGCTGTTCGTGCAGTTCAGCGAGTTCGCGGACTCCATACGCGACTTCTACGCCTACCTGGGTCAGGTGCTGTCCCGCTACGACCTGGACAGCGCCGAGTACCAGGGCTTCAAGGAGCTGCTCCTGGACTACGTCGAGGCGATCACGGAGGATGTGGCGTTCCGCGCGCCCCGGATCTCGGCGGCGTTGGACACCCTGTGGCCACACATCCCGGCTCTGCTGGACCGGCTGGACTCCCACGCCCAGGGGCTCACCGGGCTCTCGGCGCAGGCGCAGGCGCAGGGCGAAAGCCGCCCGGAGGTCCGGATCCAGCGCAGTCGGGGCCGCGAACTCGCGGACTGGGAGGGCCTGCGCGGCTGGTTCAGCAACACCGACGGCCAGGGCAGCCAGGTCGACCAGCTACGCGACGCCACCCTGCGCGCGTTGCAGTCGCTGCTCGCCAACGCCAAGCGGATGCTGCGGTCGGCCACCGGGGAGATGTCCCGGCGCAAGGATCTGCTGCGGCTGGCCCGCTGGTTCGACGAAGCGGCGCCGCGGGACGCACACGACATCGCCGTCGCCGCCTTCGGGCTGTACGGCGCCCGCCATCTGGGCATACCTCCGGCCACCGACGAGGTGGTGCCCGCCTACACGAGCTGGTGGACCGGTCCGGTGGTCGAGGTGCCGGTGGCTCTGCGTGAAAGAGGCAGCCGAGCCCAGCGGGGCCGGGCCTCAGCGGTGGAGGACCACTCCGCGCAGAAGCAGCTGCTGAGGGAGGCAGCCCGTCAGCGGGCAGCGGCCAGAGCAGCGGCGGCCGACGAACTGCGCAGCGCGTCCGGCCGGTTCGCCGAGGTACGCCTCACGTCAGCGGCGCTCGGCCTGCTCCTGGAGCTGCTGGCCACAGCTCTCGGAAACGCACAGCTCAGCAGACCCGTCGGCACGGACGGGGAGAGGACGGCAGGGTTCGACCTCGACTCGGCCAGCGGTGAAGACGCCGAACTGCGTATCCGCCTCACCGTGCGCCGGATGGCGGGCACGCGAACGGTGCTGTACTCGGCCGACGGCGACCTGCTGCTGGACGACCTGGAGCTGGACATCGGTCGCACCTCCGCCACGGGCGACGGCGAAGCGGAGGCGAGCGTGTCATGACCCTCCCCTCGACTCACGACGTAGCCCTGGCAGCCGAGCGCCGCACCGCAGCCCGTTTGCTGCTCGCCCACCCGCTGATCGCGTCGGACGGCCCCCACGCCGACGTCTTCCCGCTGATCCGCAGGCACGCCGACTGGCTGGGCAAACGGTTCCAGCAGGTGCTCGGCTACCGCCTGCTGGTCGACAGCTCGTACGCCCGGCTGTTCAAGGCGGGGCTGGGGGCTGGTTCGGGTCATCGGCTGGAGCGCTCCACCGGAACCCCGTTCACCCCACACACGTACGCCTGCCTCGCGCTGGCCCTGTCCGTGCTGGTGACCGCGCCCGAGCAGATGCTGCTGTCACACCTGGTCGCCGATATCAGGGCTGCCGCAGCCGACGCCGGGATCGAGCTGGAGGAAACGGGCCGGGCGGCCGGGAAGCGGACCCTGGTCGCGGCTCTGCGCCAGCTCATCGACTGGGGCGTGCTCATCGAGACCGAGGGCCATGTGGCCGCGCTTGCGCAGGAGGCGGGCGGGGAAGCCCTGATCACGATAGACCGGGAGCTGGCACGCGTGGTCGCCGCCGGCCCGCTCTCCCAGGCACGGGACGGCGCCGACCTGGTCCGGCGGGCAGCGGACCCGGGCTTCGGCGGACCACGCACCTACGTGCGCCGGATGCTCGTGGAGACACCCGTCGTCCACCTCGACGAGCTGACCGACGCCGAGCGGGACTGGCTGCGCACCCGGCAGCGCCGGGAAGCCCAGGCTTTCTCCGAACTCCTGGGCCTGGAGATGGAGATCCGTGCCGAGGGCGTGGCGCTGGTGGACCCCGAGGAAGAGCTCACGGATCTGCACCTGCCGGGCACCGGGACCGTCGCACAGGCCGCGCTGCTGCTGGCGGAACGGCTCGTGGAACGGCTTCGGCCGCAGGAACCGGGGCACCCGGCGACCGGCGGCACGCTCGTGATCGGGGTGGCCGTCCCGGACGGCCTGGTGGATGAGGTGCTGGCCGGGCTGATCGCCGAGTACGGGCAGCGCAGCAACTGGCAACGCGGCTACCTGGAGGACCTTCCCACCCTGCGAGAGGCCGTACTGGACCTGCTGGTCCGCATGCGGCTGATGGCCCGCACGGGCCCGCTGCGCGCCGAGGGCGAAGGGCTGCCGGAGGGGTACGTCGAAGAGGCGCCGGAAGGACGCACGGTGACCGATGTCCATGGCGCACGGCCCGGCGGCGACGGCTGGGTGCTGCTGGCCGCAGCGGCTCGCTACGCCACCCGAGTCTCGGTGCGCCCGGCCACCGCAGCCGGCCAAGGCACCGACGTTCAAGAGGAGTTGCCGCTATGACCACCGACGCGCGTGGCCTCGTTCCGCTGCCGCGTTCCGGCGCTGCGACAACCGCCGGCCCCGCAACGACCAGCGGCACCCGCTTCCGGCTGCACCGGGCGGGCATCCAGAACGTCTGGCAGTACGACGAGCAGGAGTTCTCCTTCGGCGACGGACGGCTACTGCTGCGCGGCAAGAACGGCGCGGGCAAGTCGAAGGCCCTGGAGATGCTGCTCCCGTATCTTCTGGACGGCGACTCCCGGGCCCTGGACGCGACCGGCACCGGCCGCACGACGCTCGCCTGGCTGATGCTGGACGGGTTCGAGCAAACCAACCGTCTCGGCTACCTGTGGGTGGAGTTCCGGGGCATGGCCGACGACGACGGTCAGCGCCACCTGACGCTCGGTGCCGCCATCCGTGCCTCGAAGTCGACGCAGAAGGCGCTGCCGACGTTCTTCGTCACCCCGCTGCGAATCGGTGAGGACCTGCACCTGGTCGAGGCCGGCAAGCCGCTGCCGGTCGACCGGCTCAAGGAGATCGTCGGCTCCGACAACACGACCGACCGTGCGGTCCAGCACCGCTCACGCGTGGCCCGGGAACTGTTCGGCATCACCGACGCGACGCGCTACCGCAACCTCACCCAGCTCCTCCACCGGTTGCGGCGCCCGACGGTCGGCGACCGGATCGAACACGGGGGTCTGGTCTCCCTGCTGAGCGAGACCCTGCCGGGGCTCGACGAGGACGTGGTCGAGAAGGTGGCGCGCAACCTCCATGACCTCGACGCCGTACGGGACGAACTCGGCCGCCTGGAACGCACCGACGCGGCCTTGCGCACGTTCCTCACCAGTTACCGCAGCTATCTGGCCGGGGTCCTGCGCACCTCCGCCCAGAGAGTGGGCCACGAGCTGGGCGTCCTCGCACAGCGGCGCCGGGCGGCCGGAGACGCCGCACAGCGGACGAGCGACCTGAGGACGCAGGAGGAGGAGTCGGAGGGCCGGCTGGAGACCCTGCGTGAGGAGGAACAGGCCGCCCGGACCGATCTGGCCGCCCTGCACGCCAGTCACGCCTACCGCAGCCTGCGCGAACTGTCGGAACGCCGCGGCACGGTGGAGGCGCTGCACACCGCCGCCGCGGCCGTGTTCACCACCCTGCGGAACGCACACGACGCGGAGGAGGGCTCGGCGGAGCGGCTGGCCGAAGGTGTCGAACACCTCGGAAGCCGGCTGGCCGAGCTGGGAACCGAACACCGGGAGCTGCTGAAGCAGGCGGAGAACGCGGGGCTTCCCACCGGCCATCTCGGCGAGGCGGTAGCCCTGCCGCGCACGGTTCTGGCCCAGGCCGCCGAGACCGAACTGACGACTCCGGACGGGAAGATGCACACCGTACGGCACCGATCGGTGGCCCGTGTGGACACCGTCACGGCGCAGGAGGGGCTGCGGTCCTGGCAGAACCAGCTGGAGGACGCTGAGGCGGTCGCGAGAAACCGGGCCCGGATGGTTCAGGAGGTGACCCGCCTCATCTCACGGGCGGACGAGGCCCGGGCCGCGGCGGCTCAGGCCGATGGCGAGCGGGAACGGCTGGAGGGCGAGGCGGAAGACGCCGTCGGCCATCTGGAGGGCAGCCGTCAGAAGGTCGCCGAGGAGAGCGGCGCCTACACCCGCCAAGTCGCCGACTGGGCGGCGCGCACGCGGACTGCGCTGGGTATCGACTGCCCGTCACTCGACGCCGTCCACGCCACCGTCGGCCACGAGACCTCTACCGACGCGCCGTTCGCGGACCGCACACTGCCGCCCGACATCGACAGCCAGGCGTGGCGGACAGCGCAGGCCGCGTTGGAGCCGTACGGCGAGGAACTCACCGGACGCCGGGACGCCCTGGCACTCGGCGTGAACCGGCTCGGCGAGGAACTCGGCCACCTGGCGGAGCAGAAGCGGGACTGGGAGCAACGCTCCGACCCCGAGCCACCGGCCCCGCACCATCGTGCCGCCGCGAGGACGCCGGGCAGTGGAGCCCCTTTCTATCGGCTCGTGGACTTCGTGGACGGCGTGGCTCCGGCCGACCGAGCCGGTCTGGAAGGGGCGCTGGAGGCGAGCGGAATCCTGGACGCGTGGGTGAGTGCGGACGGCGTCCTTCTCGATCCGCGCACCCGGGACACCCTTCTCCAGCCGGGTCCCACGCTGCCCGACGGGCCGACTCTCGCCTCGGCCCTGCGCCCAGCCCCTGAACCGGGTTGCGGCGTCACCTCCGAGCAGGTGGGGGGTCTCCTGGCGACCATCGCACTCACATCGGCACAGGAGACCTCCGCGCACAACGCGGTCTTCTACGACGGTAGTTGGCGTCTGGGCGTGATCAGCGGTCGTCATAACAAGGGCAACACCGAGTATGTGGGGGCCGCCGTACGCGCCGAGACTCGGCGACGCATTCTCGCCGAGTTGGAGGAGCGGATCGCGCATACGGGACAGCAGCTGGCCGATGTCCGCGAAAGGCTCGCCGTAGCCGATGCCATGCGTCGGGCTCTCACGCTCGCGGAACGGGACTTCCCCGGGGCACGGAGTCTCGCGGACGCCTGGAGCAGGACTGAATCAGCCGAGCGGACGCTGCGCGACCTGACCGCCAAGGCGACCCGGGCGGCGCGGCTGGCCGAGGAGGCACGCGCTCTCGCGGTATCGGCGCGGACCGAGGCAGAGGCCACCGCCACCGCCCACGACCTGCCCGGCGACCCCGCCGCCCTGGACCGTGTGCGCACCGCACTGGCCGGCCTGCTCAGCGGTGTCGGACATCTGCGCAGGGCCGTCAGCGGCACGGCGGAGCGGCTCGGTACGAACCAGGCCGACGCCGACCGGCACGGACGCGCCCGAGAAGATCGCCTGGCCGCGGACGAGGACTACCGGCTCCACCTCGCCGGACTGCGCACCGCTGAGCAGGACCTGCGCACCCGCGAGGAGGCCATCGGGTCGTCCGAGGAGGAGATCCTCTCCCGTGAGCAGGAGGCCAAGCAGCGCATCTCGAACGCCGTCCAAGCGCTCCCCGCGGTGCAACGGGCCCGCGACGATTTCCACGACCTGCGCGTGCGCGCGGAAGAGGACGAGAAGCGCCTGCGCGGGGGCCTGGCGGACCAGGAGACGGCGGTCATCGACACCGGCAGCGCTCTTCGCGGTGCTCTCGGCCGACCGGAGGTGGTGCTCGGTGCCGGGCTTGACCGGTCTTCGCTGCCCGAGTACATGTCCGACGATCCCGGCGCGGACGTCCGCAGCCGTCTGCGCGCGCTGCGGGGCCTCGCCGAAGCCGTGGAACAGGCCCTCGGCCGCCCCAAGGGCGAGGTGTCGGACAGCACCCTGCTCAACCGCCACACCGATCTGCGCGACCAATTGGCCGGCGGGTTCGACGCGCAGCTGGAGGAGCACGCCGGGATCAAGGTGTGCCGCCTGGTCGACGACCACGGATCCCATGACGTCGCGGCCGTGGGCGAGCGGATTGCGGTCCAGGCGGCGGAGGCCCGGGGACGGCTCACCGAGCGCGAACGCGAAGTGTTCCAGCGGTTCCTGACCGGTGAGCTCGGCGACCACCTCTCGGCGCAGGTCATCACCGCGGCGAACCTGGTCGCGGCTCTCAACGACACCCTGAAGACCGTACGCACCTCCCACGGCCTCGGCGTCGAGCTGCTGTGGAAGCTGGACGAGGACGTGGACGCGGATGTGCGCGCGGCCGTCGAGTTGCTGCGCAGTCCGTCGAGTCTCAGAACGCGCGACCAGACCGAGCAGCTCCGCGAAGTCCTGCAACGCCGGATCGAGGACGCCCGACTCGCCGACCCGTCAGCCGGTTACGCCGCCCATCTGCGGACCGCGCTGGACTACCGTGACTGGTTCCGCTTCCACACCTTCGTGGTCGAGGACGCGGCTCCGGGCCGCCGTCGGAAACTGACCGGACGGACCGGTCTCAGCCAGGGCGAACAACGGGTCCTCTCCTACCTCGTGCTCTTCGCCGCGGCAGCCGCCCACTTCACCAGCCTCGCCGAGTCGGCACCGCACGCGCCACGCCTGATCCTCCTGGACGACGCCTTCGCCAAGGTCGACGAACCCACCCACGGCCGGCTGGGCCGTATCCTCGTCGACCTCGATCTCGACTTCGTCCTCACCAGCGAGCGGCTCATGGGCAACTGGCCCGAGGTTCCGTCCCTGCACATCTACGAGTGCCTCCGTGATCCCCATGTGCGCGGGGTGGCCACCCTGCACTACACCTGGAACGGTCGGCACCGGCGTCTGGTGTCCGTATGAGCGGGCTGCCCGCCGCGACGCGCGACTGGCTGAACGGACCTGGACTCACCCGGCTCTGGCAGGGGGCACGTAAACGCCTGGAGAGCAACGGCGTACAGGCCACGGGTTCGCTCCGGCTGACCGCAATGAACGCCCAGGAACGCAACGACCTGTCTCTCCTGCTGGGCAAACCCCTCACAGGTGCCGCCGTGACCGTACGGCTTGACACGCTCGACGCACGGCTACGCGCTTCGGCCGCCGGACTCGGCCTCAGACAGACCCTGGAGGAACTCGGCCCGCCACTCACCGACCGCCGTGCCGCCCGCGCGGACGTAACGACACGGCGGGAACAGGTGTGGTCATCCCTCGCCTCGTCACTGGACGCCTCCCCACTCGCCGACCAGGAATGGCCCCGGCAGTGGTACGACCTGCTGCGCCGTGCCGGTGTTCCGAGAGGAGTGACGCCCGAAGCGGCGATATGGACACTCCAGCAGGCCGTCCAAGTCCTCACCGCTCTCCTCGGACCCGAAGGACCTGAACGCAACGGCACACTCGGCCGAGGAGAACTCGCCGCCATGGCGACCGGCTCCGCGCACGGCCTGGACGACGGCACCTGGCTCGCACGCCTCGTCCAACGCGGGGTCGCCCTCGCCCATGGCACCGAGTTCCCCGACGACGCGGCCGGTCGACGCGCGCTGTGGCGGCTGGTGTCCGTCACGCCGGACGAGGTTTCCAGCACGGTCCTGACGTACGGGCTGCGGCCCGACGGCGAGGGCTGGCGGGAGCGCGCCCTACGGGAGCGGGCCGACCATCACGCCGAGGTTCACGTCACACCGCGCGACCTGCGTGACCTTCGGCTGCAACTGCCCGGCGGAACGCTGATCCACATCTGTGAGAATCCGCGCGTGGTGGAAGCCGCGGCGGACGCGGCCTGCGTCCAGCCCCTCGTGTGCACGTCCGGCAGCGCCGCCACCGTGGTCTTCACGCTTCTCGACGCCCTCGCCGCCACGGGTTGCCGCTTCGCGTACCACGGCGACTTCGACTGGCCGGGGATCGCTCTGGCCAACCGGGTCATCCGCCGTTACGAAGCCCGGCCGTGGCGCATGGGAACCGCGGATTACGAGCATCTGGCCGCTCGCAGTCAGGCCGAGGGCATCCCTCAACTGGCGCTCGACGGCCGACCGGTCGACGCGGACTGGGACGCGGATCTCACCCCTGCCATGACCGCCCTCGGCGTCGCGCTCCATGAGGAGGCGACCCTCGACCTCCTGGTGGCCGACCTGTCCCGCCGGGCGTAGGGACGCCGACGCCTCCGTGACGGGCTCTGGGAGCCATCTGGGAGCCGACCCGCTCCCCGAGCCTCTTCCACACCACCCGAGACCGCCCCACCCCACCACCCTGACCAGGCAAAACACCAAACCACCCGGTGTCGATCTTGACCGAACCTCATTCGGGACGAAGAGGTCGTGGGTTCAAATCCCGCCACCCCGACTTCGAAGACAGTAGTCAGGCCCCTGATTCCATTTAGGAATCAGGGGCCTGACCTGCTTCTTAGCTCCGAGCGCCCTCGGCTTGGGCCGTGTCCTGTGAGGCTTGTTGCCCGCTGGATCACCAGGGGGCTAACCCGTGAGACACCTCTCGGATACCTCTCACTTCTTCAAGATCACACCCAGTTCACACCCAGATTCGGGAGAAGTACGTCAGACGTATCCCCAGGTGGCGCCCTGTGCCGTAGCGGCGCCCCTGGGGCGGACGGAGGCGGCTACACCCCGGTCTCGACCGCTTCCCGGTCCGGGCCGGAGGCCGGCGAGATGCGGTCGACGAGCTGCTTCAGCCGACCCTCGAACTCCGCATCCGGCTTCTCGGTCAGGGTCGCCAGCGCGACGAGCGTGGTCACCGCGACGTCGCACAGCTCCTTCCGGACGTCGTCCCAGGTGTGCGAGGCGCCCTTGCGCGGGTTCGCGGCCAGCGCCCCGTGGAGTGCCTCGGCCACCTCGCCGACCTCCTCGCTGATCTTCAGAATCCGCAGCAACCTCCGGTCCTCATCACCGGTCTGAGGCGTCTCGTCGTCCAGCCACTCCCGGATACGGCAGATCTGATCCCAGGTGGTCGTGTCCATCGCTTCTCCTACTTGTCGTACGGGTGGTCAGAACAGCGCCGGTGCAGAGTCATCGGCGCCGGTCGGGTCAGTGACCGGCAGCAGCCCGGTCGGAGCGACGGCAAGCTGTACCGCCAGGGCCGAGTGGTCGGTCAGCCGGTCGGACATCGTCCTGGGGCCGTGCACGTACAAGCAGCCGCGCATCAGCGCGGCCAGCGAGGCGGAGACGTGCGCGTGGTCGTAGCGGTATCCATCGCCGGTCCTCCCTACCCACGAGTATTCGAGCGCTTCAGGGTGTAGGGAGCGGAAAGCGTCCACGTAGCCGGCCTTCGCGAACCAGTCGTAGAAGTCGTACTCGAACCGCTGGAAGAACTTGTACTTGGGCTTGTGGCCGGGCTCTAGCACGTTGAAGTCGCCCAGGACGATCCGCGACGACGCGAGGCCGGACGGCAGTGCGTACCGGCACTCCTCCAGGAACCGCCGCTTCCGCTCCTTCTTCACCTCCGTCGCATCGCGCGACGGCACGTAGAGGCCGATCACGTCGAGCGGACCCTTCGCGGTGTCCACCGTGACGGAGACCGCCCGGTGCGGCAGGTAGCCGACCGCGGCCGGTCCCGGCCGCGTCGCCAGACGGCTCACGATCATCACGCCGCGCTCACCGCGTTCCGGCTTCGGGAACGTCACTGAGTACCCGGCCTCCCCGAACCGGCCCTCCAGCAGCGCGCATCCGGCGCTGTCCGCCGTCTCGGTGAGGACGAGTACCGGCTCCGGCCGCGCCGCGAGGTAGGCGAGCTGCCGCTCGGCCCGCTCCAGACCCGGGTTGTTGAGGTTAAACGTCAGCACGTCGACCGTGCCCTGGCTGGTCATGAACTGCCCCTCATCCACGAGTCGCTGATCGCCGTCACGATCGCGCGGGCGATCTCGTCCGGCCCGTCAGCGCTCGCGTCGAGCTGAAGCACCCGGACGCCGACGGACATGAGGAACTTAGCGGCCTCGTGGAAGGCAGCGCATTCCCGCTGGCTGCTGCCCGGTTCGCGCTCGTACCGGCTGTGCGCTCCCCGGCTGGTCAGCCGCTCCTCGACCACCTCCGGGCGCGCGTTGACGATGACCGCAAGGTCCGGCATGTCGGTATAGCGGTTCAGCTCCCACACCACGTCGCGGTCGACCCCGTCGAGGACCTGGAGGACGAGGGAGGAGGCGAGGTACCGGTCACAGACCACCGTCTCCCCCCGAGCAAGAGCTGGTCGGATCTCCTCGTCCAGGTGTGAGTACCGGTCTGCGGCAATCAGGCAGGCCATCGACATACCCCGGTAGAACTCGGTTCCCTGCCGAGCCATCTGACCCAACGGTGTGTCGCTCGGCTCCCTGGTCCGGTAGACCGGGACGCCGGCGTCGCGGAGCAACTCGGCGACGGCGGCGGTGACCGTCGACTTCCCTACGCCTCCCGGGCCGTCGATCGTGACGAACAGTCCCCTGGTCATGAGGTGCCCACCAGTGGGAGCATCCGGGACTGGCGGGGTACGACCGGGCACTGCTCGGTATCAACCGCGCCGATCCGCTGACCGGACTCCACCACGGCGGCCGGGCAGCCCTTCCCGCAGTCAGCGGACATCGAGCAGGCGCCGCACGTCGGGTTCGCGCCGAGGTCCCACCGGTCCGAGAACCGGCCGTACGCGTCCAGCCGGTCCGCTAAGTCGTCGTGCAGCCAGACGTTCCCGACCAGGAAATCCGTGTCCGGGTGCTGTGAGACCCGCGTCCGGGCCGCGAAGACCAAGTAGGGGCAGACCGCCACGCCGCCGTCGGTGAAGACGTAGAAGATGACGCCGGCCTCGCAGCCCGCGAGCGGCTTGTCCTCGTTCGGGAAGCGGATGAGGGTGACGTCCAGGTCGTCGTCGGCGAACGGAATCGCCAAGTCTCGGATGTGCCGCATGTGGTCGTCCGAACGGCGGAGCTTCTGTGACGCCCGGGACGCCCCTCGTCCCATCTGCCCGAGCGGGTTCATCAGCACGTACTTCGCCCCCTGCTCCTTGGCGAACTGGCAGAGCTGCGCGTACTCCTCGTCCTCGGCGAGGTTGTTCGGAGTGCACAGGAGCCCTTGCAGGATGCCCGCCTTGGCGAACTCCGCAACGTTGTCGATGGTCTCCTGGAACCCCTCGCGACGCCCCCGGAACACCCCATGGGAGTCCGCCGAGAACCCGTCCAACGACACGTTCATGTGGGCCCCCAGCTCGGCCAGCCGCTGGATCTGGTGGGGCGTGGCCATCGTGGCGTTGGTGCACACGCCGACGTCCATTCCGGCCGCCCGGAACTCCGAGACGATCTGGATGAGGTCCGCGTGCATGAAGGGTTCCCCGCCCGTGAGCGTCACGCGACCGACCCGGGCCGCGGCGAGCTGAGGGATCAGCCGCTCGCGGACAGCGTCCAGCCTCATGTACCCCCCGCGCCTCGTCGCCGAGACGAAGCAGTGCTTGCAGGTCTCATTGCACGGCTCGCAAATCTGGATGAGCGCCTTGCGCTGGGTGCTGTCCACCGTCGTCCGGAAGTAGCAGGACGCGGCTTTCTCTCCCGTATGGATCGGGCGTGCGGGCATCAGAGCCTCACAGGTAGTCGGGATGGTGGCCCGCCCCGGGCGTACTGCGCGACAGCAGCCCGGCCGGGGCGGGAGCTTGGTCAAGAAGCCGTACGGTCGGCTTGATGGTGGTGGAGGAGAACCAGCGCCTCCAGGCGCTGGATGCATAGCTCGCAGGCATGGAATGGGCCGCTCCCGTTCCGTGCGGTCTGGACGGGGCCAAGCCACATGACCGGCACGCCCTCCGTCTCGCAGCGCCAGCAGTAGCTGATGATCCAGGGCCTTCGGCTCACGGTAGTCACCGGATGACTCCGGGGCTGATGGCGGTAAGAAGGGCAAGCACCGTGATGACATACAAGCCCTGGCGGGTGCCGTCACTCACGATGCCCCCGGGGGGCTTCCAAATCGGCCCACACCCGCTTGCCCCACAACAATGCGTCGACACCCCATAGGCCGCCGCTCAGCGCGTCGATGAGTTCGAGGCCGCGGCCCTGCTCATCGTCGTCGGCCGCGTTCCGCCGCTGCGGCATTGTCCGTGAGCGGTCGACCACCGAGATCCGCACCGCGTCCGGTGCCCGCAGCGTCGCCGTCACGAGGATCGTGTCCATCCGGGCGTGATTCGCCGCGTTCGCCACCAGTTCGGTGACGACCAGGCGGGCCGGATCCACGAGTTCTTTCAGTCCCCAAGTGAGGACCGCTGTGGTGACCATGGAACGAGCCTTGCTCGCGGACTCCGGGATTCTCGGCAGGTTTCGGCTGTACGCCGGCCTGCCGATCGAAGCCGCCTGGATGTCCGGGCTGACCTCCCCGGGCTGGGGAACAGCGCTGGTGTCACGGGGACAGGGGATGCCGGGCAACCTTGTCCGGCCCAGTTTCAGGGGATTCTGACGGTCAGGCATCTGGCTCGCCCCCCATCGAGGTCAACCGGGACCACCCGGCTGCAACCAGTAAGGCGAGAAGCCTCGGGGTACACAGCTGGCCGGGGCCGTCCAGCGGCACCGCCCACCACGGCTCGCCGTCGACCGGCTCGCATCGGTCCGGCGCGGGCACGAGCAGCAGGGCCCGTGACGGGTGTACCACTGTGGACGGCACCCGCCAGTTCTGCGCGACGCTCGACGGCAGCAGCGCGGTGTACCCCGACTCGTACCGGACCACCTGCTCCCGGTAGAAGACCGGTCCGTCGAGGGTCTCGCCGAGGTACTTCACGGCTTTTTCCGGGCCCGGGACGCCGAGGACCGTGTGAACGAGGCCAGTGTTCACGGCGACCGCGGCAAACAGCCGTCCCGGCCGCAGCCACGCGGCGCCGGAGTCCTGCCACTCGGTCTTCGCCTGCGGTATGGCGGGGGCTGCGGCGAGCAGCCATTCCCCGCCGGCGGCCCGACGCTCAGCACTCGTTGCGACCCTGCCAGGAGGCGGATACGCCTCCGACCCGTCGTTCATCATCCCGATGCCCCCAAGCGGCATGTTCAGTGTGCGTTACGTCACCCAACACGGCGCTACGGTGGAAAGACAGCATCGGTCCAGCGACGATGCGTTTACCGGTTTTAACGCCCTGCTTAGGAGGGTGCACGCACAGTGACTCGCACACGCCCGCGCAATGAGGGGTTCCGTCAGGCTCTCGAAGAGACCCGGCTGACTTACGCTCAGTTCGCCGCCGACGTAAGGCTCGTCGCGGCTGAGAATGGGGAAATCCTGCGGACCAACCCGTCCGCCGTCGCGCACTGGATCAATGGCCGACCGCCCGCACCCGCGACTGCCGGCTACGTCGCCGAAGCCCTCTCCCGACGCCTCGGACGGGACCTCACAGCAGCCAACTTCGGCTGGGAGCTTCCCAAACAGGAAAACGGGCCCGACGCCCGGCTTGGGTTGGGCGTCGGGCCCGATCCAGTTGACATCCTACGGCGACTCGGGGAGGCCGACATCAATCGCCGCCAGATTCTCACGACTGCCGCCTACAGCGTTGCCGCCGCCGCCCTACCACTCGGCACCGCGCAAGCCGCCGAGTTCCAGCGGCGCACCGCAGGCTCCTCAGGACGCCACGTCGGCCAAGCCGACATCAGGACCGTCCAGCAGATGATCACGGCCTTTGCCGCGATCGACGAGCGCCAAGGCGGCCAGCACGGCCGAACCGCCGTCGTCCAGTACCTACGATCCGACGTTGCCGAAATCACCCGCGGCCGTTTCGCCTCCGAGGAGGTGCGCGGCGAGGCCCTGACTGCCGCCGCAGCCCTGGCGTTCCTCGCAGGGTGGAAGGCGTACGACGCCGATGAGCACGGGCTCGCCCAGCGCTACCATCTCCAGTCGCTCGCCATCGCCCGCGAGGTGGACAACCCACTGCACGCCGCCTGGATTCTCCGCCTCATGGCGCACAAGGGCATGGACATCAAGCGGCCCGAGCACACCCTTGACCTGGCCGATACCGCTCTCTCCCTGGCCACCGGCAAGGCCGAACCCGGCATTCTCTCGACATTCGTCATCTGCCGCGCCCGCGCACTCGGCCACGCCGGGCGCGGCGCCGAGGCCGCCGCCGAGATCCGCCGGGCCCAGGACCTCGCGGCGCGCGCGGAAGACCAGCCGCCTCCTTACTGGATGGTCCTCAACAGCACCGCCACAGCCCAAGTCGGCAGCCACGCCGGGAAGACCCTCCAGGTTCTCCGAGACCACCGCAACGCCGAGCAGCACTACGGCAGGGCCGCCCAGGTCTACGGCGCCTGCGCCCCCGGCCTGAACCGAGTCGTCGGCCTGTCCCTCGCCGATCAGGGGACCCAGCAGGCCGCACAGGGCCACCTGGAACAGGCGTGCGGTACCTGGGACCGCGCGATGGGGCACTTCGACGGCGTCTACTCCGACCGGGCCTTCAAGCGGGTTGCCGGCATCCGCCACCAGCTCGCCGCCTTCGAGAGCCGGGGCGTCCGCGCGGCGGCCCAGCTTGACGAGAAGATCCGCAACTGGCAGGTCGCCCACAATCCCCCGGCGGCGGCGCCCACGGTTCTCCGCTGATCCGGACAACGGAGCGCCCGGGGTCGGGCGCAGGAGGGTGCGGTACTCGTGGATCGTCCGCTCATCGGGCTCGGCGGCCAGGGCGTCGAGCAGTTCACCCAGATGGGCCGGATCGTCTGTGCCCACGGCCAGGGTCCCGACATCGGAAAGGCAGTACGAGGCCCGAAAGGCCGCCTGGACACGGGAGAATCCCTCACCGCCCCGAAGGCAGACCCCAGGGTCGATTCGATCCCATAGCGGGTCCCCCGTGCTACCGCCGAAGGGGCTCATGCCCCACGCCCGACCGCGGTCGAGGTTCCAGGAAGCAACTCCCCAGGCGCCGCACAGTCCCTTCGATGTGGCGTCGTCCAGCGCGGCGCACGCCTGTGCCAGCGTGTCCCGACCGTGGTCAACGGCGTCACCGAGGGAGTGTTCCAGGTTGTGCATAAATACCAGGTCAGGCTCCCGTCCAAGATCCAGGGCAACGTGTTCCACGGCCTTGTACAGCCGAACGGGGTCCAGACAATGCTCCGTCCGTTCCCGTCCAGGGAAGTAGCCCACCTTCGTGGACACCGTGAGCCTGGGCAGAAGGTCGTCGGCCATCCGCGCCAGGACCGAGTGCGAGTGGAAGCCGAGGTAATTGGTGCTCGTGTCGATCGAAGTGACCCCGAGATCCATCGCCCCGGTCAGGAGGCGGCGTTCGTGACGAGACCGGTGTAGCCCGAGGACAACTCGGGGGTGAGCACCGCGCACAGTTCCTCCTTCACCAGGACAAGGTCAGTTCCGTGAGGGCACTGGACCGGTTGAAGGAGTTCTCCTCCCAACTCGAACCCCATACGGCCGTCCCGGCTGTCCGGGAGTTCCGCGAGCGTCTTCAAGCGGTGCCCGTGGCGGCCTGATCGTCACAGCCTCGGTTCAGGCTCACCCCTCGGAACGAGGATCCGGGAATGCCAGGATGGGCGATATGACGGTGATCAACGGTGAGGTCGCGGCGGGGTTCGAACCGGTGCGGGAAGCGTTCGCGGCGAACTTCGCCGAACGCGAGGAGATCGGCGCGGCGGTCTGCGTCTACCAGGACGGCCGAGCGGTGGTGGACCTGTGGGCCGGCGTCGCCGATCCGGACACAGGGCGCCCGTGGGAACGGGACACACTTCAGCTCGTCTACTCGGCGACCAAGGAGGCGACCGCCACGGCGGCGCATCTGCTGGCCCAGCGGGGGGAGTTGGACCTGGACGCCCCGGTGGCCGAGTACTGGCCGGAGTTCGCCACGAACGGCAAGTCGGAGATCCCGGTGCGCCGGCTGCTGTCGCACCAGGCCGGCCTGGTTGCCCTCGATCAGTCGGTTCCGCTGGCGGAAGCCCTGGCATGGCACCCGATGGCGGCGGCCCTGGCTGCTCAGCGCCCTCAGTGGACTCCGGGAACGGCACACGGGTACCACGGCCGGACCTGGGGCTGGCTGGTCGCGAGGTGATCCGCCGAGTGTCGGGGCGCTCCCCGGGCCGCTTCTTCGCCGAGGAGATCGCCGCTCCGCTAGGGCTGGACTTCTTCATCGGGTTGCCGCCCGGCGAACGCGACCGGGTCAGCCGCATGGTCTATCGGAAGCCAGACGTGGACCTCACCGCCGTGCCCAAGGATGCGATCCCCGAGAACCTGCGCAACCTCGTCGCGGCCTGGCGGGACCCGAACTCACTCAGCAACAGAGCCTTCGCGGTCACCGACCCGGCGGACATCGACTTCGGCTCCCCCGAGGTCCAGGCTGCGGAACTCCCCTCATCCAACGGCGTCGGCACCGCGCACGCACTGGCTCGGATGTACGCCGCGCTGATCGGCGAGGTGGACGGGGTACGCCTGCTCACCCCGGAGACGCTGGCCTCGGCGACGGAGGAGCAGGCCAGCGGGCAGGACCAGGTCATGGTGGTGCCGAGCCGGTTCAGTTCCGGATACATGCTGCCCACGGAGGCCATCCCCATGACCGGCCCGGCCGCCTTCGGTCACACGGGCCGCGGAGGCTCACTCGGCTTCACCGATCCGGAGCGCGGCATCAGCTTCGGCTATGTCATGAACCACATCATCGGAGGTCCCGACGACACGCGAGCCACAGCCCTGGCCGAGGCGGTGCGGAAATCACCGGCCTGACGTGCCGGGGATCCTCACGGTGCCCCACTCATCCCGGTCCTTCGCGAGTAGGGGCTTGGTCAAAGCCGTCGCCCCCGCTTCGTCACCTCGTGCCCTCCCCGGCGGTGAGGCTCAGCTCCGCCCAGACCGTCTTGC
The DNA here is from genome assembly GCF_044757045.1 of Streptomyces sp. NPDC091377. Taxonomy (NCBI): domain Bacteria; kingdom Bacillati; phylum Actinomycetota; class Actinomycetes; order Kitasatosporales; family Streptomycetaceae; genus Streptomyces; species Streptomyces sp. NPDC091377. The sequence goes on along the minus strand of NZ_JBIVUE010000012.1, from coordinate 170,692 downwards.
CCAGGGGGTGGCGAGGGGTCGAGCCCCAGTGGGCGGCCAGGGCGTCCACCAGGAGCAGTCCCCGGCCGGACTCGCCTTCGGGGTACGACGTCGGCGCCGCCGTCGGCAGTCGTTTCGCCGAGGCCGCGTCCGCGACCTCCACCCGCACCGAGCCCCCGGCCGTGTCCAGGGTGAGGCGCAGGGCGAACTCACGGCCAGGCACCCTGCCGTGCTGCACGGCGTTGGCCGCCAGTTCGCCGACGACCAGCGCGACCGCGCAGGACACCTCCGACGACGGCGGGTAGCTCCGCTCCTCCAACCACGTGACCGCCAGCCGTCGCGCCCGCCGCGCGCCCCGCGGTGACGCGACGAACCGTGCCGCCAGCGTCTGCGGTGCGCACTCCGCCTCCGCGGGCTTCTCGGCTTCCGCGGTCGGCCGCTCGTCTCCCTGGGGCGTCGCATCTGTCAGCACGGCTTGTCCGTCCGTTTCCTTCGAGTCGATACGTCCCGTGACGCATCCGCATCGTCACGTTCCGTGCTCAAGACTCGTCGGATCGCCCTACCCTCAACAGGTGTCACCGCCTTACCCTTTCGCCCGTAAAGAACGGACGTGACCCTTTGGCCAACGAAATCGACCCCACCGTCTCGATGGCCGCCCTGTTCGGCGTGCGGGTGCGCAGGCTCCGCACGGCGGCCGGGCTGACTCAGGCCCAACTCGGCTCCCTCGTCCATGTAGTCGGCACGCGCATCACCCAGATCGAGCGCGCGTCCGGGGCCAAGCCCACCCTGGAGTTGGCGCGTGCTCTGGACGTGGCCTTGGACGCCGATGACCTGCTGGTGGACTTGTGGCCGTACGTGTACCGGGAGGCGTTTCCCGACTGGTCACAGAAGTTCATCGCGGAGTCCCGGCGGGCGGTGTCCATCCGCCAGTACGCGGGGCATCTGGTGCCTGGTCTGCTCCAGACGGAGACGTACGCACGAGCAGTGCTGAGCATCGGGCAAACGCTCGCCGGTCACGAGCATCTGGAAGAGCGAATCGCTCTTCGCATGGGGCGACAGGAACGGCTCACCGCTGCTGATCGCCCTGCGCTGTGGGTGATCCTCGACGAGGCCGTGCTCATGCGTCCGATCGGCGGTCGGGTGGCGATGCGTGAGCAGTTGGCCAGGCTGCTCGAACGCGCCAAGGAATCCCACATCACCCTTCAGGTGGTGCCGTTCGACCAGAACGAGCACGACTTCATGGGTGGCGCCTTGTCCCTGCTCGACATGCCGGACGGCTCGAAGATCGCCTACACGGAGGGTGCTCACTACGGCCAACTCGTGGAAGAACCGGCCGATATCAGGGGCTTTGAACTGGCCTACGATCGACTGAGGGCGGTATCCCTGCCCCCGCTCATGTCTCTCGACATGATCCGATCCGTGATGGAGGACAACTACCGTGGAGCGAAAGTCCCATCCCGATCTGACCGGCGCCGCTTGGCGCAGGAGCAGCCACAGCAACTACGAGGGCGGCGATTGCGTGGAGGTGGCCGACGGGTTCCCGGCCGTCGTCCCCGTCCGTGACAGCAAGGTTCCGCACGGACCCGCGTTGTGCTTCGAGAACGCCTCATGGACCGCGTTCATAGGCGAGTTGAAGAGCCGACTCGACCGGCACTGAGACCTGATCCGATCCGTGATGGAGGTCAACCACCGTGGAGCCAAGGTCCCGTCCCGATCTGACCGGCGCCGCTTGGCGCAGGAGCAGCCACAGCAACCACGAGGGCGGCAATTGCGTCGAGGTGGCCGACGGGTTCCCGGCCGTCGTCCCCGTCCGTGACAGCAAGGTTCCGCACGGACCCGCGCTGTGCTTCGAGAACGCCTCATGGACCGCGTTCATAGGCGAGTTGAAGAGCCGACTCGACCGGCGCTGAGCCGGGCCGTCCTCCAGGCTCACCGGGTCCCGGTCCACCGGGATCCGGTGGGCCACCGGACCCCTCAAAGAACCGGGGAAAGAACTTCCCGCCCACCCACCCTCCCCGCCGCGAGGCGCGCATCACCCGTGCGGGTGACCGGCTTGCAGGGGTGGGATACGGACGGTTACGTTCGCCGCGACAACCGCAAACACGTGCGGCCCCCGGCCGGGACTGGCATCCCGATCGAGGGCCTAACCGATCAGGAAGCAAGACCCCTTCCCGATGGCTGAATCGCAGTCTAACGCGCCCTCGCGCGCCCGCGCCGCAGCTCCGACCTCCGGCGTGATCCATGTCCGCACCCGGCTGACAGCCGACTTCACCGTGGTCTCCAACGCCCTCGCCCAGCGGCGCGGCAGTGCCGTCACAGTCGGGGTCGCGGTGTACATCCTCTCGCTGCCCGACGGCGCCCCCGTGAGCATCAGCGCCCTCTGCCGGCACTTCAGCGAGGGCGAGATCCTGATCTCCCGGGCGCTCCGGGAACTGGAAGCCGCCGGATATCTGGAACGCCGCCGCGAGCGGACTCCCACCGGGCGGATCCGGACCCGGACGTTCTTCTACGACCTGCCCGGCGGCGGGGACAGCCCGCCTGAGCCACCTCAGCCGCCTGAGCCACCCAGGCCCCGGGAACCGGCCGCCGTTCCGGAGGTTCCGCCGGACTCGGCGGCCTCGCTCGCCGACGCCGACCCGCAGGCAGTCGCCGTACTGGCCTCGCTGCGCCGGGTCGACGCACGGCTCGTCCTCTCCGAGCGGGAGGCCGCCCGCCTCGCTCCGGCCGTCGCCGAGTGGCTGGCGGCCGGTGTCGGGCCGCGCGAGATCACCGAGTTGCTGACCGTACGGCTCCCCGACCGCTTCCGGTCCCGCCCGGCGAGCCTTCTCGCCTTCCGGCTGCGGGACACGCTCCTGCCCGCCCCGCCGCCCCCGGCACCCCTGCCCCCGCGCGCCGAGCGCCCGGCCGTGCTGCCGTTCCAGACCTGCGACGGCTGCGAACGCGCCTTCCGCTCACCGTCGCCCGGACACTGCCGACAGTGCCGGGAACACAGGGGACACAGAGGACAGGGGGAACGGCTTCTTACCGCCGGCTGAGCGCGTAGGCATGCCGCGTGTAGCATTTCGCGTCACTGTGCTGAGGGGGTGCGCGTGATCGAACTGGCCGAGATGGTACGGGAGTTGCGGCGCGAGCTGGGGGCCGCGATGGCCGACGGCGTCGGTGAGGCGGTGCGTTTCGAGCTGGGGCCGGTGGAGATCGAGGCGACCGTGGCGGTGGAGCGTGCCGCCGAGGGGAGCGGGAAGGTCCGCTTCTGGGTGGTCGAGGCGGAGGGCGGCGGGAAGGACACGCGGTCGCGGACCCAGCGGATCACGCTCACCCTCCAGCCGGTGGCCGTGGGCCCGGACGGGACCCCGCGGAGCGCCCTGATCTCGGGTGGCGAGGTCGACGGGGAACGCTGACCGGGGCCGGGACCCGGGCCGGGGCACGGCATGGGAGGCCGGGGTGCGCGCCGCTCGGGTCGCCGAGGTCATGACCGTGCTGCCGGGCGGCGGAGGGCGTCGCGGCTCGGGCTATCTGGTGACGGCGGGGCGGGTACTGACCGCCGCGCACGTCGTCGCGGACGCCACTGCCGTGCGGGTGCGGTTCGACGCCGACCGGCCGGGTGAGCGGACCGTCGAGGCCACCGTGGAGTGGCGGCACGACGGGACCGACACGGCCGTACTCGCCGTTCCGGCAGGGCCGGAGGCGGTGGAGGGGGCCCGCTTCGGGCGGGTCGGTGAGTACGACGCCGTACTGCGCTGTACCGCCCTGGGCTTTCCGCGGTTCAAGCTGCGCACCGATCCCGACGGGACGCGCTACCGCGACGCCGAACATGTCCACGGGACGTGCGCCGTGCTGTCCAACCGCCGGGAAGGGACCCTGGATCTCCAGGTGACGCCTCCGGCCGACGCCCCGGACCCGGACCCGGACGGTTCCCCCTGGGAGGGCATGTCGGGCGCGGCCGTGTTCAGCGGGGGCCGGATCGTCGGTGTCGTCGCACGGCACCACCGTCACGACGGCGCCGGCCGACTCGCCGCCACCCGGGTCGACCGCTGGGGCGAGCACCTCACGAGCCAGCAACTAGGGTACTTGGAAAGGTTGTTGGGGTGCTCGCTCGACTTCGGCGCGCTGCCGGATGTCGTCGGGGGCGACGGGCGGGCCAACGGGGCCTACCAGGCGCAGTTGCGCGACCTCGCGCCCCCGGCGCTGGAGAACCGTGACACCGAACTGCGGCGGCTGGTCGAGTTCTGCGACGGACCGGAGCCGTATCTGTGGGTACGGGCCCGCCCCTGGGCGGGCAAGACCGCGCTGGCCGCGTGGTTCGCGCTGCACCCGCCGCGCGGGGTGGTGCCCGTGTGGTTCTTCGTCACCGCACGGCTGGCCGGTGAGGCCGACAGCGCCGCCTGCACCGACGCGCTCGTCCAGCAACTCGCCGTCATCGCCGGTCGTGAGCCGGTCCGGCACACCGATCCGACCGCCCGCGACGGCGAACGCCGGCACCTGCTGGACGAGGCCGCGCGCCGGGTCGCGGACGACGGCGGCACCCTGCTGCTCGTCGTGGACGGCCTGGACGAGGACCGGTCCGGCCGACCGGGTGGCAGCGGCCCGAGCATCGCCTCCCTGCTCCCCCGACAGCCGCCGCCCAACGTCCGTGTCCTCGTCACCAGCCGACCGAGCCCCGGTGTCCCGGCGGACGTCCCCGGCGACCATCCGCTGCGCCACTGCGCCGGGTGGGAGCTGGACGCCACGGCCGCCGCCCGCCACACCGAGCACGAGGCGGCGTACGACCTGGCCGCCGCGCTGCACGGGGACGACCTCGGACGCGACCTGGTCGGACTGCTGGCCGCCGCCCACGGCAGCCTCACCATCTCCGACCTGCGGGAACTCACCGGACAGCGGCATCTGACGGTGACGCGGCGGCTGGAGGGCACGTTCGGGCGCGTCCTGCGGGAGCAGGGCACGGATCCGGAGGCGCCGCCCGCCGCCCAGGGCCGTGGGCTCCTGTTCGCCCACGAGACCCTGTTCGCCGCGGCGCTGGAGGCGTTCGGTGCGGACCTGGACCACTATCGCGAGCGCGTCCACACCTGGGCCGAGCGGTACGCCGGAGCCGGATGGCCCGCGGACACACCGGCCTACCTGCTGCGGTTCTACGTCCGCATGGTCGCGTCCCTCGGTGACGTCGACCGGGCGACGGCTCTGGTCGTCGACGTCCGCCGCCATGACCGTATGCGTGAGGTGACCGGTGGCGACACCGCCGCGCTCGCCGAGATCGACATGGTCCACGAACTGCTGCTGGCTCGGTCCTTCATCTACTTCAGCGACCTGGCCCCCCTGGCGGTCGTCAGCGGCCTGCTGGCCCGTCGCAACGGAGCGCTGCCCCCCGAGGTGCCGATCGCGCTGGCCGAACTGGGGCACACCGCCCGGGCCGTGGCGTGCGCGCGCACTGTCTTGCGGCCGGACGAGCGGGCCATCGCGCTGGCGGGGGTGGCCCAGGTGCTCGCCGCCGACGGCGACCCGAGGGCCGTCGAGCTGGCCGCGGAGGCGCTGCGCATGGTGGACCTCGCGGAGTCGGGCCGCTGGGATCTGATGCCGAGCACCGACGACACGATGCGCACGGCCGCCGCGGTTCTGATCACCGCGAGCCGGGAGACCACCCCGGACAGGATGGACGAGGCGTTCGCCCGGGTCGACTCCCCCCACGACAGCGACCCCCTCTCCCCGATCAGGACCCGGGTCACGCTGGCGGTGGCCGCTCACCCCCGGGCCGCCGACCGGGCCGACCGGCTGCTGCGCGAGGCGGTCGCGATGGCCGGTGAGCTGTGGCCCGACGAGGCGGTCGAGGCGCTGGGTGTCATCGCCGGGGCGTACACCACGATCGATCCGGCGCGGGAGAAAGCCTTGTACACCGCGATCCTGCGCCTCGCCGGGGCGGACGCGACGATGCCGGTGCTGACGGCCGCCGCCGTGGCGCTGCGCGACGTCCGGCCCGAGGAGGCGGCACGGCTCGCGGAGCGCGCGTTGGACGAGGTGCGGAGTGAACAGGACACGTGGCGGCAGGAAGCGGAGTACATCGGCCCCGATCACGTGCCGAACTACGACCGTACGCTCGCCTGCATCGCGGCACTGATCGCCGGCGGCTTGCTGGACGAGGCCCAGCGGTTGACGGAAGAGTCGGAACCGAGTGACCCGTTCTCCGGAGGTTTGGAGGACGAGCGGCGGGCGATCGCCCTGTGCCGGGCCCGCGCGGGGGATGCGGAGGCGGCCTGGCGTGTTCTGGAACCGAGTTGGCGCAGATCGCCGGAGGATGAGCGGCATCCCGTGGGTGCCGCGGCGGTGGCCAGGGCGCTGGCGGGCGCGGGGCGCGGGCGACAGGCCGAGGCGCTGCTGCGCTCGGCCGCGGCCCGCCATCCATGGGCGGCGGCCGAAGGGCTCGCCGCACTGGCGCGACACCACGCCGCGGCCGACCGGGAACGCGCCGCGGACGACTCGGAACACACCGCAGACGGTCCGGAACGCGCCTTGGACGGCCCGGACCACGCCGCAGACGGCCCGGAACACACCGCAGGCGGTCCGGAACGCGCCTTGGACGGCCCGGACCACGCCTCAGACGCCCCGGAACACACCGCAGACGGCCCGGAACACGCCGCGCATCTGATGCGGGAGGCCGAGTCCGTGGCGAGGAGGTCCAGCCGCGAGGCGGGCAACCCGGACCAGGACATCCAGTTCGCGGTGCTGGCGACCGCGCTGGCGGACCTCGGCCACTCCGACGACGCCGAACGGCTCGCGGACGCCGTCGGCACCCCCAGCGTGCGTGCCTGGGCGCTGGCCGGCCTGGCGATGGCCTGCGCCGAAGCGGAGGACCCGGACGCCCTGCGGCTGGCGTGCGCCGCGGCGGAGATCATCGAGAACCTCACCGACACCCCCTTCCTGGACGATGCCCGGGTCGCCGTCGCGCAGGCCCTCGGGTGTGCGGGGGCGGCCGAGCGGGCGATGCGGCTCGCCCACACCCGGGACCACCCGTGGTCGCGGGCCGGCCAGGCCCATGACGAGGCCCTCATGGCCGCCGCCATGGGCCTCTGGGCCTACGAACCCGCCGCCGCCACCGCGATCGTCGACACCGTGGAGGGACGCTTCGTGCGCGGCGACGCCGGTCTTGAGGGCCCCGTCGTCGGCTACGCGGGCCTCATGGTGGCCGTCGGGCACCTGTACCCCGAACGCGGTCGGCGGCTCGCGGAGTACGCGCACCGGGCCGCGTGGCGCAAGCGGGCCCTCGGGGCCGGAGCCCCCGACAGCCGCTACCACCAAGGAGGAAGGCCGCAGGACGCGCTGGTGATGAGCGTCCTCACCGCCGCCGCCGATCCCGGTGGCGCCGAGGAGTGGCTGGCGCAGGCGGAGACCCTGCTGGAGGCCGGCTCCTCGACCCGCTGGGGCGTCGCGTGCCTGGCCTTCGTCCGCGCGGCCCTCGGTGACCGTCAGACCGCCCTGAACACGATGTCCCAGGGCGGCGTCGACGGCTGGGCACGTGCCGAGGTGTTCACGGAACTCGCGGCCTACGTCACGGATGTGCGGAGCACCCCCGTGTTCGGCGGCACCGTCGGGGCCTCCGCGGAGCTGTCCCTGCTCCGACGCCTCGCCTCACTCCTGATACCGGCCGACAACCGGCCCGTGGACATCGCCGGCGAAGGGCGGACCCACGACCCGGCCGCGCGGCGGGAATTCGCCCTCTACCTGCTGATGGACGCTCTCACCCACCACAGCTGGCACCTGACGGCACCGGTCTTCGCGGACCTGGCCCCTGAAGTCGTCCTCTCGATGCGGGACGTCGTCTTCGAGCACCTCGGCCTGGACGACTGACAGCCGGCCTCAGTCCGTGTCCGACAGATGGCTCTCGATCAGCGCCCTGAACTCGTCGTACGTGGCCGGGTTGTCGATCTTCTTGCCGTCGAAGAAGAACGTCGGGGTGCCCTGGACGCCGAGGGCGACTCCGTCGCGCTGGTCGTCGAGGACCCGGCCCGCCGTCTTCGGGTCGTTCAGGGCGGCGTCGAACTCCTTCATGTCCAGGTCCAGTTGCTCGGCGTAGCCCCTGAAGACGTCCTCCTTCCAGTCCTGGGACTCGCCCCATTCCTTCTGCGTGGTGAAGAGCTTGCTGTACATCTCCTCGAACTTGCCCTGCTGGGCCGCCGCTTCGGCGGTGCGGGCGGCCAGTTCGCCGTTGCGGTGGCCCGGCATCGGGAAGTAGCGGGCCACGAAGGTGACCCGGTCGCCGTACTCCTCGCGGAGCTTCTCGACCGCGGGGTAGTACGCCCCGCACGCCTCGCACTCGAAGTCCAGGAACTCCACGACGGTCAGCTCGCTGCGCTCCGGATCGCTCAGGCGGTGGCTGTCGGGGCGTACCGGCATCGCCTCCGCCGCCGGTTTCACGTCCAGGCTGCTCCGGGGGCTGTTGTCGGGGGAGAGGAGAAGGTACGAGCCGTAGGCGGCGGCGAAGCCCACCACCAGTACCGCCACCGCTATCAGTTGCTTCTTCACCCTGGTCATGTGGGTCATGTCGGTCCTGTTGGTCATGGCTTTCCCGCTGGTCACGGCTTTCCTGCTGGTCATGGCTTTCCTGCTGGTCATGGCTGCTCCTGCTCCATTCGGGGGTCGGAAGGGGCCGCGTCCCTGGCGTGCAGGCTCGCCAAGTACGCGTTGTACGCGGTGAACGGGTCGTTTCCGTCGCCGCGGTCGATACGGCGGTCCAGGCGCGTCGCCTCCCGGCGGTCCGCGCGGACCCATTGGACGGAGAGGATGATCGTGGTGATGAGGACGGGGATGTCCCCGGTGGCCCAGGCGATGGCGCCCGCGTCGTACTGGTCCTCCATCGGGTCGCTCACCCAAGGACGGTCCAGGAGGGACCACCAGCCCTCGCCGATCAGGGCCGTGCTGCTCATCAGGGAGATGCTGAACCAGGAGTGGAACGGCATCGTCAGGATGAGGACGAAGAGGCGGCCCAGGAACGGCGGGCGGCGCGGGCCCGGGTCGATACCGATGATCACCCAGAAGAACAGCAGCCCTACGGCCAGGAAGTGCACCAGCATGACCATGTGGCCGAGGTGGTTGCGCATCAGCGTCTCGAACAGCGAGGTGTAGTAGACCGCGAAGGCGCTGCCGACGAAGAGGACGCTCGCCACCACCGGGTGGGACAGGACGCGTACGTAGCGGCTGTGGAGGAGTTTGAGGAGGAACTCGCGGGGGCCGCCGGGGGAGTCCTTCGGCGCGGGTGGGAGGGCGCGCAGGGCCAGGGTCGCGGGGGCGCCCAGGACCAGCAGCAGCGGGACCGTCATCGCCAGGATCATGTGCTGGCCCATATGGACGCTGAACAGCACCTTCCCGTACACCGCGAGTCCGCTCATGGTCGCCAGGACCGCCACCGCCAGCCCCAGCAGCCAGGCGATCGTGCGGCCCACCGGCCATGCGTCGCCGCGTCGGCGCAGCTTGCGTACACCCGCCAGGTAGAGGGCCGCCGCCGCTGCCGTACCGAAGGCGAACAGCGGGTCGAAGTGCCACTCGGTGAACAGCGGGGTCCACGGGAAGTCGCCCAGGTCGGGGGGCATGGCGAAGCCGAGGAGTTCCTCGGCGGGCGTCAGGCCCGACGTCCGCGCGCCCGGGGCCGGGGTGCGGGACATGCCCACCGCCAGGCCCGTCGCCGCCGCCATGAGGAGGAGTTCGCCCGCCGCCAGCCGTACGAACGGGCCCCGCCGGCCGCCCTCGCGCAGCGCCGGGAGGGTGCGGCGGCGGTGGGTGTGGCCGAGCGCCGCCAGTGCCGCGAGCGCCGCCGTCTTGGCGAGGAGCATGACGCCGTACCCGCTCGTGAACAGGTCCGGGAGGGAGGGGAGGCGGACGGCCGCGTTGACCAGGCCGCTCGCCGCCACCGTCAGCAGTGCCCCGCCGGCCAGTGGGCTGAAGCGCCGTACGGCATCGGCCGTCCCCGGCTCCCCGCGCACCGCGGCGATCAGCACAAACAGCAGGCCGCCGACCCACACCGCCGCCCCGAGGAGGTGCAGGGCGAGGCTGATGACCGCCGCGTCGTGGTTCGCCGCGGCGGCGGAGTGGCCCGTGAACGCCGGGGGCAGCAGGCCCGCGAGCGCGAGCAGCAGGGCCACCCGGGACCAGCGGGCCGAGCCGATGCCGACGCACAGGGTGGCGAGGACCGCCGCCGTCCCGGCCGACATCGCGTACGCGCGGCCCTGGGGGTCGGTCGCGACGAAGTCCGCCACCGTCGCGGGGGTCGCCACCTCCGCCACCGGGACGGCGAACAGGTCGGAGAGGGTGAGGAGGAGGGTGGCCAGGGCCGTCACCGCCCAGACGGCCGCCGCCGCGCACGCCCAGTCCAGGTAGCGGAGCCGGGGTCCGCCCAGTCGGCGTCCGCCGGGGAGGAGGACCACGACCAGCAGCAGCGCGCCGATCGTCGCCACCGCCGAGGCGTCCATGAGCGTGCGGGCCACCGGGAGGCCCCAGTCGGTCAGCGGGCCCGCGCTCGCGATGCCGGGGACCGGTGCCGCGCCCGGCGTCCCCGCTCCCCCGCCGGTCCCTACGGCGATCAGGGCGACGGTCACCGCCACCACCGCCGCCGAGGAAAGGAGCAGGGGCAGGCCGCGCGGCCGGGCTTTCGGCTCAGCCGTCATGGCCCGACCGCCTCTGCCGCCGCCGCAGCACGTACGTCATGCCGCCCGCGCCCACGACGGCCACCACCGCCGCGGCTCCGGCGACGAGGGGCAGGGCCGAGTCTCCGGAGGCGGAGGAGTCGGCGGCGGTCTCTTCGGCTTCCGGCTCGGCCCGCTGGTCCCGGGTGGCCCTGGCGCTCGGGCTCGCGGGTGTGCCCGTGCCCCGGACCGTGAAGGCGTACGACCCCTCCACCGGGTGGCCGTCCGCGGACACCACCCGGTACCCCACGGTGTACCGGCCCGCCGGGGTTCCGGCGGCGAGGGTGAGGGTGACCGTGCTGCCGCTGACCCGCGGCTCGCCCTCGGCCGCCGACGAGCCGTCGGCGGCGGTGACGGCGACCTGGGCGTACTTCTCGCTCATCGGGTCACTGAAGGTGAGCCGTACCTCCGGGGGCGGGGCGGGGAGGGTGGTGTCGGCGGTGGGGGTGGTGGTCCTGAGGCCGGTGTGGGCCGCGGCCTGCGGGACGGTCGCGGTGAGGGCCGCCAGCGCGGCGGCGGGTACGACGAGGACGCGGGCCGCCGTGCGGGCGGCACGCCTGTCTGCTGCGGGCATGAGTGGGTCGGGCTTCCTGTGGCTCCGTCAGCCCTCGGGGCGACGGACGGGAGGGCCCGGCCCCGCGGTCGGCCGGGTCGGCCGGGTCGGTCGGCGCGGCTGTCGGGAGAGCCGCGTCAGAGCAGGACCGGGCCGCCGGTCGGCGAGGGCCGGAAGGGCGCGAGGAGAGGGGCGGGGGTGAGCCGCCCGCCTCTCGGCGGTGCCCTGCCCGCGTGACGCCGTACCGGCGGGGCGGAGCGCGGCGGCGCGGAACGCTCCCGGACGACGACGCGCGGGCCGGTCCCCCGCGGCGGGCCGAGCCGTGGCCACACGAAGAGCAGCAGACGGCGTACGGCGGTCAGCGCGGCCAGCGCCGGTCCGCTCTGCCACAGCAGGCGTTCGCCGACGCCGAGGAGCCGGGCCGCGATGACGACGCCGATGAGGTGCCCGGCGAGCAGGACACCGGCGGGCGGGCCCGGTTCGGCGACGGTGCCGTGCCGCTCGACCAGGGCGAGCAGGGCCCCGGTCGGTGTCCGCTGCCCGGCCATGGCCTGGCAGGCGCCCGGCAGGGTGTACGCCAGGTGCGAGGTGATCTGGGCCGCCGCGAGGGCGCCGAGCACCTGGGCGTCCGTCAGCCGCCGCCGGGTCAGCAGCGCGGCGCCCGGCACGGCGACGGCGGCGACCGCGGCGACGATGATCCAGCGGGGCGCGTGGCAGCGGGCCAGCACATGACCGGCCAGCGGGAGCAGCACACACAGCGTCGCCAGCGTCCCGGCCCGCATCCCGCGCAGCGCTCCGGACGCCGGGGAGGCGGTACCGGTGGAGCGCGGTGGTCGCGGCGATCGCGGCGGTCGCATGGGGCGGGCCTTACGGGTGGGTCGGCGGGGGTGACGGAGGCGTCCCTCGGGGTCCGGGGACCGTCCCCGGGCGTCCCCGGGCGTCCCCGGGCGTCCCCAAGTGTCCCTTGGTGTCCCTAAGTGTCGCTTGGTGTCCCCGGGTGCCCTGGTGTCCCCGGGCGTCCCCGGGTGCCCCCGTTCGTCCACAGGTGCACCCGGATGTCCCCAGGTCTCCCGGGACGGTGTCCTCGGCAGCGTACCCACCGCCCGATGGCCGCCCTGCCGCCGGGTACGGCGGGGCAGGTCCCCGGCCGAGCCGGGGCCTGCCCCCGCGCCGCGTCGTTCGGCCCCGGTCCCTCCCCACGTGGAGACCGGTGCCGAACGACGCGAATTGAGGGGATCCGTGCCGCCGACGGTGGCGGGGGGATCCGGAGGGGTGGAGGCGCGGGGGGCGGAATCGGGAGCCGGGTTCAGGGGGCGGTGGCCGGGGCGGCGCGTGGCGCTCGGAACGTTGGCGGAATTTGACCCAGATCATGCGGCGGCATCGGCTGCCTCTCGGAAGCGCTGCGCTGGTGACCTGCCCTGGCTACGCACCGTGGGTGCGTTGTTGCGTCGTGATCCTGCCAGCCGACGCTCCCGAGGAGGAGTATCCGGTCTCCGGACACCGGCTTCGCCGCAGGTCAGCCGTATAAGGTGAGTTTTCCGGTCCGGACGTTCCACCCGTCCGGAACCGCGTCCCGCAGGCCGCCCACCGGTGTCCGAGCGGGCGCCGGACCGTCGCCCCGGCCATCCGCCGGCCGGTGGCGGGGCACCAGCAGCACGAGGAGGTGAAGGCGTTGGGTTCCGGGGAGTCCGGGGAGTCCGCGGCACGTTCCGCCTTCGCCGAGCGGCTGGCGCTGCTGTACAAGGAGGCCGGGAACCCTCCGCTCAAGAGTGTGGCGGACGCGGTGGTGCGGTTGCAGCGGGTGGACGAGCGGGGGCGGGCGGTCCGGGTCTCCGCCCAGCGGATCAGCGACTGGCGGCGGGCCAAGAACGTACCGGCTCAGTTCGCCGCGCTCGCGGCCGTGCTGCACGTCCTGATACCCGCCGCCCGGCGGGCGCGACCGGCGCCGGTCTCCGCCGGGCTGTACGACCTCGCCCAGTGGCAGCGGCTCTGGGAACTGGCACTCGCCGATCCGCTCGGGGAGCGGGCCGCGGAGGACGACGCCCCGGCCGCCGTGCCGGACAGTGTGTGCCCCTACCGCGGGCTGGCCTCCTACCGGCAGCAGGACGCCGGCTGGTTCTTCGGGCGGGAGCGCAGCACCACCGCGCTGGTCGCCCAGCTCCGCCGGGCCGAGCGCCGCGGCGGGCTGGTGATGCTGGTGGGGGCGTCGGGCGCGGGGAAGTCCTCGCTGCTGAACGCCGGGCTGCTGCCCGCGCTGGAGAGCGGTGTCCTCGGGCAGGAGCGTGCGGTGCTGCGGCTGGTGCCGGGCAACGACCCGCTCAAGGAGCTGGTGCGGCAGATACCCGAGCTGACCGACGCCCTCGCGCTCGATCCCGGCTCGGCGTCCTTCGAGGAGTGCGTCCGGGAGTCCCTGGTGCGCTGGGCGCGGCGCCCGCCCGCCCCTCCGGTGCTGATCGTGGACCAGTTCGAGGAGGTGTTCACCCTCTGCTCGGACGAGGACGACCGCCGTACGTTCATCCAGGTACTGCACGCCGCCGCGGCCCAGGCCGGGAACACCGAGCCCCAGTCCCGGACCGGGAACGCCGAGCCCCAGTCCCGGACCGGGAACGCCGAGCCCCAGTCCCGGACCGGGGGCGCCGAGCCCCAGTCCCAGGCCGGGGGCGCCGAGCCCCAGTCCCAGGCCGGGGGCGTCGAGCACATGGGCCCCCGCACCCCTGGCATCCCGACCGACCCCGCCGCCCCCACTGTCCCCGCCGCCCCCACCGCTCCCACCGACCCCGCTGTCCCCGCCGGCCCCACCAGCCCCACCGACCCCCCTGTTCTCGTCGTGCTCGGCATCCGCGCCGACTTCTACGAGCAGTGCCTCGGCCATCCGGAGCTGGCCGAGGCGCTCCAGCACCGGACGATGGTGCTCGGGCCGCTGACCACCGCCGAGTTGCGGGACGCGGTGACCGGGCCGGCCCGGGCGGTGGGGCTGGAGCTGGAGGCGGGGCTCGCGGAGCTGATCGTGCGGGAGGTCAGCGTGGACGGCCCGCGCGGCGCCCACGACGCGGGCGTGCTGCCGCTGCTGTCGCACGCGCTGCTCGCCACCTGGCAGCGGCGCAAGGGCGGCCGGCTGACCCTGTCCGGGTTCCGGGGCGCGGGCGGCATCCAGGGCGCGGTCGCGGCCACCGCCGAACGGGCCTGGTCGGCGCTGGACCCGGCCGCGCGCACGGCGGCCCGGCTGCTGCTGCTGCGGCTGGTGCGGCTCGGTGAGGACACCGCGGCGACCCGGCGCCGGGCCACCCGGCGTCAGCTCGCGGAGGAGTCCGCCGATCCGGGCAAGACGGAGGAGTCCCTGGAGGCGCTGGTCCGCGCCCGGCTGGTGACGCTGGACGCGGACACCGTGGAGATCACCCATGAGGCCCTGCTGCACGCCTGGCCCCGGCTGCGCGACTGGATAGACGAGGACCGGGGCGGCCATCTGCTGCGCCAGCGCCTGGAGGAGGACGGCCGGGCGTGGGAGGCGGGCGGCCGGGACTCGGCGCTGCTGTACCGGGGTTCGCGGCTGGAGCAGGCGCACACCTGGGCGACCGGGGTGGGGGACACCGCGCTCACCCGCAGCGCCGGGGAGTTCCTGACCGCGTCGGTGCGGCTGCGCCGCCGTACGGTCTGGCTCAGCCGGGGCGCGGTGGCCATGCTGGTGGCACTGGCGGTACTGGCGGTCGGCTCGGCGGTGATCGCCTGGCAGCAGCGCGACGACGCCGTGTTCGCCCAGGTCCTCGCCGAGGCGGACCGGGTGCGCGACTCCGATCCCTCCATGTCGGCGCAGATCGATCTGGTGGCCCACCGGCTGCGCCCGGGCGACGAGGACACCTGGAACCGGCTCATCGCCATCGTCAACGCCCCGCTGGCCACCCCGCTCGCCGGGCACACCGGGGCCGTCTACCTCACCAGCTTCAGCCCGGACGGCCGGATCCTCGCCAGCGCGAGCTACGACCGGACCGTACGGCTGTGGGACATCCGCGACCGCAGCCGTCCGAAACCGCTCGGCGGTGCGCTGTCCGGGCACGGCAGCTGGGTCAGCACGGCCCTGTTCAGCCCCGACGGCGACCATCTCGCCACCGCCTCGGACGACGGCACGATGCGGCTGTGGGACATCAGCGACCCGAGCCGCCCCAAGGCGGTGGCCGCGCCCTGGACCGGTGAGGACGGCACGGTCTACCTGCTGGCGTTCAGCCCGGACGGCCGGACGCTCGCCGCCGCCACCGAGGACCGGGTCGTCCGGCTGTGGGACCTGTCCGACGCCGCCCGGCCGCGCGCGCTGGCCACCCTGCGCGGGCACACGGCCGCCGTGCGGTCGGTGGCGTTCAGCCCGGACGGGCGCACCCTCGCCTCCGCCGGGGACGACACCACGATCCGGCTGTGGGACGTGGCCGACCGGCGCCGCCCCGAGGCGCTCGGCGCCCCGCTGACCGGGCACCGGGCCCTGGTGCACTCCGTGGCGTTCAGCCCCGACGGCCGGACCCTGGCCAGCGGCAGCGCCGACGACACCGTGCAGTTGTGGAACGTGTCCGACGTGCGCCGGGGCAAGGCGCTCGGGGCGCCGCTGGTCGGGCACACCGGGCCGATCTGGTCGGTGGCGTTCAGCCCGGACGGCGAGACCCTCGCCGCCGCCAGCGCCGACAGCACCGCCAGCCTGTGGAACGTCAGCAACCCCGCCTTCCCCTCCCAGATCGGCGAGCCGCTCGCGGGCGGCAGCGGCGAGATGTTCGCGCTCGGCTTCAGCCCCGACGGCCGCACCCTGGCCACCGGCAACGGCGACGGCCGGGTCCGGCTGTGGACGCTGCCCACCTCGGACATGGTGGGCCGGGTCGGTGCCTTCCGCCCCGACGGCCGGGTCCTCGCCACCGCGGCCCGCGACCAGAGCATCCGGCTGTGGGACGTACGGCGGCCCGAGCGTCCGGTGCGGCTGAGCGAGCCGTTCCTCCCCGACAAGGGGGAAGTGAAGTCGATGGTGTTCTCCCCCGACGGCCGCACCCTGGCGGCGCTGACCGGCAGCAGCGGGGTCCAGTTGTGGGACGTCAGCGATCCGGGCAAGCCGGTCCGGCACGGCCCGCCGGTCACCCTGCGCACCCGCTACGCCGGTCCCGACGCCCTCGCCTACAGCCCCGACGGCCGTACCCTCGCCACCGCCTACGACGACCGCACCATCCGGCTGTGGAACGTCACCGACCCGGCCGCGCCCCGCCCGCTGGGCCCGCCGCTCACCGGCCACACCGGGTACGTCAACCACCTGGTCTTCAGCCCCGACGGACGGACCCTGGCCAGCGGCAGCGCGGACACCACGGTCCGGCTGTGGAACGTCACCGACCCCGCGCGCCCCACCGGGCTCGGGGCGCCGCTGCGGGGCCATCGCGGGGCGGTCAACACGCTCGCCTTCCGCCCGGACGGCGTCACCCTGGCCAGTGGCAGCGAGGACAACACCGTACGGCTGTGGAACACGGCCGACCCGGCGCGGACGGAGCCGCTGGGCGCCGCGCTGACCGGGCACACCGAGGCGATCGTGTCGCTGACCTTCAGCCGCGACGGCCGCACCCTCGCCAGCGGCGGCAACGACGACACGGTCCGGCTGTGGAACGTCTCGCGGCCCTCCGACACCTCACGCATCGGCGACTCCATGAGCCCCAACGCCAAGACCGGCAACTTCCTCTCCTTCAGCCCCGGCAGCCGGATGCTCGGGGTGTCCAGCGGCGCGGGCACGGTCCGGCTGTGGGACCTGGACGTCGGTGAGGCCGAACGGCACATCTGCGCCGCCACGCACGACGTACTCACCCGGGACAAGTGGGACGAATACCTCCCGCGGCTCTCTTACGAGCCTCCGTGCGATCCGTAGAGCGGCCCAGCCCCCCTTTTTGATGTGATCCGCGTCACACCACCTTGCCCCAGCCCGGAAGTCGGCCCCCAGCACCAACAGCCTTGTTAGGCTTGGCCATAGCCCGATCGCTGGTGCATCCCCCGTCGCCAGCGATCGGGCGTTCGCGTTTCCCGTACCGCCCCTCCCGCACCGCCGCCCCCGCCCCCCACAGCCCGGAGGTGCCGCGTGCCGCGGCGCATCATCGTCCTCACCGCCGTCCACGCCCCCTCGGCCCGGTATCTGCCCGACGCCTGGGACTCCCTGCGCGCCCAGCGGCTGCCCGAGGGATGGGAGTGGCACTGGCTGATCCAGGAGGACGGCCGCACCGACCAGGTGCTCCCCCGGGTCCCCGACGACCCCCGGGTCTCCTTCCACCAGGGCCGCCCCGGCGGTCCCGGAGTCGCCCGCACCATGGCCCTGGCCCACGCCGACGGCGCCTACGTGAAGGTCCTGGACGCCGACGACCTGCTCACCCCGGGCGCCCTCGCCCGGGACCTGGCCGCCCTGGAGGCCGACCGCACGCTCGGCTGGGCCACCTCCCGGGTCCTCGATCTGCTCCCGGACGGCACGACGGCCGGCTTCCCCGGCGACCCCCGGCACGGGCCCATCGAGCCCGGCGCGCTGCTCGACCCCTGGAAGAGCGGGGGGTTTCGCGCCCCGGTCCATCCGGCCACCCTCTTCGTCCGCCGGGACCTGCTGCTCGCCCTCGGCGGCTGGATGGCCCTGCCCGCCTCCGAGGACACCGGGCTGCTGCTGGCGCTGAACGCGGTGAGCCGGGGCTGGTTCACCGCCGACACCGGCCTGCACTACCGCAAGTGGCCGGGCCAGGTCACCGGCCAGTCCGCCCACACCGACCCCGTCGAACGGGCGGCCCGTATGACGGTGGTGGAGGCACGGGCACGGGCCCTGGCCCAGCGCCGACCGGAACAGACATAGGGCCCGAACGCCCCTGAATCCCCTTCCGCGTCAAGGCAGTGACTCCGCGTCGACCCGGGAGAACACCAGATCGCTCTCGCCCCGCACGGGGCCGCGCAGCCGGACCGGGACCCGGCGCGGGCCGCTGATCGCGGGCGGGTATCCGCCGGCCGCGTAGTCGTTGGGGAGCCGGTAGACATGGAAGCCGGCGCCGCGCATGAGGTCGAGGAGTTCCTCGGCGCGGTCGCCGAGCGCGGCCATGCGCTCGGGGGTCACCTCCACGGTGATCTCCGCGTCCGGCCGTAACTCCCCGAGCACCGGCGCCAGTCCGCGCACCACCGCGCCCTCGGCGCCCTCCACGTCGATCTTGATCACCCGCGCCCCGGCCAGTTCGGCGGCGGAGAGCAGTTCGGGCAGCGGGACCGCCTCGGTCTCGAACACCGACTCGGCGGGACCGTCGTACGGGACGACGCTGTTGGCGCCCAGGTTGTGCGGGCTGGCCAGGACGAAGGTCAGGGGCTCGCGGGTGTCGGAGACGGCGGCGTTGACGGCCCGCAGATTGCGGCAGCCGTTGAGCGCGGCCTGTCGCAGGAGGAGGCGGTGGAAGTCCGGGGACGCCTCGACGGCGACGACCCGTCCGGCGGGGCCCACCAGCCGGGACGCCAGCACACTGAAGACCCCGATGTTGGCGCCCACGTCCACGAAGGTGTCACCGGGCCGCAGCCGCCGCCGGAGCCAGCCCGTCAGATGCGGCTCCCAGACGCCGAAGAGATACAGATAACGCTGGATCAGATCCCGCGTGTCGACGGCGAACCGGTCGCCGGAGGCCAGTTCCACCACCCGGCGCCGCGGGTGGTCCCGCAGGGACGGGTTGAGCCAGCGCTCGGCGAGCAGCCCCTTGCCCCAGGTCCCCGGGGCGTCCCGGACGTACCGGCGGCCCAGGGTGACCAGCGTCTCCGCGAGCGGACCCGGCACCGGGCCGTGCCCCACGGCTAGGCCCCCGGCTCCCGGAGGGCGATCGCCTGGGAGGGGCAGCCCTCGATCGCCTCCCGGACGCGCGGATCGTCGTACGCGCCCTCACGTCCGGGCCGGACCGAGCCGAAGCCGTCGACCACGGTGAAGACCTCGGGGGCCCGGTAGGCGCAGTCACCCGAGCCGTAGCACTGGTCGGGGTCCACCGAGATCCTCATGTGTCGCACTCCCCTGTCGCTCGGGCGGGCCTTCCCGCCCCGCAGGCTACTGGGCGCCCGGGCGGGCGAGCCAGTGGGCGAGTCGGCGCACGGCGGTCTCGTCCAGCCGGTCCACGATCTCCGCCACGGCCGCCTCGTCCTCCGGCGTCAGGTCGTACACCCCCGCCTGGCCCAGCCCGGCGAGCAGCACCTGCTGACGGCGGTCGGTCATCCGCTCGGCGAGCTTGGCGGAACCGGCCACGATCGGCCTCTCGGGGGCGGTGGGGGTGGCGGGGGCCTCCGTCGTGTCCGGGGCGAGCGGGGCGTCCGGGGCGAGCGGGGTATCCGGGGCGGCGAGCGGGGAGTCGTGGCACCGCCAGCCGCCCCGCTCCGGGCCCCACAGGGAGACGGTCACCGACTCGCCGCGGGCCCGCAGGGTCTGGGCCATCTCACCGAGCGCGTAGGTCACCGGCGCGCGGTACGGGGACTCGGCGCCGATCCGCCAGGAGGCGGAGGCGGGTTCGTAGAACATGGCGACCCAGCGCGGGGTGCCGGGAGGCTGCGGGCTGTTCTCCACTGCGCTCACCTCATCCGTTCCGTTCCGTCGGCCCGTCGGCCGTGACGGGGGTGGTGTCGGGGTCCAGGTCCGTGGCGGGGCGTGCCGCAGGAAACGTAGCTGACGGGCCGTCAGATATCCAGAGCCGGGCGGCTCATCCCACCCCGGCGGTCTCCTGCGGCTCCCCCAGGGGCTCCCCGCTCCCCTCCCCTTGCTCCCCCTGCTCCTCCTGGGTGGACAGCCGCAGCGCGGCCACCATGTCCGCGTAGAGCTGGTCGCTCGCGACGAGTTCGCGGTGGGTGCCGGTCGCGCGGACCCGGCCCTTCTCCAGGACGATGATCCGGTCCGCCTCCACCACCGTGGAGAGCCGGTGGGCGATCGTCACCACGGCCGCGCGCCCGGCCCGGTCCCGGATGAACGCCTGTACGGCCGCCTCGGTCAGCCCGTCGAGCTGGGCCGTCGCCTCGTCCAGCAGCAGGATCTCCGGATCGGCGACGAACGCGCGGGCCAGCGCGATGCGCTGACGCTCACCGCCGGAGACGGTGGAGCCCGCGAGCACCGTGCCGAGGCCCTCGGACAGGGTCTGGACCCGGTGGGTCAGACCGACCGCGTCCAGCGCGGCCCACAGGTCGGCGTCGGTCGCCGCCGGGCGCAGATAGCGCAGGTTGTCGGCGAGGGTGCCGGGCAGCAGCGGGGTGTCCTGCTCGACGTAGGCGATCCGGCGGCGGGTCTCGTAGGCGGGCCACTCCTCCAGCGGCAGACCGTCGAGGACCAGCCGGCCCCGCTGCGGGCTCAGGAACTCCAGCATCAATGAGAACGCGGTCGTCTTGCCCGCGCCGGACGGGCCGACGATCGCGGTGTGGCCGTGACGCGGGACGGCGAAGGAGACGCCGTCGAGGACCGGGGGGCCGTCGGGGGCGTAGCAGGCGGTGACGTCGTCGAAGACCAGGACGTGCGGGGTGGTCTCGGCGGCCGACGGCCGGGCCGGCTGCGGGACCGGGCGGGACACAGGCTGCGGGGCCGGGTGCTGTACCGGCTGCGGGACCGGGCGGGCGGGTGCCTCGCGGGTGTGGCCCTCCTCCAGCTCCAGCTTCTGCAACTCGGCTATGCGGGCCGCGGCGGCCACGCCGGACTGCAACTGGGAGAACTGGCCCGCCAGTTCGGTGGCGGGGTCCATCAACTGGAAGGCGTAGAGCAGGAAGGCGACCAGGGTGGACACGGCCAGCGCGCCCGAGTCCACCCGGAACGCGCCGAGGGCCAGGATCGCGAGGATCGCCACCTGCACCCCGGCCATGGTGATCGACCACACCGCGGCGTCGATGTGCACCGCCCTGATGCTGTGCCGGGCGGACGCGTCGGCCTCGGCCACGATCCGTACCGACTCGCGCTCCTCGGCGCGCGCGGACTTGACCGTACGGATCGCCCGCAGCGCCCCGTCGAGCGCCGCGCCCAGCCGGCCCAGGGACTCCTGCGCGGCGCGCTGCGACTTGGCGACCCTCGGCATCAGCAGCGCGACCAGCACCCCGACGACGGCGAGGCTGCCGAGGGTGACGGAGAACAGCACCAGATCCAGCACGGCCATCAGGGTCAGCGCGCCGACCAGGCCGATGACGCCGTTGACGAGCTGGGTCAGGCTGGAGGTGGCGGCCTCGCGCATCAGCACCGTGTCGGAGGTGACCCGGGTGACGAGTTCCCCGCTGGACCGGCCGCCCAGTTCGCCGATCCGCAGCCGCAGCAGCCGGCGGATCATCGACCTGCGCGCGTCGCGCACCACGTACTCGCCCATCCGCCCGAGCAGGATCCACTGCACGGCCTGGATCACCGAGCCGAGCACGATCAGCGCGGACAGCGCGACGACCGCGGGGGCGATCGAGCGGGACTCGGCCAGTCCGTCGAGCACCCACTTGGTGGCCAGCGGGGTGGCGAGTGTGGTCGCGGTGACGAAGAACCCGAGGACCAGACCGATCGCGAGCTTCATGCGGTGCGGGCGGACGAAGGCCCACAGCAGCCGCAGATTGGGCAGCACGGGAGCCTTCTCCGGCTCTTCTACTTCCGTGGTCGGCACAGCGGGCTCTCCCCTTGGCATGTTCGCTCTTATTTATGGGACGTCAATGTCTCATTATCGAGTATGCCGAGTCCATGTCGGACTGTCCAACGCTATATTTGGGGCATGAGCACGATGCCCGGGTCGGCCGCCGCGCCCGCCGCGCCCCCCGCACCGCAGGAATCCGGCACCCGCAACCGCACCCGGCGCGCGATCCTCGACGCCGCCGCCTCGGTGCTGGGCCGGGACCGCAGGGCGACCCTCGCCGAGATCGCCAAGGCCGCCGATGTGGGCCGCAGTACGCTGCACCGCTACTTCCCGGACCGCGATCAGCTGCTGCGGGCCGCCGTCCTGGACTCCCTGGAGCTGATCGACAGGGCGGTGGGCGACGCGGCGACCGAGCAGGGGACCCCGCTGGAGGGGGTGCACCGGCTGATCACGGCGGTGGTCGGCCTCGGCGACCGGATGCTGTTCGCCTACGGGGAGCAGCAGATCCTGGACGAGCTGAACGAACAGGGCGGCGCCGACGACCCCGTGGAGCGGCTGATCCTCGACCTGATCGAGCGCGGCCAGCGGGAGGGCGTCCTCGACAGCGGCGTCTCGGCCACCTGGATCATGCAGGTGATGTGGGCACTGGTGTACGCGGGCGCGGAGGCGGCCCGCAACGGCACGGTGCCGCGCCCGGGAGTGACGGCCCAGGTGATCCGCACGTTCGAGGGCGGGGTCCTCGCACGGGAGGCGGGGGATGTGACGCGGGGCGCGGCGGGGTGAAGCTGCTGAAGGAGAGCACGGAAGGGGGCACGGTCATGCGAACGCGCTGGTCACGCAGGCGCTCGCGGAGACCGGCCCCCTTTCCTGACCCTTTTCCTGACCCTTTCCTGACCCCCGTTCCTGAGACGTATCGCCGCTCGCTCAGCCGGGCAGCGGCGAGCGGCTGACGCGGATCTTCGACTGGCCGTGCGGCCGGGTCTCCCAGTCCTCCATGAACCGGGCGTGCAGCCCGTGCTTGCGGGCGAGGGCCAGCAGGGTCTCGGTGCGGTAGTAGAAGTCCTCGCGCAGGACCTGGTGTTCGGTGCCCTCGGTGCGGTCGAAGGTGAAGTCGAAGAAGCCGGTCGGGGCGAGCACGCGGCCCACGTGGGCGAGGCACTCCTCGATGACGTGCAGCGGCGAGTGCGAGAAGACGCTGTGCGCGTGGACGACGTCGAAGTGGCCGTCGGGCAGGAAGTCCAGCGTCAGATCGCCGGTGATGGTCAGATGCGGGAGCTTGTCCTGGAGGTTGCGCTCGGTGAGGGTCTTCTTCGCGGCGACCAGGATGTCCGGCGAGATGTCGATGCCGTAGTAGTTGCCGGTGCCGAGGTGGTCGATGAACCGCCAGCCGCCGCGCAGATTGCCGCAGCCTATGTCGAGCATCCGGTGCGCGGGGCTCAGCCCGTGCTCGCGGAGGTAGTCGAACTGCATCTGGCCCAGCGCCAGCCAGCGGTCATGGGTCTGGCTGCCGACCGCCGCCTCCGGGTTGCGGCGGGTGTCGGAGGCCATCACCGCGCGGTAGTAGCCCACGTGGTCGGGGTGCTTGAGACGCAGCCAGGTGTCCCGGGTGGCCCGGCGGACGTACGGCACCACCTTGGCGGGGTTGCGCAGGGCGTACCCGGCCTTGTGGGTGAGGGCGGAGCGGTTGCTGGCCAGCTTCTTGGGCGACTTGGCGTCTGCGGGCATGGCTGGGGGACCTCCGTGCGATGAGCGGTGTCGATGTGAAGGGCGTAAGGAGTGGGGGGGGGTGGCTGGTCGGGGGGGGCGGTCAGGCCGCTCTGCGCCGCAGCACCAGGAGCGTCGCCGCGGTCAGCAGCAGCGCCGCGCCGCCGAGGATGCCGGTGTCGATCCACTGGAAGCTCCAGTAGTCGCCGGGCGGGTTGGCCTCGTAGAAGCGTGAGACGTACCCGTTCTTCCCCATGCATTCCCGTAGCTCGGCGCCGGACGGGTAGGGGCAGTTCATGACATCGTCACGGCGGCCGTCGGCGGTGATCAGCCCATAGGTGCCGGCGGACCACTTCTCCCCCATCGGCGGCTTCGGGGTGTCGCCCGCGCTGAGGTAGGACCGGGGGGTCACGAAGGTCCGCAGCTTGTGGGCGAGTTCGAGCAGGACGACGGTGGCCCCGGTGAGGGCGAGCGTCAGGCCCATGGCCGGGAGGACCCGGCGGGCGAGCAGCCCGATCAGGGTGCCGGCGGCGAGCCCGAAGAGGGCACCCGCGACGACCCGTGGGCCGGAGCCGCTGAGGGCGGTGGTCTCGTACCAGAACAGCCCGTAGCTGTGGTCGGCGGCCGGTTCCCGCCACCAGGCGAACAGGGTGGCGAGCAGTCCGGAGACGACGATGGTGCTGACCGCGGCGAGACCGAAGCGGGCGGTGAACCACTGGGCGCGGCTGATGCCCTGGGAGAGCACCGTCCGGTGGGTGCCGAGTTCGAGGTCGCGGCCGAGCAGCGGGGCGCCCCAGAAGACGCCGATCAGCACGGGCAGCGCGATGTTCAGCAGGCCGAGGTACTGGAGCGGGGCGATGTCGAGCAGCATCGGGGTGCCGTCGCCGGGCTTCGAGCAGTGCAGCGGGCCGGGGTCGCAGTGGTCGTAGATCCCGCTGCGGAGTTCATCGAGCATGCCCGCCCGGGAGTACGCGGCGACCGCGACGGCGGCGAGGAGTCCGGCCACCCCGACCGTGACGAGCAGCCGCGCCTGACGCCAGGCCAGCCAGAGGGAGCCCAGGAGGAGCAGCCGGGCGGAGCCGTCCGGTGCGCGGTCCCGCGCCCCGCCCCGCGCGTCCGGGGGTGCGCTGTCCAGGGTGCTGCCCGCGGGTGAGCGGCTCACGCGGCCACCTCCGCCGAGGCGCTGCCGGGCTCGCTGCCGGGCCCGCTGCCGGGCGCGTGGGGCTCTTCGTCGGCGAGATGGGCCATGAGCACCTCCTCCAGGCGGGGCCGGGTCACATGCCAGTCGCCGCGCAGCGGCCCCCGCCGCCGGAGCAGCGCGGTGAGCTGACGGCCGCTGACACCACGCCGTACGACGGTGTGGTCCGCGAGGTCGGCCTCCTGGTCGGCGCGGCCGGTGATCTGGACGTGGGACTCGCGCAGCGCGTCGGCGTCCTCGCACAGCGCGGCGCGTCCGTCCCGCAGCACCAGCACCCAGTCGCAGGTCTGCTCCAGCTCGGGCAGCACATGGGAGGAGAGCACGATGCTGGTGCCGTGCTCGGCGGCCTCGGTCATCAAGGTGGCCATGATCCGGCCGCGCACCACGGGATCGAGGTCGGCCATCGGTTCGTCCAGGAGCAGCAGTTCAGGGCGTTTGCCGAGGGCGAGGGCGAGGGCGACCCGGGTGCGGCGGCCCGGCGACAGCTCGCCCAGCCGGTCGGTGAGGGCGATCGCGCCCTCGGTGACCACCCGCTCGGCCGCCGCGCGGTCCCAGGTGGGGTTGAGCCGGGCGCCCAGGCGCAGGGTCTCCTCGACGGTGAAGCGCGGGTAGAGCGGCTTGTCCTGGGTGACCAGGGCGACCCGGGTGCGGGCGGCGGGGGTGCCGGGCTCGGTGTCCAGCACCCGGATCGCTCCGGCGCCGGGGCGCAGCAGCCCGCCGGCCAGGTGCAGCAGGGTGCTCTTGCCGACGCCGTTGCGGCCGACCAGGGCGGTGATGCGGCCCCGGGGCACGGTGAAATCGCAGTCGCGCAGGGCCCATGCGCCACGGGCCCGGTAGCGGAACCCGAGTCCCGTGGCGCGCAGCGCGGCCGGCGCGTCAGGCCCGGTCATGCGTCCTCCTGATGGTGGTGCGGGGGGCGGGCGGGGCGGGGTGTCCCCCGGTGCCGCCGCCCTGGGTGTCGTGGGCGTCCGGCGCGGTGCCGGCGCCCTGGGCGTCGTACGCGTCCAGGGCGGCCGTGATCAGGGCGAGTACGTCGGCGCGCTCCAGTCCGGTGCGGCGGGCGCGGGCCGTCCAGTCCGCCAGCTCGGCGCGGAGCGGGGAGTCGTCCTCCGCGCCGGGCCGGGCGAGCGAGCGGGTCACGAAGGTGCCGAGACCGCGGCGGAGTTCCACCAGCCCGGCCGCCTCCATGTCGCGGTACGCGCGCAGCACGGTGTTGGGGTTGACGGCGGTGGCCGCGACCACCTCCTTCGCCGTGGGCAGCTTGTCGCCGACCTTCAACGTGCCCATGCGCAGGGCCCGTTCGGTCTGTTCGACGATCTGCACATAGGCCGGGACGCCGCTGCCACGGTCGATCCGGTACTCGACCACGTCACCATCGCTCTTTCCTGGTTCCAGGTGCTGCCATGACGCCTGCCACGATCCCTACTTCAAACCATTCCATTAATGAATTAGCACAAGCATGGAAGGGAGGCGGGGAGGATGTCAAACGAGGGCCGTGCCGTCTGGAACCGGCGGGCGCGCCGAGGCAGTCTTGTCCCTCGTGGCGAGCGTTCCGGGGCAAGGGTCGGCAGGGGTCGCGGCGGGGCACATGGTGGTGTGCGGCGACGACGCGCTGGCCCATCGGCTCGCCGCCGAACTGCGTGGTGTCTACGGCGAACAGGTCACCCTCGTCGTCCCGCCCACCGGGCCCCGTCTGCGTCAGCCGGTGGTCGGCCGGGCCCGCGCGGCGTCGGCGGCCCTGCTGGACCGGATGGGCGCGGTGGTCGGCCGGGGCGGCGCGGCGGGCGCGGGGGCGCGGGCCGGGGCGGCGGACACCGACGGCGCGGGGATCAGCGCGGGCGGGGGCGCGGGCGAGCGGACCGTGGAGGCGGCCGAACCGAACGAGTCGGCGCTGGCGGAGGCGGGCGTGGACCGGGCGACGGCCCTGGCGCTGGTCCACGACGACGACGAGACCAACATCCGCGCCGCGCTGACCGCCCGCCGCCTCAACCCGAGACTGCGGCTGGTGCTGCGGCTCTACAACCGGCGTCTCGGCCAGCACATCGAGGAACTCCTCGACCAGGCATCGACGTTGGCGGCACAGCCACCGGGAGCGGCGGGAACGGCCAGGGCACCGGGAACAGCGGGGGCGGCGGGAGCACCGGGAACGGCGGGAGCACCGGGAACGGCGGGAGCACCGGGGGCAGCGGACGCGCCCGGCCCCTCCACCGTGGTCCTCTCCGACGCCGACACGGCCGCGCCCGCGCTCGCGGCGACGGCGCTCACCGGCACCAGCAAGGTCGTCGAGACGGACGGTCTGCTGCTGCGGGCGGTGGAACGCGACCCGCCGCGGCCCGGCCAGGTCGCCGACCCCGGTCTCGCCACCCTGGCGCTGCTGTCGGCGACGAGCAACGACCCGGCGGGCGCGGAGGGCGCGGAGGACAGCGGGGCGCAGGGGCCGCAGTTGCTGCCGGGCGCGGAGGAGGTCGGGGCGGCGACCGGCCGGGCGACGATCGTCCTGGAGCAGGTGTCGTACTCGGGCCCCTCACTGCCCGCACGGCGCGGCGGCCCGCCCTTCGCCTCGCTGTTCTCCCGGCGGCTGCGCTGGTCGCTGGCGGGGCTGGTGGCGTGCGTGGTGGCGCTGGCGGTGGCGCTGATCCTGGTCACCGACGACCACCCCCTGCACGCGACCTACATCACCCTGCTCGACCTGTTCGCGATCAACGAGCCGGCGGTGGACGCCCCGGCCGCCCAGCAGATCCTCCAGCTCCTGTCCGGTCTGGTGGGCCTGCTGCTGCTCCCGGTGCTGCTGGCGGCGGCCCTGGAGGCGCTCGGCACCTTCCGTACGGCGTCGTCCCTGCGCAAGCCGCCGCGCGGGCTGAGCGGGCATGTGGTCCTGCTGGGCCTGGGCAAGGTCGGCACCCGGGTGCTGACCCGGCTGCGCGAACTGGACATCCCGGTGGTCTGCGTCGAGGCCGACCCGGAGGCGCGCGGCATGGCGACGGCCCGGCGGCTGCGGGTGCCGGTGGTGCTGGGCGATGTGACCCAGGAGGGCGTCCTGGAAGCGGCCAAGGTCCATCGCGCGCACGCCCTGCTCGCGCTGACCAGCGTGGACAGCACCAACCTGGAGGCGGCGCTGTACGCCCGCTCCCTGCGCGCCCGGCTGCGGGTCGTGCTGCGGGTCTACGACGACGACTTCGCGACCGCCGTGTACCGCACCCTGCGCGCCGCGTACCCGGGGGCCCTCACCCGCAGCCGCAGCGTCTCCCACCTCGCGGCACCCGCCTTCGCCTCGGCGATGTTCGGCCGCCAGCTCCTCGGCGCGATCCCCGTCGAACGCCGGGTGCTGCTCTTCGCCGCGCTGGAGGTGGCCGGGCAGCCCCAGTTGGAGGGCCGCACCCTCGCCCAGGCGTTCCGCCCCGGCGCCTGGCGCATCCTCGCCCTGGACACGGCCCCCACCGCCCCCGCCCCGGACACCGCCGCCGCCCGGGACGCCCCCTCCTCCCTCATCTGGGACCTCCCCGACACCTACGTCCTCAAGTCCGGCGACCGCGTGATCCTGGCGGCGACCCGCAGGGGCCTGGCCGAACTGCTGGGCCGCCGCAGGGTGGGCAGCTGACGGACCCGCAGAAGCGGCCCCCGCAGGGGGATCTGCGGGGAAGCCCGAAGGCGTGTCAGGATGCGCCGCATGACTGAGCGGGCGATGAGCTTCGGGACGGTGGCGCAGGCGTACGAGCGGTACCGGCCGGGGTATCCAGAGGCGCTCGCCGACCAGGTGGCGGCGTACGCGGGCCGTCCGATCCGTACGGCGCTGGAGATCGGGGCCGGGACCGGCAAGGCCACCCGGCTCTTCGCCCGGCGCGGCATCGCGGTCACCGCGACCGAACCCGACCCGGCCATGCTCGCCGAACTGCGCCGACGGGTACCGGACTCGGTGCGCGCGGTGCGGGCCACGTTCGAGGAGGTCCGGCCCCGCGCACCGTACGACCTCGTCTACGCGGCGGCCTCCCTGCACTGGACCGCCCCCGAGAGCCGCTGGTCACGGGTGGCGGCGCTGCTCGAACCCGGCGGGGTCTTCGCCTCCTTCGGCGGGCCCTTCCGCCTCGCGGACCCGGCGCTGGCGGAGGCGGTGCGCACGGCGCGGGCGCCCTGTCTGGAGACCGACGAGATCCCCTCCCCGGACGGCACACCCCATGACCAGGACATGCAGTGGCCGGGTACCGAACTCCTGACGTCCGGGTGGTTCACCGATATCCGGCAGTCCCGGCTGGAGCGCCCGCTGACCCTGACCGCCCCCGACTACCTCGGTCAGCTCTCCACCGTCTCCGCCTATCTGGTCCTGCCGCCCGCCGTGCGCGACCGGGCGTTCCGCGCCATCGCCGCGATCCTGCCCGACACGGTCGAGGTCTCCGCCCACCTCACCGTGCACCTCGCCCGCCGCCGCGAGGAACGGCAGCCGCCCGAGCGGCCGGAGCCGTAGACCGCAGCGCCCTCCGCGCCCACGGCGCCCTCCGCGCCCACGGCGTTCTCGGCGCCTTCCGCGCCCCCGCGCCCTCGGCGCCCTCGGCTTCGCCGATCCCTTCCCGCGATCCGCCTTCCCCCCGCACACTGGGCCCATGGAATTCGCCGTTTTCGTGACCCTCCCCGGACTGGTCATCCTGCTCACGGCCATAGCCTTCGTCGATCAACTGCTGCTGCGCATGGGCCGGGCCGGGCTGCTGCCCTGGCGCAACGGGGCCCGCGCGGGGCAGGTCTCCGCCACCGGGTTCGAGCAGCTGCACGGCGCCCTGTCCGCGGGCAAGGCGCACGAGCTGAAGGAACGCCAGTCCTCCCTGCTGCTCAGGGACGACGAGGAGGACGGGGCACCCCCGCACCGGACCCGGGTGGATCTGGAGAGCGGCGTGGCGGTCGTCCGCCTGCCACCGTCCGCCGGCGCCCCCAGCAGCTGAGGGCGCCCCCCTCGTCACCGCGCGACCGTCACCACCCGGCCCTCACCACGGCCCTCACCGCGCGGCCCTCACCCCGCCACCGTCACCGCGTCCACCGGCCCGTCCACGTACCGGCGCGCGAAGTCCAGCTCCAGCCGGACCTGCTTGATGCGCTCGTCCACCACCAGCGAGCCGTGGCCCGCGTCGTAGCGGTAGACCTCGTGGGTGGCGCCCCGGGCCTCCAGACGCTTGACGTAGTTGTCGATCTGCCGGATCGGACAGCGGGGGTCGTTGACCCCGGCCGAGATGTACACCGGGGCCTTGACCTGCTCGACGTAGGTCAGCGGCGACGACGCCTCGAAGCGCTCGGGGACCTCCTCCGGGGTGCCGCCCAGCAGGGTGCGGTCCATCGCCTTCAGCGCCTCCATCTCGTCGTGGTACGCCGTCACATAGTCCGCGACCGGCACCGCCGCGATGCCCAGCGCCCACGACTGCGGCTGCGTACCCACCCCGAGCAGGGTGAGGTACCCGCCCCACGAACCGCCGGTGAGGATCAGCCGGGCGGGGTCGGCGAGCCCCGAGGCGACCGCCCACGCGCGGACCGCCTCGATGTCCTCCAGCTCGATCAGCCCCACCCGGTGCTTCAGGGCGTCGGTCCAGGCCCGCCCGTACCCGGTGGAGCCCCGGTAGTTGACCCGGACCACCGCGTACCCGTGGTCCACCCACGCGGCCGGGCCCGCCGCGAAGGCGTCGCTGTCGTGCCACGTCGGGCCGCCGTGGATGTCGAAGACGGTCGGCAGCGGGCCGGTCGCCCCCGCCGGCTTCTGCACCAGCGCGTGGATCCGGCCCCCGGGCCCCTCCACCCACACGTCCTCCACCGGGACCGAGCCCGGCGACCGCATCCCGGGCGGGTCCAGGACCACCCCGCCCGCCGTCGACCGCACCGCCGGCGGCTCGGCGGCCGACGACCACAGGAACTCCACCGTGCCGTCCGGCCGGGCCGTCGCCCCCGACACCGTGCCCGCCGGGGTCGGGACGCGCTCCAGCTTCCCCCCGGCCAGGTCGTAGCGGAACAGCTCGCTGCGCGCCTCGAAGCTGTGGACGATCAGCAGCCCCGTCCCGTCCGGGTACCACTCGGCGCTCACATCGCCCGGCAGGTCCACCGCCAGCTCGGTCTCCGCGCCCGTGCGCACATCCCACACCAGCGGCTCCCAGCGGCCCCGCCGCTGATGGCCGATGAGCAGCCGCGGATCCCCGTCCACCGGGGCGAAGCCCAGCACCTCCAGGCCCAGCTCGACCGCGCCGCCCTTGGTGTCGTCCAGCTCGGCGACCGTGGCACCGGCACGGTCCAGCACCCGCAGCGCGGCGTGCATCGCGTCGCCGTGCTCCGTGTGCTCCACGGCGATCAGCGTGCCGTCGTGCGACAGGTCGCCTACCCCCGCCGACTCCCGGTGCCGGTAGATCACCACCGGCTCCTCGCCCTGCCGGGCGAGATGGATCGTCGTACCCTCCTCGTCCGTCGAACGGCCCACCACCGCCGTACGACCGTCCCTGCCGAGCGCCAGACCCGCCGGGTACGACGGCTCAAGGCCGGGCGTGGCCGGTTCGTCCGGGCCGCCCTCGAAGGGCTGGCGACGCCACACCCCGAACTCGTCGCCGTCCTTGTCGTCGAACCACCAGACCCAGGTGCCGTCCGGGGAGAGCACTCCGTCCGTCGTGCCGTTCGGCCGGTCCGTGACCTGGCGCTGCGCACCGGTCGACCGGTCCCACGCATACAGCTCGTACGTCCCCGTCGCGTTGGACACGAACAGGGAGCGGTGCGGCGCATCCTCCGCCCAGTCGGGCAGTGACACCCGCGGCGCCCTGAACCGCTTCTCCCAGTCCGGCAGGGACGCGCTGTGCTGATGATCCGGCGAGACGGACCCGTTGCTCTCAGTCATGGCCCCATACTGCCTGCCCCGGGCGGTATCGCGCGCCCGAGGCCCCCAGCCTGTGGATAACTTTGCCCAACCACACACGGAAGCGTCTCTTCCGCCCACGTCCCGACACACCCGCCCCCGGTATCCGACCCCCGCGCCCGGCGCCCGCGGCGGCGCCCCGTACCGTGGACGGCGTGTACCGGTTCCTGCTGACTCCCCGATGGTGGGGGATCAACGTCTTCGTGCTGCTGGCCATCCCCTTCTGCATCTCCATGGGGTCCTGGCAGCTGAGCCGGTTCGAGGAGCGGATGGACACCCACCGCGACGCCGGCGCGCGCTCCGACCCCGACGAGCGCGGGGCCGCCCGGCCGCTGGACGACCTGCTGCCGGTCACCAAGGCGACCTCGGGCGAGCAGGCGACCGCGACCGGCCGCTACACCGACCAGTTCCTGGTCCCCGGGCGCACGCTCGACGACCGTGACGGCTTCTACGTCCTCACCCTCCTGCGCACCGACAGCGGCAGGTCCCTGCCCGTCGTGCGCGGCTGGCTGCCCGGCACCGCCGACGCGGCGAAGGCCCCCGCCCCGCCGACCGGCGAGATCACCGTCACCGGCGCGCTCCAGGCGTCCGAGACCCCGGGCAGCAACGGCGTCGCCGCCACCAGCGGTCTGCCCGCCGGCCAGACCGGCGCGATCAGCGCGGCCTCACTGGTCAACCTGGTGCCGTACGACCTCTACGACGGCTGGGTCACCCTGAACGAGGGCGACGCCGGGATGAGTGCCGTGCCCGCGGGCCTCGCCGCCGACACGGGGCTCGATCTGAAGGCGTTCCAGAACCTCGGCTACACCGGTGAGTGGTTCGTCTTCGCGGGCTTCGTGGTCTTCATGTGGTTCCGGCTGCTGCGCCGCGAGGTGGAGACCCTGCGCGACGCCGAACTCGGGCTCGCCCCGGACGAGACCCCCGCCGAGCCGAGCCCTTCCCTCACCGCGCCCTGACCCCGGGGTCTCCCGAGTGCGGGGTTCCCTGACCCCTGGGTTCCCTGATCCCGGGTTCTACGATCCCAGGTTCTACGATCCCGCCAGCACCCCGGTCCGGTACACCGTCCCGGCGCACGCGTCCGGCACCGTGACCCCCACCGACGGGGAGCCCGCCTCCGGTGTGTACGACACCTGCACGCTGCCGTCGGCCGTGCCGTCCCCGGTGAGCAGTTGGGCGCCCGTGCCGGTGTCGCCGGTGGTGGAGCCTCCGCTGACGGCCGGGTCCTGGCTGGGCGTCGGGTTGGGGGACGGGCCGCCGTTGTCGCCGCCGTTGTTCCCGCCCTCCACGGGGCAGGTCTCGGACGGCACCCACGCGAACCGCACCTCGTAGGCGGCGCCGGGCAGCAGGACCAGTTGTCCCGCCCGCACCGAGGTGTCGGGCAGGTCGGAGGCCGCACCGCCGGGGGTGTGCTGGGCCACGCTGATCTTCGTGGCGTCGGCCGCGCCCTGGGCGACCGGGGTCACCGTGCCGTCGCCGGAGACGCTACAGCTCTCCTCGGAGACATTGCTGATCCGGAAGGCGCCGTACACCGTCCCGGCGGAGTCCGGCACGGCCGCGCTCGCACTGGCCCCGCCGAGCTGTGCGGCCGTGCACGGGGACGCCGCGGAGGGCGCGGAGGCGGCGGGGCCGCCCGAGGGCGTGCCGGGCGGGTCACCGGGCTCGGAGCCGTCGCCGCCGTCCTTCTCCTTGTCGCCGCCGGCCTCCTTGTCCTGGCCGCCGCCGGTGGAGCCGCCGGAGGCGCTGGACCCGTTGCCGGACTCCTCGCCCTGGCTGGAGCCGCCCTGGGCCTCCTCGCCGAGTCCGGCGATCGAGGGGTTGGCGCCCGGCCCGGCGGAGTTGGAGACATGCACCAGGGCGGGCACGGCGGTGCCGATGAAGAGCGCGGCGGCGGCCATGCCCACCACGGCCTGCCGCTTGCGGGTACGTCGGGCGGGCACGGCGCGGCGCAGATGGTCCAGCGTGCCTTCGCGCGGCTCGATCTCCTGCACGGCGTCGTGCAGCAGCCTGCGCAGTGCCAGCTCGTCCGAGTCGAGCCCCTGGGGGCCCTGGTCGTCGAGACGGTCGTTCACGGTTCCGTTCCCAGTGTGCGATTGCTTCGAGGTGTCCTCGGGGCGGTGCGCCCGCCCCTCGGGACCGGAAAGACGACGCCATCGCCCCCGGCGTTCCACCGGTCCTTCGTCCACCGACCCGTCGTCCGTAGACCCAGCGTCCGCCGACCCACCGTCCACCGGCCCGTCGTCCGGCGACCCGTCGTCCGGGGCCGCGTGAGCGTCCCGCGGGGGCGGGGCGGGGTGCTCACCGCGGCGGCGTTCGTCGCCGCCCAGTGGCTCGGGGGCCTCGCCGTCCGGCCGTTCGGTCCGCTCGCTCATGCCGGGGCTCCCATCGCCACCCGCAGGGCCGCGATGCCGCGCGAACCGTACGCCTTCACCGAGCCCAGGGATATGCCGAGCGTCTCGGCGACCTGCGCCTCGGTCATGTCGGCGAAGTAGCGCAGCACCAGCACCTCGCGCTGACGGCGCTGGAGGCCCTTCATGGCCTTGATCAGGGAGTCGCGCTCCAACTGGTCGTACGCCCCTTCCTCCGCGCTCGCCATGTCCGGCATCGGCTTCGAGAGCAGCTTGAGGCCCAGGATGCGGCGGCGCAGCGCGGAGCGGGAGAGGTTGACGACGGTCTGGCGCAGATAGGCGAGTGTCTTCTCGGGGTCGCGGACCCGTTTGCGGGCCGAGTGGACGCGGATGAACGCCTCCTGGACGACGTCCTCGCAGGAGGCGGTGTCGTCGAGCAGGAGCGCGGCGAGGCCGAGCAGGGAGCGGTAGTGGGTGCGGTAGGTCTCGGTCAGATGGTCGACCGTGGTCCCCGCCGCGATCTCCTCGGTACCGTCACGCTGGCCGGGAAGCGGGGTGGGCTGCGTCGCGGGCATGGGCGCGATCACCGGCATGCCACCGGTCCCGCCGGCTGATCTCGGCCGACGGCGCGGAACGGGCGGGCGCAGCGCGGTGCCGCGCGCAGCCGATGTGAAGTCGAGTACCTCTGCCACGCCAGTTGGACACACTTCCCCCCGTCAGGGTTGTACGTGCCGGGCGTCACTTCTGCGCCGATGTGCCGGGCCGACGACGTGCTTCCGCCGGACAGCACGACTGACGGTGCCTCAGTTGACCACATGCGTCCCGCTCTTCCCCTATGTCCCACAATGGAACGGGCGTCCCCACGCCCGCAGCACGGCGTCCCCACGCCGGCCTCAATGCGTCTCCGCACCCGGAAGGGCGACCGCATAGACGCCTCCCGCCCTCCACGTGGTTGCGGAGGGCGGGAGGAAATCCTCGATCGCCGGACGGCCACCGTTCAAGTGGTCCGGACTGTCGTCCGGCTCACACGCCGAACACAGATCCTACAAAGGGATCCGGCCAAGGTCGGAGCGGTTATGCGTCGTCATGGCGGCGGATATTCTTCGGCACCCGGGCCTCACGGGCCGTCAGGACCGTCTCCGCCCAGGTCAGGGGCCAGCTCGGCGGCGACCAGTTCCGCGATCTGGGCGGTGTTGAGTGCGGCGCCCTTGCGCAGATTGTCACCGCAGACGAAGAGTTCGAGGGCGGTCGGGTCGTCCAGCGCGCGCCGGACCCGGCCCACCCAGGTGGGGTCGGTGCCGACCGCGTCGGCGGGGGTGGGGAACTCCCCGGCGGCCGGATCGTCGACCAGGACGACGCCGGGGCTGGTGGCGAGGATCTCGCGCGCCCCGGCGACGGTGACCTCGCGCTGGAAGCGGGCGTGCACGGTGAGGGAGTGGGTGGTGACCACCGGCACCCGGACGCAGGTCACGGCGATGGGGAGGCCGGGCAGTCCGAGGATCTTGCGGGACTCGTCCCGCACCTTCATCTCCTCCGAGGACCAGCCGTCCTCCCGCAGCGACCCGGCCCACGGTACGACGTTCAGCGCGACCGGCTCCGGGAACGGCCCGGTGCCGTCGCCGACGGCCCGGCGCAGATCGCCGGGGGCGGTGCCCAGTTCCGTACCGGCGACCAGGGACAGCTGGCGCCGCAGCGCGTCGACACCGGCCCGGCCCGCGCCGCTGACCGCCTGGTACGAGGAGACCACCAGCTCGCGCAGGCCGAACTCGGCGTGCAGCGCGCCGAGGGCCACGATCATCGAGAGGGTGGTGCAGTTGGGGTTGGCGACGATGCCGCGCGGGCGCATCCGTACGGCGTGCGCGTTGACCTCGGGCACCACGAGGGGCACGTCCGGGTCCATGCGGAAGGCGCCGGAGTTGTCGACGACCACCACGCCCTTGGCGGCGGCGATCGGCGCCCAGCGGGCGGCGATGTCGTCGGGGACGTCGAACATGGCGATGTCGACGCCGTCGAAGGCCCCCTCGCTGAGGGCCACGACCTCGACCTCCTCCCCGCGCACGGTCAGCTTGCGGCCGGCCGAGCGCGGGGAGGCGATGAGTCGGATCTCGCCCCAGATGTCCGCGTGCTGGGACAGGATCTGGAGCATGACCGTGCCGACCACCCCGGTCGCTCCCACGACCGCGAGCGTCGGTCGGCCGGTCATCGTCCGGTGCCCCCATAGACGACGGCCTCGTCGCTGTCGGAGTCCAGTCCGAACGCGCTGTGCACGGCGCGGACGGCCTCCGGGACGTCGTCGGCACGGGTGACCACCGAGATACGGATCTCGGATGTCGAGATCAGCTCGATGTTGACGCCCGCGTCGGACAGCGCGGTGAAGAAGTCGGCGGTGACCCCGGGGTTGGTCTTCATCCCGGCGCCGACCAGGGAGATCTTGCCGATCTGGTCGTCGTAGCGCAGGGAGTCGAAGCCGATGGTGCCCTTGGCCTTGCCCAGTGCGTCGATGGCCTTGCGGCCCTCGCTCTTCGGCAGGGTGAAGGAGATGTCCGTCAGCCCGGTGGAGGCGGCGGACACGTTCTGCACGATCATGTCGATGTTAATCTCGGAATCCGAGATGGTGCGGAAGATCGAGGCGGCCTCGCCCGGCTTGTCCGGGACGCCGACGACCGTGACCTTGGCCTCGGAGGTGTCGTGCGCGACACCGGAAATGATGGCCTGCTCCACCTTCTGGTCCCCTTGATCGATCGGTTCGCTGCTGACCCAGGTGCCCTGAAGCCCGCTGAAGCTGGACCGGACGTGGATCGGGATGTTGTAGCGGCGGGCGTACTCCACACAGCGGTGGAGCAGCACCTTGGAACCGGACGAGGCCAGCTCCAGCATGTCCTCGAAGGAGATCCAGTCGATCTTCTTCGCCTTCTTCACCACCCGCGGGTCGGCGGTGAACACGCCGTCCACGTCGGTGTAGATCTCGCAGACCTCGGCGTCGAGGGCGGCGGCGAGCGCCACGGCCGTGGTGTCGGAGCCGCCGCGGCCCAGTGTGGTGATGTCCTTCTTGTCCTGCGAGACGCCCTGGAACCCGGCGACGATCGCGATGTTGCCCTCGTCGAGCGCGGTGCGGATCCGCCCCGGCGTGACGTCGATGATGCGGGCTTTGTTGTGGACCGAGTCGGTGATGACTCCCGCCTGGCTGCCGGTGAACGACTGGGCTTTGTGCCCCAGGTTCTTGATCGCCATGGCCAGCAACGCCATGGAGATCCGCTCTCCGGCGGTCAGCAGCATGTCGAGCTCGCGCCCGGCAGGCATCGGGGAGACCTGCTCGGCGAGATCGATCAGCTCGTCCGTCGTGTCGCCCATCGCCGAGACCACGACGACCACTTGGTGGCCGTTCTTCCTGGTCTCGACGATCCGCTTGGCGACGCGCTTGATGCCCTCGGCATCGGCTACGGAGGAGCCTCCGTACTTCTGCACGACAAGGCCCACGTGCGCTCCTCGCTCAATCCGTTGTGTCGGCTCAGTCTAACGAGCGGCCGAAAACGACCGTCCGGATATCGCATGGTGAGACACCCGGTCCGGCCGTCCGTGCCGCCCGTTCCGCAGGGCACATGCCCCCGGCGCACCCCGCGCACTCGGAAAAGTGCCGGGCATCACAGGAGTGGCCCAGGGGACGGCCGGTTCCGGCGCCGCTACTTGGCCGAGCGCAGGCCCAGCGGCCCCGCGATCTCCTCGGCCATCACCTGGCCGGCTTCAAACTCCAGCGTCTCGTCCCCCATCAGCGCCTCGTCGGTGTCCAGCCCGTCCAGTTCCCGCAGCGGCTGGTCGAGCCGGATGTGGGCGAGCACCGAGTGCAGGGCGCGCAGGGTCGCCGAGGCGGTGGAGCCCCAGTTGGAGAAGTACGAGAACTGCCACCACCACAGCGCCTCGGTGATCCGGCCCGCCCGGTAGTGGGCCATGCCGTGGCGCAGATCGGTGATGACATCGGCGAGGTCGTCGGAGATCCGGGCCGGGACCGGCGCCGTACGCGGCTCGTAGGGGTCGAAGACCTCGGAGTACACGTCGACCGGCTCCAGCAGCCGGGCGAGGTTCTCGCGCAGGCCGTCCGCGTCGGGCTCGGGGCCGAGATCGGGCTCGTAGCGCTCGTCCGGGAGGATGTCCTCGTGCGCGCCGAGCCGCCCTCCGGCGAGCATCAGCTGGGAGACCTCCAGGAGCAGGAAGGGGACCGCCGAGTCCGGCTCGTCGCCCTTCGCGACCTCGGTGACCGCGACCAGGAAACTCTCGATCTGGTCCGCGATCTGCACCGCGAAGTCGTCGGGGTCCTGGGTCGTTGCGTGCAGCGTGGCGTCAGACATCTAGGAGTCGTCTCCCCTCGAAGGCGCGGCCGAGCGTGACCTCGTCCGCGTATTCCAGGTCGCCGCCCACCGGGAGGCCGCTGGCCAGGCGGGTGACCTTGAGGCCCATGGGCTTGATCATGCGGGCGAGGTACGTCGCCGTGGCCTCGCCCTCCAGGTTGGGGTCGGTGGCCAGGATCAGCTCGGTGACCGTCCCGTCGGCCAGCCGCGCGAGGAGTTCCCGTATCCGCAGGTCGTCGGGGCCGACGCCCTCGATGGGGCTGATCGCGCCGCCCAGCACGTGGTAGCGGCCACGGAACTCACGGGTGCGTTCGATCGCCACGACGTCCTTGGGCTCCTCCACCACGCAGATCACCGCGAGGTCGCGGCGGGCGTCACGGCAGATGCCGCACCGCTCCTCCTGCGCGACATTGCCGCAGACGGCGCAGAAGCGGACCTTCGCCTTGACCTCCATGAGGGCCTGCGCGAGGCGCCGTACGTCCGTCGGCTCCGCCTGGAGGATGTGGAAGGCGATCCGCTGGGCGCTCTTGGGACCGACGCCGGGCAGCCGCCCCAGCTCGTCGATCAGGTCCTGGACCACGCCTTCGTACAACGGACTTCCGTCCTTCCTGGAATGCCTGGTACGTACGGTAGACGGCGCCCGGCCGCTTTAGAAAGGCAGACCGGGGACGCCGCTGCCGCCGCCCAGGCCCTGGGCCAGCGGGCCGAGCTTCTGCTGCTGGAGCGCCTGGGCGTTGTCATTGGCCGCGTGCACGGCCGCCACGATCAGATCGGCGAGGGTCTCGGTGTCCTCCGGGTCCACCGCCTTCGGGTCGATCTCCAGACCGCGCAGCTCACCGGCGCCGGTCACCCGCGCCGTCACCAGGCCGCCGCCGGACTGCCCCTCGACCTCCGTCTGCGCCAGCTCCTCCTGCGCCTTCGCGAGGTCCTGCTGCATCTTCTGCGCCTGCTGCAACAGCTGCTGCATGTTGGGCTGGCCACCACCGGGGATCACGATCGGCTCTCCTTCTCGGTACGGGTTTTCCCGTTCGGCACGAGCCTACGTGGTCGGCGCGGCCATCGCCCCGGCACTCTTTCGAGTGAGGGCGCCGGGAGTCCTATACCTGATCAAGGCCCACTTCCAGGCGGAAAAGCAGTGAAACCGTCCTCTTCGCCACCCATTGGGCGGTAGTAAAGGTCCCGGCGCATCAGCATCAGGAGTTTCCGTGCCGCCAGCGTCACACACCGTGATCAGTAGGGAGTGCCGGGTGGGTCAGCCGGAGATGCAGCCCGAGGGGCCGCCGCAGGACGGTCGGGGCGGCGAGGGGGCGGCCGGACCGCGCCCGGGCGATCTGACCGGGCGGGCCTTCCCGTCCGGCGGCTGGGACGAGCCCGCGGAACGGCTGGAGGAGCTGTACCGCTGGGTGGAGCGCGGGGCCCTCCAGACGGCCTCCTGGTACCTCTCCGACCGGGTGTGGAAGCGGCGGGGGGCGCGTGTCCTGCGCTCCGGGGCGGCGGTCGGGGCGGTCACCGGGACCACGCTGCCGCTGTTGGACCTGACCGGCGTCCTGACCGGTGGTGCCCCCTGGGGGTGTCTGGGGCTGCTGCTCGCGGTGGCCTGTGTGGGGACGGACCGGTTCTTCGGGGTGACCTCGGGCTGGATAAGGGACGTGGCGACCGCGCAGGCGGTGGCCCGGCGGTTGCAGCTGCTCCAGTTCGACTGGGCCGCGGAGAGCGTGCGGGAGGTGCTGGGGCCGACGGAGGGGACGGCCGGGGACGCCGCGGACCGGTGTCTCGGGGTGCTGCGGAGGTTCTCCGAGGACGTGACCGAGCTGGTGCGGGCGGAGACGGCGGACTGGATGGTGGAGTTCCGCACCGGGACCGCGCCGCTGGGCATGCAGACGGCGGTGCCGGGCGGTCCCCGGGAAGGGGTGGGGGCGCCGGGCCGGATCCCGCTTCCCCCGCTGGGCCCGGCCCGGCCGAACATGCCGCGGCAGCGTCCGCCGGAGACACGGTGAGGGCCGGGGAGGGTTCCCGGCCGGGGCCGGGCCCGGCTGCCCGGCTTTCCGTTCGACGGTGACTTTCAGTACGACGGTGACTTCAGTTCGACGGTGACTTCAGTTCGATGGCGGCTTCAGTTCGATGGTGAAGGAAAGGTCACCGGGCTCTTGAGTCCCGCCCGGTTCACCGCCCGTACCCCGAAGAACACATTGTCCTTGGACAGGTCGATCACCTGGCGGGTGACATCGCCGACCGGCACGACATGGGTCCACTCCGGGGAGGTCGTCTCGCGCCGGACGATCTCGTAGCCGGTGAGGTCGGGCTCGGTGCCGCGGCGCCAGGTCAGCTCGGTGGAGTTGGTGAGGTTCGCGGTGACGATCCGGGCGTCGCGCGGGGCGTCGGGGGCCTGGGCGAGGGTCCAGAGGGTGGCCGCGTTGACCCGCGCGACCCGGGCGATGTACGGCCAGTCGCAGAACTCGGGCAGGTCCCCGTACTGCCTGCCCGACTCGACGCGGACGTCCTGGTGCTGGTGGGCGTAGTCCTCGGCGGGTTCGGTGAAGCGGGCGGCGGCGAAGCCGCGTTCGAGGAACGGGATGTGGTCGCCGCCCCGGCGGTAGCGGTCGCGGCGGTGCACGACCCGGACCCGCATGCCGGTGGCGTCGTTGTCGGCCACGTCCCGGACGAACCGGGCGAGCTGGCGGGTCGCCGAGTCGTTCTCACCGCCGACCGAGCGGCGCAGCGCGGCTTCCTCGGGGGTCTCGGAGGACGGGACGCCCTCGGCGAAGAGCCGGACCGTGTGCGGGTCGCGGGTGCCGTCGTCGGCGGTGGGGCTGCCGACGATGTCGTTGGTGAACATGGCGCGCACGTCCGCGCCGTCCGCCGTGAAGCGGCCGGCCAGGTGCGCGGCCCCGTACAGCCCCTGCTCCTCCCCCGCGACCGCGGCGAAGACGATCGTCGCGGCCGGGCGGCGGGACGCCATCACCCGGGCCAGCTCCAGGACGACGGCGACCCCGGACGCGTCGTCGTCCGCGCCCGGGGCGTCGGAGGTGGCGTCCATGACGTCCGAGGCGCGGGAGTCGTAGTGGCCGGAGACGACCTGGATCCGGTCCGGGGCGACCGAGCCGCGCAGGGTCGCGACCACGTTGGTGATCCGGGTGGCCGTGGGGATGCGGGAGGCGGGTTCCTGGACGTACGACTGGAGTGCGACGGTCATCCGGCCGCCGGACCGGGCCGCGTACGACCGGAGTTCGGCGAGCAGCCAGTCGCGGGCGGCGCCGATGCCGCGCTTCGGGTCGTCCTGGCTGGAGAGGGTGTGGCGGGTGCCGAAGGAGACCAGTTTGCGGACGGTCGCCTCGATCCGGTCCGGGTCGATCTCGCGGAGCAGGGCGCGGAGTTCGCGGCCGGGGGGCTGATGGGTGGCGGGGCGGTCGGTGCGGTCGGGGCGGTTGGCCGCGGGGCCGGTGGCGGTGACGGTGGAGACGGTGGAGACGGAGTCGGCCGCGGGGGCGGCGCCCGGCGGTGCCGCGCACGCGCTCGCCGTGGTCGACCCGGTCACCGCCGCGGTCGCGGTCGCGGTCAGGAGTGTCCTTCGCGTGGGACCCATGCGTCCCATCGTCAGACAGGTGTCACGGAGGGGCAAGAGGCCCGCCAGGGCCGCCGGTTGAAGGGCCCTGTCTCACTGCTTGGTATACGTCAGTGACTCCCCCGAGCCCGTCTTCTCGCGGCGCAGCCGGCCGTCCGGGAGGAGGGTGACGACGGTGGCCTCGCCGGGACTACAGGACGACCTGGGGCGGCCGGTCGTGACGGTGGAGGGGCCGATCCGCAGCGGGCCGTCCGGGTCGGGTCTCTCGGCCAGGTCCGCCTCGAAGACGCAGTGGTAGGTGCCGCCGCCGGTCGGGCCGTCGGCGACGAGGGAGAGCACGGTGTCGCCCACCTCGCCCTGCTCGATGGTGAGGCGGCGGTCGTTCACCCCGTCGGCGTTGTCGATGGTCGTCGTCCAGGTGCCGAGGAACGCCTCGGGGATCACGCCGTCCGCCGGGGCGGAGGAGCCGGGTGAGGTGCCGGGGGGCGAGGTCGGGGTGGCCGGGGTGGTCGGGGCCTGCGGTTCGCCGGCGCCCGCGGGGGCGGACGCGGTCGGGGCGGGGCTCTCGCCGCCACCGCCGCGGGGGTCGGCCTCGCCCCCGTTCATCAGCGCGTACACCGAACCGCCGGCCGCGACGGCGACCACCAGCGCCACGGCGATCAGCGCGGCGGTGGCCCCCCGCCCGTTGCGCCGCCGGGCCCCGTCCGGGTCGCCGTAGGGCGGCTGGGGCGGGACGGTTGGACCGTAGGACGGGGTGGAGCCGTAGGGGTGGTACGGGGCTCCGGGCACGGGCGTCTGCCACCCGACGGGCTGCGGTGGGGTGCCGTAGGCGGGGTGCGGGGTGGGCGCGTTGACGACGGTGGGCGGGTGGTGCGGCGGCCCGGCGGCGTGGTCGTGGCCCTCCGGATGCGCAGGCTTCCCGAGGTCCCCCGGCTTATCCGGGTTCTCGGGGTTCTCCGCGTCGAGCAGTCGTACGGCGTGGCGGCCGAGTTGGGCGACGAGGGCGCCGGGGAGCCAGGGGTCGAGGGCGCGGCCGTCGGCGACGGTGTTCTCGGCGCCGGTGCGGTGCAGGATGTGGTCGAGGGTGGGGCGGGCGGCCGGGTCCTTCCTGAGGCAGGCGCGGACCAGGTCGGCGATGCCCTCGGGCACCCGCTCCAGGTCGGGTTCCTCCTGCGCGATGCGGAACATCAGGGCGTGGACGCCGCTGTCGGCGCCGCCGAAGGGGAGGGTGCCGGTGGCGGCGTAGGCGAGGACGGAGCCGAGGCAGAAGACGTCGCAGGCCGGGGTGATGCCGTCGCCGCGGACCTGTTCCGGGGCCATGAAGCCGGGCGAGCCGACCAGGGCGCCGGTGCGGGTGAGGCCGCCGTCGGTGACGGTCTCCAGCGCGCGGGCGATACCGAAGTCGATGACGCGGGGCCCGTCGATGGTGACGAGGATGTTGGAGGGCTTGAGGTCGCGGTGGACCATCCCGGCGGCGTGGATGTCCTTGAGCGCGTGAGTGAGCCCGGCGGCGAGGATACGGACCGACCGCTCGGGCAGGGCGCCGTGGTCGCGGCCGACGATCTGCTGGAGGCTGGGTCCGGCGACGTATCCGGTGGCGAGCCAGGGGACGGCGGCCTCGGTGTCGGCGTCCAGGACGGGGGCGGTCCAGTGCCCGCCGACCCGGCGCGCGGCCTGCACTTCCTGGCGGAAGCGGGCGCGGAACTCCTCCTGGGCGGCGAGTTCCTCGCGGACGAGTTTCACGGCGACGGTACGGCCGCGGTCCGAGCGGGCGAGGTAGACCTGGCCCATGCCACCGGCGCCGAGCCGCCCCAGCAGCCGGTATCCGCCGATATGTTGAGGGTCCCCCACCCCGAGCTGGTCCATCGGCCGCGCTGCCCCCTTCGTGCGATGAACCGACCATAGTCCTGGGCCGGAGGGGTGGTCAGCGGACCGTTTCAAACCGGTTCGCCTACGGTTTCGTAACGACGGGGGACGGGTGGCCGCGGAGGCTCTCGTAGTGCCCGCAGAGCGCGACGAGGGCGCGGGCGAGCCGACGGGCGTGGGCGGCGGCACCGTAGGCGCCGGGTCCGGGCCGGGCCCGGCGTTTGCGGCCGGCCTCGCTGACGCAGACGAGGGCGCAGTAGCGGGGGATGCTGTCCACGTCCCGGCCGCGGGCGAGGCGTTCGACCTCCGGGACGAGGAGGTCGAGGTGGGCGTGGAGGGTGTCGATGAGTGCGGCGCTTCGGTGGGCGTCGGCCGGCGGGGCGTCGGGACCGAGCAGCGCCCGGGCCGTCTCCCGCATCCCCGCGAGGTCCACGGGGTGGGCGGCGCCGCGGTGCAGGGGGCAGGCGCACGGCGCCAACTGGGGCCCCAGGGGGTCGCGGAGGGGCTCATTCCCGTACGGGACGACGACGGCGGCCCGCGGAGCGGACAGCCTGGTCCCGTCCGGGGCCACCTTGTAGATCTCGATGGTCATCTTGGGTCCGGGCGGACGTTGTTCGATTCGGTCGGCACGGTTCGTCACGTCGACGCTCCCTCGCTCCTTCATGGGTCCGAGCGTTGGCCACGCCCCGGGGCCGTTCGCTCGGCCGCCGGGGTCCTTGGGTCACGAGCCTTTCGACCGGCGGCCGTTGCGACCATCCCCGCGCCCTATGGCGGCGCCCTATATTGGAGCTATGGGGGATTCCCACATCACCTTCTGG
Source organism: Streptomyces sp. NPDC091377 (assembly GCF_044757045.1). Classification (NCBI taxonomy): domain Bacteria; kingdom Bacillati; phylum Actinomycetota; class Actinomycetes; order Kitasatosporales; family Streptomycetaceae; genus Streptomyces; species Streptomyces sp. NPDC091377. The sequence continues at coordinate 126,230 of NZ_JBIVUE010000012.1, read as the reverse complement.
TCCCATCCGGAACTGGCTGCGGCCGTCGCGAACCGGGACTGGGGCGCGGTCTTCCGCACCTACCGGAAGCTCACGGGAACGAGTCAGACGAAGCTCGGTGAGCGCGTCGGGCTGGTCCAGCCGGACGTGTCCGACATCGAGCGGGGGCGGCGCCGGGTGGCTTCCGCCGAGGTGCAGGAGCGCATCCTCGCCGGCCTGGACGTCCCGCCGCAGCTGAGAACCCGACAGCCCCCCTCCCCTGCCCCCGTCGCCGCCCTGGCGATGTCAGGTCCAGGGCCCGACGAGGATCTTCTGACCCGGGTGACCAGCGTGGTCACGGGCGGACAGCGGGTGGACACACCCACGCTGGACTGGCTCGACCGGCTGCTCGCCGAGCACCGCCGGGCGGAGGACGAGATCGGCTCCCGGCCCCTCATCGGGGTGATGCGCCAGCAATTGCGGACCGTGGTCGACCTGTACTCGGCCGCGCGCGGCCCGCTGACGGACCGTGTCGTGCGACTCGCGTCGGAGCACGCGCAGTTCCTCGCCTGGATGGCCCAGGACCAGGGGCAGACGGCCGCCGCGCTGGCCTGGTACGACCGCAGCCATGAGTGGGCGCTGGAGGCGGGCAGCCCCGACATGGCCGCCACCACCCTGAGCATGAAGGCGCACCTGGCGTGGTCGGGTGGGCACGGGGACCGGGCGGTCCGCCTCGCCGAGGCGGCGCGCTGGTCGGCGCCGGGGACCTCCCGGGGGGTGCAGGGCATGGCGGCGCAGATGGCGGCCCGTGGCCACGCCCTCGACGGCGACGGCGCCGCCGCCCAGCGGCTCCTGGACGAGGCACAGGCGTTGATCAGCGGTGCGGCGGAGCGGCCGGAGGACGAGCCGCCCTGGATGTACTTCTACGGCGAGAACTGGTTCACCCTGCAACGGGGCATGGCGTCGATGCACCTGCGGCACTGGCCCGCGGCCGTCGCCCAGCTCACGACCGGCCTCGGTGCCCTGCCGGACGAGTACCGCCGCGACAGGGCGTGGTTCAGCACCTGCCTGGCCCACGCACTGGCAGGGACGGGGGAAGCCACCGAGGCCCTGTCCGTGGCTCTGGCCTGCCTCCCCGACGCCGCCGCAGTGGGCCGCCCCCACTCCTGGGACGAACTCCACACCACAGCCGCCCTCCTGCTCCGCCGAGGAACCCCGGAGGGCCGCCAACTGGTGGACGCCCTACGCGAGCACGACTGACGGCGTCCGGCTTCCCGATACCCTCAGGCCGTCAGAATGCCGACCCTGTCGGCGAGTAGGGCCGCGCGGCGGCGGCGGGGTGCCTGGGGGGACTCGATCTCCTCCAGCAGGATCGATCTGGCGTAGCCGTTGTAGCGGATGGTCTCCGGCGCGGCCTCGTACGCCTTCTCCAGGGACGCGACGGCGACGTCCCGCTGGTTGTCGAGCTGGTAGCCCCTGGCCTCTTCGATGCGATGACGTGCGCGCCGGGGGCGGGACGTGATGACTCTTCCGTCCGCCTTGGCGGCCTGGCGCACGGACTCCCCGCCCTGGTGCAGTTCGACGGCCACGGTGACGGCGTGCGCGCCCATCACCGCCCTGCCGAAGCTGGTCACCGGGTGGCAGTACGCGCCGGGCAGCCGCTCGGCCATGTCGTTGGCCTTGTCCCAGTGCCGCCACGCGGTGCCGGTGTCCCTGCGGCGGGCGGCGGTGTAGCCGAGTTCGAACTCCAGGGCACCGGCGATCGCCAGCACCTCGTCCGTCGCCTCCGGCAGGAGGGGGGCGAGGAACCGGACCGCTTCGAGGTTCACCGCGTCGGCGGCGTCGTAGTGCCGGAACCCGCTGTCGCGGTGGGCCTGCGCCAGCAGCCAGGACGCGACACCGATGGTGTGCGGGTCCTCGCTCTCCTGCGCCGCGACCATGCCCCGTTCCGCGACCCGCCACAGCAACGACGCGTCGGGCTGGTAGGCGATGAAGAACTGGCTGAGGCTGTAGGTCTGGGCGAGAAGGGACTGGGCGACGCGCCGGTCGGCGGCACTGTCGGTGTGCCGCACCAGCGCCCGCGCGTCCCGGATCAGGTCCGGCAGCAGCCTGCCGATGACCTCCCGGTGGTTCCTGGCGGCGTGCCGGGCCGTCCAGGCGGCGCGCAGCCGCGCTTCCAGATGCGCCGGTGCCGGCGGCTCGGCACCGGCTGTGAGGGCGAAGCTGTCGATGGCGGCCTTCACCGCCGCCAGGCGGGGGTGACCGGGGCCGATGAAGAGATCGACGCGCGCGTCCGGGTGGCCGGTCAGTTCCGCCAGATCCCGGACCCGCAGCACCTCGGCGATCCGCAGCACCGTCTCCAGCCCCGGAGCCTTCTGCTGCCCGTTCTCGATCTTCCGGTACGTGTGCGGCGACACCCCCAGCAGGTCCGCGACCTGCGTCTGTGTCATGCCCCTGCGCTCACGCAGTACTTGCGCGCGCTGGCCGAACCGGATCGGCTCGGTGTACGGGTCCGGGCTAGCGTCTTCGGACATCACGGCCTCGCCCTCCTGGCAGCTTCGTCACTGCAAGGGTAGGGCCCCCTCCTCCGGGAGGCCCACCTCGTCCAGCACCGTCGACAGCCGTTCCAGCAGCCGTACCGCCTCTGCCAGTTCGGGCTCGCCGAATGCCTGGGCCAAGCGGTCCGCGTAGGTGGCGTGGCCGGGGTCGATGCGGTGGACGGCGGCCAGGCCCGCCTCCGTGGGGGCCAGGAGTTTGGCCCTGCGGTGGGCCGGGTTGGGGCGGTACTCGGCCAGGCCCCGCTCCACCAGCAGGTCGGCGACGCGCTGCACGCTCTGGCGGGTGATGCCCATCGCGCGGGCGATGCCCGACACCGGCAACGGCTCCCGCAGCACCGCGCCGAGGACCTGCCACCACGCCGCCGACAGCCCGGCCGGACGGGCCAGTTCGTCGGCGACCGCCAGGAACTGGCCGTTCAGCCGGAACGTCCCCAGCGCCGCCCTGCTCAGCAGGGACTGCCGCTCCTCGCTCACGCCGCGCCCGCCTCGGCCAGCACCCCGTACGCCTCGGCGTCCGAGTCGTGGAACAGGCGGTACCACGCGTCCAGCACCTCGCCCTCGAACACGCCCAGCAGGCTGAGGATCTCGCGGGCGAACGCCACCGGTTCCGTCGGTCCCGCCGTCACCAGCGCGGCGCCCGCCGCCGTGTCCGTCACGGCGTCCTTCTCGACGTACCGCTCCCCGCCCCCGTAGCCCGTCGCCGCCAGGTAGAAGGAGACCGCCCCGGTGTGGTCGCGGTCGTCCAGGAGGCCCTCGCGGGCCAGTCCCGCCGTCGCCCCGCAGATCGCCGCCACCGGAGTCCCGGACTCCAGGAACGCCCGCGCCTTCGCCGCGAACGGGGCCAGGTCGTCCCCCGTGTCCCAGCGGTCCGCGCCCGGCAGGATCAGCAGGGCCGAGTCCTGCGGCCTTACGTCGTCCAGGGCCAGGTCGGGGGTGATGCGCAGCCCGCCGATGCTGGTGACCGGCGCCGTCGTCGGGCCGACCGTGCGGATCTCGTACCCGGCGCGGGCCAGGAACGCCGTCGCGTGGCCCGTCTCCCAGTCGGCCAGGGTGTCGTAGACCCCCAGGTGGACGGTCCGGGTCGTCGTCCTGTCGTCCGTGGTCATGGGCTGCTCCCTCGTCGTTCCTCGCACCCTTATGACAGTAGACTGTCATTTAGGCAGTTTGCTGTCAAGAGGTCGACGGCCCTTCCCTCCCCGCCCGCCCTTCGACAACCTGTCGCGGAAACCCCTGGACCACAGACAGGACGCCGATACCGCGCCCGCATCCCGGACATTTACGCTCGCCGCATGACCCCTCAGTCCATCCAGCCCGATCCCCAGACCGGCGCCGCCGTGAAGGCGGCGGACCGCGCGCATGTCTTCCACTCCTGGTCCGCCCAGGAGCTCATCGACCCGCTCGCCGTGGCCGGCGCGGAGGGGTCGTACTTCTGGGACTACGACGGCAACCGCTATCTCGACTTCACCAGCGGACTCGTCTACACCAACATCGGCTACCAGCACCCCAAGGTCGTCGCCGCGATCCAGGAACAGGCCGCAACCCTGTCCACCTTCGCGCCCGCCTTCGCCGTCGAGGCCCGCTCCGAGGCGGCCCGGCTGATCGCCGAGCGGACCCCCGGCGACCTGGACAAGATCTTCTTCACCAACGGCGGCGCCGACGCCGTCGAGCACGCCGTCCGCATGGCCCGGCTGCACACGGGCCGCCCCAAGGTGCTCTCGGCCTACCGCTCCTACCACGGCGGCACCCAGCAGGCCATCAACCTCACCGGCGACCCGCGCCGCTGGGCCAGCGACAGCGGCGCCGCCGGGGTCGTGCACTTCTGGGGACCCTTCCCCTACCGCTCCCGCTTCTACGCCGAGAGCGAGGAGCAGGAGTGCGCGCGCGCCCTGGAGCACCTGGAGACGACGATCGCCTTCGAGGGGCCGTCGACCATCGCCGCGATCGTGCTGGAGACCATCCCCGGCACCGCCGGGATCATGGTGCCGCCCCCCGGTTACCTCGCCGGCGTCCGCGCGCTGTGCGACCGGTACGGGATCGTGTTCGTGCTCGACGAGGTCATGGCCGGGTTCGGACGGACCGGGCGCTGGTTCGCCGCCGACCACTTCGACGTCGTACCCGATCTGCTGACCTTCGCCAAGGGCGTGAACTCCGGGTACGTGCCGCTCGGCGGTGTCGCCATCTCCCCCGCCATCGCCGACACCTTCGGCCGGCGCCCCTACCCGGGCGGGCTGACGTACTCCGGGCATCCGCTCGCCTGCGCCGCCGCCGTCGCCACCATCGAGGTCATGGCGGAGGAGGGCGTGGTCGAGAACGCCGACCGGCTCGGCGCGACCGTCCTCGGACCGGCCCTGCGCGAACTGGCCGCACGGCACGCCTGCGTGGGCGAGGTACGCGGGACCGGCATGTTCTGGGCCCTGGAGCTGGTGAAGGACAAGGACACCCGCGAACCGCTGGTGCCCTACAACGCGGCCGGTGCGGCGAACACCCCGATGGCCGAGTTCGCGGCGGCGGCCAAGGCGGGCGGTATCTGGCCGTTCGTGAACATGAACCGCACCCATGTCGTCCCGCCCTGCAATGTCACCGAGGCCGAACTGAAGGAGGGGCTGGCCGCGCTGGACGACGCGCTCACGGTCGCCGACCGGCACACGGGCTGAGACAACGGCCCGCACAGTCGACACGGCTCACACCGGCTGACGCAGGCCGGTACAACCGGTACAACGGGTCGGTATCGGTCAGGAGTCCGGGCCAGGGGTCCGGTCCGGGCCGGTACACGGCTTCGCATATGGGTCCGTCGGGGCCTGAACGCGTAAGGTGACGTGCTCGTAGACACACGTACGAGCACGCCACCCGCGTACCGTCGAGAGGACGCCCCGACCATGCCCGGCAGCAGCGGCAACGGCGCGGTGACCCGCAGCACCCTGCGGCAGCAGATCGCCGACGCGCTACGCGACGAGGTGCTGGCCGGACGGCTCCCGCCGGGGCAGGCGTTCACCGTCAAGGAGATCGCCGAGCAGTACGGGGTCTCCGCGACGCCGGTGCGCGAGGCACTGGTCGATCTCTCCGCGCAGGGGCTGCTGGAGGCCGACCAGCACCGGGGGTTCCGGGTGCGGGAGTACTCGGTCGCCGACTTCCACGGACTGGTCGAGGCGCGCGCGCTGGTCACCGAGGGGATGTTCCACGCCCTCGCCGCCGGACGGCACGGCTTCCGGGACCCCGACGACCCCCGTACGGCGGGCGCGCTCGCGGGGGTGCGGCGGCGCGGCGAGGAGGCCGAGCGGGCGGCCCGGGCCGGCGATCTCACCGTACTGATCGGCTACGACCTGCGGTTCTGGCGCGAACTGAGCACACTGTTCGGCAATGCCTACCTCGCCGACTTCCTGCACCGGCTGCGGGTGCAGTCCTGGGTCTGCGCGGTCCAGCGGCTGCGCCCCCTCGCCGATCTGCGCGGACTGCTGTGGGCCGGGCACTCCGAGCTGGTCACCGCGCTGACCTGCCGGGACATCGAACGGGCCGGGGCCGTGGTGGCGGCGTACAACGCCCACTCGCTGGCGCTGATCGAGAACCTGTCGGTGGAGTGAGCCGTCGAGGACCGCTCGGTGCAACGACCCCGGTCCGCGCCATGCCCTACCGGGTCCCGACAGCTCCCGACGGGTCCTGCCGGGTCCCGGTGTCACGGACTGGGTAGGTGTCAGGCACCGAACGTACGCACGGGGGGAGCCCGCGTACGCCCGTACCGATTACGCTGCCCTGACCATCGTGCCGTCGCGCGCTGTCCGTGGAGGAGCCTTCCTTTGGCCTGTGACCTGTGGCTGGTGCCGCTCGTGGACATTCTGTGCCACACCCCCGAGAACCCCTTCGCCGAGGAACTCGCCCAGTACAACGCGGTGCTGGGCGAGGCCGGACTGCCTCCGGTGCCCGTGTACCAGTACATGCCGGGGCTCTCCGGCGATGTGGCGCCGGTCGCCGGATTCGACTACGACGCGCTGCACTTCCTGCGCCGCGCCTACCTGCTCCAGGTCTGCGGGCTTCCGGTCACCCCGGTCGACGCCCTGGGCGGCGACTACGAGCAGCTCCTGGAGATGTTCGAGAGCACCGCCCAGCAGTCCCATCTGGTCTGGCACTACGACCACGCGGGCGCCTACGTCCCCGTCGACTTCCCGCATCCGCTCGCCAACGACGAACTCCTCGCCGGTGGCGGCCCCTTGGGCTCCTCCCACACCCTGCTCAGGGAGCTGGAGTCCGTCGCCCCGGCCATCGGCATCGACCCGGCCAACCCGCCCGCGCCGCCCCAGGCCCCGCTCGCCCCGACGGAGTTGGAGGAGCCCGCGGTCCCCGCGCCCTACGACCCCAGCCCCTTCGCCCGGGAACGCCATGTCTGGCTGGGACTGCACGCGGCGGCGACCCGCAGCCTCGCGCAGGGCTCGATGATCGTCTTCAGCTGAGGGATCGTCCTCAGCCCAGCGGATCCCGGCCACCGCCGAGGCCCGCGTTCCCCACGCTCCCGCCCCCTCCACCCGCCCGGACCAGTCCCGTCTCGTACGCCACCACCACCGCCTGCGCCCGGTCGCGCAACCGCAACTTGGCCATGATGCGCGCCACATGCGTCTTGACCGTGGCCTCGCTGAGCGCGAACCGGGCGGCGAGTTCGCCGTTGCTCAGCCCCGCCGTGCTCACCGGGGCCGCCACCCTCACCGCGCTGGGCCTCGACACCGACCGGGTCCGCTTCTACGCCGAACCCGCCGCCGGTACCTCCGAGGCGGCGTACCTGTCCGCGCTCACGGAGTCCCTGAAGGACTCGGGCGCCTACGCCCACCCGAACAGCGAAGGCTCCTCCAGCGTGATCGTGGCCATGAACACCCTGATCGCGATGCTCACCCTGCTGCTGGTGGCGGTCGCGGGCCTCGGGGTGCTCAACACGGTGGTCCTGGACACCCGCGACCGCGTCCATGACCTCGGTGTCCTCAAGGCGCTCGGGATGACACCCCGGCAGACCGTCGGGATGGTCCTCACCTCCGTCGCCCTGGTCGGGCTGGTCGCCGGGGCCGCCGGAGTGCCGCTGGGCCTCGCCCTGCACCGGTTCGTGGCCCCGATGATGGGCGACGCGGTGGGCATGGACCTGCCGGACTCGTTCATCGACGTGCACAGCGCGCCCGTCCTCGCGCTGCTCGCCCTCGGCGGCCTCGTTATCGCCGTGGCGGGCGCGCTGGCCCCGGCGGGCTGGGCGGCCCGGACGGACGCGGCACGGGCCCTGCGGACGGAGTGAGGAGGGGGAGGGGAGGGGTTGCCAGGGACGGGTTGCCGGGGAGGGACGGCGAGAGGGGGTGCCCGTGCGGACACCCCCTCGGCAAACCCGTCCACGGGCCTACAGGAACGAGTTGATCTCGATCGTCTCGTCCCGGCCCGGACCGACCCCGATCGCGGAGATCGGCGCGCCGGACATCTCCTCCAGGGCCTTCACGTACGCCTGGGCGTTCTTCGGCAGCTCGGCGAAGGTCTTGGCGCCACTGATGTCCTCCGTCCAGCCGGGCAGCATCTCGTAGACCGGCTTGGCGTGGTGGAAGTCGGTCTGCGAGTAGGGCAGTTCCTCGACGCGCCGGCCGTCGATCTCGTACGCGACACAGACCGGGATCTGCTCCCAGCCGGTGAGCACGTCGAGCTTGGTGAGGAAGAAGTCGGTCAGGCCGTTGACGCGGGTGGCGTAGCGGGCGATGACCGCGTCGAACCAGCCGCAGCGCCGGTCCCGGCCGGTGGTGACGCCGCGCTCGCCGCCGATCCGGCGCAGCGCCTCGCCGTCCTCGTCGAACAGCTCGGTCGGGAAGGGCCCGGCGCCGACGCGGGTGGTGTACGCCTTGAGGATGCCGATGACCCGGCTGATCTTCGTCGGGCCGACCCCGGCGCCGGTGCAGGCGCCGCCCGCGGTGGGGTTGCTGGAGGTGACGAACGGGTAGGTGCCGTGGTCGATGTCCAGCAGGGTGCCCTGGCCGCCCTCGAAGAGCACGACCTTGTCGTCCTCCAGCGCCTGGTTGAGGACCAGGACGGTGTCGGCGACGTACGGCCTGAGCTGGTCGGCGTAGCCCAGCAGCTCCTCGACCACCTGGTCGACGGCGATCGCGCGGCGGTTGTAGAGCTTGGTGAGGATCTGGTTCTTGGCGTCGAGCGCGGCCTCGACCTTCTGGGTGAGGATCGACTCGTCGTAGAGGTCCTGGACCCGGATGCCGACCCGGTTGATCTTGTCGGCGTAGGTGGGTCCGATACCGCGCCCGGTCGTGCCGATCTTCCGCTTGCCGAGGAAGCGTTCCGTCACCTTGTCGACGGTGACGTTGTACGGCGTGATGATGTGCGCGTTACCGCTGAGGATGAGCTTGGACGTGTCGACGCCGCGCTCGTTCAGACCGCTCAGCTCGGAGAGCAGGACCGACGGGTCGACGACGACGCCGTTGCCGATGACCGGCGTACAGCCTGGGGAGAGGATTCCGGAGGGGAGGAGGTGGAGGGCGTACTTCTGGTCGCCCACGACCACGGTGTGGCCGGCGTTGTTGCCGCCCTGGTATCGGACCACGTAGTCGACGGAGCCACCGAGCAGGTCGGTGGCCTTCCCCTTGCCCTCGTCACCCCACTGAGCACCGAGCAGCACAAGTGCGGGCACGCGCGTACACCCCTTCCGGGCGGGGCATGTCCAAGGTCAGGGGCGCGCACGGTGGGCGTTTCCGCCGCGTGCACCACCACCGGCCACGACCTGTGCGGGTCGCGAACCGTCAGAACCGTCGGACCGGATGCCCCGGAATAGACGAAGCCCCTGGCGCAATAGCGCAAGGGGCTCTTGCACAAAGATGCTACCCGAGGAAGCGAGGCATGGCCGAGGTGGCGACTTCCGCGACGTCCGAGCAGCTGCTTGTGGTCATCGATCCGGCGGCACGGCAGACGGACGGGGAGTCCGTGAGAATCGCGAAAGACGTGCTCAGCGCGGGTGCGGCGACGAAGGTGTGCCTCCCGGACGGGCCGGAGGAATTCGCCCGCGCCCTGGCCCGGCGCGGCTCGCGGCGGCCGGTGGTGATCGGCGACGACCGCGCCCTGCTGCGGGCGGTGGCGCTGCTGCACCGTCGCCGTGAGCTGACCGACTGCGTACTCTCCGTGGTTCCCGTGGGCAGTGCGCTGACTCTGGCGTCGGCTCTGGGCGTCCCGACGACCGCCGTCACGGCCGCCCGCGCGGTGCTGCTGGGCGCCCCGCGCCGGGTGGACCTGCTGGTGGACGACAGTGACGGGGTGGTGCTGGGGGCTCTGACCATCCCGCCGCTGTCCGGTGCGGCGGTCCTGTCCGGTACGGCGGTCCCGCCGGGGGCGGGCAGGCCGGGGACGCCGGGTCTGGGTACGGGGACGGAGACGACGGGTGCGGGCACGGGGACGGGGACGACGGGTACGGGGACGGATAGGGGTATGCCGGGTAAGGGTGGGACGGGTGCGGGTGCGGGTGCGGGTGCGGGTGCGGGGGACTGTGCCCCGGCGCCCGCCCGGGCCCTCTGGCTGCGCTCCTGCCGCTCCCTGGTCCGCACCCTGGTGCCCGCGCGCCCGGCCCGGCTCATGGGCACGGGGGCGACGGCACCGACCCGGCTGCGGGTGGAGGCCGACGGCACCACCCTGATCGACCTGGACCAGCCCGTCTCCGAGGTCTCCATCACCCCGGACGGCACGGGCGCGGCCCGTATCGTCATCCGGCCCGTCTCGGTGGGCGCGGAGGCGTCCCCGCTGCGGGCCGTCGCCCGCCGGGTCACTGTCACCGGCGCGGACTTCCACTACGGGGCCGACGCGGAGACCTCCGGTCCGGTACGCCGCAGGACCTGGACGGTACGGGGCGGGGCGCTGGGGCTCACGCTGCCGGGGTGACGGGGGCGGGCGGTCAAAGGGCGGGTGGTGACGGGGCGGGTGGTGACGGGGCGGGTGGTGACGGGGGCGGGCGGTCAAAGGGCGGGTGGTGAAGGGGCTGGCGGTCAAAGGGCGGCGGTCAAGGGGCCTGGGGCGGGTCCTGGTTGCCGAAGTTCTGCTGCCGGTGCTCGCGCCAGCGCTCCATCAGGGCCGCCAGCTCTCCCTCCAGGAAGTCGAAGAAGGCGACGGTCTCGGCGAGGCGGCGCCCCGGCGGGCTGGTGGGGCCGAGGCTCTCGACGCCTTCGTGCAGGGTCCGCCGCCAGCGGCTCAGGATGGCGTCCCGGCTGGTGAGCGCCTCGTACCACTGGTCGCTGTGCACCCGGTACCGCTCGCGCCGTGACCCCGGTTCCCGTTCCCGGCCGACCATGTGCACCTGGGCGAGATAGCGCACGGCGCCGGAGACCGCGGCGGGGCTGACCTGGAGCTGTTCGCCGAGTTCGGCGGAGGTCATGGCCCCGGCGTCGGAGGCGAGGAGCGCGGCGAACACCCGGGCCGGCATGCGCTGCATCCCCGCCTCGACCAGCTGGGCCGCGAACGCCTCCACGAACTTCGAGACGGTCTCCGGATCCCGCCCCGCGTCCGGCACGGGCACCGGCTCCGGCTCCGGCACGGGCTCCGGCTCCGGCACGGGCACCGGCTCCGGCACGGGCACCGGCTCCGGCACCGGTACCGGCTCCTTCGTCCGCCGCGTCTCCTTCATCGCCCGATCATCTCCCCTGCCACCCTTGTTCCCGCCGCGTCACAGCATCGGCCCAGCTCACGCCCCCGCTCTCAGCGTATCCGCCCTTCATACGCTTTCTTAACTTCACAAATTTGTGAAGTTACCGTAGCTTCAGCAATATGGCGAAGGCAATCAGCGTCTCCGGGCTGCACAAGTCGTTCGGACGGACCCGCGCGCTCGACGGACTCGACCTCGTGGTCGAAGCCGGTGAGGTGCACGGCTTCCTCGGCCCGAACGGAGCGGGCAAGTCCACCACCATCCGCGTCCTGCTGGGCCTGCTGCGCGCGGACTCCGGCGCCGCCCAGGTGCTCGGCCGCGACCCGTGGGCCGACGCCGTGGAGGTGCACCGCCGGATCGCGTACGTCCCCGGCGACGTCACCCTGTGGCGCAACCTCTCCGGCGGCGAGGTCATCGACCTCTACGGCCGACTCCGCGGCGGTCTCGACCCGGCCCGGCGCGCGGAACTGGTCGAGCGCTTCGAGCTGGACCCGAGCAAAAAGGGACGTACGTACTCCAAGGGCAACCGGCAGAAGGTCGCCCTCGTCGCCGCCTTCGCCTCCGACGTCGACCTGCTGATCCTCGACGAGCCCACCTCGGGCCTGGACCCCCTGATGGAGGAGGTCTTCCAGCGCTGTGTGACCGAGGAACGCGCACGCGGCCGTACGGTGCTCCTCTCCTCCCACATCCTCGGCGAGGTCGAGGAGCTGTGCGACCGGGTCAGCATCATCCGCAAGGGGCAGACCGTGGAGACCGGCTCCCTGGCCGACCTGCGGCATCTCACCCGCACCAGCGTCACCGCCGAACTGGCCACCGCGCCCGACGGCCTCGCGCAGCTGCCCGGGGTGCACCACCTCGACGTCCAGGGCAACCGGGTCCGCCTCCAGGTCGACTCCGACCGGCTCGACGGCGTCCTGCGCCGCCTCACCGAGTCCGGCGTACGGTCCCTGACCTCGACGCCGCCCACCCTGGAGGAACTGTTCCTGCGCCACTACCAGGAGGAGGTCCCGGCCCGATGACCCCGACCTCCCCAACCCCCGGGACCTCCCCGAGCCCCGCGCCCCCGGTGACCTCCGCCCCCTCCGGCGCGGCCCGCGTCCGCGGCACCCGCCCGCTGGCCGGCACCGGGACCCTGCTGCGTTTCGCCCTGCGCCGCGACCGGGTGATGATCCCGGTCTGGGTCGCGGTGAACGCGGTGATGGTGCTGTCCATGCCGGGCACCCTGGAGTCGATGTACGCCACGCCCGCCGAACGCGCCGACCTGGTGCGGCAGATGGAGACCAACGCCTCCCTGCGGGCCCTGATCGGCCCGGTCTTCGGCGAGTCGCTCGGCGCCCTGACCGCCTGGCGCGTCGGCCTCTACGCCGGGCTGCTCGCCGCGGTGATGAGCCTGCTGATCGTCGTACGCCACACCCGTGACGAGGAGGAGAGCGGCCGGCACGAACTGGTCGCCTCCGGGACGGTGGGCCGCCGGGCCTCCCTCACGGCCGCCCTGCTGGCCGCCGCGCTCGCCAACGGCGTCCTCGCCCTGATCGTCACGGCCGGGCTGTCCGGACAGGGCGCGGGCGGCGCGTTCGCGCTCGGCTTCGGGATCGCCGGGACCGGCATGCTGTTCGCGACGGCGGCGGCGATCGTCGCCCAGCTCACCGAGAGCGCCCGGCTGGCCCGGGGGCTGACCGCCGCCGTGCTGGGCGCGGCGTTCGTGCTGCGCGCGGCGGGCGACTCGGCGCGCACCGACGGCTCGTCCGTGCTGACCTGGCTCTCCCCGCTGGGCTGGCTGGAGAATCTGCGCCCGTTCGCGGGCGAACGCTGGTGGGTGGCGGCGCTGATCGCGGGGGCGGTCGTGGTCCAGGGAGCGGTGGCGTACGAGCTGACCGGCCGCCGCGATGTCGGCATGAGCTTCCTGCCGACCCGGCCGGGCCCGCCCGTGGGCCGGCTCGCCACGGCGGGCGCCCTGGCCTGGCGCCTCCAGCGCGGCACGGTCCTCGGCTGGAGCATCGGCTTCTTCCTCGCGGGCGCCGTCTACGGCACTCTCACCGAGGGCGCCGCCGATCTGCTCGGCGACAACGGGAACGCCCGCGAGATCATCGAGCGGATGGGCGGGCACAGCGGGGTCACCGACGCGTTCCTCGCCGCGATGATCGGCATGCTCGGCCTGGTGGCCGCGCTGTATGTGGTGGCGTCGGTGCTGCGGCTGCACGGCGAGGAGACCTCCGGCCGCGCGGAACCGGTGCTGGCGGGCGCGGTCGGGCGGCTGCGCTGGGCCGCGGGCCACCTCACGGTCGCGTTCGCGGGCTCGGCCCTCATCATGCTGGTCGCGGCCCTCGGCTTCGCCGCCGGGTACGGCAAGGATCTCGGCCCGATCCTCGCGGCCTGTCTGGTCCAGCTCCCCGCGATCTGGGTCGTCGGCGCCCTGACGGTCCTGCTCCACGGCCTCGCCCCCGGCCTGGCCCCCGCCGCCTGGGGTGTGGCGGGCGCGGTCCTGCTGATCGGCTGGGTCGGCCCGGCCCTGGACGCCCCCCGGATCGTCCTGGACCTCTCCCCCTTCGCCCACCTCCCCCGCCTCCCCGGCGGCGCCATGAGCTGGCCCCCCGTCCTGATCCTGCTCGCCCTGGCGGCGACACTCACGGCGACGGGGCTGGCGGGCCTACGACACCGGAACGTGGTGAGCGGCTGAGGGGGGTGGGGGGATCGGGAGGATCGGGGAGGGTGTGAGGGGCTGAGGGGGTGGGGTCGGAGGGGCCACGCGGGTCCCCCGGAGTCCGCCAGGTCCCCCGGAGTCCGCCCGGCTCTCTCGCCCCCGGCTCACCCCCAGCTCACCCCCGGAGTCCGCCCGGCTCACCCCCGGAGTCCGCCCGGCTCACCCCACCTCCACGCTGAGCCCCTCCAGTCCCCGGATCACGAAGTTCGGCTTGCGGTCGGGTTCGCCGGTCGGGCGCAGGGTCGGGGCCCGTTCCAGGAGGGCTGTCATGGAGGCGGCCAGTTCGATACGGGCCAGGGGGGCGCCGATGCAGTAGTGGATCCCGGCGCTGAAGGAGATGTGCGGGTTGTCGGCACGGGTGAGGTCGAGCCGCTCGGGGGCGGTGAAGGCGGCCGGGTCGTGGTTGGCGGAGCCGAACAGCAGGGCCAGTTCGGCGCCGCGCGGGATCAGCTGCCCGTCGATCTCGATGTCGTCCAGCACCCACCGCTCGAAGAGCTGGAGCGGGGTGTCGTAGCGCATCAGCTCCTCCACCGCCGACGGCACCAGGGAGTGGTCGGCGCGCAGGGCGGCGAGCTGGCCGGGGTTGCGGAACAGCGCCCACCAGCCGTTGACCGTCGCGTTGACGGTGGCCTCGTGCCCGGCGTTGAGGAGCAGCACCGCCGTGGAGATCATCTCCTGCTCGGTGAGCCGGTCCCCCTCGTCGTGCGCCGCGATCAGCCCGGAGATCAGGTCGTCGCCCGGCGCCGCGCGCCGCTCGGCGATCAGTTCCCGCAGGTAGGCGGAGAACTCCACCGACGCCTGTACGGCCCGGCGGGCGGTCTCGGGCGACGGGCTCAGCTCGTACATCCCGCAGATGTCCGCCGACCAGGGCCGCAGCGGCGCCCGGTCGCCCTCGGGGATGCCCAGCATCTCCGCGATCACCGCCACGGGCAGCGGCTCGGCCACCTCCGCGAGCAGATCGCCGCCGCCGCGGCGCACCAGCCCGTCGACCAGTTCAGCGGCCAGTCGCTCGACGTAGGGCTTCAGCCGCTCCACCGTGCGCGGGGTGAACGCCTTCGACACCAGGCGTCTGATCCGGGTGTGGTCCGGCGGCTCCAGATCGAGCATCCCGAAGTCGTTGAGGGTGTGGAACGGCTCGTGCTGCGGCGGCGGTGCCGTCCGCCCGAAGTCCTCGTGCGAGAAGCGGTGCTGGTACGTCCGTCCCAGCCGCCGGTCCCGCAGCAGGGCCGACACATCCGCGTGATGCGGCACCAGCCACTGGTCGGTGGGCTCGTAGCGGATCACCCGCCCCTGTGCGCGCAATTCCGCGTACGCCGGGTACGGGTCGGCGAGGAACGCGGGATCCCATGGATCGAACGCCGGTGGGATCCGCGACCCGCGCGGGACGTACGAGACCTCTGTGCCCTCACCCATTGCCATGAGCGGACGCTAGCCCGCCGATCCGCCCCTGACCAGAGCGGAGCGGTGCGGGGGCGGCCGAGCGGCGCCGGGCGGGGGCGGCGCCGGGCGGGGCGGCGCCAGGCGGGGGCGGCGCCAGGCGGGGCGCGGCTCAGCCCGGGGTGACCAGCCGGGCCTCGTACGCGAAGACCGCCGCCTGGGTGCGGTCGCGCAGCCCCAGCTTGACCAGGACCCGGCTCACATGGGTCTTGATGGTCGACTCGGCGACCACCAGCCGCTCGGCGATCTCGGAGTTGGACAGCCCCTGGGCGATCAGCACCAGCACCTCGGTCTCGCGCTCGGTCAGATCACCGTAGGCGGCCTGGGCGGACGGCATCAGCCGCGGGGCGTCGGCCAGCTTGGAGAACTCGGTGATCAGCCGGCGGGTGATCGACGGGGCGAGCAGCGCGTCCCCGTCCGCCACCACCCGCACCCCGTCGGCGAGCTGCCGCGCCGAGGCGTCCTTGAGCAGAAACCCCGAGGCGCCGGCGCGCAGCGCCTGGTACACGTACTCGTCCAGGTCGAAGGTGGTCAGCACCAGCACCTTCGCCCCGCCGTCGGCGGCGACGATCTCCCGGGTCGCCTCGATGCCGTTCAGCTCGGGCATCCGGATGTCCATCAGGACCACGTCCGGGGCCAGCTCGCGCACCCGCTCGACCGCCTCGCGGCCGTTAACGGCCTCGCCGACGACCTCGATGTCGGGCATCGCGTTCAGCAGGACCGAGAAGCCCTCGCGCACCATCATCTGGTCGTCCGCGATCAGTACGCGAATGGTCATGCCTCACTCACCTTCGTTCACCCGGGCGACCGGCAGGAACACCGCCACCTCGTAGCCTCCGTCGTCCGCCGTCCCCGCCGTCATCTCCCCGCTGAGCATGGTGACCCGCTCACGCATCCCGGTGATGCCGTGGCCCGCGCCGGGCGAGGGCTTGATCAGGGACGGGTGGGGCGGCGGGTCGTTGACGATGCGCAGCCCGAGCCCGCCGAGCACATAGCCGACCTCGACGCGGGCGGGGGCGCCGGGCGCGTGCCTCAGGGTGTTGCTCAGCGCCTCCTGCACGATCCGGTACGCCGACAGCTCGACGCCCTGCGGCAGCTCACGCACCGCGCCGGTCACCGTCTTCTCGACGTCGAGGCCGGTGTCCCGGACATTGGCGAGCAGCCGGTCCAGATCGCCGAGGGTGGGCTGCGGGGCGTCGGGCGCCTCGTAGTCCTCGGCGCGTACGACGCCCAGGACCCGGCGCAGTTCGGTGAGGGCGGCGACCGCGTTCTCCCGGATGGTGACGAAGGCGCGCTCCAGCTCGGGCGGCGGGTTCTCGACCCGGTAGGGGGCGGCTTCGGCCTGGATGGCGACCACGGACATGTGGTGGGCCACCACGTCGTGCAGCTCACGGGCGATGGTGGTGCGCTCTTCCAGGAGGGTGCGCTTGGAGCGCTCGTGCTCGGTGACCGTCTTCTGCGCGGTGACCTCTTCCTTCGCCTCCTTCGCGTCGCGCCGGATGTGCCAGACGGTGACGGTGAGCAGGCTGAGGGCGGCGACGAGGAGCACGGGCCCGAGGACGCCGGTCTCGGAGGTGGGGACGGTGGCGAGGAAGCTGTAGAGCGCCGTGAGCGCCCACAGCCAGACCGCGGTGCGCGGCCGGGTCCGTATCGCCACGACCGTGAGCACCACGACATGGCTGAAGATGGTGCCGCCCGCCCACGGCCACTCGAACCACCCTCCGCTGAGGGCCAGCCCGAGGGGGGCCGAGGCCATCGACAGCCAGAAGGCGCCGACGGGCCGTACGAGGGTGACGAGCACCGGCACCGCGCACAGCAGCCCACCGGCCAGCAGCAACGGGAAGGGGCCGTTCGCCCCGCTGTTCCACCCCACCGCGAACGCGATGAGCCCCGCGACCGCCACGACGGCGTGCGGTGCGTACTTGGCGTACTCCCGCGGCCTTCCCTTCAGCCGCCGGGTGAACACCCCGTTCAGCCGCATCGGGCGCATCGGCCGGTAGGCGAACGCGTCCTTGAACAGATCCTGCCGCAGCCCACGCAGGGCATCCGCGGCCACCCGGTACTCCGGGCTTCGCTTATAGGCCCCGACCCCACCATCCGGCGGACTCGGAACCCTCCGGGTCGTCTCACTCACACCCCAGACGGTAGGCGCCCCGACACGTCCCCGTCGTCACCAGTGAGGGGGGTCATGGGGGATCCGTCTCAGGTACTACGCGGGGGACTCCGCAGCCACACCCACACCCTCGACCGGGTCGCCGTCACAGCCCGCGAGGCATCTCCGGTCGATTCACGCACGGAAGTCCGTCCACCGTCTTCCGCGCGAGCCGCGCTCCCATCTCGCTCAGCACGCGGACGTCGAAGTCCGGAACCCCCCTGACTTCCGTCTCCACCTCAAGCGGCAGCCCCGCCTCCTGCCCGGCATGCGCTCCCTGGACCGCGCAGGGAATCACGGCGGTCAGGCGCAACCCACCGTCCTCCCGCTTGACGTGGATCCCGTCCCCCAGGGACTCCCATCCTTCCCCCGCGTCGCCGTCCCGGATGTCCTTCTCCGTGTCGACGGACCATCCCACGGAGGAACTGAGCCGCTTCCCCGTCCCCTCGACCCCCAGCTCACACGGCCGACTGCGGTTCGAGTAGTGCACCCCGCTCCCCGGCTCCCACGCCTTCGCGACACCGGCCCGGTCCTCCAGCACCTCCTCCACGGCAACGGGCGCGTTCAGCACGGTGAGAGTCCCCTCGCCCAGTTCCTCCTGGACCGCGTCGATCCCGTCCGCCCCGAAGAACTCCTCGCACACCTTCCAGCCCCGCGGAGCGTCACTGCGGTCCCGGCCGTCCCCAGCCCCGCCGGAACAACCGGCCACCAGGACGGCCCCCGCCACCAGAACGGCCTTCACCACGCCGTGCGTGGTCTCTTCCGTGTCTCGTGGCACGGCTGGTCCCTGTCTCCTAGAAGGTGTCCGGCCTTCTGTCCGACGGGACGGGAGGCTGGGGCGGGGGGTAGGCGTAGGGGGCCGGGGTGGGTGTGGTCGGCCGGTTGCGGCGTTTGCGGGCTGCCAGGGTGATCGCTGCCGCTGCGAGGAGGGCCGCGCCCGTGCCCAGGGCGATCCAGAGGGTGGTGTTGCCGTCGTCGGATGCCGCAGCCGCCGTGCTCGGGCCCTTGTCGGTCGCGGCTCCGGTGTCGTCGTCCCCGCCCTGGGGCGCGGAGGACTCCGCCGGGGGCTTCGACGCCGCCTCCTTCAGATCGGGGAGGGGGTATTCGTTCGCCGGGCCGGGATCGCCGGGGTTCTGGAGAGCGACGCGGGGGCGGACGATGCCGTAGCCGATCGAGTCGTTGCGGTCGGCGCCGTCCGTGGGGGCGCCGATGGTGTTGAGCATGACCCGGAGGACCTGGTTGTTGGTCCAGTCGGGATGCTCGGACCAGATGAGGGCGGCGCTGGCGGAGGCGAGGGCGGTGGCGTCGCTGGTGCCGTGCGAGGTGCAAAGGCCCGACGCCTCTCCGCAGGCGTGCACCATTTCCTCGCCGGGCGCGGCAAGGTCCACTTGAGGCCCGTACTGGGATTCATCTGTCTTGCGGAGATCCTTGCCGATGGCACCGACGCCCACCACACCCGGAGTCGCGCCCGGGTACTCGGCCAAATTGGCCTTGTCACCGGTGTTTCCGACCGCCGCGAAGACGAGCGAGCCCTTCTCCAAGGCGTACTCCACCGCATCGGTGAGCTCCGGTGAGCCCTCCGAGTACCCGAGTGAGATGTTGATGACCTGGGCGCCTTCGTCCGCCGCGTACCGGATCGCCTGCGGCCCCAGCTCGTTGAATTCCTCCGTCGCCTCGGCCTGGCTTCCCAACGAGGCGTCCGTGTAGACGCGGAGGGGCAGGATCTTGGCACCTGGCGCCAGACCGTAGGCGCCCTGACCGCCTCCCCACGCGCCTGTTCCGGCGATCAGACCAGCCATACCGGTGCCATGTCCGTTGTCGTCGGTGTGCTCGTTCCCCGGTTGGTCCAGTACGAAGTCCTTGCCCGGCAGGACCCGGCCCTTCAGGTCGGCGCTGTCCGGATCCACGCCCGAGTCGATCACGGCGACGGTCACACCGTCGCCGGTGCTCTTCTGCCACATCTGCTCGGCCTGCATCGCATCAAGATGCCACTGCTTGTCCCGGGTCGACTCCGCGTGGGCGGGAGCACCCCCGACCCCCACGAGCAGCACGCCCAGCGCTGCCGACGCCACAGCGCGGCGCTGTGCGCGCCGCGTTCCGCTGAGGGGCATGTGAGTCCTCACGCCTTCCGTTCGTCACTCGATGACCGGCGGCACCGTACGACGTCCGTCGTCCGGCTTCCAGGTCTCCTCGTCCTCGGTCGCCACCCGGCGCCCGCTCCGGTTCTCCGTCCTGGGCTTGGTCGGCTTACGGGATCTGCCGCCGGTGCCGGTGCCGCCCGCGCGCGTACTGGTCGGCACGCCCCCGGTGATACCGCCCCTGGCCGTGCCCCCGGAACTCCGCCCACCCGAACCGGCTGCTCCCGCGGCTCGGCCCGGCTGCTGCTGCGGGCTGCCGCCGACCACCCCGCCCTGCGGCGAGGCGCCGCTGGAGGGGAGAGGCGCGCGGCCACCCGGAGCCTGCGCCTGAGGCCCCGCCGGTCGCCCGACGGGTCCGCCCGGCGCACCCGTCGCACCCGGAGCCACCGGCCCACGCGCGCCTTGGCCCTCGCCACCGACCACCACACCGCGAGGGATCCCGGAGGTGCGGTCCCCGGGCAGCGGACCCGGCCGCCCTCCGACGATGCCCTGGCCGCCACCGCCTCCTGGTACCCCGGTCGCCCGCCCCTGCGCCGGAGCGGGCGCGGGGCCTACCGGGCCGGTGCCCGTCGGTGACGGTGTCCGGCCGGTCCCCACCGGCCGGACCGGGCCGGCCGAACGGTCCGGGCCCTTCGTACCGCCGAAGACCGGTGGCACCGGACCGGGGACAAGCGGACCGCCGCCGTCGACACGGGTGGGCCCGGGCGTGGGAGCGGGGGCAGGCGGAGTCTGCTGGGACCGCTGCGCATCCGGAATCGTGTTGACGGAGTTGACATCCAAACGAGTCTCGGGCTGCACCGGAATGTCCGGCTGTGCGGGGCCTTGGCGTGGTGGCACCGCGTCCGGGTTCGAGCGCGACACGGGGGCGTTCGGTGCGCCCTGTGTGTCAGGTTGAGTAGCGCCGTAGGGGCGAGTGGAGGACGTGGTGCTGCCGTCACCCCCATCGCCCGGGCGGTCCAAGCCCTTCATGTTGTTGCGCGCAGGAGTCGGTGGCACGATCTCCGCCGGCGGGGGTGGGAACTTGGGGCGGGGCAGTGCGTTCAGCTGCGTCGCCGACACCTGGTACGACTGCGCCAGCTTCCGCATCTGTGCCGCCGCCTCCTGGCGGACCCGTTCGCGGTCGGCCTTGAGGGCGGCGAGGTCGGCCGCCGCCTTGGTGGAGACGGTGCGGGAGTCGGGGTCGTTCGGGGCGTCGTTCGCGGCGTCGCGGTTGGCCTGGGCGCCGGGGACGTCGCGTGGGATCGCCGTCTGGGCCTGGGCGATGGCGGTGGAGGCCCGGCTCAGCCAGGTCGCGGAGTCCTCGCTGAAGTCGCCCAGCCGGATCGTGGCGTTGGCCAGGTCACCCGCCCAGGTGCGGAACGCCTCGGCGCCCTCGCCCTTCCACTCCACCCACTGCGGACGCACCTTCAGCTCTTCCGCGATCTTGTGGATCTCGGAGGCCACCGCGAGCAGCCGGTCGGCCGCCGCCTGGACCGTCCCGGCGTTCGCCTGGTCCAGCCACGCCAGCATGCGCTCGTGGCTCATCGACTCGAAGGGCGTGCCGCCGCCCCTTCCCCCGCCGGCCATCAGATCGTGCCTCCAGCGTCGTCGCCGCCACCCGTGCCCGTGCCGTCGGGCCCGTCCGCCCCGGTGTCGTCCGGCTTCTCCGGCTTCGACCGCTCCGGGTCGTACGCACCGCCGTAGTGCTCGGTCGTGTCCACGCTGATCGCCGCCATGCGATCGCGGATGTCCAGGTCCAGGTTCTCGTAGCCCTTGTGCGAGGCCAGTACCGCGATACCCATGCCCTCGATGGAGTCGGACAGGAGCTTGGAGAGGTTCTCCAGTTCCGTGATGACCGTCTCGTACGAGCCGAACAGGCCCGCCGCCTCCGACCACTGCCCGTCCCCGCCGCCGAACTGGACCCGGGTCAGGGGCTCCTCCCCCACCTTGCCCTCGCCCGCCGGGGACTCCTTGAGGTCGCGGATCAGATCGTCCACGCGTCTCTTGAACTCCGTGAACGACGTGTACTCGGTGACGATGTCACCGATCGCCTTCCCCAGCACGCCGAACGGCCCGAACATCAGGCCGGCCCCCAGCGCTCCTCCGACTCCGTCCGTCGTCACAACAGCCTCCCCGTGGATGCGGGTCCCTCCGTAGCCGTCCCTCGGGAACGACCCCGGGAGCAACCCAACCGCACCTCAACTCTATCCGGCGGCAGTGACAAGCCACAGTCGGTCGGTGACCCCGCGTGGCCGGTTCCTAGTAGCCCGTCGGGCGGACCAGTCCCGACTCGTACGCGAACACCGCCGCCTGCGTACGGTCCCGCAGGGCCAGTTTCACCAGGATGCGGCCCACATGTGTCTTCACCGTCTGCTCGGCCACCACCAGGCGCCCCGCGATCTCCGCGTTGGACAGCCCCCTCGCGATCAGGGCCAGCACCTCCGTCTCACGTTCGGTCAGCTCGGCCACGCGCTGCTTCAGGGGCGCGGGCGGTGTGCGGTCCAGCCGGGAGAACTCGGCGATCAGCCGGCGGGTGACGCCGGGGGCCAGCAGCGCGTCACCGGCCGCCACCACCCGTACCGCGTCTGCCAGTTGGTCGGCCGACGCGTCCTTGAGGAGGAAGCCGGAGGCTCCCGCGCGCAGGGCTTCGTAGACGTACTCGTCCAGGTCGAAGGTGGTCAGGACCAGGACGCGGGTGCCGGAGGTGGCCGTGGTGACCCTGCGCGTCGCCTCGATACCGCCCAGTTCGGGCATCCGGATGTCCATCAGGACGACGTCCGGGGCGAGTTCGGCCACCTTCCCCACCGCGTCCAGGCCGTCCACCGCCTGGCCGACCACCTCGATGTCCGGCTGGGTGTTCAGCAGCACGGTGAAGCCCTGCCGGACCATCTGCTGGTCGTCGGCGATCAGTACGCGGATCGGCGTCCCGCCACCCGTCCCGATACCGGCACCGATACCGGCCCCGCCACCTGTCCCGATACCGGCCCCGCTGCCGGTCCCGTCACCGGTGGCTCCACCGGTCGATCCGCCGGTCGGTCCGCCAGTCGATCCGTCGGTCGTTCCGCTTGTCATCGGGTTTCCTTGGAGATGGGCTGGGTCGTGGCCGTGAGGGGGCCTCCGGTCCGTCCGGGCATGTGCGGGTCGGGCGCCGGGGTCCCGGCCTCCCTCGGCAGGAACGCCGACACCGAGAAACCGCCGTGCAGGGTCCTCGTCGCCATCAGATGGCCGCCCAGCATCGCCGCCCGCTCCCGCATCCCCAGCAGTCCGTGCCCCGCGCCCGGCGACGGCTGCACGGGGCGGCTCGGGCTGGAGTTGACGACGCCCAGGTAGAGGCCCTCGGGGAAGTGGGTGAGTTCGACGCGGACGGAGGCGCCCGGCGCGTGCCGCAGTACGTTGCTCAGCGCCTCC
This sequence comes from Streptomyces sp. NPDC091377, assembly GCF_044757045.1. Classification (NCBI taxonomy): domain Bacteria; kingdom Bacillati; phylum Actinomycetota; class Actinomycetes; order Kitasatosporales; family Streptomycetaceae; genus Streptomyces; species Streptomyces sp. NPDC091377. The sequence continues at coordinate 103,261 of NZ_JBIVUE010000012.1, read as the reverse complement.
TGCACGATCCGGTACGCCGACAGCTCCATGCCCGGCGGGTAGGGGCGGGCCGGTTCGCCGGTGATGTGGGTGCTGACCTCCACCCCGGCGGTCCTGGTGTTGTCGATCAGGCTGTCCAGGCGGTCGAGGGTGGGCTGGGGGGCGTGCGGGGCCGTGCCCGCGCCGGGGCCCTCCTGGTCCTCGGGGTGTTCGGACCGCAGGACGCCCAGCACCCGGCGGAGTTCGGTGAGCGCGTCCAGCGCGTTCTGGCGGATTCCGGCGAGGTTCTCCCGCAGTTCGTCGGACGGGTCCGCGACCAGGTGCGGGGCCACCTGCGCCTGGATGGAGATCACGGACATATGGTGCGCCACCACATCGTGCAGTTCACGCGCGATCCGGCTGCGCTCCTCCAGCAGGGTGCGCCGGGCCCGTTCCTCCGCCGTGATCCCGGTCTGCTCGACCAGTTCGATCCGCGCCACCCTGCGGCCCCGCAGCGCGGCGCCGAGCGTGGTGCAGCCCACGAAGACCGCGAACGCGATCATGCCCGTCGCCTGGTAGTGCTGACCGCCCAGCCAGACCTGGAGGAACCAGGTGGTGACGCCCGTCAGACCCAGCATCGTGAACGAGACCGCGGTACGGCTCCGCAGCGCCAGCAGGAACAGCACCATCGCGTGGCCCGCCACCCCGGGCGGAGTCCACGGCCAGGGCGGGCCCGCGCCGAAGTCCGCGCCCGGTGCGGGGACCTCGGGGAGGCCGAGCGCCACCCCCACGAACACCGCCAGTGACAGCCAGCCCGCCGGCACCGGGAACCACAGCACCAGCACCCCGGCCGCCAACTGCGCCAGCGCGCAGAGCAGCCCGATCTGGACCCCCAGGCGGTAGCCGTCGATCAGCTGGTCCAGGTTCGCCACGAACATGCCGACCGCGTACAGCACCACCATTCCGTGCGGCAGCCAGCGCAACCACACCGAGGCCGGCAGCGGGTCGTACGACGTCGTCCGCAGTTCGCCGGCCAGTCCGCGCAGTGGGGCCGTGACGCGGCCCAGCCGCGCCGCCCCTCCCGCACCGGGTCCGGCTCCGGCTCTGGCTCCGGCTCCGATGTCCGTGGTTGTTCCGTTCATGCCCCCCGTGCCCTTCACATCGCTCAGCCTAGACACCGCTCCCCTCCCGCACGCGCCGCGTCGCCGCCGTACGCTCCGGGGGTACGGGCGCCGGTACGGCTCCGTCGTCCCGGGCGCCGTCCCCTCTCGCGCGGCCCCTGCCCGGGTGTTCCCCGAACCGGAACGCCGTCCAGCAGACCGCCAGGGCGAGGGCGAAGACCGGCAGCCACGCCAGGCGGTACGCGATCCAGGTCAGGTCGTCGGGGCGGGTGTGCAGTCCGGGCAGCCGGCCCGCGAACAGGCCGGTGGCCGTGGTCGCCATCATGGCCGTCTGGTGCCAGAGGAATATCGTCATCGCCGACAGATTGACCAGCGCCACCGCCGCCCACGCCAGGGGGCGGACCAGGGCGCGGCGCAGCGGTCCGCGCAGCAGCAGGGCCAGGCCGCACTGGGCCACGCCGAAGGTGACGGCGGCCAGGGTCGGCGGGTTGAGGTTGGAGACCTCCGCGCCCGGCACCCCGACCATCGAGGCCGGATAGCCCGCGAACGCCACCAGTACGGCCGTCACCGCCGCCCCGCCGAGCAGCAGCACCCAGCCCGCGCGCGGCCGTTCCAGCTCGCCCCGGGTCCAGGCCGCGCCCAGCGTGTACGGCACCAGCCACCCGGCGGCCAGGTTGATCCAGCCGGTCCAGGCGGGGCCGTCGAGGCCGAAGCGGAACAGGTCGACGTAGAGCACCGCCGACAGCGGCCACAGCGGGGTCACCCGGGTCAGCAGCGGGGTCGCCGCGGTGAGCGCGGCGAACACCAGCAGGAACCAGAGGGGCGACAGGGCCAGCTTGGCCAGGGTCCGCACGGTCAGGAGGTCGGCGCCCGACAGCAGCAGGGCGGCCGTCGCCACCGTCCACAGGCCGAGGACGGCGGCCACCGGCAGGAACAGCCGGGACAGCCGGGCGGCCAGCCACCGCCGGTAGCCGATGCCCCCGGCCCGCGCGGAGGCCAGGCTCCGGGTGGCCACATGGCCGCCCACCAGGAAGAACACCGCGAGGGTCTGGAACATCCAGGAGACCGGGGCCAGCCATGGCATCGGGTCCAGGGGGCTCGCGGCGCGCAGGGTGTCGCCGTCGGCGACCAGCGCGGTCACCAGCCAGTGCCCGAGCACCACCCCGAGAATCGCGCAGGCCCGCAGCGCGTCCACCGCGCGGTCGCGGCCCTCGGGGGTCGCCGCGTCGATCCGGCACGCCTGGTGACGGAGGTGCCGGGGCAGGGTGGCGAGGGGCCCGGGGCGTCCGGTCTCACGCATGGTCCACCTCCGCCGACGCGCCGAGCACGATCCGGGTCAGGTTGGTCAGGGCCGCCGAGCCCGGGGCGAAGTAGTCGCTGTGGCCGCCGGACCCGGCGTCGAAGCGGCGGGCGCCGTACGCCGGGGCCATGGGGTCCGTGCCGAAGCCGACGGTCGTACCGAACAGCTCCGCCTTGAGGTGCGGTACGTCGGCCACCCAGTCGTCGGCCCCGCGCCCGGCCCACACCCGTGCGGACGTACGGAGTCCGGCCGCCGTGTCGGTACCGGTGCCGGGGCTGCCGACGAGGACGAGATCGGCCACGTCCAGTCCGGGCGCCGCGCTGGCGCAGACCACCGAGCCGTAGGAGTGGCACAGCAGCGCGACCCGGGCGTTCCCGCCGGTGAGCGTGTGCAGCAGGGTCACGAACGTCCGCAGGCCGGGGGCGGATTCCTCGGCGCGGGTGGTGGTCGTCACGGAGGTGCTGACCGTGCCCGGGGTCTCGTACCCGAGCCAGGCGACGACGGCCGTGCGCACCCCCGGCGGGGCCTGGCGGCCGAGCCGTTCGTGCAGATGCGCGGCGGCGGCGCGCAGCCGTCCGTAGCTGTCGAGGTGGGTGTCGGAGCCGGGTACGAGGACGGCGACCCGGTCCGCCCGCGCCAGGTCTCCGAAGACCTCCGTCGCCCGTCCGGCGCCGCGTCCGTCGAAGGCGAGCAGCTGCCTCGCCGGGTCCTCGGCCATCGCCCGCTCCACGGCCGCGCGGCGCCGGTCACCATGGTCGGCGGCCATCCGGGCCGCCTCGGCGGCGTTGGCACGGTTGGCGGCGTACGCGCGGTCCAGGGTGGCCGCCGTGACCGGGCCCAGGTCCGCCGGAGGGGGCGCGGGGACGCGGGGGCGGGCCGCGGCGGAGAGGGGGGCCACCAGTCCGGCCGTGATGAGCGCGGCGAGAAGGGTGCGGTACCAGCGGTGTGCCCCGCGGGCACCGCCACCGCCTGTTCCGCCGACGGCGCGTGGACGCGCGGGACTCCTGAACACCGACCTCGCCATGACGACCCGTCCTCCCCCGGCGGCCCGCCTCTCGGGCCTCTGACGAGGAAGTTATGGATCGGAGTCCGTAGCCCGCGTCCCGCCAGGGAGCTGTCCCTCGGAGTCCCTCTCAGGTACTACGGGTATGACAGGTACTACGGGTATGTCAGGTGCCGCGGATGTGACAGGTACTACGGGTATGTCAGGTGCCGCGGATGTGACAGGTACTACGGGTATGACAGGCGCCGCGGATGTGACAGTCGCCGCGGATGGTGACAGGCGCTCAACAGCCCCTCACCACGCCAGCTGTGCGATCTCCTCCGCCACCACCGCGCACGCGTCCGCCGCCGGGTCGATCAGCGGGAAGTGGCCGACCTCCTCCAGCAGGGTCAGCCCGACCACCTCGCCCGCCTTCGCCGCCGCCTCGGTGTACGCCTCGGCGACCGTGTGCGGTACGACGTCGTCCGTACGGCCCTGGACCAGGGTCGTCGCGATCCCGGTCGGCAGCAGCCGGGCGGGATCGGCGTAGGGCACGCGGTCCGCGAACCGCTCCTCGCCACCGAGCAGTTGGACCGCCGCTCCCGCGCACACGTCCAGCTTGTGCGCCACCGTGAAGTCGGCGATCGGGGCGAGTGCCACGACGCCGCGGAGCGGGGCCGGGCGGTCGGTGCGCCAGGGCGCGTCGGCGGGCAGCAGATGCCGGGCCGCCGCCCACAGCGCGAGATGCCCTCCGGCGGAGTGGCCGGTGATCACCGTGCGGCGCGGGTCGGCCCCGGGAAGGGCCTCCTGTACCAGTGCGGGCAGCGCGTCCAGCGCCGCCGCCACATCGTCGAAGGTCTCCGGCCAACGCCCGGCCGCAGAGGCGGAGTCGGGGCCGTCCGCGCCACGCCGGTACTCCACGTTGGCGACGGCGAAGCCCCGGTGGGCCAGGAAGCCGGCGAACGGGGTGATGTGCCGTCGGTCGTACGCCGCCCGCCACGCGCCGCCGTGCAGGACGACGACGAGCGGGGCGGGTTCGGTGGCCCGGGGTGCGTAGAAGTCGATCACCTGGTCGGGGTGGTCGCCGTACGCCGCCGTGACATCCGGGTCGACGGGCGGGTGGGAGAAGGCGGACTCCTCCTCGGCAGCGGCCCTGGCCGTGGCGACGTCGTCCGGCATGCTCCAACCTCTCAGCGATGAAACGGAATTGGCGGACCAGTGGGATGCGACCCGTGGGGACTCGACCCATGGGGATTCGGTCGTTGGCGGGGACGGTATCAGGCCGATGACGTGCGCGGACACGTGGATGTCACGCTAGGTGAACGGAACCCGTCCCCCCGGACGCCGGTTTCACGTGAAACATTCCCCGCCAACTCCCCAGGCGCCTACGTCATATGCGCCTCGCCCGGCACCTCCCTCAGCACCTCCCCCAGCACCGAGGCCGCCCGCTCCACATCCCGGAACCCGACATACAGGGGAGTGAAGCCGAACCGCAGCACATCGGGTTGCCGGAAGTCACCGACGACACCGCGCGCGATCAGCCGCCGCATCACCGCCCCGGCGTCCTCGCACCGCAGCGCGATCTGGCTGCCGCGCCGCCCGTGGTCCAGGGGCGTCAGACACTCCACCCGCCCCTCGGGGACGTAGGCGCCGACGCACCGGAGGAAGAAGTCGGTGAGGGCCAGCGATTTTTCGCGCACTTCCTTGATGGAGACGTCGTCCCAGACCTCAAGAGCCGCCTCCAGGGCGAGCATCGAGAGGATGTCCGGCGTGCCGACCCGTCCGCGCGGAGCCCCGTCCGCCGGGGTGTACACGGGCCGCATCCCGAAGGGCTCGGCGTGCGAGTTCCAGCCGGGGAGCGGGGAGTCGAAGACACCCTGGAGGTCCTGGCGGACGTACAGGAACGCCGGTGCACCCGGCCCTCCGTTGAGATACTTGTAGGTGCAGCCGACGGCCAGGTCCACGCCGTGGTCGTCCAGGTCCACCGGCAGCGCGCCCGCGCTGTGGCACAGGTCCCAGACGGCCACCGCCCCCGCCGCGTGGACGGCGGCGGTCAGCGCGGGCAGATCGTGCAGCCGGCCGGTGCGGTAGTCGACATGGTTGAGCAACACCGCCGCCGTCCGCCCGCTCAGCGCGCCCGGCACCGCACCGGGCTCGACCGCCCGGACCGTATGACCGGTGAGCCGGGCGGCGGACTCGGCGATGTACCCGTCCGTGGGGAAGGTGCTCGCGTCGACCAGGATCTCGTCGCGCCCGGCACCCGCGACACGGACCGCCGCGACCATCGCCTTGAAGACGTTCACACTGGTCGAGTCGCCCACGACGAGCTGTCCCGGCGCCGCGCCGACCAGCGGGGCGACACGGTCGCCGATCCGCTCGGGCGCGGTCCACCAGCCGCTCTCCTCCCAGGAGCGGATCCGCAGTTCGCCCCACTGCCGGGTGACGACGTCCGCCACCCGGGCGGGGACGTGCGCGGGCAGCGCGCCCAGCGAGTTCCCGTCCAGATACACCCCGTCGTCCAGGACGAACGCCGACCGCTTCCCGGCCAGCGGATCCCCGGCGTCCAGCCGCTCCGCCGCGCCCACCAGCCCGGCCGCCGCACCCCCGTCCTCGGACCTGCCCTCGGGACCGTCCTCGAACCCGCCCTCGGGACCGTTTTCGAACCCGCCCTCGGAACCGTCCTCGGACCCGGGACGGTGCCGCCCCGGCAGGGGGCCGCCGTGCTCAGACATAGGACCGCGCCGTCCACAGCTCGGGGAACACGTTCTTGCGGGCCCGCTTCTCCAGCCAGGCCACCCCCGCCGAACCGCCGGTGCCGGCCTTCGCGCCCATCGCCCGGCGGGTGGCCACCAGGTGGTCGTTGCGCCAGCGCCACACCAGTTCGCCCACATCGGTGAGGGCCTCGCCCAACCGGGCGACCTCGTCGTCGTGGTCACCGGCATACACCGCCGCCCAGACCCGCTCGACCTCGTCGGACGGCTCGTAGCGCAGCGAGACGTCCCGCTCGACCACGGCCTCCGGTACGGCGTGCCCGCGCCGGGCGAGCAGCCGCAGCACCTCGTCGTACAGGCTCGGCTCGTGCAGCGCCTTCTCCAGCTCACCGTGGACCCGGGGGGCGCCGCGGTGCGGGACCAGCATGGACGACGACTTCTCGCCGAGCAGGAACTCCATCCGGCGGTACATGGCCGACTGGAAGCCGGAGCCGTCGCCGAGGGCGCCGCGATAGGAGTTGAACTGCTGCGGGGTGAGCCCGCCGAGCGGCTTCCAGGAGGCGTTGAGCGCCTCCAGCTCGCGTACGGAACGCTTCAGCGCGTCGATCGCGGTCGGCACGTCGTCGGACCGCAGCGCCCGCGCCGCCGTCTCCCACTCATGGACGACGACGGTGAACCACAGCTCCATGACCTGGGTCGTGACCAGGAAGACCATCTCTCCGGGATCGTCCGAGAGAGGGTGCTGGAGGTGGGTGAGCACGTCCGCCTGGACGTAGTCCTCGTACGGGGTGGTCCCCTGGAAGTCGAGATGCGGAGCCGCGGGCTCGTGAGCCTCGTGGGACATCGCTGTCTCCTGTTGTGTACTCCGGGTAGCGGTCCGCCCCTGCCGATGCCGACACGGGGGCCCCGGTCCCCACCCGCATCCTGCGACGCGCCACCGGTACCTCGCAAGGCGTACCCCGGGACACACACCGGGAGGCCCGCCCTGTACCGGGCGGGCCTCCAGATCACACAGGCCGTGCAGGTCACACACAGGCCGTACGGGTCACAGGCCGTACGGGTCACAGATCGTACGGGTCACACGTCGTACGGGTCAGCCCAGGGTCTGGGCCGCCGCCGGTGACGAGTCCTTCAGGAACTGCGAGCACCGCTGGTACTCCTCCTGCTCCCCGATGGACTGCGCGGCGCGGGCGAGGGCGTGCAGGGCGCGCAGGAAGCCGCGGTTCGGCTCGTGCTCCCACGGCACCGGTCCGTGGCCCTTCCAGCCGCTGCGGCGCAACGCGTCGAGCCCGCGGTGATAGCCGGTACGGGCATAGGCGTACGACTCCACCGTGCTGCCCCGCTCGAACGCCTCGTCGGCGAGAACGGCCCAGGCCAGCGAGGACGTCGGGTACTTCGCGGCGACCTCGGCGGCCGGGGAGCCGCCCGCGAGCAGTTCGCGCGGCTCGGGGTCGTCGGGGAGGTGGGTCGGGGGCGGGCCCCCGAGCAGGTTCTCGTGAATCGTCATGGGGTCCAGTCTCGTACATACCCTTCGCGACCGGTCGGCCCGAGCCCGCATCGACACCCGACGCGCACACCCCGCCCACCCGCACCCCGGCCCCCGGCCCCCGGCCCTGCCCTACGACCCCTGCCTCTGCCCTACGACCCCGGCCCCTGCCCCTGCCCCCGCCCCTGCCCTACGGCGCCCCCAGCCGCCCCGACGACTTCTCCCCCGGCTCCAGCGGCGGAGCCGTCACGCTGCCGTGGGTCAGGCACTCCGGGCGGGTGCAGTCCGGCGGCAGCTTGCGTACCGTCGTGAAGGCCACGACCGAGCCGACCACCAGCACCCCGGCGCACACCAGCATCGCCCGGTCGAACGCCGTGTCGAAGGCGCCCGCCGACCGGTAGGCGGTCTCGCTCATCCCGGACACCAGCGGCAGCGCCGCCACCGCGATCAGGCCCGCCGCCCGCGCCGCCGCGTTGTTCACCCCGCTGGCCAGCCCCGCCCGCGCGGTGTCCACCGACGCCAGCACGGTCGCCGTCAGCGGGGCGACCAGGGTGACCATGCCCAGCCCCAGCACCAGCAGCGCGGGCAACACGTCCGCCAGGTACGAGGCGTGCGGGCCGACCCGCAGCATCAGCAGTATGCCGACCGCGCACAGCAGCGGGCCGACCGTCAGCGGGATACGCGGGCCGATCCTGCTCGCCAGTTCGCCCGAGCGGGCGGAGAACAGCAGCATCATCAGCGTCGTCGGCAGCAACGCCGTACCGGCCTCCAGCGCGGAGTACCCGGAGACGACCTGGAGCTGGAGGACCGAGAGGAAGAAGAAGCCGCCGAACGCCGCGTACACACACAGCGTGACCAGGTTGACCGCCGTGAACTGGCGGGACGCGAAGATGTCCAGCGGCATCATCGGATCCGGCCGCCGCCGCTCCACCAGGACGAAGGCGATCCCGGCCGCCACCCCCGCCACCGCCGTCACCACCACGGTGACCGTCCCCGAACGGGCCTCGATCAGCGCGTACGTCACCAGCGCCAGGGCCAGCGCGCCCAGCACCGCCCCGAGCACGTCGAACCGGCCGTGGGCCTTCCCGTCCGCCGACTCCGGTACGTGCCGCAGGGCGATCGGCACGCACAGCAGCGCCAGCGGGACGTTCAGCAGGAACACCCAGCGCCAGCCCGGCCCGTCCACCAGCCAGCCGCCCAGGAACGGGCCGATCGCCGCCCCGACGCCACCGAAACCGGACCACAGGCCGACCGCGCGGCCCCGGTCGTCGGGGTGGAACGACGCCTGGATCAGCGCCAGCGAGCCGGGGGTGAGCAGCGCGCCGCCGATGCCCTGCAACGCCCGCGCCGCGATCAGCACCTCGGCGTTGGGCGCCAGCCCGCACATCAGCGAGGCCACCGCGAACCACACCACGCCGATCAGAAAGACCTTGCGGCGCCCGTAGTGGTCGCCGAGCGAGCCGCCGAGCAGGATCAGCCCGGCCAGCGTCAGCATGTAGGCGTTGATGATCCACTGGAGCGCGGCGAGATCGGTGTTCAGGTCCTCGCCGATCCGGGGCAGGGCCACATTGACGACGGTCGAGTCCAGCAGCGCCATGCTGGAGCCGAGGACGGTGGTGAACAGCAGCCACTTGCCCTGCGGGGAGGCCACCCGGACATCTGCCATGACCCCAGATATACAGCGAGCCCGGCGCGGGAGCACCGGGCTCGCCGGAAGTCCCGGCAGAACGGTTCGTACGAGCCCCACGGCACCGTGCGGCGCCGTACGACCCCTGCGGGTCGTGCTACTTCAGCCGGTGGCCCGCCGACCGCAGGTTCCGGCAGCCCTCGGCCACCCGCGCGGCCATGCCCGCCTCGGCGACCTTGCCCCAGGTGCGCGGGTCGTAGGTCTTCTTGGAGCCGACCTCGCCGTCGACCTTGAGGACACCGTCGTAGTTCTTGAACATGTGGTCGGCCACCGGACGCGTGAAGGCGTACTGGGTGTCCGTGTCGATGTTCATCTTGACGACGCCGTTCTCCAGCGCGGTGCGGATCTCCTGCTCGGTGGAGCCGGAGCCGCCGTGGAAGACGAAGTCGAAGACCTTCGCGTCGGCCGGGCGGCCGTACTTGGCGGCGACGCCCTCGTTCAGCTCCTTGAGCAGGTCGGGGCGGAGCACCACGTTGCCCGGCTTGTAGACGCCGTGGACGTTGCCGAAGGACGCGGCCAGCAGGTAGCGGCCCTTCTCGCCCAGACCGAGGGCCTCGGCGGTACGGATGGCGTCGTCGACGGTGGTGTACAGCTCGTCGTTGATCTCGTGCGTGACACCGTCCTCCTCACCGCCGGTGGGGGTGATCTCCACCTCCAGGATGATCTTGGCGGCGGCGGCGCGGGCCAGCAGTTCCTGGCCGATGGCGAGGTTGTCGGCGAGGGTCTCGGCGGAGCCGTCCCACATGTGCGACTGGAACAGCGGGTTCTCGCCCCGGGCCACCCGCTCCTCGGAGACCGCGATCAGCGGGCGGACGTACGCGTCGAGCTTGTCCTTGGGGCAGTGGTCGGTGTGCAGCGCGACCGTGACGTCGTACTTCGCGGCGACGATGTGCGCGAACTCCGCCAGCGCCACCGCGCCGGTGACCATGTCCTTGTTGTGCTGGCCACCCAGGAACTCGGCACCGCCGGTCGAGATCTGGATGATGCCGTCGCTCTCGGCCTCCGCGAAGCCGCGCAGGGCAGCGTGCAGGGTCTGGGACGAGGTCACGTTGATGGCCGGGTAGGCGAACTTGCCTGCCTTCGCCCGGTCGAGCATCTCGTTGTAGACCTCGGGGGTTGCGATGGGCATCTGTCCGCTCCTTGTATCTGCGGGTGGTGTGCTGCGTACGGCCCTGACCTAGACCTGGAGATGTGACGTCGTCGTCACGCCCATCTTTCCAGACGGACCGGGATGCTCGGAGGTCCGTCTCAGGACCCGTCCCCGGTCCGGGGTCGGGGGCCCCACGTCCCGGACCCTGCCGCCGCCCGCTGCGCCCCCTCCGCCCCTTCCGCCCCTTCCGCCCCGGGGTCAGTCCAGACCCAGATCGTCCTTCGAATAGGCGAAGAGGTACGGCACCCCGGCCCCCTCGCGGATCTTCTCCGCGGCGCCGGTCGCCCGGTCCACGATCGTCACGACGGCCACGACCTCGGCGCCCGCCTCCCGTACCGCCTCGACCGCGGCGAGCGGGGAGCCGCCGGTGGTGGAGGTGTCCTCGACCACCAGCACCCGGCGCCCGGCGATGTCGGGGCCCTCCACGCGCCGCTGGAGCCCGTGCGCCTTGGCGGCCTTGCGGACCACGAAGGCGTCGACCCGGCGGCCCCGCGCGGCGGCGGCGTGCAGCATGGCGCCGGCGACCGGGTCGGCGCCCATCGTCAGCCCGCCGACCGCGTCGAACTCCAGGCCCTCGGTCAGATCGAGCAGCACCGCGCCGACCAGCGGGGCGGCCTCGCCGTCGAGGGTGACCCGGCGCAGGTCGACGTAGTAGTCGGCCTCCAGGCCCGAGGAGAGGGTCACCTTGCCGTGCACCACGGCCTTGTCCTTGATCTGCCGGAGCAGGTCAGCGCGTACGTCCGTCATGCCGTCCAGCTTAGAGGCGCCGCCAGCGCCAGGTGGTCGTGGCCTCCAGCGGCTCCAGCGGGGTGACCAGGCGCGGAGCGGTGTTCAGCCCGTTCGGCGGGCCGGTCTGCGGCTCCACGCAGACGGCCGCGTCCTGCTCGTCGTAGATCACGACCCACTTCTCCGGGCTGGTCACGGTCAGTTCCAGCCGCTCCGGCCAGGTGAGGGTGACGGCGACGCCCTCCGGCATCCCGAAGCAGTCGTCCCAGGGGCCGGGCCGGGGGTCGATGCGGTGGCCGGTCGGCAGATGGTCCTCGCCGCGCTCCTCCTGCCAGCCGGCCGAGAAGTCGAGCGTCACGCCCGCGCCGCCGCCGTCGAGACTCCGGTTGAACCAGGGGTGCCAGCCGATCTGCGCCGGGAAGGAGTCGTCGTACGTCTCGACGGCCATGGTCAGCGTCAGACTGTCCGGCGTCAGCGCCACCACCTGGGTGACCTTGCCCGGGTAGGGCCAGGGCGCCACCAGGTCGTACGTGATCACCGCCTCGTCGTCGGTACGGCGCGCGGTGCTCCAGGCGCCGTCGCGGGCGGTGCCGTGGATCGCGTGCGGCGGGGCGTTGAGGGGCATCCGGTGGACGGCGGCGCCGTCCCGGAAGCGGCCCTCGCGGATCCGGCCGCACCAGGGGACCATCGGGAAGCTGCCGTAGCGGGGGCCCTGGCGGAGCAGTTCGACGCCGCCCAGCCGAAGGCTCGCCAGTCGGCCGCCGTCCTCGGGGGTGACCGTCGCCCGCGCGTCACCCGCGCTCAGGTAGATGTCTGCGTTGCTCACCCGAACGACCCTACTGGGACGATCAAGAGCGCGTCCGGCCGCGGGCGCCGTCCCGGCGGAAATCCGCCACGGGTGGGCTCCGGCGGCGTTCGCGTGGGGCACGCGTACGCCGGTACGACGGACCCAGCGGTACGCGGGGCTCAGAGGCCGCGCGTACGCCCTGGTCAGCGGCGTTTGCGCAAGGCGCGGGTCACCACGATCGCCGACGCGAGCGCGACCGCCGCCGCCGGGGCGGCCCAGCGCAGGGCACTGTTGGCGGCGACGGTCTGGGGTGCGGGGACGGGGGCGTAACGGCCCCTGGGGGGCGCGTGGTCGACCTCCTCGGCACTGCGCCCGATCATCGTCCGCCGGGCATGGGCGGCCTCGACCGGGGGTTCGGGCCCGGCGGGGGGCTCTGATCCGGCGGGGGGCTCGGCCCCGGCGGGGGGCTCGGGCGGGCCGTCGCCCTCCGGGGGGGTTCCCGCGTCGCCGGCGGGGGGTTCGGTCCCGGCGGGGGGTTCGGGCGGGCCGTCGCCCGCCAAGGGGGTTCCCGCGTCGCCGGACGCTGGCGTGTCCGCGTCCCCGGCGTCCGCTTCGGGCCCGGTGGGGGGCTCCGACCCGGCGGGGGGTTCGGGCGGGCCGTCGCCCGCCACGGGGGTTCCCGCGGCGCCGGCGGGGGGTTCGGCCCCGGTGGGGGACTCCGCCCCTCCCGTTTCCCCAGCCGCCCCCGGCGTCTCCGGCGTCTCCGGCGTCTCCGGCGTCTCCGGCGTCTCCGCGCCCGCGTTCTCGCCGAAGCGGCCAATCAGGCGGGACAGGGCGGACTGGACGGCGTCCGGGGGGAGTTCGGTGATGCGGCCGGTCGCGGTCGCCTCGCCCTCGAAGGCCAGGACCGTGCCCTCGGCGGTGGGCCGCAGGGTCAGGGAGAGGGAGAGTTCCACCGTGCCCGTGCCACGGGCCTCGGTGGCGTCGGCCTCGACGGTGTAGGCGTCCACGTCGGCGGCGAAGACCCGCAGGATGCCCCGGTAGGTGATGGTCGTGCTGCCGACCCGTACCTTCAGCCGGCCCGCGACGGGCTCGGCGCCGGCCTCCTGGTGGAGCCCGGGAAGCGACCGGGCGATCCACGCGGGGTCGGCGAGCACCGCGCCGAGCCGCTCGGCGGGAACCGGAACGAACACCTCAAGCTCCATGTCGGCCGAGCCTACCCAGCCCCGGCCGAAACGCACCCTGGCAACAAGGGATTCCTCAGTACCGGGGATGCACCAGCGTCGACACCGGCAGGTCGTCCATCCGGGTGCGGGCCGCCGCCCGGGCCCCGGCCGCCAGGCCCGCCTCCGTCAGGGTGCCCGGTCTGGGGACGGCGGCCAGCCGCAGGCCCGGCGCGGTGCCCCGCCCGGCCAGCACGAAGCCCCGGTCGTGCGGGGCGTCCGAGGTGCCCGTGGTGCGGTCGGGGCCGGCCGCGAACCCGGTGGCGCCGCCCCCGGCCCGGTACGGGGTGGTGCCCAGCCCGGCGGCGCGCATCGTGGCGTCCACCGTCCAGAACTCGCGCGGGCGCGAGGCCACCGGCCCGGCGTGCACCATGAGCCGGCCGCCGGGGGCCAGCGTGCGCCGGGCGAGCCCGTAGAACTCCTGCGAGTACAGCTTCGTACTCGCCGTGATGGCCGGGTCCGGGAGATCGGAGATCACCACGTCGTACGAGCCCGTCGGCGCCCCGCGCAGCCAGCCGAAGGCGTCCGCGACCGTGACATGCACGCGCGGGTCGCCATGGACATGGCCGTTGAGCGCGGCGAGTGCCGGGTCGCGGCGGGCCAGCCGCACCACCTCGGGGTCGATCTCCACGATGTCCACCCGCCGCACCCCCGGATGGCGCAGCACCTCGCGCGCGGCCAGACCGTCGCCGCCGCCGAGGATCAGCACCCGTTCGTGCGGTCCGCTCATGGCCGGGTGGACCAGCGCCTCGTGGTAGCGGCGCTCGTCGCGGGCGTCGACCCGCAGCCGGCCGTCGAGGAAGAGGGCGAGCGGTTTGCCCTTGGTGCCGCCGGTGAGGACGACCTCCTGGACGTCGCTCTTGACCGCCACCCGTACGTCCCTGCCGTACACGGCGTTCCGCGCCGCCTGCTCGAAGTCGTCCACGAGGACCGCGGCGGAGGCGAGCAGCCCGAGCACGGTGACATTGGCGGCGAGCAGCAGCCAGCGGGCCCGGCGGGTCAGGTCGCCGTGGAACAGGCCGAGCACCAGCGCGCCCCCGGCGACGACATTGACGGTGCCGGTGAGCAGCGCGCCGGTGAGCTGGCCGAGGAAGGGGAGCAGCAGGAAGGGGAAGGCGAGGCCACCGACGAGCGCGCCGACGTAGTCCGCGGCGAACAGGTCGGCGACCGCGCCGCCCGCGTCCTGCCGCCGGATCCGCTGGATCAGCTCCATGAGCAGCGGCACCTCGGCGCCGATCAGCAGTCCGGTGGCGAGGGAGAAGGCGACGAGCAGGGTCCGCGGGCCGTGCACCCACAGTCCGCCCCAGTCGCCGGTCCAGGCGAACACCGCGTACAGCGCGAGGGCGCTGCACCCGCCGACCAGGGCGAGCATCGCCTCGACCGCGCCGAAGGCCACCGCGCCGTGCCGGCGCAGCCGTTTGGCGACGAGCGAGCCGATGCCCATGGCGAAGACCATCACGGACAGCACGATGGACGCCTGGGTGACCGAGTCGCCTATCAAGTACGAGGCGAGCGCGACGAGTTCCAGTTCGTAGACCAGTCCGCAGGCGGCGCAGACGAAGACGCAGACCAGGACCAGGAAGCGTCCGGTGCTGGGCCGCACGGGCAGCCGCAGAGGACTGCCTGAGCCACCGTCGGCGCCCCAGGGAGGCGGGGTACCGGGCGGGGCCGGGGCGTGCGGGTCGATCACGACTGCGACGTTACGTCACCGGTCCGGTGCGTTATGTCACCCACACGTGTGGAACTGGGGGTGGGTGGTGCGGGGCGCGTTTCAGGGTCAGAAGACGGCGACCGGTGTGCGGACGCCCACCCTGGTGCGCGTCGCCACCAACTGCCCGTCCTGCGGGTACGCGTGCCAGGTGCGCCAGTGCACCTGGCCCTCGTGCCGCTGGGCGAGCATCGCGGTGAAGGCGTGGGGGCTGCCGGGGAAGACCCCCGCCAGCCCGTTGGGGTGGTCGGAGACAAGGGCGAGCAACTCCTGGGCGCGGCCCGCGAAGGAGCCCGGTGAGAGGGCCTCGACGCGGGCCGCGAACTCGTACTCCCAGTCGCCGACGCGCTTGGCGACGCCGAGCGGGAGCGGGGTGCTGCTGCCGGGGATGCACGCGACCGTCTCCGAGCAGTTGGCCCGCTCCTCCTCCAGCAGAACCTGGTGGGACGCGCCGAGCAGTCTCAACTGGAGCTTGGCCCCGGCGAGTTCGAGGTCGAGCGTGGCGAGGGCGGGCAGCGGCTCGCGCCCGAGGGTCCAGGCGAGGTCGGCCGCGCGCGTGTCGGTGTAGGAGGTGTTCAGGGTCGTGAGCATGGGTCGGCTCCGCTAGCACGCAGAAAGAGGCGGTGTGGGTCCGGCGCACCCCGGTCGCCACCGGGAGATCGGCCCGATCAGCCCCGTCAGGAGAGGTGTCCGCTGGACATCCGAGGGGGCCGCTTGGTGATTTAGAGGGAATCATGAACTGCGCTGCTCCCACAGCGTTTTTACCCAAGTTCGCCGGGTTTCCATCCCTCAGAGGGCTCCTCAGCTCAACTGTTCAACTACGGCGTGCGCCCCCATGGAGGGGCGTACGCCGAGCGCGCGCCCGCACAGACGCGGCACGCCCACCGGAACCAGGGTCCGGACAGCCGCATCACCCCCACCGGAACCGGGGTCCGGACAGCCGCATCACCCCCACCAGAACCAAGGTCCCCCCTACGCGGAGCGCCCGCCGGGACACAGGTCCCGGCGGGCGCTCGGCAGGCGGATGCGGATCCCCCTTCAGAAGCTCGGCTGCCCCGTGTCAGCTGCCTCCTCCGCATCCGCCGCCGCCCCCGCAGGACGACGAGGAACCGCCGCCGCAGGAATGTCCGCCGGAGTGGCCGCCGCCGGAGTCGCCCGACGAACCGCTGCCGCCCGACGAACCGCCGTCGCCTGACGAACCGCCGTCGCCCCCGACCCACCAGGCGCCGGCGCTCCCGCCACCGCTCCCCCCGTCGCCGCCGCCCCCGCCGCCGGAGCCCGAGGAGCGGCGCCCCAGCACACGCGACTGCGCGTGCAGCCGTCGCGCACTGGCGCGGACCATCAGCGTGAACACGGTGCCGATCACGATCACGAACGCGGCGGCGACCGCCAGGATGATGCCGAAGACCATGGCGTCACCCTCCTTCCGTCTCCCCCCGAGGCGGCCCCCCGTGGGCACCTCGTGACTTACGTGACAGGGGAATGCCCCCTGGCTCCACGGCCCAAAGCAGAGTTGAGGAACTCCAGAGCTTGGGCGCAGGATGACCCGCATGGACTCTCCCGCGCGCCCCATCCTCAACCGCCGTCTCGCCGAGTTCGGGACGACCATCTTCGCCGAGATGTCCGCGCTGGCCGTGCGGACCGGGGCGATCAATCTGGGCCAGGGCTTCCCGGACACCGACGGCCCCGAGGAGATCCGGGAGGCGGCGGTACGGGCGCTGCGCGACGGGCGCGGCAACCAGTACCCGCCGGGTCCCGGCGTCCCCGAGCTGCGGACCGCGATCGCCGGGCACCAGCGGCGCCGCTACGGGATCGCCCTCGACCCGGACACCGAGGTGCTGGTCACGGCCGGGGCCACCGAGGCGATCGCGGCCTCGCTGCTCGCCCTGCTGGAGCCCGGCGACGAGGTGGTGGCGCTGGAGCCGTACTA
Organism: Streptomyces sp. NPDC091377; assembly: GCF_044757045.1. Lineage (NCBI taxonomy): Bacteria > Bacillati > Actinomycetota > Actinomycetes > Kitasatosporales > Streptomycetaceae > Streptomyces > Streptomyces sp. NPDC091377. Next base: position 86,492 of record NZ_JBIVUE010000012.1, on the reverse strand, counting down.
CGACTCGTACGCGGCGTGCATCGCGATGGCGGGGGCGCGGCGGGTGCCGGTGACGCTGCGTCCGCGTGCGGGGGCGTTCCGGCTGGATCTGGACGAGCTGCGGGACGCGGTCACCGACCGCACCCGGCTGCTGCTGATCAACACCCCGCACAATCCGACGGGCACGGTCCTGACCCGCGAGGAGCTGGCGGCGGTCGCGGCACTCGCGGTGGAGCGCGATCTGCTGGTGGTGACGGACGAGGTCTACGAGCATCTGGTCTTCGACGGCGCCGAGCACCTTCCGCTGGCGACCTTCCCCGGGATGCGGGAGCGCACGCTCACCATCGGTTCGGCGGGCAAGACGTTCTCGTTCACCGGCTGGAAGGTGGGCTGGGTCACCGGCGCCCCGGAGCTGGTCACGGCCGTGCGATCGGCCAAGCAGTTCCTGACGTACGTGGCCTCCGGGCCGTTCCAGTACGCCGTCGCCGAGGCGCTGGCACTGCCGGACACGTACTTCGACGGCTTCCGCGCGGACATGCTCGCCAAGCGGGATCTGCTGGCGGAGGGGCTCGCCGACGCGGGCTTCGGGGTGTTCCGCCCGGCCGGCACCTACTTCGTCACGACCGACATCCGGCCCCTCGGCGAGAGCGACGGCTTCGCCTTCTGCCGCGCCCTGCCCGAGCGCGCGGGCGTCGTCGCCATCCCGAACGCCGTCTTCTACGACCACCGCGACGCCGGGGCGCCCTTCGTCCGGTTCGCCTTCTGCAAAAGGACGAGCGTGCTGGAGGAGGCCGTGGTCCGCCTCAAGGGACTGGCCGAATAGCACCGCCGTCCCCGGGACGCCCGACCCCCGGGAACGCGGCGGGCACCGGGCCCGCGGCGAGCGTACGGGTAAGGGCCGAGGCGCCCGGGCAGGGACGGGCGTACGGGTGGAAGCCGGGGCGCCCGGACCATGACGGCCCGCACAACGGCGGGCGCCCCGGACTACGGCAGACGCCCGCACAACGGGGGAAGACCGAGCGGCACCCGGAACCCCGGACTGTCACGAGGCCCGGACGACGGCAGGAGCCCGGACTCTCGCCCGGGCCCCTGAACCGGAGCCCTGACCCCCGCGAAAGCCGCGGCCCGGGGCGCGAGCCCCGACCACGGCGGTAGCCGGGACCAGGGCGGGAGCCGAGACCAGGGCACGAGCCCCGACCAAGGCACGAGCCCGACCACAACGCGAGCCCCGGCCAGGTCGCAAGCCGGGACCAGGGCGCAAGCCGAGACCAGGGCGCAAGCCCCGACCACAACGCGAGCCCCGACCAAGGCGGGAGCCCGGACCCGGGCGCGAGCCCCGACCAAGGCGCGAGCCCGCCCGCAACGCGACCCCCGCCCACAGCCCGGCGCCGGGCCGCGACCGGACGTCGGACTGCCGCAGAGGCCGGGTGACGGCGGCAGACCGGGGCTGCAACCGAAGCTTCCGCCGGCCGAGGCCGGGGAACGGCGGGAGCCCGGGCGCGGGTGCGCTGGACCGTGTCGGTCCGCGGCCCGGCCGGGCTCCCGTCCGGCTGCGGGGTGTCACCTCCGCGGTGTCACTCGCCGTCTTCGTCCTCCGGCTTCTCCGCGTCGTTGACCTCCTGCTCCAGACCGAGCTGCTCGATCAGCCAGCGGTCGAACTCGATGGCCGCGCGCACCCAGCTCACCGTGGACGACACGAAGAACTCCAGGTTGACCCCGGGGCCGATCAGCATCTGTGCCTCGCCGATGAGGCGGACGGTGCCGTCGTCATGGGTGTGGGTGTAGACCTTGGGCCACAGGGTGCGCCGGTTCCAGTCGTCGATCGACTCCAGGAGCTGGAGCTTCTCGTCGATCTGGTGGGGACGGTCGTAGAACGTCCGCACCGAGAAGACCTGCTGGTCACCCTCGCCGCGGAACATGAAGTACGTGCGGAACTGCTCCCACGGCGCCGCGAGGTCTCCCTCCTCGTCGGTGACGTACTTCAGCTCCATCTGGTCGAGGAGCTGCTTCACGAGGTCCTGATCCGGGACGACGGGGCCCGCCGGTCCTTGCGGCGGCTGCTGGGGCTGGCCCCCGAAATTCGGAATCGAGGACGGGTCGATGGTCACCGTGAATTTCCCTTCGTACGGATTCCGCCATCCTCTCCCATGCGGGGAGGGGGGTGGCAAGCCTCGTCGTACTCTGTCAGCCCTCGGCTGACGCGATCAGGCCGGGTGGGTGTGGCGGGGGGAGCGGGGAGGGCCGGGGCGGGGAGCCGCAGCGGCGGGCGGCGGTGGCGGTGGGCGACGGCCGTCGGGGCGCCGGTGCTGCTGATCGCGGTCGCGGTGACGGCGCTGTACGACTGGTCCGAGGACGTGGCGGACGTGGCGGACGCCCGGGTCACCTGTCCGGACGCCCGGACGGCGCGTGTGGAGTTCCAGGCGTTCACCACCTGATCCCGTACGACGGCCCGCTCCGGTTCCTCCCGGGCGGGCCGTCGTACCGGTCCCGTACGGGTTACGTACGGGTCCCGTGGGTCACAGGGTCTTGGCGGTGGGGGTCTGCCTCGGTACCGGGCCCACGATCAGGCCCTCCCCGAACGCGTCCACGCGGACCGTGTCGCCGTCCTTGACCTCGCCCGCGAGGATCTCCTTGGCGAGTCGGTCGCCGATGGCGGTCTGGACGAGGCGGCGCAGGGGGCGGGCGCCGTAGGCCGGGTCGTTGCCCTCGTCGGCGAGCCAGGCCAGGGCCTCGGGGGTGACGTCGAGGGTGAGCCGGCGGTCGGCGAGCCGCCGTGCGAGCCGGTCCAGCTGGAGCCGGGCGATCCGGCTCAGCTCGTCCTTGTCGAGGGCGGAGAAGACGACCAGGTCGTCCAGGCGGTTCAGGAACTCGGGCTTGAAGGAGGCCCTGACCACCTCCAGCACCTGCTGCTTCTTCTCCTCCTCGCTGCTCAGCGGCTCCACCAGGTACTGGCTGCCGAGGTTGGAGGTGAGGACGAGGAGGGTGTTGCGGAAGTCGACGGTGCGGCCCTGGCCGTCGGTGAGCCGGCCGTCGTCCAGCACCTGGAGCAGGATGTCGAAGACCTCGGGGTGCGCCTTCTCCACCTCGTCCAGCAGGACGACGCTGTACGGGCGCCTGCGCACGGCCTCGGTGAGCTGGCCGCCCTCCTCGTAGCCGATGTAGCCGGGCGGGGCGCCGACCAGCCGGGCCACGCTGTGCTTCTCGCCGTACTCCGACATGTCGATGCGGATCATGGCCCGCTCGTCGTCGAAGAGGAAGTCGGCGAGCGCCTTCGCCAGCTCGGTCTTGCCGACGCCGGTGGGGCCGAGGAAGAGGAAGGAGCCGGTGGGCCGGTCCGGGTCGGCGATCCCGGCGCGGGAGCGTCGTACGGCGTCGGAGACGGCGCGGACGGCCTCGCCCTGGCCGATGAGCCGCCGGCCCAGCTCCTCCTCCATGCGCAGCAGTTTCTGGGTCTCGCCCTCCAGGAGGCGGCCGGCCGGGATGCCGGTCCAGGAGGCGACGACGTCGGCGATGTCGTCGGCGCCGACCTCGTCCTTGACCATGGTGTCCTTGGCGGCCTCCTCCTCGGCCTCGGACGCGGCCTCCAGATCGCGCTCGACGGCGGGGATCTCGCCGTAGAGCAGCTTGCTGGCGGAGTCGAAGTCGCCGTCGCGCTGGGCGCGTTCGGCCTGGCCGCGCAGCTCGTCCAGCTTCTCCTTCAGCTCACCGACCCGGTTGAGGGACTGCTTCTCCTTCTCCCAGCGGGCGTTGAGGCCGCGCAGTTCCTCCTCCTTGTCGGCGAGGTCGCGGCGCAGTTTCTCCAGCCGCTCCTTGGACGCCTGGTCGGTCTCCTTGGCGAGGGCGAGTTCCTCCATGCGCAGCCGGTCGACGGCGCGCTGGAGTTCGTCGATCTCGACGGGGGACGAGTCGATCTCCATGCGGAGGCGGGAGGCGGCCTCGTCCACCAGGTCGATGGCCTTGTCGGGCAGGAAGCGGGAGGTGATGTACCGGTCGGAGAGGGTGGCGGCGGCGACCAGCGCGCTGTCGGCGATCTGGACCTTGTGGTGGGCCTCGTAGCGGCCCTTGAGTCCGCGCAGGATCGCGATGGAGTCCTCGACGGACGGTTCGGCGACCAGGACCTGCTGGAAGCGGCGCTCCAGGGCGGGGTCCTTCTCGATGCGCTCGCGGTACTCGTCCAGAGTGGTGGCGCCGACCATACGCAGTTCGCCGCGGGCGAGCATGGGCTTGAGCATGTTGCCGGCGTCCATGGCGGAGTCGCCGCCCGCGCCCGCGCCGACGACGGTGTGGAGTTCGTCGATGAAGGTGATGATCTGGCCGTCGGAGCCCTTGATCTCGGCGAGGACGGTCTTCAGGCGCTCCTCGAACTCGCCGCGGTACTTGGCGCCGGCGACCATGGCGCCGAGGTCGAGCGCGACCAGCCGCTTGTCCTTGAGGGACTCGGGGACGTCGCCCTTGACGATCCGCTGGGCGAGGCCCTCGACGACGGCGGTCTTGCCGACGCCGGGTTCGCCGATGAGCACGGGGTTGTTCTTGGTGCGGCGGGAGAGCACCTGGACGACCCGGCGGATCTCCTGGTCCCGGCCGATGACGGGGTCGAGTTTGCCCTCGCGGGCGGCGGCGGTGAAGTCGGTGCCGAACTTCTCCAGGGCCTTGTACGAGCCCTCGGGGTCGGCGGTGGTGACCCGGCGGGCGCCGCGCGCCTTCTGGAAGGCGTCGAGCAGCTTCTTGGGGGTGGCCCCGGCCCGGGTGAGCACCTCGGCGCTCTGGCCGCCCTTGGTGGCGATGCCGATGAGCAGGTGTTCGGTGGAGAGGTACTCGTCGCCGAGGTCCCGGGCGCGAGACTGGGCGTCGGCGATGACGGCGAGCAGTTCGCGGTTGGGCTGCGGGGGCGCGACCGTGGCCCCGGCCACGCTGGGCAGCCCGCCCACGACCTTTTCGGCGCCCGCCCGGACGGCGGCCTGGTCGGCGTCGACGGCGGCGAGCAGGTCGGTGATGTTCTCGTTGTCCTGACCCTGGAGCAGAGCCAGCAGCAGGTGTCCCGGTGTGAGGTCCGCGTTCCCCTCGGTCACGGCCCGTTGACCGGCCGCGTTGATCGCGTCCCTGCTCCGGTTGGTCAGCTCGGCGTCCACGTTCGCTGTCTCCTCCTTCGGCGATCCCGCCTCGACTGGGCCCACACGGCCCTCACCCGAGTGATGACTCAGGCAACGTGCATAAAGTTGAGTCTATTCCACTCAAGGCAACCTCCGGGAGCCCGGGGCGGCAAACATACGTCCGGAGCGGCACACGCGAGTCCGGAGCGCACGCGAGTCCGGGACGGCACACGCGAGTCCGGAGCGGCGGACGTCCCCCGGCCCCGGGGGGGGCGCCGCCCCAGGAGGGCCCCGGCGCTTTCCGGCCCCCCGGCGCGCTACCTTCCGGCCATGGCTTCGTACCCACAGGATCCGGCCGCACCGGACGCGTCGTACCTCGACTTCTGGCGTGAGCGGCATCTCTGCACGATGACGACGATCCGCCCCGACGGCACCCCGCATGTCGTCCCGGTCGGGGTCACCTACGACCCGGGGGCGGGGCTGGCCAGGGTGATCACGGACCGGGCGAGCGCCAAGGCGCGGTACGTGGCGGCGGCCGGGGCGCCCGGGGCGCTGGTCGCCGTCTGCCAGGTGGACGGGCGGCGCTGGGCGACGCTGGAGGGGCGGGCGGTGGTGCGGGAGGAACCGGAGCGGGTGGCGGAGGCGGAGCGGCGGTACGCCGAGCGATACCGGCCACCGTCACAGAACCCGACCCGTGTGGTGATTGAGATCACAGTGACCCGGGCGATGGGGCGGGGCTGAAGCGCACTCGATGCGCTGTTTTCAGCCACACCCAGTTTCGGGAGGTACCCGGATCTTTCTCCGGAAACTGCAGCGGCGTCACCGTGTTCAGGTCACGGTGACGCCGCTGCGGGGGGAAGCACCTGAGCGATCTGTTACGACGGGGGAATCGCGTCAGGCACTGCGGGGGGTGGCTGAGATGGTTCGTGGGCCGGCGGGTGCCACAGGCTCCGCCAGCTGATGGTCTCGCTGGTCCAGATTGACGAAGATCATTCCGTATCGAATCGCACATCGAACGGGCTGCGGCGCACCTCGCGGGCGTCGCAGACACCGATAGGCACGTACGTCTCCGTCCTCGTCCCGCGTCACTACCACCGGTTCTCCGAAGACGGTCACCATCAACGAGTCACCGCTGTGGGGGAGCGCGGTGACCAGGTCGATGAAGTGCCAGCCGGAGCGGTAGGCAGTGGCCATTTCCCGCCGGAAAGAGCGATCGTCTGGAGGAGTTGTCATCTCAGCTCCACACAGTGTCTGCCGGAACGGCGATGGGCTCGCCTTCACCGGCCTCGACGGTGTTTGCTGTCATCGACCAGACCGTGTCCGCCAGGGCATCACTCTCAGCGCCGGCGACGCCACCCAGCGCACCGAACGTCACAACGGCGGAGAAGGCGGCGACAAGCACCGAGCGAAGCATTCTCTTACGCATAGTCGGCTTCGTCCTCACTTGAAGGTCCCCTCTTCCCCCGTCGGATAAGACGATGGCTCATTCAGGCACGTCATGGCCACACAATCGGTGCATCATGTTCCTGCATGTTCAGGACCCTGGGGGGTGGAGATTTGGCAACGAATCAGACTAAAACGACACATCCCCATGCGTTGACCGAACTGTGCGAGGAAGGAAACCGCTTGTACGCCGACGCCCTGCGCGCCGGGCGTATCGCGCGCACGGACGTGGAGGCGGCCCCCTGTCTCATGGAGTTCGCGCTGCTCCACCCGGATCCCGACGACGCCAACTGGTTGAGAGCCGTACCTCCTTCGGTCGCCCTCGCGCAACGGTTGCACCCCATCGAGCGCGAAATCACCGAACGGCGACGGCTGTCAACCCACCTGGCTGAAGTGTTCGAGCCGTTCTTGGCGCTCAGCGCCCGCGTCAACGAGTCCACCCACGCCATCTCCGTGCTGGAGGGTCTGGACCGCATCAACGCCGCGCTCGATCTGGCCACCTCGCAGTGCCGCGCCGAGGTGCTGACCATCCAGCCCAGCGCCCGCCACCCCGAACGTCGGCTCGTCGAGGGACTGGAACGCGACAAACCGTTGATCGAACGCGGCGTCCGGATCCGCACCCTCTACCAGCACACCGCCCGCCACAACCCCGAACGCCTCGCCTACGTCGACCGGCTCGCGTACGTCGACCAGTTCGCCAGCGGCAAGGCGGAGTACCGCACCATCGACGAACTCGTGGAACGCCTCATCGTCTGCGACGAGACGGTGGCCTTCATCCCGGTCCGCGACGACCGCCAGGTCGCGCTGGAACTGCGCCACCCCGGGCTGGTGCGGTATCTCATCAAGGTCTTCGAGTTCATGTGGGACCGGGCCGTCCCGCTGAGCGCCGGGGCGCCCTACGAGACCGCGCCCGACGGCATCACCGACATCCAGCACTCCATCGCCAAACTCCTGGTGGAGGGCCATGTGGACGAGGCGATAGCCCGGCGCCTGGGCATGAACGTCCGCACCTGCCGCGCCCATATCGCCAAGCTCGCCACCGCCCTCGGCAGCGGCAGCCGCGCCCAACTCGGCTATCTCATCGCCCAGTCGGGGCTCCTCGACAAGGACCAGGAGCCGGGCCGCTGACCACCGGCCCGGCGGCAGGGCTTGGCAGAACCCTTACCCGTCCTCGCTAAACTCACCGCCACCCTCGGCCGGCGACCGTCGCGCCCGACTCGGCCCTCCCCCCGGCCGGGCCGGGTTCGTCGAGGAGGAGGGCGCGATCGAGTGACCCGCGTGACCCACCACGAGCACGGTGCGGACGAGCTGTGCGCCGTCGGCACGCAGATGTACGAACACGCCCTGCGCCACGGCCGGGTGAGCCGTACGGACGCCCTCGCGGCCCCCTGCCTCATCGAGCTGGGGCTGCTCCACCAGGCCGTCACGGACCCGGAGCGGCTGGAGCCGGTCGCCCCCGCCCTCGCCCTCCAGCGCCGGCTCCACGCCTCCGCACAGCGGGTCGCCGACGAGCGCCGGCGGGAACTCAGGCTCACCGAGGCGCTCACCCCGCTGCTGCCGCTCGGCGGCGAGACCGCGCTGGGGGCCGAACCCGGCATCAAGGTGCTCAGCGGGCTGCGCCAGATCAACGACGCCCTCACCCGGACCGTGTCCGAGGCCCGGCACGAACTGCTCTGCGTCCAGCCCTACAAGGGCCTCATCGGCCGCCCCGTGGACGTGCACACCGAGTCCATGCGCCGCGATCAGGTCTTCCTCACCCGAGGTGGCCGGATCCGCACCCTCTACCAGCACACCCGCCGCCACAACCCGCTGGTCATCATCCGCTACGAGCAACTGGTCGGCGACGTCGAGGCCCGCACCCTGGACGAGATCACCGAGCGGCTCATCATCGCCGACCGCGAGGTCGCCTTCCTGCCCGCCAACACCGACCGCAGTCTGGCCCTGGAACTGCGGGTCCCCGCCCTGGTGACCTATCTCGCGACCACCTTCGACCGCCTCTGGGCGCTGGCCACCCCCATGCACCCCAGACCGGTCAGCCGGCCCACCCGCAACGGCATCACCCCGCGCCAGCACGCCATAGCGCGGCTGCTGGTGGAAGGGCACACGGACGCGGTGATCGCGGAACGCCTCGGGATGAACGTCCGTACGGCGCGGGTCCACATCGCCAAGCTCGCCGCCACCCTCGGCAGCGAGAGCAGGGCTCAGCTCGGGTACCTCATCGCCCGGTCGGGGATTCTTGACCGGGAAGACTGAGTTCGGCGGTGGTCGCCGTGGGGCTGTCCAGACCGACCTGCGCGATGCGCACCCCGAGCTGGGTACGGCTCGCGGCGCCCAGGGTCTCGGAGAGCCGCGCGATGTGCGCCCGGCAGGTACGGACGCTGATGCCGAGGCGTTCGGCGATCACCGCGTCCTGGTGGCCCTCGGCCAGCAGCGCGGCGATGGACTGCTCGCGGTGCGAGATGCCCTCGATGCCGGTGTCCGGGAGCGGGGCGGTCAGCGGGATCGCGAGCCGCCACAGCCGCTCGAAGACGGTGACCAGATACTCCACCAGACCCGGGTGGCGCAGCTCCAGCGCCATCGTGCGGTCCGCGTTGGCGGGGATGAAGGCCACCGTGCGGTCGAAGAGGATCAGCCGGTCGATGACCTCGTCCAGCGTGCGGGCCTCCACCGCGTCGCCCATCAGCTCCAGGTAGTTCAGCAGGCCCTGTCCGTGCCGGGCCACATGGTTGTACAGGTCGCGCATGCGCACGCCCCGGCCGCGCAGCGCCAGCGCCCGGTGCAGGCCCTCGGAGAGTTCGTGCTCGCGGCGGATCCCGCCCGGCTGGACGGTGAGCACCTCCGTGGTGCACGCCTCCGTCGCCTCGTCGAGCGCGGCCTGGATCCGCGAGGGCCCGTCCAGGACCCGGATCGCGGTGCCCTCACCGGGCGGTGAGGCGGGTGCCGGGCCGCCCAGGCCCGAGTACCACTCGACGGCGGCCACCGCGGCGCCCACCCGTCGCTGGCTCGCGCTGACCTCGTCGTAGACCCCGCGCAGCAGCCGGGTCATGACCTCCTGCGGCGCGGTGGGCACCAGCCAGTCCATGTCGTCCGGATCGGGGTGCAGCAGGGCGAGTTCGAGCAGACAGGGCACCGGCTCGGCGTCACGGCGCGGCACCCGGCCGCGCCGTACGGCCCGGGAATACACCCGATCCCCGGCCTCGCACAGTCGGTCGGCACCGTGGGGATGCTCCCTTCCGTGCCCGGCCATCGCCCATTCCACCCCCGGTTCCAGCCTCTCCGTGTCGTCGGCTCGGTCCGCCGAACGGGCATGCCCGAGATGCCGGAACCGACGAGACCCTTCGGCTCCGCAACTATGCGCGGCCGGGACCTGGTCCGCAACACGGCTCCTCGGCCCACGAACGGGTATAGATCCCGGTATGCACCGGTTTCCGTCCTCCTCCGTGGTGTCCCGCCCACCAGGATGACAGTCCCGCCCGACGCCCGTGGGGGAAGCCTCACCGAAAGCCCGCACCGGATGACCGGGGCACGGCCCGCCGGACTCACCACCACCGTCCACCGCTCACCACCCGCCCCCGATGAAAGCCGGTACCCACCCGGGCCGGTACGCACGGGCCGAGAGGAACCGGGGCGGGCGCGGATTATCAGAACTTCGGCGCTCCACGGCGGTTACGACAGCCCCGCCACCGCGCAATCGTCCTGGAATTCGGCGGTGCAAATGTCGGACAGCTTGTGAATACCCTCGGCGACCACGGTCTCCTCGATGTTCTTGGCGGTCAGCGCGACCACCGTCACCAACTGGGCCGGAATGTCCTTGTGGGTCGGGCTGTCCACCCGCTCCCGGGTCAGCGCGTCGAACTGGATGTTCCGGCCCTGCGCCCGCGCCACCGCCAGTGCCGCGGCGGTCTCCGCCTCCTGCGGATAGGACTTGTAGACGCTCATGTACTGCTCACCGGCGATGATCCGCTGCACGGCGGCCAGTTCGGCGTCCTGCCCGGTGATCGGTGGAAGCTTGGTGACCCCGGCCGCCTCCAGGGCCGCGACGACCCCGCCGGCCATGCCGTCGTTCGCGGAGTAGACCCCGGCGATGTTGTCCAGGCCGATCTCCTCGATCGCCTCGGCCATCTGGGCCTCGGCGTTCTCCGGCTTCCAGCCCTCGGTGTCGTAGGACTTGGCGACGGTCACCTGGCCCTCCAGCTCGGTCAGCGCGCCCCGCTTGAACTGGGCGGCGTTGGGGTCGGTCGGCGAGCCGTTCATCATCACGATCCGGTCGGAGGCGGAGTCGCCGCCCAGCGCCTCCAGCAGGGTGCGGCCCTGCACCTCGCCGACGAGTTCGTTGTCGAAGGAGATGTACGCGTCGATCGGGCCCTCGGCCAGCCGGTCGTAGGCGATGACCGGGATGCCCTCCGCGTTGGCCCTGGCCACCCCGGCGGAGATGGCCTTGGCGTCGACCGCGTCCAGCACGATCGCGTCCACCCGGTCGTCGATCATCTCCTGGAGCTGGGTCTCCTGCCGCGTCGCGTCCGCGTCCGCGTTGGCGTACCGGACCCGGCCCTGGCCGTCCGTCAGCGCGGCCACCTTCTTCTCGAAGAAGGGGTGGTCGAACTTGTCGTAGCGGGTGTTGGCCTGCTCCGGCAGCAGCAGTCCGATGGTGAGGTCATTGCCCTTGGCGGGGGTGGCGTCGCCGCCGCTCTCACCGCCCATGTCGAGCACACCGCAGCCGGCCAGCGACAGGACGAGCGAGGACATCACCACGGACAGGGTTATTCGGCGCATTCGGGTTCTCACTTCATTGCGGACGGGAAGCGGGTGCACTGCACGACCCGGATACGTGAAAAGCCAACGCGGCAACGGCCGTCACCGTCAAGCGATACCGCTTAACGACATGGCAACATCACTTTCCGCTTTACCCTTGAATACGCAACGAATTCCTGGACAAGGAGAAGGGCCGGGAGGCATTCCTCCCGACCCTTCTCTTTTCTCCGCCGAATTCCCGTTCAGTCCGACTGCTGCCGCTTCGGCCGCCACACCACCAGCGCGCTGGTCTGCTGGACCTCCTGGTACGGCACCAGATCACGGCGGTAGGACGCGTGCACCTGCGCCTCGCGCTGACGCATCGTCGCCGCCGCCCCGTCGAGCGCCGACTCCAGCTCCGCGATCCGGGACTGGAGCGCCGCGACCTGGTTCTCCAGTTCGATGATGCGCTTGATGCCCGCCAGGTTGATGCCCTCGTCCTGCGACAACGCCTGCACCTGACGGAGCAGTTCGATGTCACGGACCGAGTAGCGCCGGCCCCGGCCCGCCGTACGGTCCGGGGAGACCAGGCCCAGCCGGTCGTACTGGCGCAGCGTCTGCGGGTGCAGACCGGAGAGCTGGGCCGCCACCGAGATGACGTAGACCGGGGTCTCTTCGGTCAGTTCGGGAACGACCCCGCGCAGGCGGGGCGGACGGCGGTCCATCTCGATCAAGCTCCCTTCGCGGCCTGGAACAGCTCCGCCCGCGGGTCCTCACCCGCGGTCGCCTCGCGAAACGCCTCCAGCGCGTCACGAGCCTTCCCCGAAAGGTCCTTCGGGACACTCACCTCGACCGTCACCAGCAGATCCCCGCGGGTGCCGTCCTTGCGGACCGCGCCCTTGCCCCGCGCCCGCATGGTGCGGCCGTTGGGCGTGCCGGGGGGCAGCTTCAGGGTGACCGGGGGCCCGCCGAGGGTGGGCACCCGCACCTCGCCGCCGAGCGCCGCCTCCGCGAAGGTCACGGGGACGGTGACGGTGAGGTTGTCGTCCTTGCGGCCGAAGACCGGGTGGGCGTCGACATGGACGACCACATACAGATCGCCCGCGGGGCCGCCGCGCTCACCGGGGGCCCCCTTGCCGCGCAGCCTGATCCGCTGTCCGTCGCCCACCCCGGCCGGGATCCGGACCTGCATGGTGCGCGAGGACTTGGCCCGGCCGCTGCCCTTGCAAATTTCGCAGGGATTCTCCGCGATCAGTCCGCGGCCCTTGCAGTCGGGGCAGGGGTCGGTCAGCGAGAAGCCGCCGCCCGAGCCGCGCGCCACCTGTCCGGTGCCGACACACGTCGGGCACACCCGGGGGGTGCCGTTGGCGTCGCCGGTGCCGGAGCAGGCTTTGCAGGGGGCCTGGGAGGACATCCGCAGCGGGACCGTCGCGCCCTCGATCGCCTCGGTGAAACTGAGGGTGACCTCGGACTCGATGTCCTGGCCGCGCCGGGGCTGGGTACGGGTCCCGGCTCCGGCGCCACCGCGGTTGAACAGGCCCCCGAAGACATCGCCGAGGCCGCCGCCGAAGCCGCCGCCACCGGCTCCGCCCTGGGGCTGTCCGCCTCCGAAGAGGTCGCCCAGGTCGAAGTTGAAGTTGCCTCCGCCGCCGGGGCCGGGCCGGAAGCCGCCGTTGCCGAACAGCGTCCGCGCCTCGTCGTACTCCTTGCGCTTCTTGGGGTCACCGAGGACGTCGTTCGCCTCGGAGATCTCCTTGAAGCGCTCCTCGGCCTTGGCGTTGCCCTTGTTGGCGTCGGGGTGGTTCTCCCGGGCCAGCTTGCGGTACGCCTTCTTGATCTCGGCCTCGGTGGCGTCCTTGGGGACGCCGAGGACCTTGTAGTAGTCCTTCTCGATGTAGTCCTTCGTACTCATCCCCGACGTCCCTCCTCTCCCGTCAGCTTCCTGGTGGGCACCGTGGTCAGTGCAACGTCAGCCCTCGTCCGGGCCACCGCTCTCCTTGTCGTCGGCGTCGGCGGACTCCTCGGAGCCCTCCGGCTTGACCGTCTGCGCACCGGGCTGCGGCTCGGCGACCGCGACCCGCGCGGGGCGGATGGTGCGCTCGCCGATGCGATACCCAGGCTGGAGGATCGCGACGCAGGTCGTCTCGGTGACATCCGGCGCGTACGAGTGCATCAGGGCCTCGTGGATGGTCGGGTCGAAGGGCTCGCCCTCCTTGCCGAACTGCTGGAGACCCATCTTGGCCGCCACGGTCTCCAGCGACTCGGCGACGGACTTGAAGCCGCCGACCAGCTCGCTGTGCTCACGGGCCCGCCCGATGTCGTCGAGCACGGGCAGCAGCTCGGTCAGGAGGTTCGCGACGGCGACCTCCTTGACCGCGACGCGGTCGCGCTCGACGCGGCGGCGGTAGTTCTGGTACTCGGCCTGGAGGCGCTGGAGGTCCGCCGTGCGCTCACCGAGCGCCGTACGCACCTGGTCCAGCTGGGCCACCAGACCCGCTGTCTCGGTGCCGTCCCCGGCCGGAGCCGCCCCCTCCTCGGGGGCGGACTTCGGCTCGGCGTCGTCAGGGGTCGCGCCGGAGGGGACGTCGGGCTTCTCCTCGAAGCCCGGGGTCTCCTCGGTCACGCCGCACCGTCCTTGCGCTCGTCGTCGACGATCTCGGCGTCCACGACATCGTCGTCGGCCTTGGGCGCCTCGGCACCGGCCTCGGCGCCACCGGCGGCCTGCCCGGCCTGGGCGTCGGCGTACATGGCCTGGCCGAGCTTCTGGGAGACGGCGGCGACCTTCTCGGTGGCCGTACGGATCTCGGCGCTGTCCTCGCCCTTGAGCTTCTCCTTCAGCTCGGCGACAGCCTCCTCGACCTCGGTCCTGACCTCGCCGGGGACCTTGTCCTCGTTGTCCTTGAGGAACTTCTCGGTCTGGTAGACGAGCTGCTCGCCCTGGTTGCGGACCTCGGCGGCCTCACGGCGGGCGTGGTCCTCCTCGGCGTACTTCTCGGCCTCTTCGCGCATCCGGTTGACCTCGTCCTTCGGCAGCGAGGAGCCGCCGGTGACGGTCATCTTCTGCTCCTTGCCGGTGCCGAGGTCCTTCGCCGTCACGTGCATGATGCCGTTGGCGTCGATGTCGAAGGAGACCTCGATCTGCGGGACGCCGCGGGGCGCCGGGGGCAGACCGGTCAGCTCGAACATCCCGAGCTTCTTGTTGTACGCCGCGATCTCGCGCTCGCCCTGGTAGACCTGGATCTGCACGGAGGGCTGGTTGTCCTCGGCGGTGGTGAAGATCTCGGACCGCTTGGTCGGGATCGTCGTGTTCCGCTCGATCAGCTTGGTCATGATGCCGCCCTTGGTCTCGATACCGAGGGACAGCGGGGTGACGTCGAGCAGCAGGACGTCCTTGACCTCGCCCTTGAGGACACCGGCCTGGAGCGAGGCGCCGATGGCGACGACCTCGTCCGGGTTGACGCCCTTGTTGGCCTCCTTGCCGCCGGTCAGCTCCTTCACCAGCTCGGCGACGGCCGGCATCCGGGTGGAGCCACCGACCAGGACCACGTGGTCGATCTCGGACAGGGCGATGCCCGCGTCCTTGATGACGTTGTGGAAGGGGGTCTTGCAGCGCTCCAGGAGGTCCGCGGTCAGCTGCTGGAACTGGGCGCGGGTGAGCTTCTCGTCGAGGTGCAGGGGGCCCTCGGCGGACGCCGTGATGTACGGCAGGTTGATCGAGGTCTCGGTGGAGGAGGACAGCTCGATCTTGGCCTTCTCGGCGGCCTCGCGCAGACGCTGGAGCGCCATCTTGTCCTTGGCGAGGTCCACGCCGTGGCCGGAGTGGAACTGCTTGACCAGGTAGTCGACGACGCGCTGGTCCCAGTCGTCACCACCGAGGTGGTTGTCGCCGTTGGTGGCCTTGACCTCCACGACGCCGTCACCGATCTCCAGGAGGGACACGTCGAACGTGCCGCCGCCGAGGTCGAAGACGAGGATGGTCTGGTCGTCCTTGTCGAGGCCGTACGCGAGAGCGGCGGCGGTCGGCTCGTTGACGATCCGCAGTACGTTCAGACCGGCGATCTCACCGGCCTCCTTGGTGGCCTGACGCTCGGCGTCGTTGAAGTACGCCGGTACGGTGATGACCGCGTCGGTGACCTTCTCGCCCAGGTAGGACTCCGCGTCCCGCTTCAGCTTCTGGAGCACGAAGGCGCTCATCTGCTGCGGGTTGAAGAGCTTGCCGTCCAGCTCGATCTTCCAGTCGGTGCCCATGTGGCGCTTGACCGACCGGATGGTCCTGTCGACGTTGGTGACAGCCTGACGCTTCGCCACCTCGCCGACGAGCACCTCGCCGTTCTTCGCGAAGGCGACGACGGACGGCGTGGTCCTGGCGCCCTCGGCGTTGGTGATGACGGTGGGCTCGCCGCCCTCCAGAACGCTGACGACGGAGTTAGTCGTGCCCAGGTCGATGCCGACCGCACGTGCCATGGTTGATTCCTCCAGCTGACTTGAGTGGAACGGACTCAAGTGTGCATGACTCTCTTCCCCGGGTCAACAGACCTGAGCCTGCCCCACTCAACTCTTATCCGTTCCTTACACGCAACCACCTTCTGACCTGGGAGGACGCAGGGGTGAGGGCGGTGGTTGCGCGGGAGGAGAGAGCGGGGTCACACGGGGCCGGGGGCCGCGAGGGCGGAGGCGGGTCGCACGGAAGCCCGGGAAGCCCGGGGAGGTCGGGGGCCGCACGGAAGCCTGGGGAGGACGGGGGCCGTCACGGCCGCCCGGGCACCGGGTACGGGACGCGGCGGCGGGCGGTCGTGGCGGCGCGCAGGGACGGGATCAGCCCGGTGAGCGACCTCGGGCCCGGCTTCCTGCGAGGGCCGGAGGACGGGGCGGGGACGAGGGCCGTCCGCGTCGGATCGGACTGCGGCACGGGCGCGGGCACGGGCGGGGATACGGCTCCGCGCCGGGCCCGTGGTCCTACGGCGGACGCCGGGCCCGGGGTGCGCGGGTGCGCGTCGACGGGGGCGGCCGGGGCGGAGTCCGTACCGAACGGCACGGGTCCTAGGGGCCCTACGGTTCCTACGGGTCCTACAGGTCCTACGGGCCCTACGCGCCCCATGTCCGGGCGGAGTCCCCGGCGGGTACTCCCGACGGCAGTCCGGGCGCCGTCGCGGCCCTTCCCGACCTCCGACCGGGCGCCGCCCCTGCCGCTGCCGACCTCCGTCCGGATTCCCGCGCGACCCCTGCCGACCTCCGTCCCGGCTCCCCCGCGACCCCTGCCGACCTCCGTCCCGGCTCCCCCGCGACCCCTCCCGACCTCCGTCCAGGTCTCCCCGTGCGCCCCGGTGGGCGCCGGGCGGGTGCCCTCGCGGGACCTCAGCTCCGGGCCCCCGACGCACAGCAGCACCGTCACCGTCACGAGCACCGCGCCCAGCGCCCACAGCGCGCCGACCGCACCCGTCCCGCCCGTGTGGATCAGTACGCCCACCAGGACGGCCGCCGAGGCGAGCGTGCCCAGCAGGATCGCGACACCCCGGCGGGTCAGGCCGGTGCGGCGCAGCCGGTGGGAGAGGTGGTCCGGCGCGGGGGTGGTGCGCAGGAGGGGGCGGCCGGAGATGCGGCGGGCGAGCAGGACCAGGAGGACGTCCGCCGCGGCCACCGCCGTCAGCAGGAAGAGGATCGCCAGCGAGGACGTCACCTCGCCGCCCGCGCGGGTCTCGATCGCGGCGCCCGCCAGGAGGAAGCCGACGAACAGCGACCCGGTGGCGCCCAGCGCGATCCGGGCCGGGGGCCAGTTGTGCATCAGGAAGCCGGTCAGGGCCGCCGCGAGAACACTGAGCAGCACGGCGAGGCCGTCCCGCACCTCCAGTGCGGCGCAGGCCGCGACCCCGAAGGCGGTCACCACCCCCACCGTGCCGACGACCGCGTCCGCGTGGTCCAGCGAACGGAAGGCGAGCGCGGCCCCGGCGACCCACAGCGCGGCCAGCACTCCGCCGGCCACCCCGGTGCGCTCGTACGGCATCACGCACAGCGCCGCCACCGCCGTACCGACGAGGACGAAGCGGGTGCGCAGCCGCCAGAGGTCCGCGGCGAGGCCGAGGAGGGCGACCGCGACGGCTCCGGCGAGCAGCGCGCCGACCCCGCCGTCGAGCCGGGCGACACCGGCCCATTCACCGGCCCCGGCGATGGCCACGGTGGCGACGACCACCGCGACGCCGCCCAGCAGCGGCACCGGCCGCACCCGTCGGCGGCGGTCCAGCAGCCCGCGGCGCAGCGCGAAGGGCCGCAGGAGCGCCGAGAGCGCGGCGGCGAGCAGGAGTGCGGCCACGGCCGCGATGATCCCGTAGAACACAGCCCTAAGCTAAGCGTAATGTCACGTTTTGTTACGAATACCAGGTCCCACCCGGCGCGCCGCGAGCGCCACGGACCATCAGCGCCCCCTCACCCCGGCGGTCAGGCACCCCTCAGCGACACAGATCACCGAGTGCCTGGCTACAGTGCGAGGCGGGATGCGGGTAATCTCAGAGAACTGGGTAAGTTACCGCTTAGTAATTAGCTGACCCGTAAATGGAATGGAGTCGCCGGGCCCCCGGCGAGACCTCCTCCCGCAGGCCCGAGGAGCCCTGAGATGCAACTCGCCGCGATCATCGTGTCGATGGTCCTCATCGTGGTCGGCGTCGCCCTGTTCGGCCGGGCCGTCCTCCAGATCGTCAAGTTCATGACGCTCGGCCAACCGCTCCCGGCCGGGGCACGCACCAACGACCCCGTGCTGCGCACCATCACCCTGGCCAAGGAATTCCTCGGCCACACCCGGATGAACCGCTGGGGTGTCGTCGGCATCGCGCACTGGTTCGTGGCGATCGGCTTCTACACACTGCTGCTGACGATCGTCAACGCCGTCGGCCAGCTCTTCAAGGCCGACTGGCTGCTGCCCGTCATCGGCGACTGGGCGCCGTACAACGTCTTCGTCGAGTTCATCGGCACCATGACCGTGCTCGGCATCCTGACCCTCATCGTCATCCGCCAGCTCTCCCGGCCCGGCGACCCCGGCCGCAAGTCCCGGTTCGCGGGCTCCAAGACGGGCCAGGCGTACTTCGTCGAGGCGGTCATCCTCACCGTCGGCGTCTGCATCTTCATGCTGCACGCCCTGGAGGGCGCCCAGCACCACGTCGACAGCTACGAGGCGTCGTTCTTCCTCTCGTACCCCGTGGTGGCGTGGCTGGAGGGGATGGACCTCTCCACCCTCCAGAACCTCACCTACTTCTTCGCCGGACTGAAGATCGCCGCGTCCTTCATCTGGATGATCGTCGTCGCGCTCAACACCAACATGGGCGTGGCCTGGCACCGCTTCCTCGGCTTCCCGAACATCTGGTTCAAGCGCAACGCCGACGGCGAGCCCTCGCTCGGCGCGCTGCTGCCGATGACCTCCGGCGGCAAGCCGATCGACTTCGAGGACCCGGGCGACGACGACGTCTTCGGCGTCTCGCAGGTCGAGCAGTTCTCCTGGAAGGGCCTGCTGGACTTCTCCACCTGCACCGAGTGCGGGCGCTGCCAGTCGCAGTGCCCCGCCTGGAACACCGGCAAGCCGCTCTCGCCCAAGCTCCTCATCATGTCCCTGCGCGACCACGCGCACGCCAAGGCGCCCTATCTGCTCGCGGGCGGCGGCAAGACCGTGGAGGGCGAGGAGAAGGCGAGCGCCGAGCAACTCGCCGACGTCCCCGCCGCCGCGCTCGCGGAGGCCGAGCGGCCCCTCATCGGCACCCTTGAGGACAACGGCGTCATCGACCCGGACGTGCTGTGGTCCTGCACCACCTGCGGCGCCTGTGTCGAGCAGTGCCCCGTCGACATCGAGCACATCGACCACATCGTGGACATGCGCCGCTACCAGGTGATGATCGAGTCCAGCTTCCCCTCCGAGGCGGGCACGATGCTCAAGAACCTGGAGAAGAAGGGCAACCCCTGGGGCCTGGCCAAGAAGCAGCGCCTGGAGTGGACGAAGGAAGTCGACTTCGAGGTGCCGGTGGTCGGCAAGGACATCGAGGACCTCTCCGAGGTCGAGTACCTGTACTGGGTCGGCTGCGCCGGCGCCCTGGAGGACCGGGCCAAGAAGACCACCAAGGCGTTCGCCGAGCTGCTCCACATGGCGGGCGTCAGCTTCGCCATCATGGGCGGCGACGAGAAGTGCACCGGTGACTCCGCCCGGCGCCTCGGCAACGAGCCGCTCTTCCAGGAGCTGGGCATGGAGAACGTCATGGCCCTGAACTCGGCGTTCGGCGAGGAGCTGGACGACGACGGCAAGGTCACCGACGCGTCCCGCAAGCCCAAGGCGGCCAAGAAGATCGTCGCCACCTGCCCGCACTGCCTCAACACCCTCGGCAACGAGTACCCGCAGCTCGGCGGCGACTACGAGGTCATCCACCACACCGTGCTGCTCCAGCACCTGGTGGACGAGGGCAAACTGATCCCGGTCACCCCGGTCGAGGGCCTCATCACGTACCACGACCCCTGCTACCTGGGCCGGCACAACAAGATCTACACCCCTCCGCGCGAGATCATCGAGAAGGTCCCCGGTCTGCGCAACGAGGAGATGCACCGGCACAAGGAACGCGGCTTCTGCTGCGGCGCCGGTGGCGCGCGGATGTGGATGGAGGAGCGGATCGGCAAGCGCATCAACAACGAGCGCGTCGACGAGGCCCTCTCCCTCGACCCCGACATCGTCTCCACCGCCTGCCCGTTCTGCCTCGTCATGCTGACCGACTCGGTCAACGCGAAGAAGAACGAGGGCCGGGCCAAGGAGTCCGTCCAGGTGGTCGACGTGGCCCAGCTGCTCCTGGAGTCCGTCCGCACACCGGTCGACCCGGCGGGCACGGCGGAGCCGGAGGACGCGCCGGAACCGGAGCCGGTGAAGTAGCGGAGGACGGCCGGTACGGCCGTGCGGCTGGGCTCTACGGCTGTTCAGCCCGGCTCTACGGCCGTGCGGCCGGGCTCTACGGCTGTCCAGCCCCGCCCTACGGCCGTACGACTGGGCTCCACGACCGAACAGCCCGGCGATACAGCCGTCGTTCGTACGCGGCGCCCCGCACACCTGGTGATGTGCGGGGCGTCGGCCGTTGTTCCCCCCTCCCGCCCCTTCACCTCCACCCCGAACCCGCGCATCATTACGGGGTCGTTGACGGTGGGGCCGGCGAGGTGAATGGTGCGGTTTCGGGTACGCGTACGAAGTGGCGCGACGGTGCTGGCGGTGGTGGCGGCCGTGCTGGCGGGCTCGCTCACCGCCTGCGGCTCCGGAGCGGGCGAGGACAGCCCCCGGGACGGGCGGACGCCCGTGCGCAAGGCGGCCGAGTCACGGCCCGCCCGCCCCGTGCCGCGCGGCGACGGCAGCGAGACACCTGACGACTTCAACGGCGACGGCCATCGCGACCTCGTCCTCAACGACCTGGTCAAGGACCAGGCGCACGCGGACGACGCCGGGGTCGGCATCGTCTACGGCGGCCCCGACGGGCTCGTCCCCGGCGCCCGGCAGTTGCTCGCGCCCGAGCGGTACGCGGCCCGCACCGGCGGTCAGGTGCCCGCCGCGTTCGACGCGGAGGCCGGCTGCGACCTGGACGGTGACGGCTTCACCGACCTCGTCCTGACCACCGACCCGCCCTACGACGGCCAGGGCCGCCCCCCGGTCCCGGTCCAGCTCCTCTTCGGCTCGCCGAAGGGCCTCGCGGGCAAGGCGGTGAAACTGGTCGTACCGGACGCCGCCCGTGCCGGGAAGGACTGGCCGGACCACCCGGTGTGCGGTGACTTCGACGGCGACGGCGCCCAGGACCTCGTCCTGCACGCCTCCGAGCAGCAACTCAGTTATCTGCGGGGGCCGTTCGACCGCAAGGGCGCCCCCGACGCCGCCGGCGCCCCGGTCCCCGCGCCCGGCAACGTCCCCACCGGCCCGGCGGCCGACGTCGACCGCGACGGCAGGGACGACCTGGTGATCCGGACGGCGGAGGGCGAGGGGGACGCCTCACTCGTGCTCGGGGGCCCGTACGGACCCACCGGGACCGGGATCGCCCTGCCCGCCGGGACCGACCTCGCCGTCGGCCGTTTCGGACGCGGCGCCGCCCTGGACGCGGCGATCGGCTCGACGTCCGGCACCGCCCTGCGCTACGACTTCCCGGCCCCCACCCGCGCCTCCCTCACCGTCTCCGGGACCCTGCTCGACACCGGGGACTTCGACGGCGACGGGGTGGGCGAACTGGTCGCGGGCGGCGCGGAGTTCCTGTTCTTCCGGGGCGGAAAGGGACGTACCACCGCGCTGGCCCCGGAGCCCGCCGCGACCCTGTCGCCCGCCGAGCGGGGAACCCACCGGGTGGTGGCCGTCGGGGACTTCGACGGCGACGGACGGGACGACCTGGTGGTGCGGACGTACCGGGGCGAGACCTGGGACGCGGTGGGTGTGTACGCAGGGGCGAAGAAAGGCGCGGGGAAGGGCGCGGAGAAAGGGTCGCCGGTGGGGACGGAACCGGTGGTGACGTTCTCGACGGCGGAGTTCCCGGCCGACTGAATCCGACGGCCCGGACGGCCCGTTCACAGCGGCCTCACAAAAAATCCGCTGTCCCGTACAACCCTTGAGCCCCCATGCTGGTCTCCTGATCGCCGACCGCGCCGTGCACGGAGGGGTAACTCCCGGTGAACGCGTGCCGCGGTCGCACCCCCATTTGACTGCGGACGCCTGCCGGGCGTCCCCGCATGCAGCAGGAGAACCGCATGCACCAGCATCTGCGCATCGCCCTCGCCACCGCCACCGCGGCGACGCTGACGGGCGCTCTGCTCACCTTCGCGGCCGGCCCGGCGGGCGCGGCGGACTCGACGCGTGTCCCGGGAGCCGACTTCAACAAGGACGGCAGGTCCGACCTGGCCACCTCGGCCCAGGCGGCCCATGTCTCCGGCAAGAAGGAGGCCGGGCAGATCGTCGTCCTGTACGGCACCGGCACCGGAATCACCGGCACCAAGCGCGTCACCCTGAACCAGAACTCCCCGGGCGTGCCCGGCGCCGCGGAGACCGGTGACGCCTTCGGCCGGGACAGCGCGTACGCCGACTTCAACGGCGACGGCTTCCACGACCTCGCGGTCAGCGCCCCCGGCGAGGACGTCGGCAGCGACAAGGACGCCGGGACCCTGATCGTGCTGTGGGGCTCCGTGAACGGCCTCACCGGCAAGAGCGTCACGGTCGCCGACCCGGCGCCCACCGCCCACGACCGCTGGGGCAACAACCTCGCGGCGGGCGACTTCGACGGTGACGGCACCGACGACCTGGCCGTCGGCACCACCTCCTCGACCGTGCACATCCTCAAGGGCGGCATCACCTCCACCGGCAAGCCCGGCAAGGGCCGTTACACCCTCAAGGCACCGGTGCTGGCCGGCAGCGGCATGGGCCCGCTCAACCTCACCGCGGGCGACATCGGGGCCGACGGGACGAGCGACCTGGTGGTCGACGGCTACGAGAGCGCGAGCGCCCAGGGCTGGAACCGCAACTACTGGTTCCCGGGCGGCCCGAACGGCCTGTCCGCCGGCACGGCACAGCAGATCAAGCCCGGTGTGATCACCGCGATCGGCGACATCGACGGCGACAGCTTCGGCGATATCGTCAGCGGCGCCACCTGGGAGGACTCCGACGGGTTCGAGCACCCCGAGGGCGGCGCCAAGGGCGGCACGGTCTGGGTGACGTACGGCTCGGCGCTGGGGCCCGACAAGGTCACCCGCATCACTCAGGACACGGCGGGCGTCCCCAGTGTGTCGGAGAAGAAGGACCGTTTCGGCTGGGAACTGGACCTCGGTGACATCAACGGCGACGGCTTCCAGGACCTCGCGATCGGCACCGTCAACGAGAACATCGCCGACGACGTCGACACCGGCATGGTCTCCGTCCTGTACGGCTCCGCGAGCGGTCTGCGCAGCACCGGCGCCCAGTCCTTCCACCAGGACACGGCCGGGGTGCCCGGCACCAACGAGGACTACGACCAGTTCGGCACGGACGTCAAGCTCGACGACGTCACCGGGGACGGACGGGCCGACCTGCTGGTGGGCTCCAGCGAGGACCGCGCCGACGGATCGGTGACCTACCTCCCGTCCAACGGCTCGAAGATCACGACGACCGGTTCCCGCGCGGTCTCCGCCACCTCCGCGGGCGTCTCGACCACCGGCACCCCGTACTTCGGCGCCAACTTCGCCGACTGACGTACTCCTCCTCCCCTCCGTCCTCCCTCTCTCCCGGCCGGGCCCGTCACCACCACGTGCGGGCCCGGCCCCGATGCCCCCGGAGCATCCCCCTTGCGCAAGCGCACTCTTCTCCTGGCCACCGCCCTCACCACGGGCCTGCTCTCCGCCCTGCCCGCCGGGACGGCCACCGCCGCTCCCTCCGGACTGGCGCACGACTTCAACGGCGACGGCTACCGGGACCTGGCGATCGGCGCGTTCGGTGCCGACGCCGGGTCGAAGCACGGGGCGGGCGCCGTGGTCGTGATGTACGGCTCGGCCTCCGGTGTCTCCACCAAGAAGGCCGTGTTCACCCAGAACTCGCCCGGCGTCCCGGGCACCGCCGAGAGCGACGACCGCTTCGGATACAGCCTCGCCGCCGGTGATCTCGACGGCGACGGCTACAGCGATCTCGTCGTCGGCGCCCAGTACGAGAGCACCGCCGACAAGCGGGGCGTCGGCTCGGTCCTCGTCCTCTGGGGCGGCACGAGCGGCCTGTCCGGCGGCTCCCAGCTGCCCGGCCCGTCCGGCCGGACCGAGTGGGGCGGCTTCGGCTCCGACGTGGCGGTCGCCGACGTCGACGGCGACGGCAAGCTCGACGTGACGGCCACCGGCCAGAGCCGCACCCACCTGTACATGGGCCCCTTCAAACGCACCGGCGCCCCGCGCAACCACTTCCCGGTCGCCGAGACCGGCAGCACGTACGAGGCCATCGCCGGCGATCTGACCGGCGACGGCAAGGCCGAGCGGGTCTACCCGTTCGGCGTCGACGGCGACGAGCGCGGCGACATCCGCTACTTCACCCACGACCCCGGCAACGAACAGTTCCCCGAGTCCGACTACGCCATGATCGAGCTTCCCGACGCCGACGGCGACCCGGGCGCGATCGGCGACGTCAACGGCGACGGCTACGGCGACCTGGTCCTCGGCGACTACACGGACCCCACCGGGTCGGTGCCCGGCGGCCACAAGGGCGGCCAGATCTCCGTCTGGTACGGCGGCAAGGGCGGCGTAGACCCGACCCAGCGCCCGACCGTCATCCACCAGGACACCCCGGGCGTACCGGGCGCGGGCGAGGCGTACGACGGCTTCGGCGCGGCGGTCGCGGTCGGGGACGTCAACGGCGACGGCCGCGCCGACGTGGCCGTGGGCACGAGCGGCGAGGACAACGGCTCGGCGACCGACTCGGGTTCGGTGACGGTCCTGTTCGGCTCGGCCGCCGGCCTGACGGGCACCGGCGCCAAGTCCTTCACCCAGAACACGGCGGGGGTGCCCGGCTCCAACGAGCGGGGCGACGCGTTCGGCCTGGCCGTCCAGCTCACCGACCTCAACAAGGACCGCAAGGCCGAACTGATCATCGGCTCCGGCTACGAGAACGAGAACGGCGGCGTCACCGTCCTGCGCGGCGCGACGACCGGCCCGACCACGTCCGGCGCCACGTCCTTCACGGCGGGCGGCGTGGGCCTGAAGGGCAACGCGGTGTTCGGCTGGGAGATCGCCGAGTGACCCACGAAGGGGGTCGGCCCGGGGAGTGCCCCTCCCTCCCTCTTCTTGGGCCTCTTGGGCCTCTTCGGCCTCTTCGGCAAGCTGCTGGACGATCTGTTCCACCCGAAAGGACCGGCATGAAGCATGACCCCGCCGGTGTGCGCACCCGCACGCATCTGCTCACCGCGGCCCTCACCACGGGGCTGCTGACCGGGCTGCTCACCGCCCTGCCCGCCGGGACGGCCACCGCCGCGCCCGCCGGGTTCGCGGACGACTTCAACGGCGACGGCGTCCGCGACCTGGTGACCGCCGCCCCCGGCGCCACGGTCGGCGGCAAGGCGTACGCCGGTGCCGTGGTCGTCAACTACGGCTCGGCGTCCGGCATCAGCGCCGCCCGCCGCACCGTGCTCACCCAGAACACGGCCGGCGTCCCCGGCGGGGCCGAGGCCCACGACGAGTTCGGCTCGGCCCTCGCTTCCGGCGACCTCGACCGCGACGGTTACGCGGACCTGGTCATCGGCACCGAGAAGGAGGACGTCGGCGGCGACAAGGACGGCGGCGGCGTCACCGTCGTATGGGGTGGCAAGGACGGTCTGTCGGGCGGCTCCTCGGTCCCCGACCCGACGCCCTCCGCGCACGACGCCTTCGGACTCACCCTCGCCGTAGGCGACTTCGACGGCGACCGGCGCCCGGACCTCGCCGTGGGCAGCACGGGCAAGGACGTCTGGATCCACGAGGGCCTCGGCAGGAACACCCCCGCCACCGCCCGTCACAAGGTCACCGCCGATCTCACGACCGGCATCGTGGGCGGCGCCCGGGTCCTCGCCTCCGGCGACCTCGACAAGGACGGCACGGCGGACCTGGTGGTCGGCGGGTCGTACGCGACCGACGAGCCCTCCGCCTACTTCGACGGCACCCAGGTGTTCCTGGGCGGCGAGGCGGGCCCGGTCCGCCAGGCGGTGC
Source organism: Streptomyces sp. NPDC091377 (assembly GCF_044757045.1). NCBI lineage: Bacteria > Bacillati > Actinomycetota > Actinomycetes > Kitasatosporales > Streptomycetaceae > Streptomyces > Streptomyces sp. NPDC091377. The sequence goes on along the minus strand of NZ_JBIVUE010000012.1, from coordinate 60,585 downwards.
TCCGCAGCGGCGCCTACGAGACCGCCGCGGTCGGCGACGTCGACGGCGACGGCCATGACGACGTGGTGACCGGCGCGTCCCCCGGGTCCGTGCGCGCGGACGACGGCGGTTCGGTCAGCGTCTGGCTCGGCGGCCCGGACGGGGTACGCACCCAGGCCGCGCAGACCCTCACCCAGGACAGCCCCGGTGTGCCGGGCGCGGACGAGCCGGACGACTGGTTCGGCCACGCGCTGTCGCTGGACGACATCGACGGCGACGGCCGGGCCGACCTCGCGGTCTCGGCCAACTTCGAGACGATCGGCGCCGCCGAACTCGCGGGCAGTGTGACCGTGCTGCGCGGCGGCCCGGCGGGCCTGACCACCACCGGCGCCCAGTCCTTCACCCAGAACACCGCGGGCGTCCCCGGCACCGCCGAGACCGGCGACCGCTTCGGCTGGTCCCTGCGCCTGACCGACGTCAACCGGGACGGCCGCGCGGACCTCGCCGTCGGCGCGGACGCGGAGAACGCCGGGGACGGCGGCGTATGGCTGCTGCCGGGCACGTCGACCGGCGTCACGACGAGGAACACCGTGAACTTCGGCCCGTCGTCGGTGGGGCTGTCGACGGCGGGGGCGCCGCGGCTGGGGGCGGGGATGCTGAGGTGACGTAGGGGGGAGCCGCCGCGGAGAACGGCGGCTCCCGAGCCCCCACGGGGAACCCGAAGGCCCCTGCCCCCGGATCCGCCTCGGATCCGCCCCCGGATGCGCCCTCGATCCGACCCCGATCCGACCCCGGATCCCCCTCCGATCCGCCCTCGATCCGACCCTGAACCGACCCTGATGGCCTCCCCGTAAGGGATGTCACAGGTCGGCAGCAAACCCGCCGGTTCGACCCCGGCTCCCGTACGCGGCCCGGCAAGACCAGGTACGTTCGGTGACGTGGCTGGATTCAGGATCGGACGCGGCGGCCGGGACGACCGCGCCCCGCAAGCGCGACCGCAAAACCCTCCGTACGGGCAGCAGGCCCCCCAGGGACCGCCGTACGGCTATCCCCCCGCGCCCCCGCAGGCACCGCACTCGCAACCGCCGTACCCGCACCAGCAGCATGCGCAGCACCCGCAGGGCGGTGGCTACGGCGGTGGCGACCACGGCGAGCCCGAGTACTTCGGTGACGGCGGCGGCTACCACCAGGGCACCCCGGACCCGTACGCGGCGAACAACCCGGGCCACACCCAGGCGTTCTCGATCGACGAGGCCACCGGTTACACCCGGGGCCAGACCTATCACGCGGGGGCGGCCCCGGCCGGCCCGATCGGCCCGAGGCTGCACTGGAAGGCCCTGCTGAAGGGCATCTTCCTGTCGCCCAAGCAGACCTTCCTCCAGATGCGGGACTACGCGATGTGGGGCCCGGCCCTCGTCGTCACGTTCCTGTACGGACTGCTGGCCGTCTTCGGCTTCGACACCGCCCGCGAGGACGCGATCAACGCGACGCTCGCGAACGCGATCCCGATCGTCCTGACGACGGCGGTCGCGATGGCGCTCAGTTCCTTCATCCTGGGCGTGGTCACCCACAGCCTGGCCCGTCAGCTGGGCGGCGACGGGGCCTGGCAGCCGACGGTCGGCCTGTCCATGCTGATCACCTCGCTCACGGACGCGCCGCGGCTGGTCCTCGCGATGTTCGCGGGCGGCGACGCGACGTTCGTGCAGATCGTGGGCTGGATCACCTGGGTCGCGGCGGGCGCGCTGCTGACGCTGATGGTCAGCCGCTCCCACGATCTGCCGTGGCCGAGGGCGCTGGGCGCGACGGCGATCCAGTTGGTAGCCCTGCTGTCGATCGTGAAGCTGGGCACGCTGTAGCAGCGGGTGGGCGTTGGCAGACGGGCGTTCGCGGGCGGGTGGTTCAGAGGGCTTCTTTGTTCACCTTGGCCTGGCCGCCGGCGGCGTGGACGGGCGGGAGCACGGACCAGGGGAAGTTGATCCATTCATCGGTCCGTTTCCAGACGTACTCACACTTCACCAGTGAGTGCGATTTCTCGTAGATGACGGCGGAACGCACTTCGGCGACGGTGTCGAGGCAGAAATCCCGCACCAGCTTGAGCGTCTTGCCGGTGTCGGCGACATCGTCGGCGATGAGCACCTTTTTGTCGGAGAAGTCAACGACATTGGGAACGGGTGCGAGCATCACCGGCATTTCAAGGGTGGTGCCCACTCCGGTATAGAACTCGACATTCACCAGAGAGATGTTCTTGCAGTCCAGCGCGTAGGCGAGGCCACCGGCGACGAAGACGCCTCCGCGGGCGATGGAGAGGACGACGTCGGGCTCGTACCCGTCGTCGGCGACGGCCTGGGCGAGTTCCCGGACGGCGACACCGAACCGCTCGTAGCTGAGATTCTCACGCTCGTCACGCATATCGCCGTCACTCATATCGCCGTCACACCTGCGTCCGGTGGAAATTGAGGAAGGAACGCGAAGCGGTGGGCCCACGCTGTCCCTGATAACGCGAACCGTACCGCTCGCTCCCGTACGGGAATTCGGCGGGCGAGGAAAGCCGGAACAGGCACAGCTGGCCGATCTTCATGCCGGGCCAGAGCTTGATGGGCAGCGTGGCGAGATTGGACAGCTCAAGGGTGACGTGCCCGGAGAACCCGGGATCGATGAACCCGGCGGTGGAGTGGGTGACCAGCCCGAGCCGCCCGAGGGAACTCTTCCCCTCCAGCCGGGAGGCAAGGTCGTCGGGAAGCCCGATGACCTCATACGTACTGGCGAGAACGAACTCCCCCGGGTGCAGAATGAACGGCTCGTCCCCCTCGGGCTCGACCATCCGCGTCAGGTCGACCTGCTCGACGGAGGGGTCGATATGGGGGTACCGATGGTTCTCGAACACCCGGAAGTACCGGTCCAGCCGCACATCGACGCTCGACGGCTGCACCATGGATTCATCAAAAGGATCGATCCGCACTCGCCCGGCGTCGATCTCGGCCCGGATGTCCTTGTCTGAGAGAAGCACGTCCCGAGGATACGCAAGGCGCGCGGAGCCACCACCATCGCGGCATCCGCGCGCCGACCCGGGCACCTGCCGGGGCCCTACCCCTTCTGCCGCTGCAGGGCGACCGGCACGACACTGCGCAGCCGCGCACACCGCGGACATCGCACCAGCCGACCGGGGCCGAGCCGCTCGGCCTGCTGCATCGGGAACGAGGCGGTGCTGAACACGTGCCCATCGGCACATCGGACGACGGTGCGCTCCATCAAGTCCTAGAGTCCCTTCCCCAGAGCCGCACCCGACTCCTGCTCGCCGGGCGACGAACCCCCACATTACGGGATGAAAGGGACGCCCCTCCAGGCGGCACTCCGACCCCGGGAACGCCCTCCCCCACACCCCCACCGTACGCCCCAACTACTCCCACCCACACCCGCATCCCCACCTGAAACCCCCTCAGCGACCCCCCTCCCCCACGAACGCACCAGACCCCCGGCATCAGCACCGGGGGCCTGGCATGGGGTACAGTGAGCGAACGTTCGGACCCGACGATGTCGGCGTTCTACGCGGGTGTAGTTTAATGGTAGAACATCAGCTTCCCAAGCTGAGAGCGCGAGTTCGATTCTCGTCACCCGCTCCATGAAGAAGGCCCAGGTCATCGACCTGGGCCTCAGCCGTTTCCGGGCCGCGCCAGGCCGGGCCACTCAGCAGGCGCCATACGGCCTCCCCCCTCGTTCCATCGGCGCCGTGCAGGTCCAGGTCCTTGAGATCGGCCACGTCCTTGATATCGGTAGGTGACTACCAACGGATCGGTGGTTGTCGCAGGGGCCGCCGTGAGATGTCCCCGAGAGCGAGATCCTGCTCTGTCTGCCGCCTCGGTACTGTGACTTCGTATGACCGAGATCGAGATCACCGCAGACCTGGTCCGTGACCTGCTGGAGGAGCAGCACCCGGACCTCGCGGGGTTGGACATCCGCGAGGTGTCGGGTGGCTGGGGGAATCAGATGTGGCGGCTCGGGGATGGGTTGGCCGTGCGCATGCAGCGTATGGATCCCACCCCGGAGTTGCAGCTCAAGGAGCGGCGGTGGCTTCCCTCGCTGGCACCGCGCCTGCCGCTCCCGGTGCCGACGCCGGTGCGGTTCGGGGAACCGTCCGGGCGCTTCCCCAAGCACTGGACCGTGATGACATGGGTTCCCGGCGAGCCGCTCGATCAGGGCTCGATCAGCCGCGGTGACCACGCGGCCGACACACTGGCGGGCTTCCTCCGGGCGCTCCATGTGGAGGCGCCCGCCGAGGCGCCGGTCGCCACCGACCGCGGTGCCCATCCCAGGAACTGCACGGGCGGGTTCGAGGACTTGTTGCGGGCCGTCGCGCCCGATGACATCGCCGCCGACGTCCGGGCCGTCTGGGACGACGCCGTTGACGCCGGGGAGTGGGAGGGGCCGCCGGTGTGGGTGCACGGCGACCTCCATCCCGCGAACGTCGTCGTCTCGGACGGAACGCTCTCGGGCATCGTCGACTTCGGTGACTTGTTCGCCGGCGATCCGGCGTGGGACCTCGCCGCCGCATGGGTGCTGCTGCCCGCGGGCACGGCCTCACGGTTCTTCGACGTGTACGCGCACGCGGACGAGGCGGCGATCCGGCGGGCCCGCGGGCTGGCCGCCATGAAGAGCCTCTTCCTGATGCTCATGGGGCAGAACGGCGACCGGGGCCTTCCCGGTGGCAAGCCGCACTGGGGACCGGCGGGTCGGGCGGCACTCGATCGTGTCCTGAAGGGGGTCTGACGCGGGCTCCCTGATCCGGCCTGACGGTCATCTCTCTGTGCCCCGGAAGCGAAAGAGGTCAGCGGCGCAAGGTGGTCGCCCGTTCCAGACGCGACAGCTTCTCGGGGTTGCGCACCGCGTAGAGCCCGGTGACAAGGCTGTCGTCGACACGCAGGGCCAAGACGGTGTCGATCTCGCCGCCCAACCGGACGATCAGCGCCGGGTCGCCGTTGATCTGCGTCGGCTGCAGAGACATCGCGTCGGCGATCCTCCCCAGCACCTGGGCCACCTGGTCGGCCCCCACGACGGGCGCCGGTGCGGCCCGCACGACTCCGCCGCCGTCGGTCAGCAGGACGACGTCCGGCGCGAGGAGTTCCAGCAGGCGTTGCAGGTCACCCGTCTCGACCGCCTGCTGGAACGCCTCCACGGTGCGGCGGGTCTCAGCGGCGGAGACGGCCCCGCGTGGCCGGCGCGCGGCGACGTGGGCCCGTGCCCGGTGGGCGATCTGGCGGACCGCGGCCTGGCTCTTGTCCACCGCCTCGGCGATCTCGTCGTACCCGAGGGCGAACACCTCGCGCAGCACGAACACCGCCCGCTCCGTCGGGGTGAGCGTCTCCAGCACCAGCAGCATCGCCATCGACACGCTGTCGGCCAACTCGACGTCCTCGGCCACGTCGGGCGTGGTCAGCAGCGGCTCGGGCAGCCAGGGGCCGACGTAGGACTCCTTGCGGCGGCCGAGGGCGCGCAGCTGGCTCAGGGCCTGCCGGGTGGTGATCCGGACGAGGTACGCGCGCTGGTCCCGCACGGTGTCGGGATCGACGCCCACCCACCGCAGCCAGGTCTCCTGGAGGACGTCCTCGGCGTCGGCGGCCGAGCCGAGCATCTCGTAGGCGACGGTGAACAGCAGGTTGCGGTGGGCGACGAACGGCTGGGTGACGCGGTCCATGCGGTCGTGGCGAGCGGTCGGCCCGGAGGTGTTCCTCGTCCCGTCGCCCGTGGTTCGGTCGTTCATCGCCGGCTCCTGTCCCGCTCGTTCGCTCTCGACTGCGCCGACCACCAGACGCCGGCCCCCACCGTTCTGTGACGCCCGCGAACGGTGACGGAGGCCACATCGCCGCGCCGTCACAGGGGGCGGGGCGTCGGCATCTTGTGTCCGTCCGGTGCGGATGCCGGCACCCACCACGAGTCACGAGTGAGGACGACGTCATGGAACCTCGTTTCAACCTGTTCGACAGCCCGACCGCCGCGAAGGTCGCCAAGCGGTTCTACAACACCTCGTTGGTCCTGGAAGGGTCGACGCTTCCGAAGGCCCTGCGGGAACTGGTGGAACTCCGGGTCGGCCAGATCAACGGCTGCGGTTTCTGCGTCGACGTCCACACCAAAGAGGCCGCAGCCGCCGGTGAAACCGCCCTCCGGCTCCACCTGGTCGCCGCCTGGCGGCACACCACGGTGTTCACCGACGCCGAGCGGGCGGCACTGGCCCTCGCCGAGGAGGGCACCCGGCTCGGCGACCACGGCGTGTCCGACGCGACCTGGGCCGAGGTGCGCAAGCACTACGACGACGATCAGGTCGGCGCGCTGGTCTGCCTGGTCGCCCTCATCAACGCGGCCACCCGGATGAACGTGATCGTGCACAACCCGGGAGGCTCGTACGAGCCGGGCATGTTCGCCGGTACGTCGACCTGAGCGGGAGGCGAAACGCGGCCCCCTCCTCCCTCCACCCCCTGGTCAGGTCCATTCAGGTCATTTCGCCTGTTGCTCTCCTGCGGGCCGCCAGGCACCACGCGGGGTGAGGCGCGCGGCGTCGCTCGGGCGTAGGGGTGGGTCGGAGTGCGGGGGTTCTGCCTGGTCCGGCATCCGGGGGGTGGTGAGAGGGGGTTGGGCAGGGGGAGGCGGGGTGCGGTGGGGATGCTCGGGCTGTGGGGGCGGGCTCGGGGTGGGCGGCGGGGCGGATGGCCGCGTATGAGCCATTCCGGGAGCGATCAGGCCGCGGTGGTCTGTTTGTTCGATATTCGGGTGACGTGGGTGTGTGGTCGACTATGGCGCGCTTCTTCACCGGGTCTTCACCTGCGGTCGAGAAGCCGTGTGTTCGTCGTGCCCTCCACCCCTGCCCATTGCCGCTGCGCGCTGCCCCCGCGCATCGCGCACTGCCCTACGCACCCCCCACCCCCCACCCGCCGTCCGCGTCCGCGTCCGCGTTCGCGTTCATGTCGGCGGGTCTGTCGAGGACGGAAGGACGGATGCTCCATGACGGCTGAGCTGAGTCTGCAGAAGGTCTACAGCGACCGCCAGTACACCCACACCACGATGGTCCGCCACCAGGGGACGGCCTTCGCCTTCGCCCTGGACGGTCAGCGCAGGATCGTCTACACCGTGCTGGACCTCTCGGTCCACGAGAACGCGAAGGGCGAACTGGACGCCGCCTACTGGTCCGAGAGCCCGGTCGAGCTGCCGTTCCCGGGTGAGATCGTCAAGGTCGGTTACGCCGTGGCGGGGGCGACCGCGATACCCGTCGTCAAGCGGGGCGGGCGGACCGAAGCCGGACCGGACGAGCTGCTCGCCCCGGAGGAGACCGACCCCTTCCTCTCCTCCACCGCGCGGCTGACCGCGCCCGCCGTGCCGTTCCAGGTGCTGTCGGACGGCACCTACGTGGTGGTGCTGCGGCAGGCGGTGGACGGCGGGCACGCCGACGCCGTCCATGTCCTGACCCAGGGCGGCAGCTCCGGCAGTTCCTCCCGTACCGACTACGTGCGGGACTCCGCCGGGGCGAAGGTGCCGGTGGCCGCCTCGACCCTGCTGTGCGACCGCTTCCTCTTCGTGGGCGGGGTGCTGAAGCCGGTCAGCGAGGTCCGGTTCCGCCGCAGTCGGCACAAGACGAGTCCGGAGTCGACCAAGGACAGCCTGGGCGCGGCGGACATGGACGGGAAGCCGTTCTTCGAGCCCACGCAGGAGCTGGCGTTCGTCCGGAACCTGACCGGGGGCCGGTTCAGCGCCGTACTCACCCCGACGGCGGTGCAGGGCCGGCAGCGGTGGCAGTTCTTCGCCCACAACTCCGCCACCAAGCGGATCGACTCGTTCAATGTGGAGCAGGGCGCCGAGGGGCTGTTCAACACCCAGGGCACCCGCTACTGGACCAGCCCGGATCCGCAGTACCAGGCGTCCGTCTACGAACGGACCCCGGGGACCTGCCCCTTCACCGGCCGGCCCCTGGTCCCGGTGGTGCCGGAGGCGCTGCACGCCGAGAGCGCGGTCGCCTTCCCCGAGTCCTCCCCCAACCACTGGATCGACTGCGGCACCCCCGCCCTGGGCCTCGGGACGGGCCCGTACACGGTGGAGGCGTGGGTCAAGCCGGGGAGGGGCAGCGGCGTGGTGGTCGGGCAGTCGGACTACTCGTTCCAGAAGGGTTTCCGGTTCAGGGTCTACACCGATCAGGTCGGCCCCAACAGCACCCCCACCGACGACCGTCACCTGGAACTCCAGCACCCCAACGGCAGTGTCTGGGCGTACAACGTCCTCAAGAAAGGGGCGTACGCCCATATCGCGGCCTCCTACGACGGCACCACCGTGTTCCTGTACGTCGACGGGGCGCTCGTGAAGCAGGGCACCCTGGCCAGGGCGTCGGCCGCTACCACGAGCCTGTCGATCAACTCGTCCTCCACCTCCGGCGGCGGTTACTCGGGGGTCGTCGACGAGGTGCGGATCTGGAACCGGGCCCGCTCCCAGACCGAGCTGGAGGAGGAGCGGACGCACCGGCTGATCGGCAACGAGCCGGGGCTGGTGGCCTACTACCGGTTCGACGAGGCGAGCGGTACGAAGGTGTACGACCAGACCGACACCGCCGCCCACGGCACCTTCTACGGCAGCCCGGCCTGGGTCGCGTCGGAGGCGCCCGTCGGGGACCACCCCGGGGTGCGCCGGGACAGCTTCACCCTGGACGGGCGCGATGTCGTCTCCGGTCTGACGGCGTCCGTCTACTACCAGCAGGAGCGGCTGGCGGCGGGCCACAGCGGGGCGGTCCAGCCGGCCAAGCGGCAGGCCCGGGTGCTGCTGGCCTGCGCGACCCGGCCCACCGGGAACACCACGGCCGAACCCGCCGTCGCCACCGTCGACTTCGGCATCGGGGTGGACGGCCGGCTGGCCCAGATCCCCGATGTGGTCACCCTCACCGGCCTCCCCCAGCAGAGCACCTCCTCCTCCAGCACCGTCGACACCCTCAACCAGCGCATCAGCACCCTCCAGACCGAGACCGACCAGCTGGGACAGGGCATCGTCACCCTGCGGAACCAGTTGGCGGCGCTCGGGCCCGACCGCCAGCTCCCGGCCGAGCAGTGGGTGGTCGAGACCCTGCGGCACAAGGTGGACCTCTCCCTGCGGTCCAACGGCACGTTCTACGGTCTGGGCACCGACGGCACCACCACGGACGGGGCCCCGATCGCCCTGCTCAACCGCATGTCCTGGTGGTATCTGCTGCCCCTGCCGGGCCGGACGTGCACCGTGGCGATCGTCGATGTCAGCACGGGCAGCTTCCGGGTCCTGGAGGCGGAGAACGGCGGCACGGCCGCCGGCACCCGGCTCGTGCTCAAGCAGCGCAGCTTCGCCCAGCCACTGCCCGCGTCGGCCCAGTGGGCGATCAGCAACCCGTACCAGATGGAGAACCGGAACCAGAGGTTCCAACATGTGGCCAGCGGGAAGTACCTGGGCGGCGCGACCCTCGTGGACCAGAGCGCGGCGCCCGATGTGTACACCGGCGGCTCACGCGAACCCGTGCCCGATCTGCTGAACCTGGAGAAGCATGCGCAGGAAGACGCGCTGCACTCGTCCATCGCGGACAAGGAGCGGCAGCGGGCCGCCAAGGGGCTTGAGCTGGACAGCGCCCGGGACGAGCTGGCCCGGCTCACCGACGGGGCGCAGGGCGCGGCCGATGTCACCCTGAAGGTCCCGCTGATCGGCGTCGACGCGAGCGGACTCAGCGTCTCCGGGGCCCTGCTGACGTTCGCCAAGGCGGACAGCACGCCGTTCCTCCTGGACAGCGCCGCGGGCCGGGTCGCCCTCTACTACCGCGGCAGCGCCGACAGCCAGTTCTACGCCGCCTACCTGGACACCGCCACCGTACGGTCGACCCTGCGGCTGACCGGCACGGAGGGGCCGGTGCTCTTCACCGCCCGCGACCCCGGCGTCGACATCAGCAAGGACACCACGCTCGCCGTCACCGCCGGTGCGGCGACCTCCCTGTGCACCCTGACCATCACCCGCGGCGGCGAGAGCGAGACCTTCCGCGACATTCCGCGCCGGGCCCGGGAGCTGGCCGCCGTCATCAACGGGCTGCCGGACGAACCCGTCAGGATCGGCACCGTGGCCACGGCGACGGGCCGGAACCTGACCCTGGCCACCGGCACTCCCCTCGAACTGTCCGACGCGAGCTACCTCCAGATCGGCGCGGGCCGCTACCGGGTCACCTCCGCCGTCCAGAGCGGCGCGACGGCCGTCACCGTCGCCACCGATCTGCCGACCGGCCTGACGAACGCCGTGGTCTCCCTGGTGCACCACGACCCCGGCCTGGCCACCGCGTCCCGGCCGGGCGTCTCCCTGGCCCGCGGCTCCCGGTGGATCGCCGTGGGCGCCCAGAGCGCCGACACCCTGGTCCCCAACGGCACGGCAGGCGAGGCCACCCCCGGCCACGGCACCCGCTGGCGCGGCGACTCACCCGGCCGGGCCCTGTCCTTCGACGGCACCGTCCAGCGGCTGTCCCTGCCCGACGCCCGACTCCCCCAGCTCGCCGCCCCCGCGGGTGACCTCAGCCTGGAGATCTGGGCCAAGCCCGATGTCATCACCACCGCCCCGGGCCGTCAGCGGCTCGTCCAGCTGGAGTCCGGTGAGACCAAAGCGGCCCTGATGGTGCTGCCCGCCGCCCGCGCCATGGTGCTGAACGGCTCCACTGCCATGTCGATCACCAACGCCAATCCGACGAACACGGACTTCACCATCGAGTGCTGGCTCAAGCGCTCCGCGAACCGCGCGAACCAGACCGACACCATCGTCTCCTGCGGCACCAACGGACTCACCATGGGCTTCACCACGACGGGAGCCTTCAGTTTCGGCTTCGGGACCGGAAGCTCCGTGGAGACCCTCACCACCACGGCCACCTACACCGACACCGACTGGCACCACTGGGCGGTCACCTTCAACCGCACCACCAAGGTGCAGACCATCCACCGCGACGGCGCGGAGGTCGCCCGCCGCACCGCCACCACCCTGCCCGCGAGCGCGACCTTCCTCATCGTCGGCCGCGCCGACAGCGGCGGCTCTCCGCTCTTCAACGGGCACCTCGCCGAGCTGCGCACCTGGAACACCGCCCGCTCGGACGCGGAGATCACCGCCCGCAAGGACCGGCCCGTCATCGGCGACGAGGCCGGCCTGACCGGAGCCTGGAGCTACCGCAAGGGCAGCTCCTCCTACAGCGACGGCGCCCTGCTGTTCACGGACCGCTCCCCCTCGGGCCGCAACGGCGGCCTCTGGGGGAACGCGGACAACAGCGACTCCCCGCTCGGCTACCAGGTCGTCGCCAAGGTCGGCGACCGGGTCCGGATCAGCGACCGGACCTGCCCCATCGGCGAATGGTCCCATCTGGCCGCCGTGTTCGAGCAGTCCTGGGGGATCCGCCTCGACGGCTCCTCCTGGGCGGAGGCCCCCGACGCCGATCAGCTGGACCTCACCGAGGACCTGACCGTCGAGGTCTTCGCCAGGATCGACACCCTCGGCTCCCGTCAGGGCCTGGTCGCCAAGGGCGCGCTCGGCGACAGTTCGGGGACGGTGCCGTACCAGTTCTCCGTACTGCCCGACGGGCGGCTGGAGTTCGCGTTCGAGGAGCCCGGCCCCAGCGTCAGGCGCTACACCTCCGCCACCGCGATCACCGCGGGCTTCCACCGGCTGGCCGTCGTCCGGCGGGGCGGCAAGTCCACCGAACAGGTCAAGGGCACCAAGGACTTCACCTTCAAGGACGCGGACGGCAGGGAGCAGACCAAGACCGTCGAGGTGATCGACCGGGTCGACACCAAGTCCTGGGACGACATCGTCTTCGTCGCCGACGGCACGGAGATCGGCACCGGCCGCTACACCGGCCCCGGCCCTCGCGGCAGTGACGGGACGCTGGAGATCGGCCGCGCCCGCAGCGCCTCGTCGGTCCACCCGCTGACCGGCGCCATCGGCGAGGTCCGGATCTGGAGCAAGGCCCGCGACACCGCCCAGCTCGGCACCCCGCTCCAGCCCCGCGACGAGGGCCTGGTGGCACGCTGGTCGTTCGAGGAGAACGCGGGCAGCACCACCGCCGACCCGGCCGGCGGCCACACCCTGCGGCTGCGCGGCGCCCGCTGGACCACCGACCCCGACCCGCAGGCCAGCACCTTCCGCCTGTACCGCGACGGACAGCCCCTGCCCTCCACCGCCGTCTCCACCACCTCCCTCCAGGGCTGGAGCGGGAACCAGCTCACCCTCGGCGCGATCAACACCGGTGGCACCACCTTCGCCGACTTCTTCCGCGGCACCCTGGAGGAGGTACGGATCTGGCAGAGCGCCCGTACCCAGGAGCAGATCCTCGACAACCTCTTCACCCGCCTCAAGGGCGAGAAGAAGGACCTGCTCGCGTACTGGCCCTTCGACAGCTCCTCCACCACCACCAGCGCCGCCACGGTCGCCGACCACTCCCTGCGCGGCAACCATCTGGACCTGGGCAGCGGTACCAACCGGCCCACGGTCACCCTGTCCTCCGCGCCGGTCTCCACCGACACCTCGGCCGTCCGCTCGGCCCTGGGCGGGGGCGCCTCGCCCTTCCAGCGGACGATCTCCGCACCGCCCGCCGCCGCCGAGTACGCCGATCTCCAGTACGCGGCCTCCGGTGAGGCGTTCGGCGTCCTCAAGCGCTGCTACAGCCATCTCAAGGACGGCACCTGGAGCCTCATCACCGGGTACAAGGTCGGCGACCTGGTCAGCGAGTGGGTCAGTCAGGTCCAGTTCGACCCGCAGCTCATCGGCTACATCGAGGGGGCGCCGCCGGTCCCGTCCGAGAACCTGACCAGCACGACCACCACCACGGAACCCGCTGGCTGCTCCAGCGTCACCTTCCAGCAGGCCGACGAGGTGGTCTCCACCCTCTCCTCCGACCGCGAGCGCAGCGTCAACACCTCCTTCAGCATGTCCGCGGGGATCGAGGTGGACGAGGACATCCTGATGATCACCGCCCCGCTGGGCATCGGCACCGCCCAACCGCTGGCCTCCATCGCCCTGCGGGCCCGGATCGGCGGCAGCGTCGAGTTCTCCAACGCCTGGACGGACGAGACCTCCGTGTCCCAGGGCACCAGCACCGAGCACGAGACGACCGCCACCCTCACCGGCCACTGGGAGGACCGGACCCGGCCCCTCAACAGCGTCCTCGGGCAGCGCTACGTCCCCACCAACCAGGGGTACGCCCTGGTGCAGTCCGAGACCGCCGACGTGTACGCCCTGCGGCTGGCCCACTCCGGCACCCTGGTCGCCTACCGGATCACGGCGAACCCGGACATCCCCAAGGACTGGAACATCATCAGCTTCCCCATCAACCCGCAGTACACCAAGCAGGGCACCCTCGACGGCGCGGTCGGCTTCAACGACCAGGGCAAGGTTCTCGACCCCGCCTACCCCACCGCCGGCCAGTACGGCGAGTACAGCTACTTCAAGCCCCGCGAGGCGTACGCCCTCAAGCGCCGCATCCTGCGGGAGCGGCAGGAGCTGGAGACCTACTACGGCACCGTCTCCACCGAGACCCACGACGCCGACCCCACGCAGGAGCGCGCCGCACGGCTGCTGGACTCCGCCCTCGGCTCCACACCGAACGCGCCCGGCAAGATCCCGCCCACCCAGTCCGCCGGCTCCTTCGCCAACCGCAACATCGCCAACACCTACGTCTGGACGGCCGACGGCGGCTTCTTCGCCGAGACCACCGGCACCACCGACGTCGTCACCCAGACCACCGGCGGCTCCTACAGCCTCACCGGCTCGGTCACCACCTCCCTGGAGGTCGACTTCGAGATCGCGGGCATCGGCGCCGGCCTCCAGTTCGACGCCTCCGTCGGCGGCGGCCTCACCGTCACCCGCCACCGCTCCAAGGAGGCGACCCGCTCCCACCGTCTGAACGTGGTCTGCAACCCCACCAACGACCTCCAGAAGTACGACGCGGCCGGCAAGCCGGTGTACGCCGAGGGCAAGCCCGTCCTCGCCCCTGGCAAGGTCGACGCGTACCGCTTCATGACCTTCTACCTCGGTCAGGACAGCACCCACTTCGACGACTTCTACAACAAGGTCGCCGACCCCGTCTGGCTCGCGAACAGCGCCGACGCCGGTGCCGTGGCCCTGCGCCAGGCCCGCCAGAGCGACCACCAGCCGCCCTGCTGGCGGGTCCTGCACCGTGTCACCTACATCTCCCGCATCCTGCCGCCGGTCCCGCCGCCGAGCGCGCCGCCGATCGAGAGGGCGATGAAGAACCTCGACATCTCCAGCAACTACGAACTCATCCGCCGCCTCGACCCCTACGTCAGCTCGGCCGCCACCACCAGGGCCCACCTGGCCGGCGCCGTCCGTACCGCCCTCACCCTCCACCTCCCCCAACTCCTGCCCCACGCCGCCACCATCACCGTGTTCCTCGCCGACTACTACGACGTCACCGACTAGGGAGGACTAGGGTCCCCGCACGCCCACCCCGTCACAGGACCGTGAAGGCGGCTTCCACCGCCTCACAGGTGGCGGTCAGCTCCTCCTCCGTGACCGTGGCGGCGACGAACCAGCAGGCCATGCCGTACGCGTTGGTGTGCACTCCGCGTTCGAGGAGTGCGTGCCGGAAGGCGTGGTAGCGGGCCTGGTCGGCGTGGAGGAGGTCGCGGTACTGACGGGTCGGCACGCCGTCGGGGGTGAAGACGATCTGGAACATGGCCCCGACGCCCTGGACCGCGCACGGCACCCGCCGGTCGTGCGCGGCACGGCGGATCGACTCCATGATGCGGCGGCCGGTGGCGTCGATGTGCTCGACGGTCTCCGGCCGGTTCAGCCGACCGAGGGTGACCAGGGCCGCGGTCGCGCACAGCGGGGACGCGTTGTAGGTGCCGCCGTGTTTGACCCGGCCCTGCGCCAGGGGTTCCATCACCTGGCGCAGGCCCGCGAAGGCCGCGATGGGCAGACCGCCGCCCAGGGCCTTGGAGAAGACGGCGATGTCCGGTACGACGCCGAACAGCGTCTGGGCGCCGCCGGGGCCGGTGCGGAACCCGGTGCAGACCTCGTCGAAGATCAGCACGATCCCGCGTGCCGTGCACTCGTCCCGCAGCAGGTCCAGATAGCCCGGTGCGGGCATGGTGCACGCGTTGTTGGCGACGATCGGTTCGCAGATGACCGCGGCGAGTCTCCCGCGGTGGGCGTCGAGGACCGCGCGGAGTGCCGCGGGGTCGTTCCAGGGGCAGACGACGACATCGTCCACGACCCCGGAGGGGATCCCGGGCGAGTGGGGCACGGCGTGCGGTGCGGCGTAGGGGCCGGCCTCGGCGGCGCTCGGGCGGTTGGAGACGGCGAGGGTGTCGGTCCAGCCGTGGTAGTGACCCTCGAACTTGAGGATCGTGGAGAGCCCGGTGTGTCCGCGCGCCGCGCGCACCGCGCCCTGCACCGCCTCGCTGCCCGAGTTCGCGAACCGGACGAGTTCCGCGCAGGGCACCATGTCCCGGATCCGTTCGGCGAGTTCGACCTCCGGGGTGTTGCAGGTGCCGAACATCGTCCCGGAGTGCAGGACCCGCGTGAGCGCGTCGGTGAGGTCCGGCGGGGCGTGTCCCAGCACCGCGCTGCCGTAGGAGAGGAGGTAGTCGAGATAGTCGTTGCCGTCGACGTCCCGGATGCGCGTGCCCGCCCCGCTCTCGATGTACAGGGGGTAGGGGTGCGGGCCGGTGGAGGTGAGCCGGGAGGAGGAGCTGATGCCGCCGGCCAGCGACGCCCGGGCCCGTTCGAACCAGGCCCTGCTGCCCTCCGTTCCGCCCAGCGCCTGGATGTGGCCACTCATGTGCGGCTCCTGTTTGGGTGAGGGGCGGTGGGGCACGCTCGGAGAGCCTTTCGTACGTGGGGAGGGGCCGAGGGAGAGGACGGGTGGGGCGTGGACGGGAGAACCGTGGTCGTCACCGGGGCGGGGAGCGGCATCGGGCGGGCGTGCGCGCTGGGCCTGCTGGCGGACGGCTGGACGGTGGTGCTGGTCGGGCGGCGCCGGGAACCGCTGGAGGAGACGGCCGCGGCGGCGCCCGCCGGCCGGCGTGACCGGGCGGTCCCGTTCCCGGCGGACATCACCGACCCCGCCGCCGTGGACGCCCTGTTCGGGGCGGTCGAGGAGCGCTTCGGCCGGCTGGACGTCCTGTTCAACAACGCCGCCGACGTCGTGCCGTACACCCCGACCGAGGACGTGGCGGTCGAGGACTGGCACCGTGTGATGGACTCCATCGCCACCGGGACCTTTCTCTGCTCCCGTGCCGCCTTCCGGGTGATGAAGCGGCAGGCCCCGCGCGGGGGACGGATCATCAACAACGGCGCGCCCTCCGCCCAGGCGCCCCGGCCGGACTCGCTCGCCTTCACCGCGGCCAAGCACGCGGTGGCCGGGATGACGCGCTCGCTGTCCCTGGACGGTCGCCGCCACGGGATTTCGTGCGGTCAGATCGACATCGGCAATGTGACGCCGGTGGACCGTCCGCAGCCCGCGGTCCTCCAGGCCGACGGCTCACGGCGGGTCGAACCCACCATGGACGTGCGGCACGTCGTCGATCTGGTGCGGACCATGGCCGCCCTGCCCTCCGGGGTGAACATCCAGTCCGTGCTGGTCATGCCGAGTGCCATGCCGTACGTGGGCCGGGGCTGACGCGGAGCGTGGCGGGTGGGCCGGGTCCGGCGGCAGGCCCGCCGTGTACGCCTCGAACCAGGTGCCGGGCAGCAGCCGGCCGGCCAGGGCCCAGGCCAGCATGCGGTGCAGCCCGTCCAGGTGGATCAGCCCCGACCGGACCGTCAGCGCCTCGTAGTCGGGCCCTGGGGCGGGCGTGGTGCTCAGGAACAGGGGCAGCGGGGCCGCCGTGCGCTGCCTGGCGAGTTTGAGCGCGCACAGGGGGTTGGTGCGGGCGTAGTCGGTGCCGAGTGCGGTGAGCCGGTCCGCCGCGGCGGTCACGCTGAGCCCGGTCCTGGGGATCAGCTCCCTCTCGCCGTGCTCCCCCAGATGCCAGGGGAGCATCACGTCCCGCACCTCAGGTCCCTCCAGCAGGACCCGGTGCCAACGGCCGTCCGCGACGCGCTGCGCGTCGCGGAGGTGTTCCTCCGCCTCGTCGTTGGTGTTGGACGGGTCGGAGGTGTCGAAGGGGTGCTTCCGCGCGAAGTGCCGCATGACCTGGTCGAAGGGGACCGCGCCCAGGATCCTCATGCCCCGCGCCTCTCGGCCTGCCGGCGCGCGCTCGTACGGTGCTCTCCCGTACGGTGCTCTCCCGTACGGTGCTCTCCCGTACGGTGCTCACTCGTGCCGGATGCGCCCGCGCGGTACTCGCTGAAGTGCCGTTCGGAGAACAGCTCCGGCCGTCCCGCGTCCAGACCGCGTGCCCGTGCCACCGCGAGCACCTGCCGCCAGTACGGCTTGACCGGCGGCCACAGGGTCCCCGTACGGCAGTAGGAACCGTCGATCAGATAGCGGCGAGCGGCTCTGTCAGGGGGCAGGACGGCGGCCCGGCGGGTGTGGAACAGCGCCGAGTGGAGCACGACGGTCGACCCCGGCGGCAGGTTGTCGATGACGACCTCACCCGGCAGCACGCTCGTGCCCAGGTGGCTGCGGGCGTCCTTCTCGGCGACCTCCCGGTGCGAGCCCGGCAGCACCGCCAGGCCGCCCAGTTCCGGCTGGAGTCCCCCTATGTAGTGCAGGGCGTGGACCATGGGCGAGCGCCGGTCGCGCTGGGGCCGTTGCTCGTAGTCGTGATGCCAGCTCTTGCCGGGTCCGCCGGCCGGTCGCCGGTCGCTGTGCAGATGGTGGAAGACGAAGGACCCGCCCAGCAGCTCGGGGCTGCTCAGCAGGTCCATCAGCGGCGGATGCACCGCCAGCTCACCATGGGCCTCCAGCTCCAGTTCGACCGTCCGGGGCGGCGGCGCGCCGGTCCGCACACAGGCGTCGATGGACCGTCGGCGCCGCCCCGTCTCCACCCAGTCGTCCACCTCCGGCACGAGACGGTCGACCAGGGCGCCCGGCAGGAAGCCGGGCAGCACCAGGAAGCCGTCGTCGGCGAAGTTCCCTAAATGAACCTTGCTGGCACGAGTCTCTCTCACGTACCAAAACCCCCGGCCCACTCGGCTGTTGCCCCACGGATGACGTGACGCTCGGCGTTTTCTGTCCCACGCCAGCACAAGTCATGCTCATGACCGGGGTTAATGGCCGGAAGGCGCACCGACGCGGCGCCGGTTCAGCGGTCGGCTCAGTCGGTCCTGCGGCGGTTGCGGCCGAAGAGGAGGGCACCCGCGGCGAACATGGCGGCGCCCGCGGACCAGGCCACGGCACCCGTCAGCGGGGAGTCGGCGGTCTGCGACTCGGCGGAGACCAGGGCGGGGGCCTGCTCGTCGCCGCCGTGGCCCGAGTGGCTGACGGTCGAACGGGACGCGCCCGCGTCGATCTTCGCCTCGGTCGGAGCCTTCGCCGGCGCCTTGGCCGCCGTGTTCGCCGCGTTCGCCGCGTTCGCCGCCGTGCCGAAGACCACGTCCGAGCAGCCGTAGAACGCCTCGGGGCTGTCGTGGCGCTGCCACACCTTGTAGATGATGTGGCGGCCGGTGCGCTCGGGCAGGGCGCCGGTGAAGCGGTAGTAGCCGTTGTCACTGGCGCGCGGTGTGGCGTAGGTGCCCACCGGGGTCTGGTCCAGGTCCGACCACTTCAGGGGCTTGGTCGGGTCGAAGCCCGGCTTGGTGATGTACATCGTCATCGTGCCCAGGTGGGCCGCGGTGACCCGCACGTTGAAGTTGTAGGAGCCGGCGGCCACGGTGGTGGCGGGCCAGTCGGTGCGGGCCCAGTCCAGGGCGCGGTACTTGGTGCGGTTGGCGGAGCAGAGTTTGCCGTCGGGGATGATCTGCTGGTGCTTGCCGTTGGCGTTGGCGATGTTCACCTCGTTCCAGTCGTAGAGCGGCTGGGTGCCCGAATCGGCGACGAGATCCTTGCAGACCTTGGACTTCGGCGTCTCCGGGCCTTCGGCGAAACAGGCGCTCACCCGGCTGACCGGACCGAACACGGAGCCGTGCGCGCTCGCGGGCGTCGGGGCCAGGGACGCGAACGTCGCGGCGGACACGACCACGGAAGCTGCGGCGATGCGGCGGCGTGCGGAAGACATAGGGGCTCACTCTCGTACGTGTAGGGCCGTCGGGAAAATCCGGACAACACCGGCCCTCACCAGGGGCGTTGGAGCATTGGTCTGCACCAGAGGATGGCATTGGTACATACCAATCGCAAGGGGGTGGGGGTGATCCGCCTCGGAGAGGCCGCCCCCACCCGCGCCCCCGGCCGCCCGAACGCCGCCGCGCACGCCGCCGCGGTTCAGCCGTTGTACGGAGCGGTGACGTCCAGGACCCAGGTGATGCCGAAACGGTCGGTGAGCATGCCGTACAGCGGCGCCCACGGCGCCGGCTCCAGCGGTCGTACGACGGTCGCACCCTCGGCGAGAGCGGCCCACAGGGCGCCGATCTCCTCCGTGTCGTCGCCGCGCACGGAGACGAAGAACGGGTTCTCGCCCTGGCCCCAGGGCAGGTGCGAGGGCACGTCGTAGGCCATGACGTGGAAGCCGTTGTCGCCGGTCACCTCGCCCCACATCACCCAGTCCGCCTCGCTCTCGTCCCGCACGGCGCCCGCGTCCTGGTAGGTGACCGCGACCGTGTTTCCGCCGAAGACGGAACGGTAGAAGTCCAGCGCCTCGCGCGCGGCGCCCCGGAAGTTGAGGTGCGTGGTGGTCGTGACGGACATGACGTGCTCCTTGCCTCGTTGCTGAACCTGCTGTGCCACGATGGCAGCATTAGAGGACAGGTTGTGTCCTGTACTGAGCTGAGGAGCCGTGCCATGCAGAAGACGTCCTCGCGGCTGCTCGCCCTGCTCTCACTGCTTCAGACGCACCGCGACTGGTCGGGCGACGACCTCGCCGAACGGCTCGACATCACCTCGCGCACCGTGCGCCGCGACATCGACCGGCTGCGGGAACTCGGCTACCCGATCACCGCCGTCAAGGGACCGGCCGGCGGTTACCGGCTGGAGGCCGGCACCGAGTTGCCGCCCCTGCTCTTCGACGACGGCCAGGCCGTCGCCCTGGCCGTCGCGCTGCGGACCGCCGCCGCGGGCACCGCCGTCGCCGAGGACGCCTCCCGCGCCCTGGCCACCCTCCGCCAGGTCATGCCGCCCCGGCTGCGCCACCGCATCGACCTGCTGCACGTCACCGCCGTCGCACAGCCCGCGGCCCAGGACACCGTCCAGGTCGGGGCCCCGGTCCTGATGGAGCTGAGCCGAGTCATCCGGGCCCGCGAGGAACTGCGCTTCGACTACACCCCAGGCTCAAGCCCGTCAGACTCAAGCACCCCAGGCTCAAGCCCGTCAGACTCAAGCACCCCAGACTCAAGCCCGTCAGGCTCAAGCCCGTCAGGCTCGAACACCCCAGGCTCGAACACATCAGGCTCCAGCACCTCACCCGACGGCCCCCGCCGGGTGCACCCCCAGCACCTGGTCGTCTGGCGTCAGCACTGGTACCTCGTGGCCTGGGACCTCCAGCGCGAGGACTGGCGCACCTTCCGCGTCGACCGCGTCCGGCCCCGCACCCCCACCGGCCCCCGCTTCGCCCCGCGCGAACTCCCCGGCGGCGATGTCGCCACCTTCGTCACCGGCCGGTTCCGCGGCACCGACGGCACCTCCACCGACTGGCCCTGCCAGGGCGAAGTCATCCTCCACCTCCCGGCCGCCGACGTCGCGCCCTTCGTCCGGGACGGGATCGTCGAGGAACTGGGCCCCCAGCGCTGCCGGCTCGTCCTCGGCTCCTGGTCATGGACCGGACTCGCCGCCGCCGTAGGACGCTTCGACGCCGACATCGAGGTCGTCGGACCGCCCCGACTGGCCGCCGCCTTCGGGGACCTCGCCGCCCGCTACGCCCACGCCGCACGCACCGCGGCACCCGACCCACCTCCGTCCGGCGCCCCGTAAGGGTGGTCCGCCGCCCCGCCCCGGACCGGGCACCGGGGCCGCGGCGCGGGCACCGGCGATGATCCGGGTCGATCGCACCCCGGGCCGCCGGTCCGGCGATCCGACCGAACGGAGCGTCCGTGCCCCTGTCCCCGCGTCAGACCTCGACGGCACTGCTGCTGGCCGTCGCCCTCGTCGCCGCTCCCGTCGCGCACGCCGCCGAACCGCCCCCGGCGCAGGTGCGGCTGGAACGGTCCGTCCGAGCCGTTCCCGGGCAGTACATCGTCACCCTCAAGCCCGGCCACGCCCCGGGCGAACTCCTGCGGGCCCTCGGTATCACCCCCCTGTTCACCTACGCCCGTGCCCTGAACGGCTTCGCCGCCCGCCTCGGCCCGCTCCTGCTGCACGCCGTGCGGACCGACCCCGCCGTCGAGGCCGTCGAGGAGAACGCCGTGCTCAAGGCGCCGGAGCCGGTCTCGGCGCGCTCCGGTGCGACGCCCGGACGGGCCGGACCGGCGGCGCCCGCCGCCACCTGGGGGCTGGACCGCATCGACCAGCGGCGACTGCCTCTGGACGGGGAGTTCACCACCCGGGGGAACGGCGCCGGCGTCACCGCGTACGTGCTCGACACCGGCATCGACTTCGGTCATGAGCAGTTCGGCGGCCGTGCCGTCCCCGGCTTCGACGCCGTCGGCGACGGCAGGAACGGCCTCGACTGCCACGGCCACGGCACCCATGTCGCCGGCACGGTCGCGGGCCGCACCTACGGCGTCGCACCGCGGGCCGCTCTCGTCGCCGTACGCGTTCTGGACTGCACCGGCAACGGCGACACCGCCCAGGCGATCGCCGGCCTCGACTGGGTCGCCCGCAACGCCCAGCGCCCCGCCGTCCTCAACGCGTCCGTCGGCGAGGAACGCTCCCAGGCCCTCAACGACGCCACCACCGCCCTCTCCGACCAGGGCGTCCTGCCGGTGGCCGCGGCCGGGAACGACGCCGCCGACGCCTGCACCGCGTCCCCCGCCTCCGCCGCCGGGGTGGTGACCGTCGCCGCCTCCGACCCGCAGGACCGGCAGAGCGACTTCTCCAACCGGGGGCCCTGCGTCACCCTCCACGCCCCGGGCCGGTCCGTCCGCTCCGCGAAGCTGGGCGGCGGCAGTGCCACCCTCAGCGGCACCTCCATGGCGGCACCCCACGTCACCGGCGCCGCCGCCCTGTACGCGAGCCGGTACGACGACGCCGACCCCGACCGGATCAGCGCCTTCCTCACCGCCGCCGCGACCCGGGACGTCCTGACCGGCGTGCCCGACGGCACCCCCAACCGACTCCTGTACACCGACGGCCTGTAGCCACTCCGCACGGTCCGCCGCCACCGGCCGGCCACGACTCACCGCCTACCGCGCCCGGACCGCCGCCTCCCCCTGGGCCAGGGCGTCACCGCCCTCGCCTTCGTGCTCATCCTCGGCGCGACGCTGCTGTAGCACCGCCCGCCGGGTCCTTGCCGCCCCCTGCCAGGAACTCCACCACCGCCAGCGCGAACAGCAGGCACAGCGCGACACCGACCACGGTCCACCCGGTCGGGTACGACCAGAACAGGAGGACCAGCAGCGCCCCCACCACCAGGATCCAGGTGATCCAGGTCCGGCGGCGGCGTACGAAGGGGCCGACGGGGCCGGTGCGCAGTCCGGCCCCGTCGGCCGTGGACCGCACCGCCCCGATGCCGGAGACCCACCCGTGCCGGACGAGCCCCGCGTACCGGCCCCGCCCGGTCAGCCAGACGCCCAGGGCGATGACGGCCCCGAGGGCGACGACCATGAGGGCGGCGGTCACCAGGAAGTGGGTCAGGGCGTCGTACACGGCGCCGGCCGCGCCCGGGGAGACGTCGGCGGGCAGGGCGTCGAGGTAGAACGAGCGGAACACGCGCAGGCCGATGCCGAGGAGCCCGGTGGCGGCGGCGGCGCCGAGGCAGGCCGCGATCAGGGAGCGGCGGCGCCGGACCGACAGCAGGACGCCCGCCGCGAGGAGGACGACGGCGAGGACCGGCAGCCAGATCCCGGCGATCTGGAGCAGTCGTACGTACGTCTTGATCGCGCCGATCCGGTCGGAGCGGACGAGGGTGATGTCGGTGTGCACCTGCGGGATGCGCTCGGCGACGGTCAGTCCGGCGGCGACCAGACGCTGTTTGACCTGGTCCACGACCGGGCCGAGGTCGAGGGTGACCGAGTCGTTCGTCAACTGCACCGCGCCGCCGCCGCTGCCGGTGAGGGCCTTGTCGAGGGAGGCGTGGACCCTGCGGTTGGCGTCGGTCCAGACCGTTTTGAAGGCGTTCGACTCCACGACCCGCTGGGCCTGGTCGTGGACGAAGCTGCGTACGGCGCTCTCCAGCGCGTCGCCCAGCCGGCCGCCCAGCGCCCGCTGGAGGCGGGGCCGGTCCTGGGGCGCCGCCTGCGACAGCAGGACCGGCAGGTCGATCCGGGTCATCAGCGCGTCGGTGACCCGGTCGGCGACGGCGTTCTGCACGTCGGGGTCCGAGGCGAGCGGGGCGACCGTGGCCACGTAGCGGTCGGTGTCGCCGACCTCGGCCGCCGCCCAGGTCGCGACGACGGAGAGCGGTGCGAGGAGACAGCCGAGGACGAGGAACAGCGCGGCGAAGAAGGACCGGCCGCGATGCCGGTGCGGGCGGGCGGCGCGGTCGCTCTCCAGCGCCTGCACCCGTGCCTGGAGCCCGGCCATGTCGGAGCGACCGCCACCGCCGTCGCCACCGCCGTCGCCGCCCCCATTGCCGTCGCCGTCGCCCGGCGGCTGCCGCTTCTCGGGGCCGCCCGTGGGTCCGGCCGTGGGGCCGCCCGTAGGTCCGCCCGTAGGGCCGCCCGTGGGGCCGCCCGTAGGTCCGCCCGTGGGGCCCTCCGTGGGTCCGTCGCCGTCCGTCATCCGAACCTCCTGACCGGCCCGCTCCCCTCACCACCCTCACCCGGCTCCGCCGCCCGCACGAACGGATCCACGCCGTACGGGTGACCCGGTCCGCCGGGCGGCCGGGGTTGGATGGGGGAGGGGACCAATCCCCGCCCCCCACAGGTCCGGATTACGACTGGAGCTCTCCTGACCATGGAGGACCGTACGGAGGACCGAGTGGAAGAGGCCGTGTACATCGGCAGGAAACCGTCGACCGAGCCGGATCTGGAGGCCCTGATGGGACGGGTGGCGCTCGGCGAGGAGGAGGCGTTCGCCTCGGTGTACGACGCCGTGGCGGGCCGGGTGCTGGGGGTGGCGCGGGCGGTGCTGCGCGACCGGGCCCAGTCCGAGGAGGTCGCCCAGGAGGTGCTCGTCGAGGTGTGGCGCACCGCCCCGCGCTACCGGCCCGAACGCGGTACGGCCGTGAACTGGATCCTGACCCTGGCCCACCGCCGGGCGGTGGACCGGGTGCGGTCCGTGGAGGCGGCGGCGGTACGGGACCACAAGGCGGCGCTGCTGGAGCGGACACCGGAGTACGACGAGGTGACCGAGCAGGTCGAGGCGCGGCTGGAACGGGAGCAGGTACGGCGCTGTCTGCGCACCCTGACCGAGATCCAGCGGCAGGCGGTGACCCTCGCCTACTACCGGGGGCTGACCTACCGCCAGGTGGCCGAGGCCCTGAAACTGCCGCTGGGCACGGCCAAGACCCGGCTGCGGGACGGCCTGATCCGGATGCGGGACTGCCTGGGGGTGACCGCATGACCACCGGACGGCCCGCGGGCGACGCGATGATCACCGGCGATCCGCACCACCTCACCGGTGCCTACGCCCTGGACGCGCTGTCGGAGGAGGAACGCGAGGCGTTCGAGCGGCACTTGGCCGGGTGCGAGCCGTGCGCGCGGGAGAGCGCCGAGCTGGGTGCCACCGCGGTCCGCCTGGGCCTCGCCGTCTCCGTCACACCCCACCAGGACATGCGCGGGCAGGTACTGCGCCGGATCACCTCCGTACGCCAGGAAGCGCCCCGCACACCGGGGCCGCCCGCCCGCCCCGGGAAGGGGATCGCGCGGGCCCGTCTCCTGTCGCGCTGGACGCTGGCGGCCTGTCTCGCCGTCACGGCCCTGGGCGGCACGGCGTGGTGGCAGTACGACCGGGCCGAGGACGCCCTGAGCCGGGCGCACTCCGCGGAACAGGCGGAACGGGGGGCGGCCGATCTCTCGGCGGAGGTGGCGGCGGTACTGTCCGCGCCGGACGCGAAGACGGAGGCCGGCGCCGTGCTGGCCGACGGGGCGACGGGCGGTGTGGTCGTGTCCCGGGCCAGGGACCGGGCGGTGTTCGTCGTGTCCGGTCTGCCGCGTCCGCCCGGCGGGAAGACGTACCAGTTGTGGTTCGACGACGGCGGCGGCACCATGCGTCCCGCCGGTCTGCTCGACCCGGGCCGCGCGGATCAGACGGTACTGATGCGGGGCGCTGTCGGCCGCTCCTCGGGCATGGGCATCACGGTCGAGCCCGAGGGCGGCTCGCCCCGACCCACGTCCACCCCCCTGGCGTTGCTGACGTTCGCTTAGGCGGCCATCGACGGGTTCATGCGGCTCCTCACCGCGTAGTCGACGTGGACCAGGTAGACGTGGACCAGGTAGACGTGGACCAGGTAGACGTGGACCAGGTAGACGTGGACCAGGTAGACGTGGACAAGGTATCCGTAGCCGATGACCGGCGCGGATGGGTCCCGGCCGGTTGTTTCATCCGATCCGGCGAGGACCAATCCGCGGGCCGTCCGGGGCCGGATTCCCCACGTGAGCGACGACGAGAACGACCCCCGGGACCGGCGGCACCGCCGGGCGCGTGTGTGGCTGGGCGCGCTCAGCGGGGTGCTGGCGGGTTGCGCCGCGCTCGCCGTCGCCGAGGCGGTGTCCGCGGCGGTGCGCCCGCAGGCCGGGCCGGTGGTGGCGGTCGGCGGCGCGGCGATCGACCGTACGCCGGCCGCGGTCAAGGACTGGGCGATCCGGAACTTCGGCACCGCCGACAAACTGGTCCTGCAAGCGGGGATCCTCCTGGTGCTGGCGCTCTTCGCGCTGGCCCTGGGAGCGCTCGCGCCGCGGTTCCGGCGTACGGGCGCGGCGGGGGTCCTCGTCTTCGGCTGCGTCGGGGCGTCGGCCGCCATCAGCCGGCCGGACGCGAGCGGTCCGGTCGACGCCGTGCCGTCGGTGGTGGGCGCGGTCGCCGGGGCGGCCGTGCTGTACGTGCTGGTGGGGCGGCTCACGCGGCCGGCCCGGCGCGCCGGTGGCCCGGGGGGCGCCGAGGGTCCGGCCGAGGGCTGGGACCGTCGTGGCTTCGTGCTCGCGGCGGGGGCCGCCGCGGTGGCGTCGGCCGGGGCGGGGGCCCTCGGCCGGGTCCTCAACCGCTCCAGCGCCGACGACGCGATCGCCTCCCGTGCCCGGGTGGTCCTGCCGGCTCCCGGTTCCCCCGCCTCGGCCGTCCCCGGGGGAACCCAGCTGCGGATCCCCGGAGTCAGCCCCTTCCGCACCCCGAACCGCTCCTTCTACCGGGTCGACACCGCGCTGGTCGTACCGCGGATTGACGCCACCACCTGGCGGCTGCGGATCCACGGCCAGGGCGTCACCCGCCCGCTCACCCTCTCCTACGACGCCCTGCTGCGGCGTGAACTGGTCGAGCGGGACATCACGCTGACCTGTGTGTCGAACGAGGTCGGCGGACCGTACGTCGGCACCGCGCGCTGGATCGGCGTACGCCTGGCCGACCTGCTGGCGGAGTGCGGGGTGAGGCCGCCCTCGGAGGGCGGGCCCGCCGACCAACTGGTGGCCCGTTCCGTGGACGGCATGACCCTCGGCAGCCCGGTCGAGGAGCTGATGGACGGCCGGGACGCCCTCCTCGCCCTCGGCATGAACGGTGAACCACTGCCCTTCGACCACGGCTTCCCCGTCCGCATGGTGGTGCCCGGCCTCTACGGCTACGTCTCCGCCTGCAAATGGATCAGGGACATCGAACTCACCACCTTCGACGCCTACGACCCCTACTGGGTCCAGCGGGACTGGGCCCGGCGGGCGCCGGTCAAGACCCAGTCCCGGATCGACACCCCGAAGCCGTTCGCGCGGCCCCGGGCCGGCACGGTCATGGTCGCCGGGGTCGCCTGGGCCCAGCATCGCGGGATCGACCGGGTCGAGATCCGGGTCGACGACGGCCCCTGGCGGGAGGCCCGCCTCGCCGCCGAGCACACCCGTGACACCTGGCGCCAGTGGTCGTACGCCTGGCAGGCCGCCAAGGGGGGCCACACCCTCACCGTCCGCGCCACGGACCGGACCGGGGCGGTGCAGACGGAGCGACGTACGAGGACCGTCCCCGACGGCGCCAGCGGCCGGCACTCCGTGGTCGTCACCGTCGAGTGAACCCCGAGGTCCCCCCTCGCCGCCTCGCGCCCCCGTTCTTCCCGCCCCATGTACCCGCGGCACCGGCAGCTGTGAACCAGCACGGGCCGCTCGTTCCCACAGGAGAGACACCATGAACACCCACATCAACCACATCACCCACATCAACCGCGTCAGCCGTATCCGTCGCGTCCGTCGCACCGCCGCCGCCCTCGCCGCCGTGGCCGTACTGCCCCTGGCCCTGGCCGCCTGTTCCGACAGCGGTGGTGACTCCACCGAGTCCGACTCCGCCCCGGAGGCGTCGGCCCCGGCCGCCGAGGACACCTCGGCCGGTTCCGGCGACAGCGCCGCGATGGACCAGCCGTTCGGGCCCGGCTGCGCGTCGGTGCCCGCGAACGGCGCCGGTTCGTTCGACGGCATGGCGAAGGACCCGGTGGCCACCGCCGCGTCCAACAACCCCGCCCTGTCGACCCTGGTGACGGCGGTGAAGAAGGCCGGGCTGGTCGACACCCTCAACAGCGCGCAGGACATCACGGTGTTCGCGCCGACCGACGACGCCTTCGCGAAGCTTCCCAAGGCCACCCTCGACAAGGTGCTCAACGACAAGGCCCAGCTCACGAAGATCCTCACGTACCACGTCGTCGGGCAGAAGCTCGCTCCGGCCGACCTGGAGAACGGCTCCTTCGACACCCTGGAGACGTCGAAGCTCACCACCTCCGGCTCCGGCGAGTCCTACACCGTCGGCGAGTCCGCCAAGGTCGTCTGCGGCGACGTCAGGACCGCCAACGCCAACGTCTACATCGTCGACACCGTTCTGATGCCCACCGCCTGACCGGGCCTCAGGGCGCGGCACGCCGGGTGGTTCGGGCGGGGGCGTGTCGAGCGGGCACAGGTGGGGACTATCTGACCGGATGGCCAGATAATGCACCTTATGTCCCATGGGTCAGAGAGCACACCGCAGGGGCCGGGGGCCGACCCACCACCCCCCGCCACATCCCCGGACCGGTCCCACCGATCCCACCGGCTACACCGGCCCCGCCGATTCGGTCCATTCGGTCGGTCCGGTCGGTCCGGGCAGCCCGCGCTGGCGGTGCTCTCCCGGCTGCTGCCCCTGCTCCTCATCGCCCTCGGCGCCGTCTTCCAGCTCTTCACCCCCACCCAGCTGACCGGCACCCCGCTCTTCGTCGCCGCCCCGCTGATGGCGGCGCCGCTCTTCACCCGGTGGCAGACCGTGGGTTTCGGCTGTCTCGCACTGGCCGCCGCCGTCCTGCTGCACCTGGTCGCCGGGAGCGTGTGGGAGTCGGTGGCGACACAGCATCTGGCCACCGAGCTGGCCACGATCGCCTTCGCCACCGCCATCGCCGTACTCCTGAACACGGTGGTGGACCGCGGGCGCGAACAGCTCGCCTCGGCCCGCGAGGTGGCGGAGGCCGCCCAGCGTGCCGTGGTGCCCACGCCCGCCGACCGCATCGCCGGGCTGCGGGTGGCCGCCCGGTACGAGGCCGCCCAGCGGGACGCGCTGATCGGGGGCGACCTCTACGGCGCCCAGGACACCCCCTACGGCGTACGGATGCTGATGGGCGACGTCCGGGGGAAGGGCATCACGGCGATCGAGACCGTCGCCGTGGTGCTGGGCGCCTTCCGCGAGGCCGCGGACCAGCAGGAGACCCTCGCCGACGTGGCGAGGCGGCTGGAACACGCCCTCGCGCGGGAGAGCGCGGGCCGCACCGCCGCCGACGCCGGGGAGGCGTTCGTGACCTGCGTCCTGGTCGAGATCCCGCCGGGCCGGCAGACCGTACGGACCCTCAACCGCGGCCATCCGCCGCCCCTGCTCCTCGACGGGGGCGGAAGGGTCACCGCCCTCACCCCCCGGGCCTTCCAGCTTCCCCTCGGGCTCTCGGACCTGGACCCCGCGCCGCACGAACCCGACAGCTGGCCCTTCCCCGCGGACGCCACCCTGCTCCTCTACACGGACGGCCTCTCGGAGGCCCGTGACGCCGCCGGCACCTTCTACGACCCCGTGGACCGCCTCAGGGGCCGGACCTTCCCGACCCCCACCCGGCTCCTCAACACCCTCGCCGACGACGTACGGCACTTCTCGGGCGACCTCACCGACGACGACATGGCCCTCCTCGCCGCCCATAAACCCGGACCTCGCCCGGTGCACTGACCTGGATGTCACCCGATCGAGTGTGGAACTCCGGGTTCCGTTCCGCCGACTCCTAGAGGGCCGGGACATCCTCGGCAATTCTGCACATTCAATACATCCGGCCATGAGGCAATGAGGCCATGAGGCCATGAGGAGCAGCGCCATGACACAGGAGCAGAAGCGGTACGGCGTCACCGGGATGAGCTGCGCGCACTGCGCGGCGGGCATCACCCAGCGGGTGTCCGAGGTGCCGGGGGTGAGTGAGGTGGTCGTGGACGTCGACGCCAAGTCGGTGACCGTGCACGGGACGGGCCTTGACGACCGGCTCCTGCGGGACGCGATCACCGAGGCCGGATTCGGAGTCGCCGACACGGTCACGACCTGAGCCTCCGGGCCTCCGAGCCTCCGGGCCCCCGGGCCCCCGGGCCCCGGGGCATTTCAGTCCCGCGGCCGGGGCGGTCCGGCGATCGTCCGGGCGATGAGTTCCGCGACGAGCCGGGCGCGCGGGATCAGCTGGTCGACCCGGACGTACTCGGTCTCGGCGTGCGCGCCCTCGCCCACCGCGCCGAGGCCGTCCAGGGTCGGACAGCCCGCCGCCGCGGTCTGGTTGGCGTCCGAGACCCCGCCCACGGCGAGCCCGCGCAGCGGCCCCTGGCCCAGTTCCGCGGCGATGTCGCGGGCCAGGGCGAAGAGGTCGGCGGAGGCGGCGGGCTCCATCGGGGGACGGCTCGCGCCGCCCACGATCTCCAGCCGGGCGCCGGGCGTGCTCGGCGTCAACTGCCGGATGAGGGTGTCCACCCGGTCCTGCGCGGCGCCGCTCGGTACGCGGACGTCCACCGACACCCGCGCCCGGGCCGGGACGGTGTTGCGGGAACTGCCTCCCGACAGCAGCGTCGGAGTGACCGTGGTGGCACCCAGCAGGGGGTCGGCGGCGTCGGTCCGCGCCGAGGCGCCGAGCGCGGCGAGCGCCAGGACCTGGTGGGCGGCCTCGACGGACGCGTTGACCCCCCGGTGCGGTTCGAGACCGGCGTGCGCGGCCCGGCCGTGGATCTCCACCTCGTAGCGCGAGGCACCCTTGCGGGCCGTCTTGAGCGCGCCCTGTCCGTCCGCGGCCGGTTCCAGTACGAGGGTGGCGGCGCAGCGCCGCGCGGTCTCCTCGATCAACTGCCGTGAGGTCGGGGAGCCGACCTCCTCGTCACCGTTGACCAGGACGCACACCCCGTCGAGGGAGGGCAGGGACGCCAGGGCGTGGAAGAGCTGCACCAGACCGGCCTTCATGTCCAGCACGCCGGGGCCGCGGGCCACCCCCGCCTCCACCGACCAGGGGCGGGAGCGCAGCGAGCCGAGGGGCCACACCGTGTCGTGGTGGCCGAGCAGCAGCACCCGCGGGGTGCCGAAGGCCCAGCGCAGATGGCTGACTCCGTCGATGACGATCACCTCGGGCCCGGCGCCGGTCAGCCGTGCGCCGAGCGCCGCGACCACCTCGGCGCTGCGGGCCAGGGCGGTGTGATCGGCGGAGAAGGACTCGCAGCCGACCAGTTCCTCCAGATCGGCCAGCATCGCCGGCAGGGCGAGGACGGAACCCCGGCTCACCTCTGCTCACGTCCCCGCGCCGCTGGTACCGGTGTGCGGAACATACGTCCTCCCGGGAGTTCATGGGTGGTGTCGGTACGGTCGCCCGCCTCCCGTGCCCGGGGCGGGGGCGCCGCGAGAACGACCGTAGGACCGGCCCGGACATGACACCAGCGAGGGGATCGCATAGGACTCATGCACCGAGGGAATGTGTTCTCCGACCGCGGGCGGGCGGCAAGGGGATCCGGTACGAGGGGTGGCGCTCATGGAGACCGACGCGTTGCGGCTGCTGGTGGCCGTGGCCGACACCGGGTCGTTCACGAGGGCGGCGGTGCGGCTCAACTACACCCAGTCCGCGGTGTCCCGGCGGATCGCCACCCTGGAACAGCGCGCGGGCGGCCCGCTGTTCGAGCGGCTGCCGCGGGGCGTACGGCTCACTCCGGCCGGACGGGTGCTGCACCGGCACGCCCTGGAGGTGCTCGGCCGGCTGGCGCGGGCCGAGCGGGAACTGGCCGTCCTGCACGCCGGAGCGGGCGGGCTGCTGCACGTGGGCGCGTTCGCCACGGCCAACATCTCCCTGCTGCCCGCCGCCCTGCGGGCCCTCGGCGAGGCCCGACCGCAGGTCGAGCCCGTCGTGGTCGAGGGCCCGAGCGCGGAACTGGTGGAGCGGGTCGCGGACGGGGCGCTCGACCTCGCGGTCGTCAGCGACTACCCGTACGGGCTGCCGTCGGCGGACGGGGTGACGACGGCCGTGCTGTGCGAGGACGACCTGTTCGTCGCCCTTCCGCGCGGGCACCGGCTCGCCTCCGGCGGACCGGTCGACCTGCTCGACCTGAGCGACGAGGCGTGGGTGCAGCGCGCCTACGGCGACCGGCCCACCTTGCTCGCCGACGCCTGGGCCCGGGTCGGCGGCGCCCCCCGGAAGATCATCCGGGTCGCCGAGTGGGCCGGGAAGTTCGGCTATGTGGCCGCCGGGCTCGGGGTGGCGCTGGTGCCCTCGCTGGCGGCGTGGGCGGTCCCCGGTGACATCGTGCTGCGCCGCCTCGGCGGACCGGCCCTGCGGCGGACCGTGCATGTGGCGCGGCCCGCCGCCCCGCTCCCCGCCGCGCGGCAACTGGAGGAACTGCTGCGCGCCACGGCCGGGTGAACGGGTGACGGGGCCGGGCCCTGAGCCGGACGCCGGGGTGCGGGGCGCGGGCGGAAACCTGTCACGGCGGGGACACATGTCCGTACCCGCCGGAGTTAAGGTTGAGGCACGAGGCAGGTGGAGCCGAACGGCCGGAACACGGGCGCCACACCCCCCGGTCTTCCCGCAGCGTCCCCGAAACGAAGGTGTCATGCCCGCTGAGAACGGCCCCGGCAACGGCAGCCTCGACGATGACGACTACCCCGCCTACACGATGGGCCGGGCCGCTGACGTGCTCGGCACCACACCCGCGTTCCTCCGGGCCGTCGGCGAGGCCGGGCTGATCACGCCGCTGCGCTCGGACGGTGGTCACCGCCGTTACTCCAGGCGCCAGTTGCGGGTCGCCGCGCGGGCCCGTGAGCTGGTCGACCAGGGCACTCCCATCGACGCCGCGTGCCGCATCATCTCGCTGGAACGGCAACTCGACGACGCCCTCCGGGCGAACCGCGAAATTCACCGGAAACTCGACGAGCGCGGCGCGGATACCTAGTACCGCCGTTACAGATATACGGAATCCGATGGGTCAGGAATTACCGGGGCTGTTCCTTAATGTGCATGGCCCCCTGCACCCGGCCTGTGTTAGCGTGATAGGCGTTGCAGTTTTGATTACCGGGTCATTGTTCTTCACAGAGCTTTTCCGGATCTTTCCGGATCCTTCCGGAGGGGTGATCATCGCGGCGACCCGGACCCGTAAGAGACGGCGTCCGGTACTGCCCCCGAGGGAGATTCAATATGGCATCTGGCACCGTGAAGTGGTTCAACGCGGAAAAGGGCTTCGGCTTCATCGAGCAGGACGGCGGCGGCACCGACGTGTTCGCCCACTACTCGAACATCGCCGCCCAGGGCTTCCGCGAGCTTCAGGAAGGCCAGAAGGTGTCTTTTGACGTCACGCAGGGCCCGAAGGGTCCGCAGGCCGAGAACATCGTTCCGGCCTGACGCCTGACGTCGACGCTCGACCGTCGTGAGCCCATGGGCTCACGCATCAGGTGACGTGTGTCTGGGGCCCGCGCTCTTGGGGTGCGGGCCCCGACTCATTGCTTTCCTGATCTCCAGATTTTCAGCTTTCCGGATTTTCCGGACCGCCGGCCGTCCCGGCAAAGACGCCACGAGGCCCGGCTCTTCTTTTTTCTTCGGCTCATCTTGCGAATCCTCGCGCGGCCTTCGCCGCTGGACGGAATTCCTCGACACGCCGTATCGAGGAAGGTTCCTCCATGAACCGTATCCGTCGCCCCGGTAACACTTCCGGTGGCCGTCACACGGACAGACGCTCCGCACGTTCGGCGGGCTTCACCGGCCGCCAGGCGGCTCCCCGCCCGAGCACCGGACGCAGGAACGGCCAGGGCTCCGGCTCCGCGCCCTCCGCGCGCCGACAGGAGTTCACCCTGCCGGTCACCCTCACCGCCCCGCTTCCGGCGGTCGAGACCTTCGGTGAACTGGACATGCCCGCACGGCTGCTGGCCGCGCTCGTCGCCGAGGGCGTCACCGTGCCCTTCCCGATCCAGGCGGCCACCCTGCCCGACGCGATGGCCGGCCGGGACGTCCTGGGCCGGGGCCGTACCGGCTCGGGCAAGACGCTCGCCTTCGGCCTGCCGCTGCTGGCCCGCCTCGACGGGCAGCGCGCCCAGCCCCGCAGCCCGCTCGCCCTCGTCCTCGTCCCCACCCGGGAACTCGCCCAGCAGGTCACCGACGCCCTCACCCCCTACGCCCGCGCCCTGCGGCTGCGGATCGCCACGGTGGTGGGCGGTATGTCGATCGGCCGTCAGGCGAGCGCCCTGCGCGGCGGCGCCGAGGTCGTCGTCGCCACGCCCGGCCGCCTCAAGGACCTCATCGAGCGGCGGGACTGCCGACTGGACGAGGTCGCCGTGACCGTCCTGGACGAGGCCGACCAGATGGCCGACATGGGCTTCATGCCGCAGGTCACCGCGCTGCTCGACCAAGTCCCGGCGCGCGGCCAGCGGTTGCTGTTCTCGGCCACCCTGGACCGCAACATCGACCTCCTGGTACGCCGCTACCTCCACGACCCGGTCGTGCACTCGGTCGACCCGTCCGCGGGGGCGGTCACCACCATGGAGCACCATCTGCTCCATGTCCGCGACACCGACAAGGACACCGCGGCCATCGAGATCGCCGCCCGTGACGGCCGCGTCCTCATGTTCCTGGACACCAAGCACGCGGTGGACCGGCTGGCCAAGCAACTGCTCTCGGTCGGGGTGCGCGCCTCGGCGCTGCACGGCGGCAAGTCCCAGTCGCAGCGCAACCGGACGCTCGCACAGTTCAAGGACGGCCACGTCACCGTCCTGGTGGCCACCAACGTCGCCGCCCGCGGAATCCACGTCGCCGGACTCGACCTCGTCGTGAACGTCGATCCGCCCGGCGACCACAAGGACTATCTGCATCGCGGCGGCCGTACCGCGCGGGCCGGTGAGTCCGGCACCGTCGTCACCCTGGTCCTGCCCCACCAGCGGCGGGCCGTGGACCGGCTGATGGCCGACGCCGGCATCGCCCCCCGCGGCGTCCGGGTCCGTCCGGGCGAGGCGGAACTCCAGCGCATCACCGGCGCCCGGACCCCCTCCGGCACCCCCGTCACCCTGGCCGCACCGGCCGGCGAACGGAACGAGGGCAAGGGCAAGGGATCCGGCGGCGGCCGTTCGCGCGGACGCCGGGGCTCCTTCCGTGGCCGCCCCGGCGGCGGGGAAGGCGGCCGGACCGCCGCCCGCTCCCGTCGCCCCGCCCCGGAGACCAGCCCGTAGACCACGCCGGGCGAACGTCACGCGGTGGGGCACGGCCCATGGCAGGCGCCCTCCACGGTGGGCGCCCACCACGGCAGGCGCCCTCCACGGCGGGCGCCCTCCACGGCCGGGACCGACCCCGGCCACCACGGCCGTCGCCGCCCGGCCGCGACCACCGCCCGACCGGCCTCACCCGCTTCACCCGCCTCACCCGTCCGACCCGGTTCACTCGCCTCACCTGTCCGACCGCGTCACCCGTCCGACCGCCTCACCGTCCGGCCCCGGGGGCCCGCGAACCTACGGGGCTGCAAGCCCGGGGGAGGGGCTCTCAACTCCGGGGCTGCAAGCCCGGGGGCCGCGAACCTACGGGGCTTGGAACCCGGGGAGCTGCAAGCCTCGGGGAGCCTCATCGCCGTAAACCCGCGGACCTGCGGACCTGTAAGCCCGTAGACCCCCGGACCCGCAACCACCGGGGAGCCACCCCCGGCCCCCGCACCACCGCGGACCCGCAAGCCAGCAGACCCGCAACCCCCCGGGGGGACCCCCGGGCCGGGGTCCCGCGGATCCGTCCCATGAAGAGGAGCAGCGCTTGACACCGTTCTCGTCCCCCACACGGTCGGCCGACGACACCGGACCGACCGCCGGCGACGCCATGCGCGCCCCCGGGCCGCAGGTCGACGACCACACGGCGGTCGATGTGGCCCTGTCCGTGCTCATCGGTGCGCGGGTCGCGCACCTGCTCCTCAGGGACGAGGACGGACGGTGCGCGGGACTGGTCACCCGGGCCCAACTCGCCGAGCACCACGGCGGCTCGTGGTACAGCGACCGGACACAGCTGCGCGACCTCGCGCTCGACCGTGGACCGTTCACCTCGTCCGTGGCCGCGCTGGGTGCGGCGGAAGCCGCCATGCGGGTCCGGACCCTGACCGTGTCACCCGTGATCGACGAACACGGCTACGCCCTGGGCGTCCTCGCCCTCACCCCCTGACCGCACGGCCCCGAGCGTCCGTCCCCGTCCCCGCCCCCGACCTACCCCGACCGCCCCTCGCCCCTGACCGGCCGCCGTCCCGCGGTCATCCTCTCCGGCGTTCTTCCCCATCCTGTGGAGGCATCCATGCGTTGTGTCATCGCCCGATTCCCCTTCGACCTGACCAAGAGTGAGGTCGAGCAGTCGATGAGTGGCGTCACCCCCGAGACCGTCACCGGCCTGTCCGTGACCATCGTCCGGCGGGTCTACCCCGTGATCCAGGTCGGCGAAGTGGTCACCGGCCTGAACCGCCGGGACATCACCACGGGCGAGATGCGCCGGGCGCTGATCCGGCTCGGCTTCACCTGCCACGACGCCCGTCCCGTCGCACCGGTCCGGCACGAGCAGCCCGAGGGCGGCCCGCTCGGCTGGTGACGGACCGGCCCCGGGTGCGAATCCGCCGGGGACGGCTCGACGGGACCGGCGGACAGGTCCCGGGGCCGCCCCCGGACAGCGGGTGACGTGGACTCCCGCGAACGATCCGTGATCATGTCACCGCCCTGCGACAGCGTTGTCCGGGATCGAAGGCGCCCGTATCCTCGCAGCTCACGACCCCCTCATAGTGATCGAACAAGCACCGGGCAGCCGGCCGAGACCGATTCGGCCCCGGCCGCCGGCCGCCGATCACCCCAGCTCGACTTCATCATCGTCAGCGCCGGGGAGGGCGACCCCACCACGGTCTCCCTGCCGGTCGACCCGATGATCGTCGACGCGCCGGTCGTCACCAGCTGGCACACCGCCGCCGAGGACGCCGTTCCCTTCGGCTCGTGACGTCGGTGCGCTCCTTCAGCGGCCGTGTCCCCCACGCCGCCCGGACCGACCCGCGCCTGACGGCCGTCGCCGCGACGACGGACGGGGCGGGTCTCCGCGAGGGAGTCCCGCCCCGTCCTCGACCCGGCTCACAGAACCGGGCTCACAGATCCGGGCTCACCGCACCGGGCTCATCGCACCGGCGTCAGAAGCGGTCCGGGGCGCGCTGCGGAGACGGGGAGCCGGGAAGGGCGTCCCGCTGCTGGTTC
Source organism: Streptomyces sp. NPDC091377 (assembly GCF_044757045.1). Classification (NCBI taxonomy): domain Bacteria; kingdom Bacillati; phylum Actinomycetota; class Actinomycetes; order Kitasatosporales; family Streptomycetaceae; genus Streptomyces; species Streptomyces sp. NPDC091377. The sequence goes on along the minus strand of NZ_JBIVUE010000012.1, from coordinate 23,639 downwards.
TCGCGGGCCTCGGCGTTCGACCGGGGCGTCGCCTTGCAGGTCATGTCCTTCGCGGGGAGCTTGCCCTTGAGCAGGTAGCGGTTGACCGCACCGTCGGTGCAGGTGTTGCCGCTCGGGTAGACACCGTGGCCCTCGCCGCCGCGGACGGTGACCATCTTCGAGCCCTTCAGGGCGGTGTGCAGGGCCTGAGCGCTGGGCAGCGGGGTCTGCGAGTCCCACTCGTTCTGGACGACCAGCGAGCGTACGCCGTTCTCCACCTGGGTGACCGGTTCCGCGGACTTGTCCCAGAACGCGCAGGGCTTGATGCTGGACGCGAAGTCGCCGAAGAGCGGGTAGCGGCCCTTGTCCTCGATGGCGTCGCGCCGGTAGCTCTCCGGATCCTCGGACCACACGGCCGAGTTGTCCCCGCACACCACGGCCCAGAAGCTGGCCGTCATGTTGTCGGCCGGGGTCTCGGCGGGCGCGGCACCGGCGGCTGCACCGGCCATTCCGCCCCGCTGCGGCTCGGTGAACACCTCGGCCTTCTCGGCGGAGACGGGCTGCCCCTGCGCGGCCTTCTTCACCTCCACCAGCACCTCGGAGGCGTACTCCGGGCTGAAGACCGCCCCGCGCATCCCGCTGCGGAGGTCATCACCGGTGACCGGCTGCCCGTCCATCTCGATGGGCTTCTCGTCGGCCCGCTGGACCAGGTCCCAGAAGGTCCGGTCGACCTTCTTGGGGGTGTCGCCGAGGCGGTACGTCGCCGAACGCTCGGCGGCCCACTCGGTCCACCGGTCGAAGGCGGGCTCGGCGCCCTCCGCCCACCACTGGATCATGCCCCGCCAGGCACGCGCCGGATCGACCGCGCTGTCCAGCACGAACCGGTCGGCCCGGCCCGGGAAGAGCTGGGTGTAGACGGCGCCGAGGTAGGTGCCGTACGAGTAGCCCACGTAGGAGAGCTTCCGCTCCCCGAGGACCGCCCGGAGCAGATCCATGTCCCGCGCGGTGTTGCGGGTGGTGATGTGCGGCAGGAGGTCGCCCGACTTCGCCAGGCACTTGTCCGCGACCCGCTCGGCCCAGGCGACGTCCGCGTCGAACGTCTCCTCCTTGTACGGCCGCAGCCAGTTCTCCTCCTTCGAGGTCAGACCGCAGGTGACCGGGGTGCTCCGGCCCACGCCGCGCGGGTCGAAGCCGATGAGGTCGTACTTCTGCCGTGCGGCGGTGGGCAGCGACTCCTGCATGCTCAGCGGCATGTAGATCCCCGGCCCTCCGGGGCCACCGGGGTTGGACAGCAGAACACCGCGCCGCCGGTCGGGCGCGGTGCTCTTGATCCGGGATATCGCGAGGTCGATCTGTTCGCCCCGGGGATTGCGGTAGTCCAGCGGGACCTTGATCGTGGCGCACTTGAGTGGGGCCGGAGCATCGGCTCCGCACCGCTTCCACCGGGGCTTCTGCTGCACATACCGCTCCAGCGCGACCTTGGCGCCGGCCGATGAGGCGGCGGTGGCACTGGCGGAGGCGCTCGCCCCGGCGGCCGGGGCGGCGGCGGCCGTCGAAGTGGCGAGTGCGGGAGCCAGTGTTGCCGTGACACTCACGGCCAACAGCGGCGCGAGACGTCGTCTGCGCACGATATCGATCCTTCCGGTCGCATGTTCGGACAGGAAAGATCATGCGGGAACAGCCCACCGCTGCGGAACCCTCGCCGGGACTCACCTCACCTCCCCCTCGGGAATGACGCAACGACCGTGCCTCGTACCCGAGTTGTACGGGTCGTGCGGGGCGTGCGGGGCGTGCGGGTCACAAAGGGTGCTCGGGGGGCGCGAGGAAAGGCGATGGGCGCGCGGGACGGTGTCGTCGGCTGCTCACCGGAGCGGGACGACGGCGGAGGGTCTGGGGGCCGTAGGGGGCTCGGGGGCGTCGCGGGTGTCGGGCCGGGCGACGGCGTCCGGCCACCAGCCGGGGCCGTCCTCCAGATGCCGCAGCAGGATGCCCTCGCGCAGGGCCCAGGGGGAGACGGCCAGGGTGTCCAGGCCGCTGACTTTCATCGCGGTGTGGCCGATGACCGCCCCGGCCAGGCTCTGGTGGGCGCGCGGGGCGGAGATGCCGGGCAGTTCGGAGCGGCGCGCGGCGGGCAGGGCCGCCAGCCGGTCGATCGCCCGGCGCAGATCCTTGCCCCGCACCTCCCGCGCGGCGAAGGGCCCGTGCCGTCCGGGCGCGGCCCCGCACAACCGCGCCAACTGCTGGAACGTACGGGAGGAGGCGACCGCGGTACGGGGGTTCTCCCAGCGGATCCGGGCGCCGGCGTCCCGGAGCTGGTGGCGCACCTCGCGCCGCAGGGCGAGGATCTCGTCGGGCGAGGGCGGGTCGTCGTGGCCGAAGAAGCGGCGGGTGAGCCGGACCGCGCCGAGCGGCAGGGACACGGCGAAGTCCGGTGTCCGGCCCCGGCCGAACGCCACCTCCAGGGAACCGCCCCCGATGTCGAAGAGGGCGATCGGTCCGGCCTTCCAGCCCATCCAGCGGCGGACGGCCAGAAACGTCAGCTCCGCCTCCGTCTCCCCCGACAGCACGCACAGCCGCACCCCGGACTCCGCCCGCACCGCCCGCAGGACGTGGGTCCGGTCGGGGGCGTGGCGGACGACGGCGGTGGCGAACGCCAGGGGTTCGGGCGCGCCCCAACGCTCGGCCGTCCGGGCCGCCTTGCGGATCGCCTTCACCAGTTGCCGGGTGGCGGCCTCGCCGATCCGGCCGTCGGCCCCGGTCTGTTCGGACAGGCGCAGCTTCCACTTGGCGGTGTGCACCGGCAGCGGCACACCGTCCCCGGCGTCCGCCACCACGAGTCGCACGGTGTGGGAGCCCGCGTCGATCACGCTCAGTCTCATCCGCCTGGAGTACCCGGGCCGGGCTGTTCGAAGCACCGCCCGGCCCGGGCACGGCCGGATCGAAGCACCGCCCGGCCCGGGCCTCGCGCACACAACTCCTCCAGGGAGGCGCCCCTGACCAACCGGTCAGCCGGAAGGTACTCGGCGCAGCGAAACTGGCTGAGATCCATCCCCTCCTCCAGGGATGATCCCGTCACCCTCCGCCACGACCCCCGCGACAACCCGGACCTCACCCCTTTCCGACCCCGTCCCGACCCCTTCCCGACCCCGTCCCGCCGCCCCCGAAGGGGCTCTTCTCGGCCATACAGTCAGCCGTACGGGGGGCGCCGCCGGCGGGGTTTGCGAGGTGACCGCGAGAGCGTGGTAGTCTTGTGGGGTTGCAGTTGTGGTACCCATGAACTTATGAGCGCCTGACGGGAATGTTTCTCCTTCAGGCGCTTTGTTTGTTTCCGGAGTCTCCGGATGGGGCCTCTGCGCGCCCACAGAAGGAGAAAGAACATGGCACAGGGAACCGTGAAGTGGTTCAACGCCGAAAAGGGTTTCGGTTTCATCGAGCAGGACGGCGGCGGCCCCGACGTCTTCGCCCACTACTCGAACATCGCGACCCAGGGCTTCCGTGAGCTGCAGGAGGGCCAGCGGGTCTCCTTCGACGTCACGCAGGGCCAGAAGGGCCCGCAGGCGGAGAACATCGTCCCCGCCTGATCGCGCCCGGACGCGTATTCCGCTCACCGGGGTCCGCACCGCCATGGTGCGGACCCCGGTTTGTGCTGTTCCCAGGAAGGACAGGTCCCTGCATGCCCCGCAGACCCCAGAAGCCGAATCGACAGATGTCGTCGGCGCCGTCGGCGACGGATTTCCGGCTGCCGGAAAGTAAGACCCCCGCTCTTCCCGCCGTAGCGGAATTCGCCGATCTGGACATGCCCGCGGCGCTGCTGAGCACCCTGACCGCGCAGGGCATAGCCACCCCCTTCCCCATCCAGGCAGCGACCCTGCCCAACTCGCTCGCCGGCCGCGATCTGCTGGGACGGGGCCGCACCGGCTCCGGCAAGACCCTCGCCTTCGGGCTGGCGCTCCTGGCCCGTACGGCCGGACTGCGCGCCGCGCCCAAGGCACCGCTCGCCCTCGTGCTGGTGCCCACCCGGGAACTCGCCCAGCAGGTGACGGACGCCCTCACCCCGTACGCGACGGCGGTGAACCTGCGGATGGCCACCGTGGTCGGCGGGCTGTCGATCACCAAGCAGGCGGCGACGCTGCGGCGTGGCGCCGAGGTCGTCGTGGCCAGCCCGGGCCGGCTCAACGATCTCGTGGAGCGCGGGGACTGCGTCCTCGACGACGTCCGCATCACGGTGCTGGACGAGGCCGACCAGATGACCGACATGGGCTTCCTGCCGCAGATCACCAGGCTGATCCGCCAGGTACGGCCCGACGGGCAGCGCATGCTCTTCTCCGCGACCCTGGACCGCAACATCGACCGCCTGGTGCAGCAGTTCCTGAGCGATCCCGTGGTGCATTCCGTGGACCCCTCCGCCGGAGCGGTGACCACGATGGAGCACCACGTCCTGCACCTCCAGGACGAGACCGACAAGAAGGCGGTCATCGCCCGGATCGCGGCCCGTGACGGCGGAGTGATCCTCTTCCTCGACACCAAGAGGTCCGCCGACCGGCTCGCGAAGCGCCTGCTGGGCGTCGGCGTCCGCGCGGCGGCACTGCACGGCGGCCGTTCCCAGCCGCAGCGGACCCGCACGCTGGAGCACTTCCGCAGCGGCCGGGTCACCGCCCTCGTGGCGACGAACGTCATGGCCCGGGGCATCCACGTGGACGACCTCGATCTCGTCGTCAACGTCGACCCCCCGGCCGATCACAAGGACTATCTGCACCGGGGCGGCCGTACGGCCCGTGCCGGTGGCTCCGGCAGTGTGGTCACGCTGGTCCTGCCCGAGCAGAAGCGGGATGTCGCCCGGCTCATGTCGGACGCGGGCATCCGCCCCCGTACGGCCCGGGTCACCTCGGCCGACCCGCAGCTCGCCGCCATCACCGGCGCGCGTGAGCCGTCCGGTGTGGCCGTCACCATCGAGGTCCCCCAGCCCGCCCCGGAGCCCCGCCGGTCCCCGAGGACCGGTGCCGAGCCCGGCGCCCGGCCCAGCAGGCGCTCCGGTGGCCGCCGGCGCCGCGGCGGCGAGGGCGGCCAGACGGCGGGCGGGGCGTCGACCCGTTCCGCGACCGGCTCCACCGCCGGCGCCGCGGGCGGTGCCGCGCGGGGAACCGGCGGTCGAGGCTCCGGCCGACCCGCCGGCGCCACCGGCTCGGGCGCTGCCACGGCGAAGGGCGCGGGCGCGGGTCAGGGCGTACGCGGGTCAGGTCGACGGACCGCGACCGGGGCCCCCGGCGGCTCCGGTGCCGGTAACGGCGGAGGGACCGGCGGCGCCGCCGGAACCGGCAGCCGGGGCACGGCCCGACGAGGCGGCCGACGCACCTCCGCCACGTAGGACCACCTCCGTGGCCGGGAACCGAACGTCTCCCGGCTCCCGGGTGCCGTCTCCCGGGGCCCGGGTCCGTGTGGTCCAGGGCGGCCCACGCCGTCTGCACCAGCATCAGCTGCTCCTGCCCGTCCTACGACCTCTCGGCGTTCCGGGGCGTTTTCCGGGCATCCGCGTCCATACGACGGCGGAACGGAAACAGTAACCGGAGCAGGAGCCGGAGCCAGAGCCGGAGCCGGAGCAGGAACAGGAGCCGGAGCCGGAAGACGAGGAGCGTCACCATGACCACGCAGGTCACGCAGGTCACACCGCGCAGACCGCCACGGGCACCGCCGGGGCCCCGTCCCCGCCCCGCCCGCCCCGCGCGCAGCGACCGCCGTACAGCCCGCCATGTCGGCTGACCCGTACACCGGCGGCGGTGGCGGTCCCGGGACGCCCGCCGCGCGTACCCGGTCGTTCCTCACCCGCCCCCGGGTGCCCGCCGACTGGTGGCCCGCGCTGCGGCGCACGCCCGTGTCGCTGTGGAACGACGACATCTCGGACTACGCGGCGGCCCTGACCTACTACGCGATCCTCGCCGTACTGCCCGGGATGCTGGTCACGGTCCTGGCGTTCGACCTGGTGAGTCCCGGCACGGCCGACGCGTTCGTCACGCACGTCATCGCCTACGCGCCCGCCGAGTCCGCCGGGGACCTGCGCTCCGCCCTGTCCCGGGCGCTGGGCGCGGACGCGAACACCTGGCCGCTGATCGTGGCCGGTACCGCGAGCGCGCTGTGGTCGGCCTCCAGCTACCTCGCCGTCTTCCGCCGCGCCCTGCACCGCATGCACCGGGTGGAGGACCGGCGTTCCACCTGGCGCAAGGCGCACCGCATCGTGCTCACCGCCCTCGCGCTGGTCGCCCTGCTGCTGGCGGGCTCCCTCGCCCTGCTGCTGACCGGGCCGCTCGCCGAGGCCGCGGGCCGGGCGCTCGGTCTGGGCGCCACGGCGGCGCTGGGCTGGCGGGTGCTGCGGTGGCCGTTGCTGCTGGGTCTGGTGGCGCTGCTGGTCGTCGTGGTCTTCCACACCGGGCCCGCCGCCGCGCGCCGCCGCGCCCACAGTCTGCCCGGTGGCGCGCTGGCCGCCGTCCTGTGGCTGACCGTCTCGACGGCCTTCGCGCTGTACGCCTCCACCCTCGGTACGTACACCCGGCTCTACGGCTCCCTCGCGGGCGTCGTCGTCTTCCTCATCTGGCTGTGGCTGTCCAATCTGGCGCTGCTGGCCGGAGCGCAGTTCACGGCCGAGCTGAGCAGAAACGGATCGGCGCAACCGTGCACGGGGTCCGCCAGTTCCCCGGGGACGTCGGCGTCGTCGGCGTCGTCGGCCGGGTCCTCGGTCCCGTAGGGCCGTTGGCGTGGTTTCCGGGCGGTGAGCGCGGGTCCGGGGCCGTGGGGCCGGGCGGCGGGATTTCACTCGGGGGTGACCGGCGAACGGGACGAGCGGGAGGCCACAGCGTGTCCGGAGAGAAGAGAACGCGCGGTGTGCGGGCCGCCGCCCTGATCGCGCTGGTGGTCGCGGTCGTGGCGGTCGGGTCCGGATGCTCGGACAACAGCGGCGGGAACAGCCCGTCGAGCGCCGCGAGCAAGGCCGTGTCCGCCGCCCAGTCCGTCGGTTCGCAGGCCGCGTCCGCCGCCGAGTCGGCCGCCTCGCAGGCGGCGTCCGCGGCTTCGTCCGTGGGGGCCCAGGCCACCTCCGCCGCCGCCTCCGCCCTCGCCTCGGCCAGCGCGGAGGCGACCCGCGAGATCGACTCGATCAAGGACGGCGTCGACGCGAAGGACGAGGTGAAGCTGGGCACCACCGGGAACGACGGCAAGGGCCACAGCACCGTCACCGTGACCGCGCACAACACCGCGGACGCCACGAAATCCTTCGCCGTGCAGGTCGACTTCCAGGACGCCTCGAAGAACCTGCTGGACGTGGTCGTCGTGACCGTCTCCGATGTCGCCGCCGGCAAGACCGCCACCGCCGACGCCGTCAGCACCCGCACCCTCTCCGGCACCGTACGGACGTCGGTCGGCACGGCCGTCCGGTACTGACGGGCCCCGCCCGGAGGGAGGAGGCGGCACTGTGCGGATCGTGGTCGATCTCAACCGCTGCCAGGGGTACGCGCAGTGCGTCTTCCTGGCCCCGCGGGTGTTCGAACTGCACGGCGAGGAAGCGCTGATGTACCTCCCCGAAGTCCCCGCCGACCAGCAAGACCGAGTCCGCCGCGCCGTCGCCGCCTGCCCGGTACAGGCCATCACAGCAGGCGGGCCCACGGGTGCCGGGCACTGAGGGGGCGGGCGCCGGGGGCCGGGGCGCCGCAGGGCCGGGCGTCGCCGGGTCAGGCGTCGAGAGGCCGGGCTCCGAGAAGCCGGGCGTCAAGCGGTCGGGCGGCACATGGTCGGGCGCCGGCAGGGCGCCGCGGCGGATCGTTGTCGTAGGGGCGTCGCTGGCCGGGGTGCGGGCTGCCGAGGCTCTTCGGGCGGAGGGGTTCGACGGGGAGTTGACGCTGGTCGGCGAGGAGAACCGGCCCCCCTACGACCGGCCCCCGCTCTCCAAAGGCGTGCTGCTCGGCCGGATCGACCCCGGGGACACCGGGCTGCCCGCGCGCCGGGCCGTGGACGCCCGCTGGCTGCTGGGCGTCCGCGCCGAGGCACTCGACCCGGACCGGGCGCGGCTGCGGCTCAGCGACGGCGGGCAACTCCCCTACGACCGGCTCCTCATCGCCACCGGCACCCGCGCCCGGGACTGGCCGCACCCCGACGAGGCCGCCCTGGACGGCGTCCTGGCGCTGCGCACCGCCGACGACGCCGCCGTGCTCACCCGGCTGCTGGCCGCCGGGCCCGGGCGGGTGCTGGTCATCGGCGCCGGGTTCACCGGCTCCGAGATCGCCTCCGCCTGCCGGGAACGGGGCCTCCCGGTGACCGTCGTCGAACGCGGACCCGCTCCCCTGATCGGAGCGCTCGGCGGGGTGTGCGGCTCGTTCGCCGCGGCGCTCCAGCGTGCCCACGGCGTCGATCTGCGCTGCGGCACCACCGTGACCCGGCTGCTCGGCGACGGGGGCCGGCTGACCGGTGCCGAACTCTCCGACGGGGACCGGATCGCGGCCGATGTCGCCGTCGTCGCCCTCGGCGCCGTACGCAACACGGAATGGCTCCAGGGTTCCGGACTGGCCGCCGGGCCCCGGGGGCTGGCCTGCGACGCGGGCTGCCGGGCCTTCGACCGGCACGGTGTCGTCACCGACGACATCTTCGTCGCCGGGGACGTGGCCCGTTTCCCGCATCCGCTCTACGCGTTCCAGTTGCTGTCGCTTGAGCACTGGGGCAACGCCGTCGCGCAGGCGGAGACGGCGGCACACAACATGGTCACCCGTGGTCCGCGCCGGCTGCCCCACCTCACCCTGCCGGCCTTCTGGTCCAGCCAGTTCGGCGTCAACATCAAGTCGGTGGGGGTGCCGACCTTCTCCGACCAGGTCGTCCTCGCCCAGGGATCACTCGCGGCCCGTCGGCTCGTCGCCGTCTACGGCTACCGGGGACGGATCACCGCGGCCGTCGCCGTCAACCGGGCCAAGGCCCTGGAGTACTACCAGGACCTGATCGAGAACCGCGCCCCCTTCCCGCCCGGTCCGGGCGCCGCCGACGCCCCGTTCGCCACCGTGGCCGTCCCCTCCGACATGCCCGACCCGCGGAGGCTCTCCCACGGTCCGACCGTCGCCGTCACCGGACACGTCCTGGACCGGTACGGCACCACAGGCCCCGGCGGCCCCGCCGCCGACCTCGATCCGACCTAGGGCCTCGCATGGAACAAGGCCCAGCCCGTGGACGCAGCCAGCAACCGACGGAGGAACCCCGCCGCCATGTCCCCCGCCTCCGCCCCCTCCCCCGCCTCCGCCGGCCCGCACACCTTGTTGCGGCGGATCTCCGACGACGCCAACCGCGCCGACCCCTACCCCCTCTACGCCGAACTCCGCGAGGCGGGAGTCGTCCGCCAGGAGGACGGCAGCTATCTCGTCGGCACCTACGACGAGGTCGCCGCCCTGCTGCACGACCCCCGGATCAGCTCCGACCCCCGCAGCCGCGACGACTACGCCCCGCCGCCCGGGGACGAGTCCGGGCGGCGGTTCTCGTTCATCGCCCGCGACGACCCCGAGCACGACCGGCTCCGCGCGCTGGCCATGCGCCCCTTCGGCCCGCCGCACTCACCGGGCCGGGTCGACGCCCTGCACGGCGACATCACCCGTATCGCCCGCGAACTGACCGCCGCCTTCGCCGGTCGGGACCGCGTCGACCTCGTGGACGACTTCGCCTACCCGCTGCCCGTCACCGTGATCTCCACCCTGCTCGGGGTGCCCCACGAGGACGTCCCCCGGATCCACGCCTGGACCGACACCATCATCACCGCGCTCGACCGCACCAGGAGCGGGGGCGGCGCGGGGAGTCCCGACGCCGACAACACCGACGACACCGAGAAAGCCGAGAAGACCGAGAACGCTGAGAAGGCCGAAGCCAGGCGTCTTGCGGCCGCTCGGGAGATGGGCGACTACCTGGGCGCCCTCGCGGAGTCCCGCCGGGGGCACCCGGGTGACGACATGCTCTCCGCCTTCGTCAACGACGAGGGACCGGACGGCCGGCTCACCCCGCCCGAGCTGAGGGCCACCGCCGTGCTGCTGCTCATCGCCGGGCACGAGACCACCGTCAACCTCATCACCAACGGCATGCTCACCCTGCTCCGCCGCCCCGACGCCCTGACCCGGCTGCGCGAGGAGCCGGGGCTGATGCCGTCCGCCGTGGAGGAACTGCTCCGCTACGAGCCTCCCGTGCAGTTGCTGCCCCAGCGCACTCCGCTGGCCGACATCGAGGTGGCCGGGGTCACCGTCCCCCGCGGCGCCCCCCTGATCCTGGCGGTGGCCTCCGCCAACCGTGACCCCCGGCGCTTCCCCGACCCCGACCGCTTCGTCCCGGACCGCCCCGACAACCGTCATCTCGGCTTCGGCGGCGGTCCCCACAACTGCTACGGCGCTCCCCTCGCCCGGCTGGAGACCCAGATCGCGCTGACCGAACTCCTGCGCGCCCTGGACACCCCCACCCTCACCCTGGTGACCGACCCGCCCCCCTACCGCCGCAGCCCGGTGCTGCGTGGGCCGCGGCATCTGCTCGTCGACCTCTAGGGCCGACCAGCAGGAGCGCTTCCAGGGCCTCTCGGCCGGTGGGGGCCGCGGCGGTCCGGTTCAGGAGCGGTGCGCGGGCTGACCGCTCCGGTGGGTGGCGGGCAGGTGCCTGATCACCACCGGCGACGGGGTCGGCGGTGCCGTCGGCGCCGGCTCCCGCCACAGCCGTACGGCCAGCAGCGCGGTGCCGAGGGCGATCGCGCCGAGGGTGATCACGGCGGACTGGAGGCCCGCTTCGGCGCCGAGCCAGCCGGCCAGCGGGTAGGTGAGCAGCCAGCCCAGGTGGGAGAGGGAGAACTGGGCCGCGAAGGCCGCCGTGCGCTGGTCGGCGGGGGCCGAGCGGCGGATCAGCCGGCCCATCGGGGTGAGGACCATCGACCCGGCGGCGCCGAACGCGCCCCACACGGCCAGCAGCGCGGGCCAGCGCCAGTCGCCGGACGGGGCGGCGGTGACCGTACCGAGCCCGACGAAGACCACCGCGAGGAGCACGGCGCCGCTCAGCATCACCGTGCGGTCCGACGTCCGGTCCAGGACGCGGGGGAGGACCAGGGCGACGACCATCGAGCCCGCGCCGTACGCGCCCAGCGCGAGGGGGAGCGAACTGGTGGACAGGGCCAGGAACTCGGCGACGTAGACGACGGAGTTGACCACCACCATCGCGCTGGCGGCGGCGACGGTCACGTTCAGGGCGAGCAGGGCCCGCAGGCGCGGGACGGTGAAGAAGAGGCGGATGCCCGCGGTCGCCTTGGCGGCGGCGCCGCTCCCGCGCGGGCCCGATGCCGTGGCCGTCCTCGGCAGGGTCACCGAGAGGACGAGGAACGCGGAGGCGACGAAGCCCACCACGGTGCCGCTGAACAGCCAGTTGTAGGTGATGACCGACAGCAGGGCCGCCGCCAGCACGGGGGAGAACAGGGTCTCCAGGTCGTAGGCGAGACGCGACAGGGACAGGGCCTTCGTGTAGTCGCGCTCCTCGGGGAGCACCTCGGGGATGACGCCCTGGAAGGTCGGGGTGAAGACGGCCGAGGCGGACTGGAGCAGGAACACCAGGACGTACACCTGCCACACCTGGTCCACGAACGGCAGGAACAGCGCCACACCGCCCCTGACCAGGTCGGCGGTGACCATCAGCGCCCGGCGTGGCAGTCGGTCGGCGAACGCGCCGACGAGCGGGGCGATCCCGACGTAGGCCACCATCTTGATCGCCAGCGCGGTGCCGAGCACCGATCCGGCGGCGCCGCCGGCGATGTCGTACGCCAGCAGTCCGAGGGCGACCGTGGCCAGTCCCGTACCGACCAGGGCGATGACCTGGGCGGCGAAGAGGTGGCGGTAGGTGCGGTTGCGGAGGATGGCGAACATGGGGTCCCTCCCCGGGCGCGGATCCGATCGGGCGTCGCCAGTATAACCATCATGTGCGCAGGTGCGCACATGATGAGAATGTGATCCACCGCACACCCCAAGAGCCGTGGCCTCCGCCCGTCCGTCCCTGTCGCCTCCCGCCGTCCCCCTCCCTGTCGCCTCCCGCCGTCCGTCCCTGTCGGCTCCCGCCGTCTGCTCCTGGTCGGTTCCCGGCGGCTCTAGGCTGGTGCCATGTCTGGTCCCACGTCCGAGAGCCGCTCCGCCCCGCCTCCGGTCCATGAGCATCCGAACGCCCCGGACAGCGCTCGGCTGGTCGAGGCGACGGGGGTGTTCGCGATGCTCTCCGACGCCACCCGGCTGCATCTGCTGTGGCTGCTCGCGCAGGGCGAGGCGGACGTCGGCACCCTCATCGAGCGCACCGACGCCTCCCGTACGGCCGTCAGCCAGCACCTGGGCAAGCTGCGCCTGGCCGGGCTCGTGGACACCCGTCGGGAGGGCCGGCACATCTACTACCGCCTGCGCGACGGGCACCTCCGGCGCCTGATCGTGGAGGCGCTGAGCCACGCGGACCACCGGGTCAGCGGGGAGGCACCGCACGACTGAACGGCCGCCCCGGCGCCGTTCTCAGCGACGGGCCCTCTGCCAGGCGCCGTCGGCGAGGAGCCGCAGGCCGTTGAGGCCGACCAGCACGGTGGAGCCCTCGTGTCCGGCGACGCCCAGGGGCAGGGGCAGGGTGCCGAACAGGTCCCAGGCGACGAGGACCGCGATGAACGTACCGGCGATGACCAGGTTCTGGATCACCAGCCGGCGGGCCCGCCGGGAGAGGTTGACGACGGTCGGGATGGTGGCGAGTTCGTCGCGTACGACGACGGCGTCGGCGGTCTCCAGGGCGAGGTCGGAGCCGGCGCGGCCCATGGCGATACCGGTGTGCGCGGTGGCCAGGGCGGGGGCGTCGTTCACGCCGTCGCCGACGACGAGGACCTTCGCCCCCGCGGACTGGAGTTCCTTGACGGCCCCGGCCTTGTCCTGGGGCAGCAGCCCGGCCCGGACGTCGGTGATGCCGACCTCCCCCGCGAGCCGGGTCGCGGCCCGCGCGTTGTCCCCGGTGAGCAGGACCGGCGCCCGTCCGGTCAGCCGGCGCAGGGCGCGGATCGCGTCGCCGGCCCCGGGTCGCAGCCGGTCGGCCAGGCCCAGCACCCCGACGGGCCGCCCGTCGAGCGTCACGACGACGGCGGTACGTCCGCCCTCCTCCAGCTCCGCCGCGAGGCGTACGGCGGGATGGGCCGGGTCGGCGACCAGCCGGCCGGGGCTGCCGACCGCCACGGCGCGACCACGCACGGTCGCCGTGACGCCGACACCCGGCGTGGAGGTGAAGTCCCGCGCGACCGGCACCCCGAGGCCACGCTCCCGTGCCGCGTCCAGCACCGCGCGGCCCAGCGGATGCTCGCTCCCGCGCTCGACCGCCGCGGCCGTCCGCAGGAGGGCGTCCTCGCCGGCCCGGCGGACCCGCCGGGGGTCGGAGGCGCCCGCGTCGGCGGAGACCCGGCCGGAGGGGGCGGGGACGACTGCCTCGGGACGGGCCGGTTCGCGGTCCGGAGCGGCATGGTCGGCCAGGTCGGCCTGAGCGGCCAGGTCGGCCGGGTCGATCAAGTTCATCAAGGCGAGATCCTCGCCGGGGAGTGGGTGGATGTCGGTGAGCCGTGGTGTGCCCTCGGTCAGGGTGCCGGTCTTGTCCAGGGCGACGGTGTCGACATGGCCGAGGCGTTCCATGACGACCGCGGACTTGACGAGGACCCCGTGGCGGCCGGCGTTGGCCATCGCGGAGAGCAGCGGCGGCATCGTGGCGAGGACCACCGCGCACGGCGACGCGACGATCATGAACGTCATGGCACGCAGCAGCGCGGAGTCGAGATCGGAGCCGAGCAGCAGAGGCACCGCGAAGACGAGGACCGTGGCGGCGACCATCCCGAGGCTGTAGCGCTGCTCGACCTTCTCGATGAAGAGCTGGGTGGGCGCCTTCGTGGCGGACGCCTCCTCCACCATCGCCACGATCCGGGCGATCACCGACTCCGACGGATCCCGCTCCACCCGCACCCGCAGCGCCCCGGTGCCGTTGAGGGTGCCCGCGAACACCTCGTCGCCCGCCCGCTTGGCCACCGGCAGCGGTTCGCCGGTGATGGTGGCCTGGTCGACGTCGCTCGTACCGTCCAGTACCCGGCCGTCCGCCCCGATCCGCTCCCCCGGCCGGACGAGGACCGTGTCGCCGACCACCAGCCGCTCGGCCGGAACGCTCTCCTCACCGCCGTCCGCCCGCAGCCGGGTCGCCGTCTCCGGTGCCAGATCGAGCAGCCCCCGTACGGAGTCCGCGGTGCGGGCGGTGGCGATCGCCTCCAGCGCGCCCGAGGTCGCGAAGATCACGATCAGCAGCGCCCCGTCGAGCACCTGCCCGATCGAGGCGGCGCCGAGCGCGGCCACCACCATCAGCAGGTCCACGTCGAGAGTCTTCGCCCTGAGCGCCTTGAGCCCCTCCCAGCCCGGTTCCCAGCCGCCGGTGACGTAGGTGGCCGCGAACAGCGGGCCCCACAGCCAGCCGGGCAGGTCCAGCAGATAGGGCGGCAGGGCGAGCAGGAACAGCACCAGGGCCGCGAGCGCCCAGCGGGCCTCGGGCAGCGCGAGCAGCCGGGTGCGGCGGCGGGGCGGGGAGACCGGGCGACCGCCGACGGGGACGTCCGGGTCCTCCGACAGTTCAAGGAGGGCGGGTGGGGGCGCTGAGGGCATGGCGAGGCAACCCTTCACGGGGGTGGACCGGGGACGACAGCCCGGGGGGACACCCCGACCATACCGGAACATCTGAAGAGCTATTCAGACATCATCGTTACGATGGTCCCATGGGCCATGGAACCGACGCCACCCGCACGACCCGCGAGCGCCTCGACACGGTCGGCGCCGCCGAGGTCGCCGCCACCCTCCAGGCCCTCGCCACCCCGTCCCGGCTGCACATCCTGGCCCGGCTCCAGGAAGGCCCCTGCCCGGTCGGCGAACTCGCCGACGCCGTCGGCATGGAGCCCTCCGCCTGCTCCCACCAACTCCGGCTGCTGCGCAATCTCGGCCTGGTCACCGGTGAGCGCCGGGGCCGCTCGATCGTCTACGCCCTCTACGACAACCACGTTGCCGAACTGCTCGACCAGGCCCTTTACCACGTGGAGCATCTACGGCTCGGTGTCCGGGACGCTCCCGCGGTGCTGACGGCGCGGGGCGCCGGGGACGACTGAGGCGGGAGCGCCGGCCGCCGCCGACCGCCGTCCCGGTTCACGCCATTTCGCTGACGGCGACCCGGCTCAGGGTGACTCCGCCGCCCGCGCGGACAGCCGCGACCACCGCCTGGTGCAGGGCGCGGCTGTGCCGTTCGGAGCGGCAGGGGACCGGGCTGCCGGTGACGGTGTACCAGTCGGAGGTGCCGGTGTACTGGACGGTGATGTCGACCTCGGTGCCGTCCCAGGTGGTGTGGACGGTCAGATCGCCGGTGAGGATCCCCGTCTCGTCGGTGTGCACGCCACCCCGGCCGCTGAAGATCCCGGGGGTGGTCCAGGATGCCCATGCCATGATCCCGGCCTCCTTCCTCGTCGCCGCTCCCCGTTCCAGTGTGTTCCTGTTCCAGTGTGGTCCCGTGGCACGGAAAAGGGGCTCGGGGCCTATGAGCGCTTCGGGGGCGAGGTCCGGGCCGGTCGGCACTGGCGGGCCGAACCTGGCCGTGCTGTGCTGGTAAGGGCGGGAAGGACCTCGAAAAGGCGAGGAGAAGCGGCCGACAGCCGCGCACCGCGCAATCAGGATCCGCGAGAAGTGGATGGGCCCTTCCCGTCCAGCCCTGACCTCGGGTTCCCGCGCTGCTCGTCGGTCTGACGCCGCCTCTCGGCGCGCGTGCGCTCCTGCGTGGCGCGAGCGGTCCCCGCGCGGTCGCGGAGCGGGACCCGCCACTCGATGAGGCAGCCCTGGAGCCAGTCGGGGCCGACGCCGTACGCCTCGGCGAGCGCGCGGACCGACCTCAGGTCGTCGCGGTAGGCGGAGATCACCTCGTCCCGGGCCCGTACGACCCGTTCCCGGTTGGCGCTCCTCTCGTGCGCCCGGTGATCCCCGGGGCGGTTCACCGCCTGCATGTCGCCCGCCTCGGCCAGGGAGTGCAGCCGACGGCTCCGAGAGGGGGGTCGGCGCGTTTTCGGTGCCGTCCGTGTCCGGCCGGGAGCGGGTGCGGCGGGGCCGCGCGGGCGCTGACCGGCCAGACGGTGAACGCGTAGATCCCGCTGTGATCGGCGACGATCAGGGCCCAGGGTGCTCCGCGGCGCAGTTGCCGGTACGCGTCCGCGTGGCCGGTGTCCGAGCGGGCCCACTGACGCAGGCGGTCCGGTACGTCGCCCTCGGCGGTGACCGGCGCGGGGCGCAGTGCCGTCGGGGGGCACCAGGGCACGCCGGGGGCGGGGTCCAGCCGATCGGCGATACGGAGGGCGCGGGCCGCGCGGTCCAGCGCAGGGCGGGTTTGATGAACGGGGACCTGAACCGGCCCAGGGTCACGTGCGCGTTCCGGTTCCGCCCGTAGACGGGTCCTTCGGCGGTGATGTCGGCCCGGTAGGCGTGCGGCCCGGTCACGGCGCCCCGCCGCTGCTGCGCTCGTTCATCTCGGCCAGGGCCGGGCGGAGTTGGTCCGCGACGGTGGCCGGCCGGATGTCGGCGGGCGACACGGTCCATTCGATACCGCCCCGGGGAGGCCGGAGGAAGCAGAGACCCTCCCCCATGTCCTCACCGGTGTCCATGAGTACGCCGAGGACTCTCCGGGCGGTGTCGAACACGAGGTCACCGACGCTGAGTTGGGGTGTCTGCCGCTCGGCCGCTACGTTCTTGCCGGACACGGGTGACTCCTCTCCGTAACGCTTCCGCTACCAAGGGGAGTCAGAGTGGCCTACAGTCAGAGAACCATTCAACTTGCGCAGATCGATTGATTGGTAGTGATGCGGATGGTGAACCGCAAGGAACTCAAACCGGATTCGTCGCCCACCGCAGCATTCGGGGAGCGTTTACGCAGGATGCGCGATGCTCGCGGCTGGACTCAAGACGAGCTGGCGGAACGCATCGGGTGCACCGGGTCGCACATCTCCGCCGTAGAAACTGGTCGTCGCCCGCCAACTCAACGGTTTGCGGCAAGCGCTGACAGGGCATTGGACACGGGAGATCAGTTCGAGCGTCAGAGTCTGGCTGTGCGTCAGACAGCACTTCTTGAGGGGCTCCCTGAGTACCTGGCGCATGAGGGTCGAGCGGCAGAGATCCGGCTGTTCGAGTCGGGACTGATCCCCGGACCACTCCAGACGCGCGAGTACGCGCGCGCGTTGGCCGACGGTGCCGCCGAGCGAGGAGACATCACGCCCGAACAGGCGGCTGAACGAGTTGATTACTTGATGGAGCGGCAATCAATGCTCGCCCGTAAGCCTCCGCCACTCATCTTTGCGGTGCTGGACGAGAGTTGCATCCAGCGACCCATCGGCGGAGCTGGGGTGATGGATGCGCAGTTGGCGCGACTGATCGAGTTCGCTGGGCTGCCTAACACCGGCCTTCAGATCGCTCGGTACTCCATGGGGGAGCGGAGACCGTTCAACCGACTCGTTCACCTTCTGACGCTGCCTGATCGGTCCCTGATGTCATATGTGGAGTCGCAGACACAGGGGCATCTAGACCGTGAACTGTCTTCCGTACTGCCACTGGTGAGGGCCTACCATCAGCTACAGATCGGGGCGGCCTCTCAGGCGGAATCCGTCGCCATGATCCGACACCTACGAAAGGGCAGTCTGTGATGACCAAGACCGACTCCTCCCCGCTGAGGTGGGTCAAGT
This sequence comes from Streptomyces sp. NPDC091377, assembly GCF_044757045.1. Taxonomy (NCBI): domain Bacteria; kingdom Bacillati; phylum Actinomycetota; class Actinomycetes; order Kitasatosporales; family Streptomycetaceae; genus Streptomyces; species Streptomyces sp. NPDC091377. Next base: position 5,887 of record NZ_JBIVUE010000012.1, on the reverse strand, counting down.
CCTCGTACAGCACCGACAACGGCGGGTCTTGCGTCGAATGGGCCCCCGCCAACGTAACCACCACCGGCATAGTCCCCGTCCGGGACAGCAAGCGCGCCGACGGACCCGTACTCACGGTCTCCATCCAGGCGTTCGCCGGACTGGTCGCTCTCGCTCGGTCTGTCGAGCCGTAGAACCATCCACCCCGTGCCCCGTCGACTCCGATCCTCTGGAGCGGCGGGGCCGGCTGCGGTACGAAAGGACGCCCCGTGACGACCGAACCTCTCCACTGGATCAAGTCTTCGTACAGCGGCAGCGGCGGAACCTGCGTCGAATGGGCCCCCGCAAACGCGACCACCACCGGCATAGTCCCCGTCCGGGACAGCAAGCGCGCCGACGGACCCGTACTCACGGTCTCCATCCAGGCGTTCGCCGGACTCGTCGCACTCGCCCGGACCGTCGAACCATCCACCCCGAGCCCCGCCGACTCCAATCCCCTGGAGTGACGGGGCCATCAGCGGTACGAAAGGACGCCCCGTGACGACCGAACCTCTCCACTGGATCAAGTCTTCGTACAGCGGCAACGGCGGAACCTGCGTCGAATGGGCCCCCGCAAACGCGACCACCACCGGCATAGTCCCCATCCGGGACAGCAAGGACCCCCACGGACCCGTACTCACGGTCTCCGTCCAGGCGTTCACCGGACTCGTCACCCTCGCCCGAGCAGGAAAGGGCACCCCGTGACGACCGCATCCGAACCCCTGCACTGGCTCAAGTCCTCACACAGTGACAACGGCGGGAACTGCCTCGAATGGGCCCCCGCAAACGCGACCACCACCGGCACGGTCCCCATCCGGGACAGCAAGGACCCCCACGGACCCGTACTCACGGCCTCCGTCCAGGCGTTCGCCGGGCTCGTCGCACTCGCCCGGAGTGTCGAGCCGTAAGACCGAACCCCGTCAGGGATCAGGCCGTCGGGATCGCCACGGTGTCGTGTCGTTCCGCGCCGAGGACGACCTTCAGCGCGCCGGTGTCGGCGGCTTGGGCGAAGACGTCGTACGCCTCCGGCATGGCGTCGAGCGGGAACGTGTGGGTGACCAGCGCGGACGTCGGGAGGCGGCCGGCGGTGGCCATGCGCAGCAGGGTCGGGGTGGAGTAGGAGTCGACCAGGCCGGTGGTGAGGGTGACGTTCCTGATCCAGAGGGTCTCCAGGTGGAGCGTGGCCGGGGTGCCGTGCACACCCACGTTGGCGACACGGCCGCCGGGGCGGACCGCCCGCGTGCACAGCTCGAAGGTATCCGGCACGCCCACCGCCTCGATCGCCACGTCCGCGCCGAGGCCGCCGGTGAGGTCGGCGATCAGTTGCTCCGGGTCCTCGCCGGCGTCGGCCACCGCATCCGCGCCGAGCCGCCGGGCCGTCTCCAGCCGGGCGGGCGCCAGATCCACGGCGATGATCCGCTCCGGCGAGAACAGCCGGGCGGTGGCGATCGCCGCGAGCCCGACCGGGCCGGCCCCGACCACGGCGACCGTGTCCCCGGGCGCGACCCGGCCGTTGAGCACCCCCACCTCGTAGGCGGTCGGGAAGATGTCCGCCAGCAGCACGGCGTCCGCGCTGTCCATGCCGCCCGGCAACGGGTGCACGGACAGGTCCGCGTGGGGCACCCGGACGTACTCGGCCTGCGTGCCGTCGATGAGATGGCCGAGGATCCAGCCCCCGCCGCCGAGGCACTGCCCGTACGCCGCCTGACGGCAGTACGCGCACCGCCCGCACGCGGTGATGCAGGAGACCAGCACCCGGTCCCCCGGCCGTACGGTCCGTACGTCGCCACCGGTCTCGACGATCTCGCCGACCGCCTCGTGCCCCAGCACGGTACCGGGACGCACCTCGGGCACATCGCCCTTGAGGATGTGCAGATCGGTGCCGCAGATCGTCACCGCGTCGATCCGCACGATCGCGTCGGTGGGCTCCTCGACGGCCGGGTCCGGTACGTCCTCCCAGGCCGCCTCTCCCACTCCGTGGAACACGTATCCCTTCATGACGTTTCCCTTCCTCCGTCGGCAGATCCCGGGAGAACTCGGCAGATCTACGTGTCGTCCGCCGTGCGTACCACCGCCACCGGGCAGCGGGCGTGATGCAGCATGGCCTGGCTCACCGAGCCCAGAAGCATTCCGGTGAAACCGCCGCGCCCCCGCGCGCCGACCACCAGGAGTTGCGCGGACCGGCTCGCCTCGATCAGCGACTCCCGGGTGCCGCCGCGCACCGCCCGGTGCTCGACCTTCACCCCCGGATAACGTTCCGCGCGCCCGGCGAGGGCCTCGGCCAGCAGGCGCTCCTCCTTCGCCCCCAGCGCGCCCGACGGGCTCGCGTACGGCACCGACGGGTCCTGCGGGGCGGGCACCGGCGCGTTCCAGGTGGTCCAGGCGTGCAGCGCCACCAGCGGGGCGTCACGCCGGGCGGCCTCGGCGAAGGCGAAGTCCACGGCCTCCTCCGCGGCGGCCGAGCCGTCGACGCCCAGCACGACCGGCCCCTCGTCACGGGCCCGCTCACGCACCACCAGCACGGGACAGCGGCCGTGCGCCGCCAGATGCACCGCCGTCGACCCCACCAGGAGCCCGATGAATCCGCCCATGCCCCGGGAGCCGACCACCACCAGCTCGGCGGAGCGCGACTGCGCCTCCAGCACGGTCAGCGGCTCCCCGGTGATCACGGCCGGGACGACCTCGACGTCCGGCGCCACGGCCCGCGCCCGCTCCACCGCCTCGGTCACCAGCCGCTCGGCCATGTTGCGCAGCCCGCCGTCGGGCGGCCCCATCGGCGAGGGCCCGAGGGACACATGCATCGCGGGCCAGACGAAAGCGTGCACCACCCGCAGCGCCGCCCCGCGCAGCCGTGCCGCCCGCGCGGCGGCCTCGACCGCTTCGAGGCTCGACGCGGAACCGTCCACGCCCACCACCACGAGTCCACCCATGACATCTCCCTCTGACCGTGCCGCGCTTCTTCCGTACCGTTTCTCCCGTTCCGTCCATGGTGGCCCCGCCCCGGCCCGACGGCATGGGCCGATCGGCCTCGCCGGGGCGGGCAGGTCGGGCACATCTGCCTCGGGCAGGTCGGGCACATCTGCCGGGGAACCTGCCGCTGCCACTCGACCCCCGACGGCTCAGGCCCCGACGGCTCAGGCGGCGACGGCTCAGGCCGCGTCCCGGCGCTCCGCGCGGGCGTCCCCGATGCTGAGGGCGATCCAGCAGGTCCAGCCGATGGGCTGGAGCGCCCAGAAGCTGATCACGCGGTAGAGGAGGGTCGCGGCGATCGCCTGCTCGGCGGGCAGCCCGTAGACGACGAGCAGCGCGGACAGGGTGGCCTCGGCGATACCGATGTTGCCCGGCGTCAGCCGCAGCGCCCCGGCGAGCTGGATGAGCGCGTAGCAGAAGAGCAGCGCCCGCCAGGGCACGGCGATGCCCAGCGCCCACATCGAGGCGGCCAGACACGCCACGTCGAACAGCCAGTTGAACAGGGAGAAGAGAAACGGCCACAGCCACGGCAGCACACCGGGGCGCACACTGCGGGCCTGCCCGACGACCCGGCGCAGATCCTCCTCAAGGCGTCGGATCCGCCCGGACCTGCGTCCCGTACGGGCCCAGAGCCCGCCCAGCAGCCGGCGGATCCGTGCGAACCGGGACAGGGCGAGGACCAGCAGCCCGCCCGCGACCACGGCCAGCAGCACCCCGATCACCGGCTGGACGAACGCGCCGGGACCCGTCGGCCCCACCGTGAGCACCCCCGCGGTGAGCAGCACGAACAGGGTCGTGGCGGACACCAGTCCGGCGGCGGTGAGGACGGCGAGGGCCAGGGCCCGGCCCGCGTCCCGGCGGGACATGTACCGCCACAGCCACGCCGCCGAGAAGGCGGCGCCGCCCGGCAGCGTCCCCGCCACCGCGTTGGCGGCGACCGTCGCGCTCGTCGTACGGCCCATGCTCCAGCGGACCCCGCCGTACCGCAGCAGCACCCGGGGCACGGCCGCGAAGCACAGCACGGACAGCGCCTCGAACCCCACGGCCACGGTCAGCTGGGGCAGCCGTACGCGGCTGATCAGCTCGAACGCGGCGGCGATCTCCTGGCGCCGGGAGAACGCGACGAAGCCCGCGACCACCACGACGAGCCCGGCCAGCAGCCACCAGATCCGGCCCGGCCGCCCACCGTGCCCGGTGTCGGCCTCCTCCCGGAGGCCCTTGGGGCCTTTCAGATCTTTGAAACCCTTGAGACTCTTGAAGTTTTTAAGAGTCTTCACCGTTCGTGCGTTCCGTCATGTCGAACGCCTCCAGCCGTAGGAAACGCATGGTTCACATGCGCCTTCCTTCATCATCACCCCTGACACCCACGCTGTCCTGGACGGAACGCCCCTGTGAGGATGGAGCCCGCGAGGGCCGGGCGGTATGGGGGACGGAAAGCAGGTCGACGTGCGGGAACAGGGGCCTCGGGGCCCGGTCGAGCGGATGGAGCGGATGGAGCGGCACCAGGTCGCGATCTATCTGGCGGCGATGGCGGTCGGCGGGCTGCTGGGCGTTCTGGCCCCCGGGGCCGGGCCCGGCCTGGAGCACGCGATCAACCCGGTTCTCGGCGCGCTGCTCTTCGTGACCTTCCTCCAGGTCCCGGCCGCCGAACTGGTCCGCTCCCTGCGCGACGGGCGCTTCCTGGGCGCCGCGCTGGTGGTGAACTTCGTCGTCGTGCCCCTGGTCGTGGCCGCGATGTTCGTCTTCCTCCCCGCCGACCAGGCGGTACGCGTCGGGGTGCTGCTGGTGCTGCTGTGCCCGTGCGTCGACTACGTCATCGTCTTCTGCGGTCTCGCCGGAGGCTCCCGTCACCGGCTGCTCGCGGCGACGCCCCTGCTCCTCGTGGCGCAGATGCTGCTGCTCCCGGCCTTCCTGTATGTGTTCCTGGGGTCCGGGCTGGCGGACGTCGTGGAGGCCGGGCCCTTCCTGGAGGCTTTTCTCTTCCTGATCGTCGTCCCGCTCGCCCTGGCGTGGGCGCTCCAGGCGTGGGCGGCGCGCGGCGGGGCGGGCGGGCGGGTCTCCGCCGCGGCGACGACCACGATGGTGCCGCTGATGGCCGCCACTCTCCTGACGGTGGTCGCCTCCCAGGTGCCCGAGGTGGGCGACAGCATCGCCGACGTCGCCGCCGTCGTCCCCTTCTACGTCGCTTTCCTGGTGGTCATGGCGTTCGCCGGGAAGGGCGTCGCCCGCCTGTTCCGCCTCGGCGTCCCGGCGGCCCGGGCCGTCGTCTTCACCGGCGCGACCCGCAACTCCCTCGTGGTCCTGCCCCTGGCCCTCGCCCTGCCCGACCCTCTCGCCGTGGCCGCCGCGGTCGTGGTGACGCAGACCCTCGTGGAGGTCCTGGGCATGGTCGTCTACGTCCGTCTCGTCCCGCGTCTCGTGCCCGCTGCCCGGGGCGTCTGACCGGGGGCGCCGGCCGTCCTCACTCGGTGGCGTGGTCGTGCGGGCCGGTCGTGGCCGGCTCGGTGGGGCGTTCGCGTCCGCCGTCGTTCCCGGAGGCGACGACGACGATCAGCCCCACGACCACCGCCGCGGCAGCCACCCGCCCCACGGCCCGCAACCCCCACGCAGGCCACGCGCTCCTCCCCCGCCCACTCCCGCCCGGTGAGGCGAGCCGCTCCGAACGCCGGGCCGGACTCAGCAACCGCACCAGCAACAGCACCGCCACCGGCAGCTGAAGCACCCACAACACCGTGCGCGGCCACTCCCCGTACCAGACGTTCGTCCCGTACAGCAGCGTGTGCCACACACTCAGCACATACACGACGATGACGAACCGGTGCAGCCGCCGCCAGGTGTTCGCGCCGATACGGTGACGGGCGTAGAACAGCAGACCCAGCGGGACCGCGAGGTACAGGGC
>NZ_JBIVUE010000011.1:198672-293182 GCF_044757045.1 Streptomyces sp. NPDC091377 | reverse complement strand
GGCAGCCCGACGCGGTCAGCTCGGCGATCTGCTGAAGGGTCGCGCCGATGTCGGACGTACGGGTCGTCGTCATGGACTGCACGGAGACGGGGGCGTCGCCGCCGACCGCTACGGAGCCGACCTGGATCTGCCGGCTCTTGCGGCGCTCAGCGATCTTGAGCGGTACGGACGGCATGCCGAGAGAAATCGCAGTCATCTGCTGTGCAACCCCAAGTCGTGGTTCAAGGTCCGGCCCCGTGAACGCGACGGGCTCCGGGCTCCGAGGTTACGGCACCACCCCTGGGCCGGGCACATCACACAGCCAAACCCACCGGGACAACGGCGGCCGGACACCCGTACGCACCCGCCCGCCGTGTCTCCCGGGCCGCTACGAGATTCTCACCGGGTTCACCACATCCGCGATCAGGACGAGGACGGTGAAGCAGATGAAGACCCCGGCGACCACATAGGCCAGGGGCATCAGCTTGGCGACATCGAACGGGCCGGGGTCGGGGCGGCGCAGCAGCCGGGCCAGATGACGGCGCAGGGACTCCCACAGGGCGCCCGCGACATGGCCGCCGTCGAGCGGCAGCAGCGGGAGCATGTTGAACAGGAACAGGGAGAGGTTGAAGCCCGCCACCAGCATCAGCGCCATCGCGACCTGCTGGCTGGGCGGGATGTCCAGGGTGAAGATCTCGCCGCCGACCCGGGCCGCGCCGACCACGCCCATCGGGGAGTCCGCCTCGCGCGGTCCGTCACCGAAGGCGGCGTCCCACAGCGCGGGGACCTTGGAGGGCAGGGCGGCGAGGGAGTCCACGGCGTCGCCGACGCGGTCGCCCATCCAGGTCACCGACTCGCCGAAGTCCTGGCGGACGACACCGGTGGCGGCGCTGAAGCCGAGGAAGCCGGCGCTGACGTACTGGCCCTCGACGATCTGGCCGTTGGAGTCCTTCTTGGCGACCTGGTTGGTGGCGATGGTGGCGTGCAGGGTGATGTCCTCGCCGCCGCGCTCCACGACGATCGGGACGTCCTTGCCGGGGTTGGCGCGGATCAGGTCGGACAGTTCGTTCCAGTCGTCGGTGCGCACCCCGTCGAAGGAGACGATCTTGTCGCGGGGGTGGAGTCCCGCGGCGGCGGCCGGGGAGGGCGCGTCGGCCTTGGTGCAGGAGTCGCGGTTCTCGCTCTGGGCGATGACGCACTGGGAGACCGAGCTGACCGTGGTGGTCTGCTGGGAGATGCCGAAGCCCATGAGGACGGTGAGGAACAGGGCCGCGGCGAGGATCAGATTCATGAAGGGGCCGGCGAACATCACGATGACCCGTTTCCACGGCTTGCGCGTGTAGAACAGGCGGGTCTCGTCGCCGGGCTTCAGTTCCTCGAAGGCGGCCGAGCGGGCGTCCTCGATCATGCCGCGCCACGGTGAGGTGGAGCGGGCCTCGATCCTGCCGTCGGGGCCGGGCGGGAACATGCCGATCATGCGGATGTAGCCGCCGAGCGGGATGGCCTTGATGCCGTACTCGGTCTCGCCCTTGTTCCGGGACCAGAGGGTGGGGCCGAAGCCGACCATGTACTGCGGCACCCGGATGCCGAACAGCTTGGCCGTGGAGAGATGTCCCAGCTCGTGCCAGGCGATCGAGACCAGCAGACCCACCACGAACACGACTATGCCGAGGATCATCATCAGGGTCGTCATGCACGCGCCTCCGCGGTGGCCGTCTGTGCTGTCTGTGCCGTCAGTGCCGTCTGTGCCGTCTGTGCCGTCAGTTCCCGGACCCGGGCGCGTGCCCAGGTCTCCGCTTCGAGGACGTCCGACACGGTGAGCGGGGTTCCCGATCCCGGGGTGCCGTGCTCCTCGACGACCCGTGTGACGGTCTCCATGATCCCGTTGAACGGGAGCGCTCCCTGGCGGAAGGACTCCACGCACTCCTCGTTGGCGGCATTGAACACCGCCGGGGCGGTCCCCGCGAGCTGTCCGACGTGCCGGGCGAGGTTGACCGAGGGGAACGCCTCGTTGTCGAGGGGGAAGAACTCCCAGGTGGAAGCCTTGCTCCAGTCGAAGGCGGGGGCCGCGTCGGGGATGCGCTCGGGCCAGCCGAGACCGATGGCGATGGGCCCGCGCATATCGGGGGGCGTGGCCTGGGCGAGGGTGGACCCGTCGGTGAACTCGACCATGGAGTGGACGTAGGACTGCGGGTGCACGACGACCTCGATGCGGTCGAAGGGGATGTCGTACAGCAGGTGCGCCTCGATGACCTCCAGACCCTTGTTGACCAGGGTCGCGGAGTTGATGGTGATCACCGGCCCCATGGCCCAGGTGGGGTGGGCGAGGGCCTCCTCCACGGTGACGTGGGCGAGGTCGGCCTTGGTCCGGCCGCGGAAGGGGCCGCCGGAGGCGGTGACCACCAGCTTGCGCACCTCGGCGCGGGTGCCGGCGGCGAGGGCCTGGAAGAGGGCGGCGTGCTCGGAGTCGACCGGGATGATCTGGCCGGGCTCGGCCAGCGCCTTGACCAGCGGGCCGCCGACGATGAGCGACTCCTTGTTGGCGAGCGCGAGGGTGCGGCCCGCCTCCAGGGCGGCGAGGGTCGGGGCGAGGCCGATGGAGCCGGTGATGCCGTTGAGCACGGTGTGGCAGGGGGAGGCGGCGAGCTGGGTGGCCGCGTCCGGCCCGGCCAGCAGCTCGGGCAGCGGCTCACCCGGCCCGTACCGGGCGCTGAGGGCCGCGCGCAGCGCCGGTACGGCGTCCTCGCGGGCGACCGCGACGGTCCTGACGCCCAGCCGGTGCGCCTGCTCGGCGAGGAGGGCGGCGCGGGAGCCGTTGGCGGAGAGCGCGGTGACCCGGAACCGGCCGGGGTTGCGCAGCACGAGATCGATGGCCTGGGTGCCGATCGACCCGGTGGAGCCGAGGATCACCACGTCCCTGGGGCCACCGCCCGCGACTGGGTCGTGGACCAGGTGGGGGTCGGCGAGTGGGGCTGGACTGTCGCTCATCGCTCCATTGTGGCCGCATCGGCTGTCGGGGAGGACAAGGGTGTCCCCCAGAGGGGCCGCGCCGTGGACGAAGTACGGAAATGGCGCTTTGTGAACCCCCGGTGAAGATCGTGTGATACCACTTCTTTCGCGGGCCGGTGGACGACCGGTTCCCGCGGTTCTCGCATCGGTCTCCGATGCCTTCTGACGACGTCCCTGGGGGGATTCCCACATGCGCATGCGCGCTGCTCTCACCCTGCCCGCTCTCGCCGGCGCGGCCGTGCTCACCGGCACCCTGCTGTCCAGCCCCGCCCAGGCGGCCGGCGGCGTGGTGATCCACCGGGTGTGGTTCGACAGCCCCGGTTCGGACAACCGCTCCAACTCCAGCCTCAACGCGGAGTGGGTCCAGATCAAGAACACCGGCCGCTCCGCGATCTCGCTGAAGGGCTGGGTGCTGAAGGACAAGTCCAACCACAAGTACGTCTTCGCCAACGTGAAGATCGGCGCGGGCAAGACGATGAAGATCCGGACCGGGAGCGGCGGCGACACGGCCGCGAACAAGTACCAGGACCGCCGGGCCTACGTGTGGAACAACACCAGTGACACGGCGACGCTGACCAAGTCGAACGGGTCCAAGGTCGACACCTGCTCCTGGACGACCCGGGACCCCAGCGACAAGAAGTGCTGAACCCGGCCTGACCGCCGGAGCCTGTCGTCCGGCGGCAGGGGCGACGCCGGGATGATCCGAAACGACAGGCCCTAGCGGATCGGGCGGTGCAGGTTCTCCGTCCGCGACGGACCGGGGGTTGCGTCCGCGATCCACGGTCCGTCCCCGGACGGGTCCAGGACCCCCTCCTCCAGCCAGGTGTACTCGCCCGCCAGCACGCCCTTGACCACCGTGCGGTCCACCGCGTCCGTGTTGGTCCACAGGCGCCCGAAGAGTTCCTCGACGCGGATGCGGGACTGGCGGCAGAAGGCGTCGGCGAGCCGGTAGGCGGCCCGGCCCTCCTCGCCCTGGCGGCGCAGGAGTTCGGCGCGTACGCAGGCGGCGCTCATCGCGAAGAGTTCGGCGCCGATGTCCACGATCCGGCCCAGGAAGCCCTGCTTGGTCTCCATCCGGCCCTGCCAGCGGGACATGGCGTAGAAGGTGGAGCGGGCCAGCTTGCGGGAGGTGCGTTCGACGTACCGAAGATGCGGCGAGAGGTCGACGCCGTGTTTGAATTCGGCGTACGAGGACGGGAGTTGGCCGGGTCCCGCGACCAGCCTGGGGAGCCACTTGGCGTAGAAGACCCCGGCGTGGGCGCCCGCTCTCGCCTTGTCCTGGAGGGATTTCTCGGGGTCGATGAGGTCCCCGGCGACCGAGAGATGGGCGTCGACGGCCTCGCGAGCGATCAGGAGGTGCATGATCTCCGTCGAGCCCTCGAAGATGCGGTTGATCCGCAGATCCCTCAGCAGTTGTTCGGCCGGGACCGCGCGCTCGCCCCGCGCCCGCAGGGACTCGGCCGTCTCGAAGCCGCGTCCGCCGCGGATCTGGACCAGTTCGTCGGCCATCAGACAGGCCATCTCGGAGCCGTAGAGCTTGGCGAGGGCGGCCTCGATCCGGATGTCGTTGCGGTTCTCGTCGGCCATCTGGGAGGACAGGTCGACCACGGCCTCCAGCGCGAAGGTGGTGGCCGCGATGAAGCTGATCTTCGCGCCGACGGCCTCGTGCAGCGCGACCGGCTTGCCCCACTGCTCCCGGGCGGCCGACCACTCACGGGCGATCTTCAGACACCATTTCCCGGCGCCGACGCACATCGCGGGCAGGGAGAGCCGGCCGGTGTTGAGGGTGGTGAGCGCGATCTTCAGGCCCGCGCCCTCGAGGCCGATGCGGTGGGCGGCCGGGACCCTGACCCGGTGGAAGCGGGTGACACCGTTCTCGATGCCGCGCAGCCCCATGAAGGCGTTGCGGTGCTCGACGGTGACGCCCTCGGCGGCGGCCTCGACCACGAAGGCCGTGATGCCGCCCTTGTGGCCCTCCGACGTCGGCACCCGGGCCATCACCACCAGCAGGTCGGCGACGACCCCGTTGGTGGTCCACAGTTTCACTCCGTCGAGGACGTAGTCGTCGCCGTCGGGGACCGCCGTGGTGGCCAGCCGGGCCGGGTCGGAGCCGACGTCCGGCTCGGTGAGCAGGAACGCGGAGATGTCGGTACGGGCGCAGCGCGGCAGGAAGGTGTCCTTCTGCTCCTGGGTGCCGAACACCTTCAGCGGCTGCGGTACGCCGATCGACTGATGGGCCGAGAGCAGCGCGCCGACGGCCGGGCTGACGGAGCCGACCAGGGCGAGGGCCTTGTTGTAGTACACCTGGGTCAGGCCCAGGCCGCCGTACCGCGGGTCGATCTTCATGCCGAGCGCGCCGAGTTCCTTGAGTCCGGCGATCACGTCGTCCGGGATCCGGGCGTCCCGCTCGATAACCGCGGGGTCGATCCGCTGCTCGCAGAAGACACGCAGGTCGGCGAGGAAGCGCTCGCCGCGCCGGACATCCTCGTCGGCGGGGAGCGGGTGGGGGTGGATGAGGTCGAGCCGGAAGCGGCCGAGGAACAGTTCCTTGGCGAAGCTCGGCCTGCGCCAGTCCTGCTCGCGGGCCGCCTCCGCCACCTGACGTGCCTCGTGCTCGCTGACGGTGGGCCGGGTGGGGGTTGCGGTCATCTCGCTCACCTCGCCGCGTGACGGGATCGTGGTCGTTGGGGGGGCCATGGGTTCCATGGGGTCCATGGGGTCCATGGGAAGCCGGGGGTCCACGGGGGGCCGTGGGTCCACGGGGAGCCATGGAGGGCCTCGGGTCCATGGGGTCCATGGGGTCCATCGGCATCCTCGGGTCCACGAGGGGAGCCATGGGGTCCATGGGCATCCTCGGGTCCATGAGGGAGCCATGGGTTACCGACGGGTGCTACCCGTTCGTTCGTACCGGATCCCGGACGAACCGACCACCCCGGGCGCAGCCGTTCGGCCCACCGCGGACGCCGTCAGAAGCCGCCGCCGAACGAGAATCCGCCTCCGTACGGCGCCCCGCCCGCGCCCTGGCCGCTGGGGCGGGAGGCGCCTCGGCCGGTCGGGGGGATCCGCGAGGGGCGTTCGCTGCGGCGGTCGGGTATCTCGGACGGGGAGTCCCAGTACGAGTGGGTGACCGCGGCCCACCAGAGCGCGAAGTTCCCGGCCAGATCGCCCACCGCGCACTCCCGGGCCACCCGCATCGTCGCCCGCTCGTCCCACCGGCAGCCGAGCCGGCCCGGCCGGGCCTCCTTGGCGAGGGCCTTGAGCTTGCGTTCCAGGGCCGCCGCCGTGAGCGGTTCCCGTGAGGAGCGGACGGCGTCGCCCGGGCGGGCGGCGGGCGGGACGTCGTAGCGGTGGACCCAGACGGTGCGCTCGCCGCCCCGCTCGGTCAGTGTCCAGCCCCACACCGCCTGTGCGGCCACCGTCAGATGGAGCCGGGCCTGTTCACGCCGTTGCCGCTGTTCGCGTTCGGCCCGTTCCCGCCAGCGGCCGGCCAGTTCCTCCTGGCGGCGGCGCCGCTCGGCCCGTTCGGCGAGTCTGCGGCGCTCGATCTCCGCGATGACCGGCTGGTACGCCCGCACCGCCGCTCGCAGTTCCGCATGGCACCGCTCGGCGGCCTCTGCCCTGCGGCGGGTCCCGCCCGGCAGGAACCGGTTGCGCGGGCTGGTCTGCGCGGCGGCGCGCTCGCGTTCGGTGACCGTGACGGTCTCCTGGAAGCGGCGGGTGGCCAGCAGCCAGGCCCCGTGCTCCTCCCGGGTCGCCGCCACCGAGTCGGTGTGGCTCCAGTCGATCCGTTCCGGCAGGTCCTCGGCCAGCCGGGAGAACATCGCGTCGGCGGGCTCGCCGAAGCTGCCGCCGACCTGACACACCAGTTCCCTCAAGACAACGCGACCGCTCATGGGCATCGTCGCCCCTCCCTCCCGACGGGGATACGACCCACCAGAATCGGCCCCGGGCGGCCCGCCGGGAAGAGGGGGAGGGGGGCGGACAGGGGGCGGACGGGGGGACGGAGGGGAACAGAGAAGAGAGGGTGAGGGAGCGGGCCTCGGGGAGGGTCGGGGGAGGTCGGGGAAGGTCGGGGAGGGCCTTCGGAGGTCCAGACCGGTGGCGGCCGGAAGGCGCTGTCGGAGGAGGCGGCCCGGCCGTGAGGCGGTGAGGCGATGAGGCGATGAAAGGCGGCGCGGCGGCGGGGCCGGACGGGGGCCCGGACATGCCGAAGGGCCGGCACAAGGGGGGGTGTGTGCCGGCCCTTCGAAGGGCGTACCGGGGCGTACCGTCCGGGTCCCCCGTGAGCTGCTCCCGCAGGCATCGGTCCGGTTCCGCGTCGGCCGTCCGGATCGGAACGCCGACCGCCCCGGGGGGTGTGGGGCGGGCGACCGTCCGATCGTGAGGTGTTCCGGGGCCCAGGGCCCCGAAGGTGTGCGCGAGGGCACGACCAGGGCGAAGCTGGGGAGGCCCCGTCCTGTTCCGCTCACAGTCCCCTGTGGGCGGGTCCATCTCTCATCCGGGTAGAAGCTACGTCAGCGGCCCCGGGCGTGGACAGCCCGATCGGCCTCCCGCCATCCACCTCGCACACCTTCTTCACACCCTGCGGGCTGCTTCACATCCTCGCCCGGGGACCGCCGCAGGGGTGGGGAAGCGGGCGGTCAGACGCCGGCGAATGCCTGCTCGATGATGTCGAGGCCCTCGTTGAGCAGGTCCTCGCCGATCACCAGCGGGGGCAGGAAGCGCAGCACGTTGCCGTAGGTGCCACAGGTCAGGACCAGCAGGCCCTCGGCGTGGCACGCCTTGGCGAGGGCGGCGGTCGCCTCGGGGTTGGGCTCCTTGGTCGTACGGTCCTTGACCAGCTCGACGGCGATCATCGCGCCACGGCCGCGGATGTCGCCGATGAGGTCGAACTTCTCGGCCATGGCGGTGAGGCGGGCCTTCATGACCGTCTCGATGTGCTTCGCCTTGGCGTTGAGGTCCAGCTCCTTCATCGTCTCGATGGCACCGAGCGCGCCCGCGCAGGCCACCGGGTTGCCGCCGTAGGTGCCGCCGAGGCCGCCGGCGTGCGCGGCGTCCATGATCTCGGCGCGGCCGGTGACGGCGGCCAGCGGCAGACCGCCGGCGATGCCCTTGGCGGTGGTGATCAGGTCGGGGACGATGCCCTCGTCCTCGCAGGCGAACCACTGGCCGGTGCGGCAGAAGCCGGACTGGATCTCGTCGGCGACGAAGACGATCCCGTTGTCGTTGGCGAACTTCACGATCTCCGGCAGGAAGCCCTTGGCCGGCTCGATGAAGCCGCCCTCGCCGAGCACCGGCTCGATGATGATCGCGGCGATGTTGTCGGCGCCGACCTGCTTCGACATCTGGTCGATCGCCTGCTTGGCGGCCTCGGGGCCGGCGTTCTGCGGGCCGGTCGGCCAGCGGTAGCCGTAGGCGACCGGGACGCGGTAGACCTCGGGCGCGAAGGGGCCGAAGCCGTGCTTGTACGGCATGTTCTTCGCGGTCAGCGCCATGGTGAGGTTGGTGCGGCCGTGGTAGCCGTGGTCGAAGACCACGACGGCCTGGCGCTTGGTGTGCGCGCGGGCGATCTTGACGGCGTTCTCGACGGCCTCGGCGCCCGAGTTGAACAGTGCCGTCTTCTTGGCGTGGTCGCCCGGGGTCAGCTCGGCGAGCGCCTCGGCGACCTCGACGTACCCCTCGTAGGGCGTGACCATGAAACAGGTGTGGGTGAAGTCGGCCAGCTGGGCGGCGGCCCGGCGTACGACGGCCTCGGCGGAGGCGCCCACGGAGGTCACGGCGATGCCGGAGCCGAAGTCGATGAGCCGGTTGCCGTCGACGTCCTCGATGATCCCGCCGCCCGCGCGCGCGGTGAAGACGGGCAGCACGGAGCCCACGCCCTGGGCGACCACGGCGGTACGGCGGGCCTGAAGCTCCTGCGACTTCGGGCCGGGGATGGCGGTGACGACGCGGCGCTCCTGCGGAACTGCGGTCATGGGGGCTCCCTGTGATCTTGCGTTTCGGGCGTGTCGACGGGGGTGAGAGGTCGACGGCGGTGCTTTTCGGACGCTTGCCTTCTTTTTCTCGCAGGCTAGGGCGGCGGGCGGGACGCGGGCATGCTCCATGTGGGCGTTTTCGGCGGGGCGCGTTGTCCGTCGTGGACATACCCGCGGACGGGCCACGGACGCGCGACGGACGGGCGACGGACGGGCCGTGCACCGGCGGCTCGGCCGGATGCGGCCACGTATGCGGTGAACTCCCCTTGCGGGGGCGTTAGATTGACTCGCTGACGGTGGACGGAACGGCTGGTCAGGGGGCAAGGCGATGGACAGCGACGGGACGCAGGACGCGCGGGGCACACACGCGAGCCCCGTACCGCGCCCGACGGTGCCACCGGACGCACCTGTCGTGCCACCCCGTCCGGCCGGGGCGCCGGGGGCTCAGGGCACTTCGGCGGGGCCGGAGGGGGGCGGCGCCTACGGGGCTCCGCCTGGGCCGGACGGAACTCCACCTGGGCCGGAGCGGCTGCCGGGGGTGCCAGGGACGCCGTACGGGACGCCGTACGGGACCCCGCCGAGGTCGGGCGTGGCGCCCGGGGCGGGCGCGGCACCCGGGCCGGACGGGACCCCGTACGGGACCCCACCGAGGCCCGGCGTGGCACCCGGGGCGGGCGCGGCACCCGGGGCCGGCTACAGCCCGGGGCACGAGTCCGTGCCGGGCCCGGGACACCGTTCCGGCGACGGCCAGGGGCACCAGCCCCCGTACGGCCAGGGGCATCAGCCCCCGTACGGCCCGGGGCGCCAGCCGGGCCCCGCTCCCGGTCCCGGGTCGGGGGCAGGGGCAGGGTCCGAGTACGGCGGAGGGCACGGCCCTGCACAGGGCCCCGCGCAGAGCCCCGCCCACGGCCCGGGCCACCCGCCCCCGTACCGCCCCGGACACCCCCCCGCACAGGGCCCCGCCCACGACCGCGCCGAGCCGGCGTACGGCTCCCGGTACGGCGCCCCTCCCCCGCCCCTGACCGCCCCCGGCGTCCCAGGGGTGCCGCCTCCGCCCCTCGCCGCCCCCGGCACGCCTCCGGTCTCCGTCGTCGCCGGGTGGCTGGACACCCCGCGGCCGGTGGCGCGGCCGGGGATCTGGCGGTTCGGGTACCGGCCGCCGGAGCCGGACGCGGGGGGCGGGCGGCTGGCGCCGATCACGGTGGTCGGGCTGCTGATCCCGCTGGCGGTGACGCTGGTGCTGTGGTCGCTGTGGCGGCAGGGCGCGATCCCCTACCAGTTCGCGCCGCTCAGGCTGGCCACCCCCGACACCTGGTGGTGGGGCGGCACGATCGCCTCCCCCAAGGAGATGGAGGGCGCCGAGGCCCGGATCGTCTACGACGGGGTCTTCTTCGCCGTACTCGTCTGCTCGATGGGCCGGCTCGGGAGCTGGCCCGAGGTGATCCGGTACGCGATCGGCCGCCGTCCGCAGCCCGCGCGCGCCCTGCTGGCGCTGCTGGCCGCGCTCGCCGTGCTGAGCTTCGTCTTCCCCGACGCCTTCGGCGTCGGCTGGGACGCGCTGCCCGTGGTGGCGCCGCTGCTCTCGCTGACCGCGCTGGTCTCCGGCGGCTACGACCTGTTCGCTTCACAACTCTTCGTGGACTCCCTGTACGGGCTGATCACCCTGCTGGTGGTCTGGCCGTTCGCCCGGGTCGGCGGCTGGCTCCCCTACGCCCCTGCCCTGCTCGACGCCCGCTCGCGGCAGCAGCCGGTCACCGGGCCCGCCGAGCCGCCGCGCTCGCAGTGGCCCGCGCTGCGCGGCGCCGGTCAGCACCAGGCGGCCGACCTGCTCACCACCGAGGTGCTGAGCGGGCGGATGAACGACGTGGACTGCGCCCGCGTCGACCGCGCCTGGGCGCACACGCAGGGCGACGGCACCCGTCTGGCCGCCTTCACCGAGACCGTGCTCCAGCACGGCGCCGCCGCCTGGACCCATCCCTCAGGCGCCCGGGACCTGCCCGGCCGCGGCGCCCGGCACGATCTGCTCGCCGGTCAGGTGCGCATCGGCCGCTGGGTCGCCGGGGACCGCACCCCGCCCGAGCACCGGGACGCGGGCGCCGCGCTCGGCCCGGACGTCCTCGCCACCTCGCTGCTGGTGGTCGGTCCGTCGGGCGCGGGCAAGACCCGGCGGCTGACCGGGCCGCTGGTCGAGTCCCTCGCCCTGGGCGCGCTGACCGGGGCCGGCTCGGTCGTCGCCGTCTCGGCGGCGGGCACCCGGCTGGGCCCGGACACGTCGTACGACGTCGTCGTACGGATCGGCGACCCCGCCTCCGTGCACGACCTGGACCCCTACGCGGAGAGCGACGACGCCGACGAGGCCGCGGGGATCCTCGCCGAGGCGCTGATCGGGGATGTCGAGGCGGTCGGCAACCAGAGCGCGGCCACCGCGCTGGCCCAGCTCCTCGGCCCGTACCGGGCGGTGCACGGGCGTTTCCCCGCGCTGCCGGTGCTGCGCGAGTTGCTGGAGGGCGATCCGGGGGCGCTGGCCGGGCTGCGGGACGCGCTGGCCGGTGAGGGGCACACCGTGATGCGCCGGGAGCTGGAGGCGCGGCTGCGGCAGAGCGGTACGCCCGCCGATGTGGGCCCGGCCCTCGCGGACCGGCTGGCGCTGCTCGACCGTCCGGTGTTCGCGGACTTCTTCGGGGGCGGTGGGGCCGCGCGGCCCTTCTCGCTGCGGGCGGTGGCCGGGCATCCGCTGCGGGTGCGGATCGATCTGCCCGAGCGCGGGCACGAGGAGGCGGCCCGGCTGATCGCCCGGCTGGTGCTGGCCCAGTTCGCGGCGGTCGTCCGGGACGGGCGGCGCCCGCACTTCGCCTGTCTGGTCCTCGACGACGCCACCGGCACGGTCACCGCCGAGTCGGTGCGCCGGATCCAGGGGCTGCGCTCCCGGAACGCCGGGGTGGTGCTCGCCCTGCGGACCATCGGGGATGTGCCCGAGCCGCTGCACGGGCCGCTGTTCGCGGCGGTGGGCTGCCGGATGGCGTTCTCCGGGGTGACGACCTGGGACGGCGGCCGGTTCGCCCAGGCGTGGGGCACGGAGTGGGTGGAGACCCGGGAGGTCGCCAAGCACACCGTCTTCGCCGACCAGCCGATGACCCGGGCGATCCACGCCCTGCGCAAGCTGGTCACCGGCAAGGCGGTGACGACGGACGCGGTGACCGTGCGCCAGGTGGAGCGCGAGCGCTGGTCGGCCTCGCAGCTCGCCCACGACCTGCCGCCGGGCCACGCGGTGCTGTCACTGACCGACGTGCGGGGCGAGCATGCCCCGCCGGGCCTGGTGCGACTGGACGGCTGACCGGCGGGGGCCCGATCGACCGTACAGTGAGGCAGAATCGAGAGAGGCCGTTCATACACGACGGCCAAGTGATCACAGAAGTCACCGGACCGATCAGCGATCACCGATCACCGATCACCGATCACGGATCACCGATCACGGATCACCGGTGACTGCTGCGTGCTGACCCTCACCGACCGAAGGCCCGCCATGCCCCCCACGCTCGCCTCGCTGGTCCACCACTCCGCGCTGCGGCTGACCGTGCGGGCGGGCGGCGACCGGCTGGACGTCCCGGTGCGCTGGGCGCACGTCAGCGAGCTGGCCGACCCCGTGCCGTACATGGAGGGCGGGGAGCTGCTGCTGACCACCGCGCTCCAGCTCGACGCGGAGAACCCGCAGGCCATGCGCCGCTACGTGCGGCGGCTGACGGGCGCGGGCGTGGTCGGCCTCGGCTTCGCGGTGGGCGTGAACTACGACGCCACCCCCGGGGCGCTGCTCGGCGCGGCCGAGGAGGAGGGGCTGCCGCTGCTGGAGGTGCCGCGCCGCACCCCGTTCCTCGCGATCACCAAGGCGGTGTCGGCGGCCATCGCCGCGGACCAGTACCGGGCGGTCACCGCGGGTTTCGCCGCCCAGCGCGAACTGACCCGGCAGACCCTGTCCGGCGGCCCCGAGGGGCTGCTGGGCGCGCTCGCCGGACAGCTCGACGGGTGGGCGGCGCTCTACGACGCCTCGGGTGCCGTCGTCGCGGTCGCGCCGGAGTGGGCGGGGCGCCGGGCGGCCCGGCTCACCGCCGACGTGGAACGGCTGCGGGACCGTCCGGCGCCGGCCAGTTCGGTGGTGGGCGGGCCCGAGCACGAGGACCGGGTCGAGTTGCACACCCTGGGCACCGGCCGCCGCCCGCGCGCCGCCCTGGCCGTGGGTACGGCCGCCGCCCTCGGCACGGCCGAGCGGTACGCCGTCCACTCGGCCATCGCCCTGCTCACCCTCACCACGGAACGCTCGCGCTCGCTGCACGCGGCCGAGCAGCGCATCGGCACGGCGGTGCTGCGGATGCTGCTCGCGGGGGAGCCGGACCATGCCCGGGCGGTCGCGGGCGAGTTGTATGGCCCGCTGCTCGACGCCCCCTTCCGGCTCCTGCTCGCCGAGGGCCCGGCGGCGGCGGACGCCCTGCCCGAGCGGCTGGAGACGGCCGCCGCCCGCGCGGGCGAGGCGATCCTGGTCGTTCCGGAGGGCGAGCGGCTGGTGGTGCTGGCGGCGGACGGCGGGGCGGCGACGGCGGCGTGCGAGGAGTACGCGGCGACCGTCACCGAGGCCGCGGCCGACGAGGTCGTCCCGGTGTCCGTCGGCCTGTCCGGCCCGACCGGCCCGACCACGGTGCCGAGCGCGTACAAGCAGGCGGAGCAGGCTCTGTCGGTGGCCCGCCGCCGGGGCCGCGCCCTGGTGGAGCACGAGCGGCTGGCGGCGGGCTCGGTCCTCCCGCTCCTCGCCGACGACGCGGTACGCGCCTTCGCCGACGGCCTGCTCCGGGCCCTGCGCGACCATGACGCCACCGGCCGCGGCGACCTGGTCGCCTCCTTGCGGGCCTGGCTCTCCCACCACGGCCAGTGGGACGCCGCCGCCGCCGACCTGGGCGTCCACCGCCACACCCTGCGCTACCGCATGCGCCGGGTCGAGGAGATCCTGGGCCGCTCCCTGGACGACCCGGACGCAAGAATGGAACTCTGGCTAGCCCTCAAGGCAACAGACCCCCGCTAGCCGCTGTGGCGTCCCACGGTGCGCCGACCCGTGGCGGAGCTAGGGCCCAGGGCTTGGTTTCCACCGTGCCGCAGCGCGGGACGTACGGGGCCGAGTCGACGGGCGGAGAGCGCAGGGACGACCAAAGGTCAGCCAGTCGCCGGTACTTGCCGGACACCGGCCGGTGCGCGGGGGAAGTCGAGCAAAGCCTGAAACCGTGCGTTGCTCGCTGCTGAGTCCTGGTCCCCCACACCAGCCGTGAATTCCCGGCATGTTCCGGCCACGAATGCCTCAACCGCGCGGGGGTCCGCATGTTGCCAACTGGGGATGCCTGACAACCATGCACCGGTGGCCTCGGGCGTCTGTCCGAAGCACATCATCCAGGTGGCGGTGTAGGCGGCGTCGACCCAAGCGGGTCCGAGTGCGGTTAGGGCCCAATCCACGAGGTAGGCGTGTCCGGGGTGGCTGATCAGGACATTGTGGGGGTTGGTGTCCGTGTGGAGCAGGTGGGTTCCGCGTAGTGCTTCCGCTTCCCGTGGGGTGAGGTGTCCGGCGAACCGGTCCGCCAACTGCGGGACGGGAAAGGCAGGTGTCCGGAGGTGGCGGAGTTGGCGCATGGTGTGTGCGAGGGGGACGAGGTCGCGGGTTCCGGGGCCGTAGTCGACATGGCGTCCGTTGATGTGGATGAACGCAAGGCAGAGCCACCCGCCCGTTTCAAACCGATAGCGAACCGTTGGGCTGACTCCACCGACCGCGCTGTTGATCCGCTCTTCCCAGAGCAGAGCTGCGACTCCTGCCGCATCGGACGTCCGCACCCCTTTCAGGAACAGCCGTCCGTTTCTCCGGGTCTCCGCGACCAGGGCAAGCGCACAGTTGAAACCACTGGTGACGACTTCTGAGGTGACCACCGGACCGGTGCGCGCTTCCACCGCTTCACGCAGGGCGGCGGGAAGTTCTTCCCATGGAACGCGTTCTGTCATCGGTTTCTCCATCCATGCCGGAAGGGCCCCGGGCTGGCATCCCTTCCGGTCGTTCTGGTGGCTGCTACTTCGTGGCCCCGCACTTGCGGCACCGGTCAGCGCCACTCCACTTGACCCACTGGTGGTCACAGTCTTCGTTCAGAATCCACGGCTTCATCGCTGAACCTTCCTGGTCGGGTGTCTTTCTGGAACCGCCCCCCGCCGAGTCAGTGACGTCCGTCCGGGGGCGGGGTCTCAGGCACCGGCGACCGGGCGACGTGTCGGTGTCCCTTCGTGCGCCTGGTTCTCGTGCAGCGCGCGGAGGTCCCTGGTGCGGGCGACGGCTTGCATGTCGCCCGCTGCCGCTCGGTCGTGCAGGTGTGCTTGCAGGGCTCGGCACCATGCACATCGGGCGGGGTCGGGCGGCCCGGGGCGGTCGGTGACGAGAGAGGTGAAGGTCATGGTGTCTCCGGAGGTTCGGCCCCGGTCGCCCCGGATGGGGTGGGGCTGACCGGGGCCGGGGGCGAGGCCATGCGCAGGGTCGTCCCTACCGCCCTCGCGAGATTCTCCGCAGCGGGTGTCGCTGCTTCGCGGGGCGGTTGCTGATGGGGGTGGGTGGTCCGCCCCTCCGTCGCTGTCCCTTGTACGGATGGGCGGACCGGTCTCAGGGCGGGGTGAGCACCAGCTCGGCCAACCGCTTCCGGTGCCGTCCCCGTACGGTCGGGAGCGACGGGTGCGGGGCCGCGCGGGCGTTCACCGGCCAGACGGTGAACGAGTAGATCCCGCTGTGGTCGGCGACGATCAGCGCCCACGGGTCCCCGCCGCGCAACTGCCGGTACGCGTCCAGCCGTTCGGTTGCGGATGCGGCCCACTGGCGTAAGCGGGTCGGTACGTCGCCCTCGGCGGCCACCACATCGGGAGCGGGGCGAAGTGCCGGTCCGGGGCACCAGGGCACCCCGGGGGCGGGGTCGAGCCGTTCGGCGATGTGCAGCGCACGCCTGGCCGCCCATCCGAGGGCCGGCTTGATGAACGGGGACCTGAACCGGCCCAGCGTCACGCACACGTTCTGGCACCGCCCGTAGACGGGTCCCTCGGCCGTGATCTCCGCCCAGTAGGCGTGTGGCGCGGTCACGTCGTCACCCCCACGATCGTGTGCGGGTCGACATCTGGGGGCCTTGCGGCAATCCGGCGGTGCGACGAACCAGGACGAGAGCAGGCCGAAGACCCGCAAACCGCACCTCATAAGACCTCACCCCGGCTCCGGGCATTCGCGAGCGCGGTTTCAGCCCGTAGACGCTCGGCAGGGTCCGCGAGGCGTAACTGTGTGGGCCTTACTTCCCACTCGATGCCGCCGCCCACGGGACGCAAAGTCCAGTACGGGCCCATGACACCTCGAAATTCGCCGAGCTGGTTCGCGGCGGTGTCCACCAGCACCGTGGCTACGTTCGGAGGTCGGTTCACTGCGCGCCCCCGGATTTGGGAGCGCACCTTTTCGGCACTGCGGCGGGGAGGAGAACAAGGGGCGCGGGGCACGGAGACTCCGGCCACAGACCAGCGGAGGCATCCACTAGTGCGCGTCGGCGGGCACGGTCGGCGGGGCTTCGTCGGGGGGCATGCATCGACGCTAGGACTGCCAGGGGCCCACTGTCTGTGGCACTTCAACTACACACAGTGCGAAAGTGCCACCGCTACAGGCTCAGGTGCAGCGCATCGGCCATGCGGCGCATCTCGGGGGTGAGGGTGCGTCGCCCGTCGATGATGGTTTGGAGCGTGTTCCGGGCGAACGGTTGGTTGGGGAACCACTCGGGCGACCCGGCTTGAATCTCGCTCAACTTGCCGAAAGCTTCCGCGAACTGTCCAAGGCGCGCATGTGCGCTGGCTACGTCCAGCCCATGCCGACTGCGGGCGCTGCTCGACGGGCGGACCGAGTAGAGCGGCATGCGCTCGGCGAGGCGAAGCACGCTGTCCGGTCGGTCCTTGACCAGGGCATCCTCAACCGTGTGCATCCGAACCGTGGTGGGGCCGAACGTCCGTACGTTCTCGTGCTCCAGGCGTACCTCGCGCCCGATGGCAGTCGCGGCACTTCGGGCCAGTCTCAACATGTCGGAGGCGACGCCAGTTTGGTTGTTACGTGCTGCCGCGCCGGACGCTCGCAGCAGCAGGAGCCCCCACGCGGACAGCTCCGCATCCGTGGCGCGACTCATGCGGGGCTCCATCTCGTCGGCCCACTGTGTTGCGAGCGACAGAGCTTCGTCCAGCCGTCCCTGCCGGATCCGCAGCCACGCAAGAGTGTTGACGCTCGCTGATCCCTCCATTCGGTCCTGAGCGTCCGCCAGGGCGCGGCGGACCACTGGTTCCGCAATGTCGAACTGTCGTGTGTGTGTCAGCGCGCCCGCCGCGAGTTGCAACACCCGGACACGGACCCCCCGCCCTTCGTCGCTCAAGGTGTCGGCGTCGCGCAGCAACGACGGCAGAACCGCAGCGAGTTCGGTGAACCGATGATCCCGGTAGAGCGGGACCGACGCGGCCAGGACGCGCGCAACCCCGGTCGGCGTGGCGGGGGCGTCGCCGTCCGGAGCGGGGGGGCGCATGAGTTCGGCTCGCACCGGTGCCCACAGTTCGCGCGTCCCCGCGTGGGCCCCTTCCTCCCGGGGTTCGGTGACCAGGGCCATGGTCGGCAGCCGCAGCGCCCTAGCGAGCGCGTGGAGTGTTTCCATGCGGGCCCCGGAGCGCTCCCCCTGTTCGAGCTTGCGGATCGTGGAGACAGAGACCCCCGAGTGGGTGGCCAACTCGCGCTGTGTGAGCCCGGTTCGCTTACGGGCGTCCTTGATTTTCTTCCCCGCATACGTCATGGAGTCAGGGTACGACTACGGAAGGCAACCTGTATCGGATGCGCGACCCGGGCGGCTGGTCCACGCCGATCCGCGCGGTCTGTCAGCAGGAGGGTGCCCGAGAGGGGTAGAGCCCCCTCCCACCATCTCCGGGAGACCTTGAATCCCCACAGCTCCAGGAGTGCCCCCCCCCCCCCCCCCCACCCACCCAGGGGCGCGGGGAACTGCGCACCACCCCCCACCACCCGCACCCGCCCATCCCCCGCCCGGCAGGGCCCCCGCTCCCCATACGACAATCCGGCAAATCCCACCCCCCAACCCCGACGGTTCGGACAACCGGCCCGCCACCCCTCCCCGCCTACCGTTGGATACCACCCGCACATCCGAACCACCACCGAAGGGCCGGGCCCCTATGACCGCCACCCACGCCTTCTGGCTCGCCGGCCGTCAGGCCACCGGCGACGACACCTTCGCCGTCACCTCCCCGTGGGACGACCGGGAGGTCGGCACGGTCAGTGTGCCGACCGAGGCCCAGGTCGAGGAGGCCGTCGCCGCCGCGTACGCCGTCCGTGAGGACTTCGCCGCCACCCCCGCGCACGTCCGCGCCGCCGCCCTGGACCACGTCAGCCGCCGGCTGGCCGACCGCACCGAGGAGATCGCGCAGCTCATCTCCGCCGAGAACGGCAAGCCGATCAAGTGGGCGCGCGGCGAGGTCGGCCGGGCGGTCTCGGTGTTCCGGTTCGCCGCCGAGGAGGCCCGCCGCTTCAACGGCGGCGAGGCCCAGCGCCTGGACACGGACGCCGGCGGCCAGGGCCGCCTCGCGGTGACCCGCCGTTTCCCGAAGGGCGTCGTCCTCGGTATCGCGCCGTTCAACTTCCCGCTCAACCTGTGCGCCCACAAGGTGGCCCCGGCGATCGCGGCGGGCGTCCCGATCGTGCTGAAGCCGGCCCCGGCGACCCCGCTGTCCGGTCTGGTCCTCGGTGAGCTTCTCGCGGAGACCGAGCTTCCGGCCGGTTCCTGGAGCATCCTGCCGGTGCCGAACGACCGGATGCCCGCCCTGGTCCAGGACGAGCGGCTGCCGGTGATCTCCTTCACGGGCTCCGAGAAGGTCGGCTACGCGATCATGGACTCGGTGCCGCGCAAGCACTGCACGCTGGAGCTGGGCGGCAACGGCGCGGCCGTGGTGCTGGCCGATTTCGCCTCCGAGGCGGACCTGGACCATGCCGCCCACCGCATCGCGACCTTCTCCAACTACCAGGGCGGTCAGTCCTGCATCTCCGTGCAGCGGGTGATCGCGGACGCGTCGGTGTACGACCGGCTGCTCCCGAAGATCGTGGCGGCGGTGGAGGCGCAGGTGACGGGCGACCCGTCCGACGCGGCCACCGATGTCGGCCCGCTGGTCAGCGAGGACGCCGCGGTGCGGGTGGAGTCCTGGGTGGACGAGGCCGTGGGCGCGGGCGCCCGGCTGCTGACCGGCGGGAAGCGCGACGGGGCGTCCTACGCGCCGACCGTGCTGACCGACGTACCGGCCGACGCGACGCTCGCGCGCGAGGAGGTCTTCGGACCGGTCCTCACCGTGCAGCGGGTCGACGGCGAGGCCGCGGCGTTCGCGGCGGTCAACGCCTCCAAGTACGGTCTCCAGGCGGGTGTGTTCACCCATGACGTGCAGACCGCCTTCCGTGCCCACCGCGCCCTTGAGGTCGGCGGCGTGATCATCGGCGACGTCCCGTCCTACCGGGCCGACCAGATGCCGTACGGCGGCGCCAAGCTCTCCGGCGTGGGCCGTGAGGGCGTGCGGTACGCGATGGACGACTACACCTATGAGCGGGTGCTGGTCCTCACCGGTCTGGCGCTCTGACGCGCCGCCTTCCCGACCGCCGACGGCCGGAGCCCGCTGTGCGGGGGCTCCGGCCGTCGGCGTCCGCCCGGCCTCCGGACCCCGCGACCCCGCGGCCCCGCGACCCTGCCACAGATTTGACCCGGTCAATTTTGACCCCACCGGGTTTGTCGGCATCCTGGAGCGTGAGGTCCGGTACAGGGAGGGCGCATCATGAACACCGTCACCGAGCGGCTGGCCGGCGAGATGCTCAGGGAGAAGGGGCTGCGCAGCACGGTGCAGCGCCGGGCGGTGCTGACCGCGCTGCTGGGGAACCCGCACTCCACGGCGTCCGAGATCGAGACCCGGGTCGGGGTGGGCGCGGCGGGGCCCGGCGGCCTGTCGCGGCAGGGGCTCTACAACGTGCTGGAGGATCTGACCGCCGCGGAGCTGATCCGCTGTATCGAGCCGGCCGGGTCACCGGCCCGGTACGAACTGCGGGTCGGGGACAACCACCATCATCTGGTGTGCCGCGCCTGCGGGCGGATCGAGGACGTGGACTGCTCCGTGGGCCGGGCGCCCTGTCTGGACCTGGTCGAGAGCAAGGGCTTCGTGGTGGACGAGGCGGAGATCACCTGGTGGGGGCTGTGCGGCGACTGCGCGCGCGTCGCCCGTACCGCCGCCCGGGGCGCCTGACTGCGGCGTCCCGGGGCGGTGGCTCAGTACGCCGTCTCGGCGGTGTGGCAGGTGCCGCAGACGAAGCGGCGGGCCCGCACCGGGGCGGTCGACGGGCCCAGGCCGTTGGACTGGGACACCTGGGCGGTGAGGACCCGGGCGTGGTCCTGGCAGGCGGCGAGTCCGCAGCGGGCGCAGACACCGACGGCGGAGGTGCCGGCGCGGTCCTCAAGGGTGCAGTCGTAGCAGGTCATGGGGGTGCTCCAGGGCAGGGAAGGGGTTCGAGCGGGGGCCGCGCTCCAGCGCGGGGCGGAGGAGGCGGACGAGGTGCCGCGGTCGACGGTGACCGGGGGCGTGCCTCACTCCCGTATCTCAAGCTAACCATCAGTTTGGACTGAGTCAATTTTAGCCGGTGGGTGGTCGATTTCCGGCCCGGCCCGCGCTGCTGCGAAGCTGTCCCCCGTGCCCGTACCGCTCGCTCCCGCCGCCCTCGCCCCGGTCGCCCTTGTCCTCGTGGCGCTCGGCCTGTTCGCGCTGATCACCTGGCAGGTGGTGGCCGGCGGGCCGCTGGTCGGGGTGGACGAGCGGGTCAGTCGGGAGCTGGTGCGGCCGGACGGGTTCTCGGAGTTCCTGTCGGACCTCGGCAACGTGGAGGTCGCCGTGCCCGTGCTGGCGCTCGCCGCCGGGTGGGCCGCCCGGCGGGCGCGGCGGGCGGGGGCGGTGCGCTGGTGGGTCCCGGCGACGGCGGCCCTCGCCCTGATGGCGCTCGTGCCGCTGGTCGTCGTACCGGTGAAGATGCTCACGGACCGGCCGGGGACGCCGGTCGTGCCGCCCGCCACCGGGTACTTCCCGTCCGGGCACACCACCACCGCCCTGGTCGCCTACGGCTGTGCCGTGCTGCTGCTCCTGCCCTGGACGCGCCCGGCGTCCGCGCGCCGCGCCCTGGTGCCGGTGGGCGCGGCGGCGGTGCTCGGGGTGTCGTACGGGCTGGTGCGCCGGGGCTATCACTGGCCGCTGGACGTGGTGGCCGGTTGGTGCCTCGGGGTGGTCCTCCTCACGGTGTTCGTCCGGGTGGTGGCGGGCTGGGGTCCGGTCACGGGAAGTAGCTGTCGAAGTTCCGCTGGAACTCCCAGTTCGCGAACCGGTCCCAGTTGATGGACCAGGTCATCAGGCCGCGCAGGGCGGGCCAGGTGCCGTGGGTGGTGTACGAGCCGCAGTTGGTCTTCTTGGTGAGGCAGTCCAGGGTCTTGGTGACCTCGGCGGGCGAGACGTAGCCGTTGCCCGCGTTGACCGAGGCGGGCATGCCGATGGCGATCTGGTCGGGCCGCAGCGGCGGGAAGACGTTGTTCTGGTTGCCGGCGACCGGGAAGCCGGTGAGCAGCATGTCGGTCATGGCGATGTGGAAGTCGGCACCGCCCATGGAGTGGTACTGGTTGTCGAGGCCCATGATCGGGCCGGAGTTGTAGTCCTGGACGTGGAGCAGGGTGAGGTCGTCGCGCAGGGCGTGGATGACCGGGAGGTAGGCGCCCGCCCGCGGGTCCTGGCCGCCCCAGGGGCCGGTGCCGTAGTACTGGTAGCCGAGCTGGACGAAGAACGTCTCCGGGGCCATGGTCAGGATGAAGTCGGGGCCGTACCGGGCCTTGAGGGTCTTCACCGCCGAGATGAGGTTGACGATCACCGGGGTGGTGGGGTTCTTGAAGTCGGTGTCGTTGGTGTTGAGGGAGAGCGAGTGGCCCTCGAAGTCGATGTCGAGGCCGTCGAGCCCGTACTCGTCGATGATCCGCGAGACGGACGTGACGAAGGCGTCCCGGGCGGCGGTGGTGCCGAGTTGCACCTGGCCGTTCTGGCCGCCGATGGAGATGGTCACCTTCTTGCCGGCCGCCTGCTTGGCCTGGATGGCGGCCTTGAAATCGGCCTCGCTCTCGACGCCGGGGCACTCGGTGGCCGGGCAGCGGGTGAAGCGGATGTCGCCGGAGGTGACGGAGGTCGGCTCACCGAAGGCCAGATGGATGACGTCCCAGCTCGCGGGGACATCGGCGAGCCGGGTGTAGCCGGAGCCGTTGGCGAAGCTGGCGTGCAGATAGCCGACGAGGGCGTGCGGGGGCAGTTGGCCGGGGTTGCCGCCGCCCGGGTTGCCGGTGGTGACGGTGAGGGCCGCCGAGCGCGCCGACTCCCCCGCGTCGTTGACCGCCGCGACCTGGAACGAGTAGGCGGTGGCGGGGGTGAGTCCGGCGACGGTGGCCGAGGTGCCGACCGGGGTCTGGATCCGGACGCCGTCGCGGTAGAGGGCGTAGCCGGTCGCGCCGGTCACCGCGGACCAGGAGAGGGCGGCGCTGGTGGAGGTGACTGCGGTGGACCTGAGTCCGGTGGGTACGGCGGGCGGCTGGCCGGGGTCGACGCCGGGGCCGATCAGGGTGATGTCGTCGGCGTAGTAGGCGGGGGTGCCGTACCAGCCGTGGGTGTAGACGGTGACCCGGGTGGTGGCGGCGCCGGTACGGAAGGTGGTGCTGAGCTGCTGCCAGGTCGAGGCCGACTGGGTCCAGTTGTACGCGTCGGTGGTGCCGGTGCCGCTCACACCGAGGTAGACGTACGAGCCCTGGACATGGCCGCTGAGCGTGTACTGGGCGTTGGGCTGCACGGTGACGGTCTGCGAGCAGCGGGCGTTGTCGCTCCCGGCCGGGGTGCCGCGCAGCGCGGACGTCCCGCTGCGGACCGGGGTGTTGACGGTCGTGCCGCCGGAGCAGGTCCAGTTGTTCAGGCCGGACTCGAAGCCGCCGTTGCGGGCGAGGTCGGTATCGGCGGCATGGCTGCTGACGGCGGAGATGCCGGACGCGGCGAGCGCGGCGGTGGTGAGCAGCGCGAGCAGTCCGCGACGGACGCGGGGTCTGGGGCGGCCGGGGCGGAAGAAGCGGGAGACGCGGGAGATGCGGAGGGAGCGTTCCACGGGTACCTCCGGGCATGGGGAAGGGGAGGGGTGGAGCGTGGCACCGGATCAGGGAGGAACGACGGACGAGCCCTCAACTTGGTCCAGACCAATTCGGTTGTCAAGACCTCTGGGACGAGACGGCGGGACCTCGGGAAGAGGACGGGCCGTCGATCGGGAGTCGCCGTCCGCCGGTCGGAGCGGACGGCGACCCGTGCTCACCTGCCGCGCGTCATCCGCAGGGTCCCCCGCATCCCCTGCCGTGACCGGCCGCGACCGGTGTCTTCAGCCCCGCTCACCCGTTCTTCTCCCGGGCCAGCCCGGCCGCGGCCTCGTGCATGGCCAGTTCCAGCAGGGCCGGATCGGTGAGGGTGCCCGAGCCGTCCGGCGGGACGAGCCAGCGCACCCCTCCGGTGGAGCGGCCGGGGTACGGCACCACGATCCAGGTGCCGGTGCCCACGGAGCGGACCCCGGTGCCGATCCAGCGGGCGGCGGTGCCGGGCGGCACCAGGAAGCCCATCCGGGAGTCGCCGAAGTCGACCAGGACGGGGCCCGGCCGGTCCAGGATGCGGGTGAGCACGTCCAGGGTCGGATAGCCCAGCTCGCCCGGCAGGATCAGGACGTCCCAGGCCCGGCCCGCGGGCAGCAGGGCGACCCCCAGGGGGTTGCGCTCCCACTCCCACCGGCAGGCGTCGGGATCCGGTGCGACGGATGCCAGCCATTCGACGGCCGTCTTCGCACCTGTCATGAGAAAGCCCTCCCTCTCTCGTTGGTGTCGACGCGTTCGCGTCACGAGGGAGAGAGGGGGGACCGTGCCGGGCATTACGCGAGTTCGGACGACCGGTTGGAGTGAACCGGATCACACGGATGTCCGGGAACGAGGGCCGGGAAACGGGAGGCGGGAACGGGAGGCCGGGAATGGCCGTCCGGGAACGGGGGGGGCCGGGCC
Organism: Streptomyces sp. NPDC091377; assembly: GCF_044757045.1. NCBI lineage: Bacteria > Bacillati > Actinomycetota > Actinomycetes > Kitasatosporales > Streptomycetaceae > Streptomyces > Streptomyces sp. NPDC091377. The sequence continues at coordinate 269,019 of NZ_JBIVUE010000011.1, read as the reverse complement.
GCCGACCGGGAGCCAACGACTCACCGGGGGCTCAGCTGTCGAAGCCGAGCCCGAACCGGTCCATCGTCCGCAGCCACAGATTGCGCCGCCCCTCGTGGTCGTCCGCCCTGGCCAGCGACCACTTGGTGAGGGCGATCCCGGTCCAGGCGAACGGCTCGGGCGGGAACGGCAGCGGCTTGGTGCGCACCATCTCCAGCTCGGTGCGTTCGGTCCGCTCCCCCGCCAGCAGATCGAGCATGACGTCGGCGCCGAACCGGGTGGCGCCCACCCCGAGACCGGTGTAGCCCGCCGCGTAGGCCACCTTGCCCTGGTGGGCGGTGCCGAAGAACGCGGAGAACCGGGAGCAGGTGTCGATGGCCCCGCCCCAGGCGTGGCTGAATCGGACGCCCTCCAGCTGCGGGAAGCAGGTGAAGAAGTGCCCGGCGAGCCTGGTGTAGGTCTCCGGGCGGTCGTCGTACTCGGCGCGCACCCGCCCGCCGTACGGGTAGACGGCGTCGTAGCCGCCCCACAGGATCCGGTTGTCGGCGGAGAGCCGGAAGTAGTGGAACTGGTTGGCGGAGTCGCCGAGGCCCTGGCGGTTCTTCCAGCCGATGGCGTCGAGTTGCCCGGCGGTGAGCGGCTCGGTCATCAGGGCGTAGTCGTAGACCGGCACGGTGTAGGGGCGGATCCGCTTGACCAGGCTGGGGAAGATGTTGGTGCCGAGGGCGACCCGCCGGGCGCGGATCCGGCCGTAGGGGGTGCGTACGGCCATCCCGGCGCCGTACGGCTTCAGGTCCAGGGCGGGGGTGTGCTCGTAGACCCGGACGCCGAGGTCGGCGCAGGCGCGCTTGAGGCCCCAGGCGAGCTTGGCGGGGTGCAGCATGGCGACGCCCCGGCGGTCCCACAGGCCCGCCCGGAAGGTCGGGGAGTCGACCTGGGCGCGGACCTCGTCGGCGTCGAGGAGGTCGACGCCCTCGGCGAGCCCGGCCGCGTCCAGTTCCTGGTACCAGTCGCGCAGTTCCCGGGCCTGGTAGGGCTCGGTGGCGACATCGATCTCGCCGGTGCGTTCGAAGTCGCAGTCGAGGGAGTAGCGGGCGACCGTCTCCTCGATCGCGTCGAGGTTGCGGGCGCCCAGCCGCTCCAGCGTGTGGATCTCGTCGGGCCAGCGGGTGAGCCCGTTGGGCAGCCCGTGGGTGAGGGAGGCGGCGCAGAATCCGCCGTTGCGGCCGGAGGCGGCCCAGCCCACCTCGCGGCCCTCCACCAGGACGACCTCGCGGGAGGGGTCGCGTTCCTTGGCGATCAGCGCGGTCCACAGCCCGCTGTAGCCGCCGCCGACCACCAGCAGGTCGCACTCCTCGGCACCGGTGAGGGCGGGCTCGGGATGCGGCCTGCCGGGGTCGTCCAGCCAGTACGCGACCGGCTGGGCCTCCGCGAGGGACTTCGTCCACTCGGCCCGGGGACCGGCGGGGCGGCCGGAACGGGGGGCGGCGGTGGCACGGGCGGTACGGGCAGTACGGACGGTACGGGTGATACGGCTCATGGCGCTCGGGGCCATGATTTCAACTCCCTACAAGGGCTTCATCGCTGGCGTGCGGGCCGGGGCAGAGGCGCCCCGGCCGGCAGGGGCATTACGCCTTCTGCCTTTTTCTGCGGTTGGTGATGACCATGGAGGACAGGACCAACAGTACGGCGATCAGGAACATGGACGTGCCGATGACATTGATCTGAACGGGCGTTCCGCGTTGTGCCGAGCCCCAGACGAACATGGGGAAGGTGACGGTCGAGCCCGCGTTGAAATTGGTGATGATGAAATCGTCGAAGGACAGCGCGAACGCGAGCAGCGCGCCCGCGGCGATCCCGGGAGCCGCGATCGGCAGGGTGACCCGCAGGAAGGTCTGGAACGGACCGGCGTACAGATCCTGGGCGGCCTGTTCGAGCCGCGGGTCCATCGACATCACCCGCGCCTTGACCGCCGTCACGACGAAGCTCAGGCAGAACATGATGTGGGCGATGAGGATGGTCCAGAACCCGAGCTGGATGCCCATGTTGAGGAAGAGCGTCAGCAGCGAGGCGGCCATGACCACCTCGGGCATCGCCATCGGCAGGAAGATCAGCGAGTTCACCGCGCCGCGCGCCCGGAAGCGGTAGCGGACCAGGGCGAAGGCGATCATCGCGCCGAGCAGGGTGGCGCCGAGGGTGGCCCACAGGGCGATCTGGAGGCTGAGCGAGAGCGAGCCGCACAGGTCGGCGACCCCGCAGGGGTCCTTCCAGGCGTCGAGGGAGAATTCCTGCCACTCGTAGTTGAAGCGGCCCTTCGGTTTGTTGAAGGAGAAGACGGTGACGATCACATTCGGCAGCAGCAGATAGCCGAGGGTGAAAAGGCCCGCGATGACGACGAAATGGCGCTTGAGCCAGTTGACGAAGGGCATCAGACCAGATCCTCCGTACCGGACTTGCGGATGTACAGCGTCACCATGAGCAGGATCGCGAACATCAGGACGAACGACAGCGCGGCGGCCGTCGGATAATCCAGGATCCGCAGGAACTGCGTCTGGATGACGTTTCCGATCATCCGGGTGTCGGTCGAGCCGAGCAGATCGGCGTTGACGTAGTCACCGGTGGCCGGGATGAAGGTGAGCAGCGTGCCGGAGACCACGCCGGGCATCGACAGCGGGAAGGTCACCTTGCGGAAGGTGGTGAAGGGGCGGGCGTAGAGATCGCCCGCGGCCTCGTGCAGCCGGCCGTCGATCCGCTCCAGCGAGGTGTACAGCGGCAGGATCATGAACGGCAGGAAGTTGTACGTCAGACCGCAGATCACCGCGAGCGGGGTGGCGAGCACCCGGTCGCCCGCGGTCATCCCGAGCCAGCTCGTGACATCCAGGATGTGCAGCGAGTTCAGCGCGCTGACCACGGGTCCGCTGTCGGCGAGGATGGTCTTCCAGGCCAGGGTGCGGATCAGGAAGCTGGTGAAGAACGGGGCGATCACCAGGATCATGACCAGGTTCCGCCAGCGGCCCGCCCGGAACGCGATGAGGTAGGCGAGCGGATAGCCCAGCAGCAGGCACAGGACGGTCGCGGACCCGGCGTACAGCACCGAGCGCAGGAACTGCGGCCAGTACTCGGACACCGCGTCCCAGTAGGTCGCGAAGTGCCAGGTGACCTCGTAGCCGTCCTCCAGGGAGCCGGTCTGCACCGAGGTGGACGCCTGGTAGACCATCGGCAGGGCGAAGAAGACGACCAGCCAGAGCAGTCCGGGCAGCAGCAGGAGGTAGGGGGTCCAGCGGCCCCGTCGGCGCGGTGGCTTCGGCCGCGGGGTGTCGGGCGCCGGGGGCGCGGGCGCCTCGGCGAGCGTGGTCGCCATCAGACCTCTTCCTCGACCTTCTCGACCCCGGCTTCGATGTCCTGGGAGGCGTCCAGGCCGAAGGTGTGGGCCGGGTTCCAGTGCAGGACGATGTCGGCGCCGGGGACCAGCCGGGCGTCGCGGTCGACGTTCTGGACGTAGACGGCGAGTGCGGGGCAGGCGGGGCTGTCGATCACGTACTGGGTGGAGACGCCGATGAAACTGGCGTCCGCGATCGTCCCGGTGAGCCGGTTGCGGCCGGCCGGGATCTCCCCGGCGTCGTCGGCGTGGGTGAGGGAGATCTTCTCGGGGCGCACCCCGAGCAGCACCTTGCCGCCGGTGGGGGCGGGGGCGGAACATCGCGCGGCGGGCAGGGCGAGCTTGCCGCCGCCCGCGCTCAGCACGATGTCGTCGCCGGAGCGGCCGTCGACCTCGGCCTCGATCAGGTTGGAGGTGCCGAGGAAGTTGGCGACGAACGTGGTGCGCGGGTTCTCGTAGAGGTCGGCGGGGGCGCCGAGCTGCTCGACCCGGCCCGCGTTCATCACGGCGACCGTGTCGGCCATGGTCATGGCCTCCTCCTGGTCGTGCGTGACATGCACGAAGGTGATGCCGACCTCGGTCTGGATGCGCTTGAGCTCCAGTTGCATCTGGCGGCGCAGCTTGAGGTCCAGGGCGCCGAGCGGCTCGTCCAGGAGCAGCACCTTGGGGTGGTTGATCAGGGCGCGGGCGACGGCCACGCGCTGCTGCTGGCCGCCGGAGAGCTGGTGCGGCTTCTTGCGGGCCTGCTCAGCGAGCTGGACCAGGTCGAGCATCTCCCCGACCTGCTTCTTCACGCTCTTGATGCCGCGCCTGCGCAGTCCGAAGGCGACGTTCTCGAAGATGTCGAGGTGCGGGAAGAGGGCGTAGGACTGGAAGACCGTGTTCACCGGGCGCTTGTAGGGCGGCAGCCGGGTCACGTCCTGGTCGCCGAGGTGCACGGTGCCGCCGGTCGGCTCCTCCAGGCCCGCGATCATCCGCAGGGTGGTGGTCTTGCCGCAGCCGGAGGCGCCGAGCAGGGCGAAGAAGGAGCCCTGCGGGACGGTCAGGTCGAGCGGGTGCACGGCGGTGAAGGAGCCGTAGGTCTTGCTGATACCGGTGAGGCGGACATCGCCGCCGCTGTCGGTCGTGGTCATCGTCGTCACGCCCCTGTGAGCTTCGAGAACTTCTCTTCGTAGGCCGTCTCCTCGTCCGAACTGAGCGAACGGAAGGCCCGGGACTTGGCGGCCATGTCCTTGTCGGGAATGATCAGCGGGTTGTTCGCCGCGTCCTCGTCGATCTTGGCGAGTTCGGCCTTCACCCCGTCCACCGGGCACACGAAGTTGATGTACGCGGCGAGCTGTGCGGCCGGGCCGGGCTCGTAGTAGTAGTCGATGAGCCGCTCGGCGTTGGTCTTGTGGCGGGCCTTGTTCGGCACCAGCAGGTTGTCCGAGGACGTCATGTAGCCGCTGTCGGGGATCACGAAGTCGACGTCCGGGTTGTCCTTCTTGAGCTGGACGACGTCCCCGGCCCAGGCCACACAGGCGGCCAGGTCGCCCTTGGTGAGGTCGGAGGTGTAGTCGTTGCCGGTGAAGCGGCGGATCTGGCCCTTGTCGACGGCCTTCTGGAGGCGGGCGATGGCCGCGTCGAAGTCGTCGTCGGTGAACTTCCCGGGCTCCTTGCCCAGGTCGAGCAGGGCCAGGCCCATGGTGTCGCGCATCTCCGACAGCAGGCCCACCCGGCCCTTGAGCCGGGGGTTGTCCAGCAGGTCGGACAGGGAGGTCACCTCGACCCCGTCGAGCGCCTTCTTGTTGTAGGCGATGACGGTGGAGATGCCCTGCCAGGGGTAGGAGTACGCCCGCCCCGGGTCCCAGTCCGGGCTGCGGAACTGGGCGGAGAGGTTGGCGTAGGCGTGCGGCAGGTTCGACGGGTCGAGCTTCTGCACCCAGCCGAAGCGGATCAGCCGGCCCGCCAGCCAGTCCGTCACACAGATCAGGTCGCGGCCGGTGTCCTGGCCGGCCGCGAGCTGCGGCTTGATCTTGCCGAAGAACTCGACGTTGTCGTTGACGTCCTCGGTGTACTTGACGGAGATGCCCGTCCGCTTGCGGAAGGCGTCCAGCGTGGGCCGGTTCTTGCCGCTGTCGTCCACGTCCATGTACTCGGTCCAGTTGGAGAAGTTGACGTTCTTCTCCTTGGCCGAGTGGTCCTCCGACGAGACCCCGGCCGTCTTGGCCGCCGGGGGGATACCGCAGGCGCCGAGCGCCCCGACCCCGCCGAGGGCGAGCGCGCCCCCGGCGGAGGCGCGCAGCAGGGACCGGCGGCTGAGGGCGGCCCGTCCGCCCCGCAGGCTGCGCCGCATGGCGGCCACCTGGGCCGGTGACAGGCGGTCGGGCTCGTACTGCTCCATGCGCGTGTGTGCCCTTTCGGGAGGTCGGACGGCCGTGGTCGGCGGCCAGGGGCGTTAGCGGTCCCCGAAGACGGTGCGGTGCCAGTCCTTCGCGGGCACCGCGGTGTTGTCGAACATGACGTGCTTGATCTGGGTGTACTCCTCGAAGGAGTACGCGGACATGTCCTTGCCGAACCCGGACGCCTTGTAGCCGCCGTGCGGCATCTCGCTGATGATCGGGATGTGGTCGTTGACCCACACACAGCCCGCCTTGATCTCGCGGGTGGCGCGGTTCGCCCGGTAGACGTCGCGGCTCCAGGCGGAGGCGGCGAGGCCGTACGGGGTGTCGTTGGCGAGCCGGATCGCCTCGTCGTCGGTGTCGAACGGCAGGACCACGAGGACCGGCCCGAAGAGTTCGGACTGGACGATCTCGCTGTCCTGGGGCGCGTCCGCGACGAGCGTGGGCCGATAGTACGCGCCGCGGGCCAGCTCGCCCAGGGGCATCTCGCCACCGGTCACCACCCGTGCGTAACCGCGGGCCCGGTCGACGAACCCGGCGACCCGGTCGCGCTGGGCGTGCGAGATCAGCGGACCGAGGTCGGTGCCGACGGCGAAGGGGTCACCGAGCCGGACCGACTCCATGAGTGCGGCGGTGCGCGCGACGAACGCCTCGTACAGCGGGCGCTGGACGTAGGCGCGGGTGGCGGCGGTGCAGTCCTGGCCGGTGTTGATCAGGGAGCCCGCGACGGCGCCGTGGGCGGCGGCCTCCAGGTCGGCGTCGTCGAAGACCACGAAGGGCGCCTTGCCGCCCAGCTCCAGATGGAGCCGCTTGACGGTGGCGGTGGCGATCTCGGCGACCCGCTTGCCGACGGCGGTGGAGCCGGTGAACGAGGTCATCGCGACGTCCGGGTGGGCGACCAGGTGCTCCCCGGCCTCCTTGCCGGTGCCGGTGACGATGTTGACGACCCCGTCCGGCAGCCCGGCGTCCGTCGCGGCCCGCGCGAACAGCAGCGAGGTCAGCGGGGTCAGCTCGGCGGGCTTCAGTACGACGGTGTTGCCCGCGGCGATCGCCGGGAGGATCTTCCAGGCGGCCATCTGGAGGGGGTAGTTCCAGGGCGCGATGGAGCCGACCACTCCGATCGGCTCGCGGCGGACGTACGAGGTGTGGTCGCCGGAGTACTCACCGGCGGACTGCCCCTGGAGGTGCCGGGCGGCGCCCGCGAAGAAGGCGGTGTTGTCGATCGTGCCCGGCACGTCGAACTCGCGCGTCAGCTTCAGCGGCTTGCCGCACTGGAGGGACTCCGCGCGGGCGAATTCCTCGGCCCGGTCGGCGAGGACGGCGGCGAAGCGGTGCAGCGCCTCCGAGCGTTCGCCCGGGGTGGCGCCCGACCAGCCGGGGAAGGCCGCCTTGGCCGCGGCGACGGCCGCGTCCACGTCGTCGGGACCCGCCAGGTCGTAGCGGTAGACCTCCTCGCCCGTGGCCGGGTCCACGACCGCGAACGTACGGCCCGAGGTGCCCTTCGCGGGACGCCCCGCGATGTACTGGGCGCCGTCCGCGAAGCGCTCCTGGGCGGGGAATCGGTCCGGGGTGGTCTTGCCCGGGTTGTGCATGTCGCTCTCCTCCGCCTTCGCCCCGACTCTCAGAGGGGTGGGTGGCGTAGCTCCAGCTCGATTTGAGTGCCGATCCTGACAGAGTGACGTGAGGCCAACAAGTGATTCCGTTGTTGCCTTTTGGTTACGCGACGGAATCTGTCGACCAGATGTCGAGTACGCCGAGAAAACGCAGGACGGAGTGTCCGTGGTGCGTGCCAGACTCGCGTGCATGGAGAAGATCACGGGGCAGATCGGGCGGATCGCCTCCTTGGAGGCCCTGATCAGGGACGTTCACTCCGGCGAGCGCGTCCGGTATCTGCATTTCTGGGGGCATCGGCCGCGGGCGGACGGCCGGCTCGGCGCGACCTGTCTCAGCCAGTGGTGGCCGTCGCCGTTCACCGTGTCGGGGGTGGAGTACGCGACCGCCGAGCACTGGATGATGGCCGAGAAGGCCCGCCTCTTCGACGACCCGGAGACCGAGCGGCGGGCACTGGTGGCGGGGCATCCGGCTGAGGCCAAGAAGGCGGGGCGGCTGGTGCGCGGCTTCGACGAGGCCGTGTGGGAGCGGGAGCGGTTCCGGATCGTGGTGGAGGGCAGCGTCCACAAGTTCACCTCGGACCCCGGGCTGCGCGCGTTCCTGCTGGGCACGGGGGCGCGGGTGCTGGTGGAGGCCAGTCCCGTGGACCGGGTCTGGGGCATCGGCCTCACGGCCGACGACCCGGCGGCGGAGGATCCCGGGCGGTGGCGGGGGCTGAACCTGCTGGGGTTCGCGCTGATGGAGGCGCGGGAGCGGATCGCGGCGGCGGGGGCTGGGGCTGGGGCTGGGGCTCAGTCTGGGGCTGGGGCGTCGTAGCCGGGAGGGTCCCGCGGCCCGGGGGGCGACCGGACGGTCGGAGGGGCGGAAGGGCGTGGGGTCGTGGGGACGTAGAGACGTAGGGGCGGGCGCACGTACGTGGGCCGGGCCCCCGGTCGTCGGGAGGCCCGGCCCGCACGTGTGCGCCTTACGTGGATACGGGGACGCGCCCGGTCAGATCACGCTCATGAAGCTCGCGAAGACCAGGAAGCCCAGCAGCGGCAGGATCACGGTGGCGACGATGCCGCAGACCAGACCGGCGGTGGCGGCACCCTTGTTGGTGGCCTCGCCCCGGTTCGCCTTGCCGCGTCCGATCGCGCCGAAGATGATCGCGAGGATGCCGAGGATGACCCCCAGGAACCAGAGGAAGAAGGTCACGCTGCACACCACGCCGATGATGCCCAGCACCAGTCCGGTGGTGCCCATGCCGTTGCTCGGCTGCATCGGCATGACATAGCCGGGCGTCATGGGGTAACCGACCGGCTGCGCGGGCGGGTAGGCGGGACTCGGGTAGGCGGGGCTCGGGTAGCCGTAACCGGGAGCGGACTGCGGCGGCTGACCGTAGGTGACGGGCGGCGGCTGCGCGGGCTGGACCGGCGGTTGCGCGGGTGGCTGCTGCGGTGGCTTGGCGGGCTGTGGTGGTCCGAATTCACCGGGGTTGGCACCGGACATGACGTGAACTCCCCTCGTTGACCGACAAGGCATCGTAGTGGGCCCGTCGGACGGCGCGGGGCCGGAATCCAGGACCGCCCCCACGGTGTTCGGACCGACCGAAGGCGCGTTCGATCAGCCGGTGTGCGTCGGGTCGAGCGGGGCGCTGTACGCGGAGTCGGCGTACGGGTCGTCGTAGTACGGCGGCTCGTCGTACTCGTTGAAGTCACTGATGGCGGAGGCGATCCCGAAGATGATCAGGACGACCACCGCGATACCGATGATCAGGCCGATGATGCCGGTGATCAGACCGGCCTGGGCCTGGCCGTGGTTGGTGGCGAGACCCTGCTCGGCGCGCTTGCGGCCCTTGATGCCGAAGATGATGGCGAGGATGCCCAGCACCACGGAGACGACGCCGTACACACAGAACAGGGCGCAGGCGAGGATGCCGAGCACCATCGCGGCGGTGCCCATCCCGTTCTGCGGGGCGGCCATCGCGGCACCGGGGTAGCCGACGCCGTAGGACTGCGCGTAGCCGGGGTAGCCGTAGCCGCCGGAGGGGCCCGCGGGGCCGGTGGGCGCGACGGGCGGCGGGGGCACGGGGCCCGGGCCGTGGGCCGATCCGGTGTCGTACGGCGACGGCCCGCCGGGCGGGGTGCCGTACGGGGCACCCGGGGGCGGGAAGCCGCCGGTGGACGGCATGGAGGTGACGGTGGCCTGGTCGTGCACGGAGGGCGGCGGCGGACCGCCGCTGGGCGGGGCGCTGTCCATGGACGGCCGGCTCTCCGGCGGCGCCCAGGGGTCGTAACCGCTCCCGTCGGCCTTCTCCGGCTGCGTCGGATCCGTCATATGGCGCCCCCCTGGGTCGATCGTCCCGGCCATGCTAAGCCTTGGGTACACAGGCGCCGCCGCCCGGTACCGCTACGGGGCCGCCCCGCGGGGAACGACGGTACGGGTGGGGTGGACGGTTCCCCGGGGGTGGTGTCGGGGGTGTGAAGAAGCGGGGGCTTCGGTGGGGGCGGTGGGGGTACGGCACGGCGGCGCGTGGGGCGTGGGCGGGGCGGCCCGGGGCCCACGGCACCCGCGGCACCCGCGGCACCCGCCGCACCCGCCGCACCCGCCGCACCCGCCGCACCCGCGCAAGGCCACCGGACGGTGTTTCCGTCGGGGGGCGTCCTACGATGTCCCTGCCACATGATCAGCCGATCGCCCGCGCCGCACCCCGTCCGAGGGTGGCGGCGCCCTGTCCGGGGAGGCCCCCTTGACCGAGTACATTCCCGCGTCCGGCGGAAGCGTTCCGCGTGATCCGCACGCGTTCATCGCCGGACTGCCCAAGGCCGAACTGCACGTGCACCACGTCGGCTCCGCCTCCCCCCGGATCGTCTCCGAACTGGCCGCCCGGCATCCCGACTCCAAGGTGCCCACCGATCCCGAGGCGCTGGCGGACTACTTCACCTTCACGGACTTCGCGCACTTCATCGAGGTGTATCTGTCCGTCGTGGATCTGATCCGCACCCCGGAGGACGTCCGGCTGCTCACCTTCGAGGTGGCCAGGGAGCTGTCCCGGCAGCAGGTGCGGTACGCCGAGCTGACCATCACGCCGTTCTCCTCCACCCGGCGCGGAATCGACGAGCGGGCGTTCATGGACGCCGTCGAGGACGCCCGCAAGGCGGCGGAGGCCGAGTTCGGGACCGTGCTGCGCTGGTGCTTCGACATCCCGGGCGAGGCCGGACTGGAAGCGGCCGAGGAGACCACCCGGCTCGCCACGGACGACCGGCTGCGCCCGGAGGGCCTGGTCTCCTTCGGGCTCGGCGGGCCCGAGATCGGGGTGCCCCGGCCGCAGTTCAAGCCGTACTTCGACCGGGCCGTCGCCGCCGGACTGCACTCGGTCCCGCACGCGGGTGAGACGACCGGGCCGGGGACGGTGTGGGACGCGCTGACCCATCTGCGCGCCGAGCGCATCGGTCACGGCACCAGTTCCGCGCAGGACGAGAAGCTGCTCGCGCACCTGGCCGAGCGGCGGATCGCGCTGGAGGTGTGCCCGACCTCCAACATCGCCACACGCGCGGTGCCCACCCTGGACGCGCACCCCATCAAGGAGTTCGTCCGCGCCGGGGTGCTGGTCACCGTCAACTCCGACGACCCGCCCATGTTCGGTACCGACCTCAACACCGAGTACGCCGTCGCCGCGCGCCTGCTCGACCTGGACGAGCGCGGTATCGCCGACCTGGCGAAGAACGCCGTGGAGGCGTCCTTCCTCGACCCGGCGGGCAAAGCCCGGATCAACGACGAGATCGACGCCTACACGACGGCCTGGCTCGCGCCCTGAGCCGTCCGGGGCGTGGCTCGCGTCCCGGCCGCCCTCCACAATGGGCTCATGCAGAACGTGACCGCCGTGGCCCATCGCGGCGACCCCTACCGCTTCCGTGAGAACACCCTCGACTCCCTGCGTTCCGCGCTCGCCCTGGGCGCGGACGCGGTCGAGATCGACGTACGGCTCACCCGTGACGGTGTCCCCGTGCTGCTGCACGACCGGACGCTGAAGCGGTTGTGGGAGCAGGACCGGCCGCTGGACGCACTCTCCGCCGAGGAGGTGCGGGGCCTGACCGCGGGCGGGGTGCCGACCCTCGCTCAGGCGCTCGCGGCGACCGAGGGGGCCCGGGTGATGATCGACCTGCCCGGCCTCGCCGGGGAGCGGGCGGCCCGGCGGATCGTGGACGTCGTGCGGGAGTGCGGCGCCCAGGAGCGGGCCTACTACACCGCCGACGCGGCGGCGATGCTCGCGGTGCGCGCCGCCGACCCGTCCGCCGAGATCGCGCTGACCCGTGGGACGCTGGCCCCGCCGCGGGCCGGTCTGCTGGCCGCGATCAGGCCGCGCTGGCTCAACTTCCGCTTCACCCTGGTCGACCACGACCTCGTCACCCGGGTGCACCGCGACGGCCTGCTCGTCTCCGCGTGGACCCCGGACACCCGCCGCTCGATGCGCCGGCTGATCGGGATGGGCGTGGACTCGATCACCACCAACCGCGTCGATGCCCTGTGCGCCCTGCGCACGGCGCGGGCGGCGGGGTAGTAGGCGCTCAGTTCTTGCGCGCGGTCACCAGGGCGAAGGAGAGGAACTCCCCGCCGTCCGTGGTGAGCATGTCGATGACGGGCTGGTGGATCCGGGGGCCGTCCGGGTGCTGCGCAGCGCCCGCCCGGGCCCACAGCAGCCAGTCCTTCCAGGCATCCGGTTGCAGCCGCGCGGAGGTGACCTGCACCAGTTCGGTGATCTCCCACTGGAAGCGCCACCACTGCGCGGTGTGCCAGGCGATCGCTTCCCAGCCCACCACTTCCTTGATGTGCGGCGGGATCGCCCCCAGCTCCCGGACCTCCCGGGTCAGGGCGGGGGTCGCCATGCCCAACTGCCCGCCGGGACGCAGGAACCGCAGCAGATAGGGCAGGTAGCTGTCCGCCGTGCCGAAGTACTCGAAGGCGTCCACGCTGACGATCGCGTCGAAGTCCCGCTCCTCGAACGGCAGGGCGTGCGCCTCCGCCCGTACGGCCTCCACCCGGTCGCCCACCCCCGCCTCGGCGAAGACGGCCGCCGCCTGTTCGGGGGCGATCCACAGGTCGGCCGCGACGACGTCGACGCCGTACTCGCGGGCCAGGAACACCGAGGTGGCGCCCCGGCCCGAGCCGAGGTCGAGAACCCGCATGCCCGGGCGCAGGTCGAGGTCGTCGGCGAGGTCCTCCAGCAGCCACAGCGGGTGCGGCCCCATGTCGAGGTCGAGCAGCCAGGCGGGGTCGTAGCGGGAGGAGCGTGGGTAGCGGTCCGGGCGTACGAGATCGTTCAGAGCGGTCACGAGCACGGACCCAAGCCGATCACCCGGCCGCTCGCAACCCGTTTTCCGGCCGCCCGGGCCGGATCACGGAGGTGCGGCCGACACCGACCGGCGCCGACCGACGCCGACCGGGTGACCGGGTCATCGAGTGACCGGGCCGACGAGTGACCGGGCCGACGGACGGGCGGGCGGACGGGCGGACGGGTCCCCTAGGGGTATCTCCCCACAACACCCGTGTCCGGCAGGGCTGTTGGTCAGGGGAGTTCAAGGGTGGGGGCCCTCCTCGGCGATGATCCGGTGAGGTGCCGTACGGACACAGGATGAGTTCGTCCTGTCCGGCGCGCTTCCAGGAGCAGCAGATGTCCCGTCGTCCGTCCGTCCTCGCCGCCACCGCGGCGGCCCTCGCCCTCACGCTCGCGGCGGGGCCCCTCGCCGCTCCGGCCCTCGCCGGGTCGGGGCGCACCCCCGCGGCCTGCCCCGCCGTCTCCGACCGGGGGCCCGACATCGCGGCGCTCACCGGGGAGTTGGCCGCGCTGCCGGACACGGAGGCCACCTCCGGGACCGTCCGGGTGGGCGGGAGGTGCTCCTGGAGCGGGGCGGGCGGGGTGCGGGACGTCGGAAGTCAGGCGCCCGCGCTGGAGAACGGGCGGTTCCGGGCCGGTTCGGTGACCAAGGTGGTGACGGCGGCGGTGGTGCTGCGGCTGGTCGCCGAGGGCCGGATCCGTCTGGACGGCACGGTCCAGGAGTATCTGCCGGGACTGCTCACCGACGCGTTCGAGCCCATCACCGTACGGCAGTTGCTGAACTACACCAGCGGTCTGAAGCCGGGGGCCGCGCAGCCCGGTGGGACGGTCGACGCGAGTTATCCGCACCGGTTCGAGACGGTGACCCCGCGCGAGGTGGTGGCGGCGTCGGTGGCGGCGGGGCCGGAGGCCGGGCCCGGCACGGTGCAGCGGTACGGCAACATCCACTACACCGTGCTGGGGCTGCTGATCGAGGAGGTGACCGGAGACTCGTACGCGGGGCAGGCCGAGAAGCGGGTCTTCCGGCCGCTCGGCATGCGGCACAGCTCCTTCCCCTCCGGGGCGGACCCGCGCGTGCGGGGCCCGCACAACCGGGGGTACGACGTGATCGACGGGCGGCTGACCGATGTCACCGAGTGGAACATGTCCGACCGCTTCGCGGCGGGCGATCTGATCTCGACCACCGCCGATCTGGAACGGCTGCTGAAGGGGCTGCTCGGCGGACGGCTGCTGCCCGCGCCGCTGCTTGAGGAGATGCTCACCGTGCCGGAGGTCGAGGCGGGGGACGCCCGTTTCGGGATGGGCTTCGAGCGGGTGACCGTCGGTGGCGTGGAGTTCTGGGGCAAGTCCGGCTCCCGGCCCGGGTACGCGACGGGCGTCGCCGCGACCGAGGATCTCGCCCGGACCGTCGTCTACTCGGTCACGTCGACGGACGCCAAGGAGGTCGGCGGGTCCGTGGTCCAGCGCTTCGGGTTCCCGGCACTGCGGCCCTGACCTTCCGGCCCCTCCGTGGCTTCGGGCTTATCCGTGGCTTGGGGCCTATCCGTGGCTTGGGGCCTATCCGTGGCTTCGGGCTTATCCGTGGCTTCCGGCCCCTCCGCCCCCAGCGCCTCCAAGCGCTTGATCTTCCGGCGGACGACGTACAGCGGGATGACCCCGAGGACCCCGAAGGCCATGTCGATCACCGACCACCACAGGGGTATGCCGCGGATCGGGCCGCAGATCAGGGCGAGCGGGACGATGCCGACGCAGGCGATCATCCCGAACTCGATCACCCAGATGTTGCGGACGGGGTCGCGGTAGGGGCCGTAGAAGGCGACCGCGATGACGAGATGGGCGAAGGCCAGCCAGTCGGTGCCGTAGAGGAGGAAGGGGTACTCGGCGTCGGCGGTGTCGAGGCCCTGCCGTACGCGTTCGATCCACTCGGTGAGGCCGGGCAGGTGGTCACCGGCCGACAGGTGACTCAGCAGATCGTCGGCCCAGCGCACCTCATGGACCAGGGGGAAGGCCGTGGCGCCGCTGAGCACCAGGCAGACGACGAAGAACACAAGCCACGCGCGGATGCCCTTGAGCAGGGCGGCTCTGTCGCTCATGCCGGCAGCGTACGCCTGGAGTTGAACGTGTTCAAAAACGGGGGTTCGCCATCCGGCCGGCAGGGCCTGGAACGGCGGTGGGGGCGGTGGTCGCGGACTCGCCGCTCGCACCGCCCCCCACCGCCCCCGTGCCCGGGCCCGCGGTCCGCCATCCGCTCAGGTCGTCGCCTTGAACCCCCTCAGCCGCAGGGAGTTGCCGACCACGAAGACCGAGGAGAAGGCCATGGCCGCTCCGGCGAGCATCGGGTTGAGCAGGCCCGCCGCGGCGAGCGGGAGGGCCGCCACGTTGTAGGCGAAGGCCCAGAACAGGTTGGTGCGGATGGTGCCGAGGGTCTTGCGGGCCAGTCGGATGGCGTCGGCGGCGGCCCGCAGGTCACCGCGGACCAGGGTCAGGTCACCGGCCTCGATGGCGGCGTCCGTGCCCGTGCCCATCGCCAGGCCCAGGTCCGCCTGGGCGAGGGCCGCCGCGTCGTTGACGCCGTCCCCGACCATGGCGACCGAACGGCCCTCGGCCTGGAGGCGCTTGACGACGTCGACCTTGTCCTCGGGCATCACCTCGGCGATCACCTCGTCGATGCCCACCTCCCGGGCGACCGACTCGGCGACCGCCTTGTTGTCCCCGGTCAGCAGCACCGGGCGCAGGCCCAGGGCGCGGAGCCGGGTGATGGCCTCGGCGCTGGTGTCCTTGACCGCGTCGGCGACCTCCAGGACAGCCCTTGCCTCGCCGTCCCAGGCGACCGCGACGGCGGTACGGCCCGCCGCCTCGGCCGCCCGCTTGGCCTGCTGGAGCGCGGCCGGCAGTTCCATGGCCCACTCGGCGAGCAGCTTCTCCCGGCCGACCAGGACGGCGTGGCCGTCGACCACGCCCTGCACCCCGAGGCCGGGGACGTTGGCGAAGTCCTCCGGGACCGGGAGGGGGCCGGTGCGCTCGGCGGCGCCGGTGGCGACGGCCTGGGCGATGGGGTGCTCGGAGGCGTGCTCCAGGGCGCCCGCGAGCCGCAGGACGTCCCGCTCGTCGGTGCCCTCGGCGGTGTGCACACCGAGCAGGGTCATCCGGCCGGTGGTGACGGTGCCGGTCTTGTCCAGGACGACGGTATCGACCTTGCGGGTGGACTCCAGCACCTCGGGGCCCTTGATCAGGATGCCGAGCTGGGCGCCGCGGCCGGTGCCGACCATGAGGGCGGTCGGGGTGGCCAGACCCAGGGCGCAGGGGCAGGCGATGATCAGGACGGCGACGGCGGCGGTGAACGCCGCGGCGGCTCCGGCGCCGTTGCCGAGCCAGAATCCGAGGGTGGCGAGGGACAGGGCGATCACGATCGGCACGAACACGGCCGAGATCCGGTCGGCGAGGCGCTGGGCGGCGGCCTTGCCGTTCTGCGCGTCCTCGACCAGCTTGGCCATCCGGGCGAGCTGGGTGTCGGAGCCGATCCGGGTGGCCTCGACCACGAGCCGGCCGCCCGCGTTGACGGTGGCGCCGGTGACCCCGTCGCCGGGGGCGACCTCGACCGGCACGGACTCGCCGGTCAGCATGGAGGCGTCCACGGCCGAGGTGCCCTCGATCACGGTGCCGTCGGTGGCGATCTTCTCGCCGGGCCGCACCACGAACCGGTCGCCGACCGCCAGCTCGGAGACCGGGATCCGGACCTCCTGGCCGTCGCGCAGCACGGTCACGTCCTTGGCGCCCAGCTCCATCAGGGCGCGCAGGGCGGCGCCCGCCTTGCGCTTGGAGCGGGCCTCGAAGTAGCGCCCGGCCAGGATGAAGGCGGTGACTCCGGCCGCGGCCTCCAGATAGATGTTGGCCGAGCCGTCGCTGCGGGCGATGGTCAGCTCGAAGGGGTGGGTCATCCCCGGGGTGCCCGCGGTGCCGAAGAAGAGCGCCCACAGGGACCAGACGAACGCCGCCGACGTGCCGACGGAGATCAGGGTGTCCATGGTGGCGGCGCCGTGCCGGGCGTTGGTCCAGGCGGCCTTGTGGAAGGGCCAGGCGCCGTAGACCACGACGGGCGCGGCGAGGGTCAGGGACAGCCACTGCCAGTACTCGAACTGGAGCGCCGGGATCATCGCCATGGCGATCACCGGCACGGAGAGCAGGACGGCGGTGATCAGCCGCTGCCGCAGCGGGGTCAGCTCGTCCGGCCCCTCGGCGGCGCCGTCCCCGGCGGCTCCCGCGGCCCCGGCGGCACGCGGCGGCTCGGGCTCGCGGGCGGTGTAGCCGGTGGCCTCGACGGTGGCGATCAGGTCGGCGACGGCGATGCCGTCCGCGTAGCTGACCTTGGCCTTCTCGGTGGCATAGTTGACGGTCGCGGTGACGCCTTCCATGCGGTTGAGCTTCTTCTCGATGCGCGCCGCGCAGGAGGCGCACGTCATCCCGCCTATCGCCAGCTCGACATCGGCGGCGTCCGGTGCGGTGGTGGGACTCACGGCGACTTCACTCCTCATCGCTCCTCCTGGGGCCTTCCTCTTCACTTTATACCCCTAGGGGGTATAAGCTGCTTCCATGTATACCCCCCATGGGTATAGAAGGCAAGCAGCGTCGCACGATCGCACCGCTCACGGAAACGACCCCAGGAGTCCGAGATGAACGCCCTCCAGAAGATCGGCACCTTCGGCGCGGCCCTCGCGGCCTGCTTCGCCGCGGCGTACGGGGTCGGCAACGCGGTCACCCCGGTCGACACCGACCCGGAGCCGGCCGCGCACGCGGACGCGGGCCACGGAGACACGCCCGAAAACGCCGAGGACGCCGAAGACGCGGGTGGCGCCGGTGGCACGGGACAGACGACGGGGGACAACACCACTCCCGGCGGCCTCCAGATCTCCCAGGACGGCTACACGCTCGACCTCGGCACCCAGCGGGTCGCCGCGGACCGGGCGAGTGAGCTGCGGCTCACGATCCGTGACGGGAACGGCCGGCCGGTGACCGAGTTCGCGCGCGAGCACGAGAAGGAACTGCACCTGATCGTCGCCTCACGCGACCTCACCACCTTCCGCCACCTCCACCCGGAGCGCGCGGCGGACGGCACCTGGAGCACGCGGGCGACCCTGCCCGAGCCCGGCGGCTACCGCGTCTTCGCGGACTTCCGCCCGGCCGCCGAGAAGGAGGGCCTCACCCTCGGCGCGGACCTCGCGGTCTCCGGTCCGTACGAGCCCACCGCCCTGCCCCCGGTACAGGCGACGGCGAGCGTGGACGGGTACGAGGTGGAGCTGAGCGGCGCGCTGAAGGCGGGCGAAGAGAGCGAGCTGGCCTTCACCGTCACCCGGGACGGCAGGCCGGTCACCGATCTGGAGCCCTACCTGGGCGCGTACGGCCACCTGGTCGCGCTGCGCTCCGGCGACCTCGCCTACCTGCACGTCCACCCGCACGAGGAGGCCACCGGCACCGCGGTCTCCGGCAGCCCGGAGGTCGCCTTCACGGCCGCCGCGCCCAGCGCCGGTGACTACCGGCTGTTCCTGGACTTCAAGGTCGGTGGCGAGGTCCGCACGGCCGCGTTCACGGTGACCGCGGGCGAGCGCCCGGCCGGGGAGCCGACGCGGAACGCCCCGGCGGACGAGGAGGCCCCGCACGACCACTGACCGCACGGGAGCGTCCCCCTGGAGGGAACGGGGCGCAGGGGGTCACGCGGAGGGGGTGACGCGCAGGGGGGTCACACGGAGGGGGGACCCGCAGGGGGGTGACGCGGAGGGGATGACGGAGGGGATGACGCCCGCGGGGTGACGCGCAGGGGACGCCCGCGGGCCCGGTTCACGCCGGGTCCGTCGTCGTCCGGAACACCTCCGGGTGCTGGGCCAGCTCCACCCGGGTGCGGCGGATGTGCAGTTCCAGGACGCGTTCCGCCGAGCGCGGGTCGCGGTCACGCAGCGCCTCGATGAGCAGCCGGTGCTCGGCGTTGATGATCCAGGCCCCCTGGTCGAGGGTCAGCCGGGTGAAGGCGCGGCGGTAGTGCTGGGTGGTGTCCCACAGCCGGGCGACGACCCCGGCGAGTTCGTCCGCCCGGTGGTGCCGGTACGTCGCCCAGTGCAGCTCCCGGTCGAGCACCAGGAACTCCTCCACGTCCCGGGTCCGCTCGATCCGGTCCTGCACCTCGGCCAGGGCGGCGATGTCCGCGTCCGTGAGCCGGGCGGCGGACTCGGCGAGCAGGAGCGGTTCGAGGCGTTCGCGCATCTTGTAGCTCAGCTCGCACTCGCGCATGTCCATCCGGGTCACCCAGGCGCCCTGGTTGGCGCGCAGGGTGACCAGCCCCTTGGACTGGAGGATGCGCAGCGCCTCCCGGACCGGGAGGCGGCTGGTGTTCAGCTCGTCGGCCAGTTCGTCCTGGATGATCCGGGTGCCCGGGGCCAGCCGGCCCGACAGGATGCGCTCCCGCAGTTGGTCGGCGATCCGCTGGCTGGCCACTCCAGCGCGTAGCGTGCCGTTGCCCTCGGACACCTGACTCACTCCCGTCGGCCCGCGCGTTCCCGCCGCGCTCGTGCTGGCGCCCGGGCCGCTGCTCAGGCGAAGGCCGTCGGATCGTGGTCGTGGGCCTTGCCGCCAGGATAGGAAACCAGCTCGCACTGCATGCCCCAGGGCGACAGGAAGTAGACCCAGCGCTGTCCCTCGCTGGCGCCCCGGCTGGTGGTGGGCTCCCCGAGGACCCGCAGCCCGCGCCGGCGCAGCCAGTCGACCGCCGCGTCCAGGTCCTCGACGTAGAGCGCCACATGGTGGCCGCCGATGTCGCTGTTGCGCGGGAGGTCGGCGCGCTGGTCCGGGGCCTCGTAGGCGAAGACCTCGAAGACGGCCTGCCCGCCGAGCCGGTAGAAGTGCAGCCGGCGCATCACGGCCCGGTCGTCCACGTTCAGATGCTCGCTCATCCAGGAGCCGTCGTCCTGGTAGGGCCCGAGGGCGTACATGTACGTGCAGCCGAGCACGTCGACGAAGAACGCGTGCGCCTCTTCGAGGTCCGGCACGGTCAGCCCGATGTGGTCGAGACGAGTCAGTCCCGGTATCGCCATGCTCTCTCCGATCTCCCAGCCCGATCTCACAGCCGGACCCTTGATTGGATCCATTCAGTCTTGCGATCGTACCTTCCGAGGCGCATAGTCTAGGTCATACGCCCACCGGGAGCGGGCCCGGTCACTGCAAATGGATCCAATCCACCCGCTGTCTCACCCTCCAGTCGGCCCCGTCACCCTCAGGGAGCGCCCATGCCCAGCCGTGATCCGTTGTCCCCCAGCTCGCCCTGGGTGGAGCTGCGCACCTCAGCCGAGGACTGGGACGCCGCCGACCCGTCGCTGCTGCTGGGGATGCTCGGGCAGGGCCTGTGGATCCGGGCCTTCGAGGAGTACGCGCTCGAACTCGCCGGTCAGGGCCTGATCCACGGCCCGGTGCACTCCAGCATCGGCCAGGAGGGCGGGGCCGTCGGCTCGGTGCTGCCGCTGCGCAGCGACGACTTCGTCAACGGATCGCACCGCGGCCACCACCAGTTCCTCGCCAAGGCGTTCACCCATGTCCTGCCGGAGAAGACGGACCGGCTGCCCGAGGTGACCGACGACGTCCGCACGGTGCTGCGCCGCACCCTCGCCGAGATCTGCGGGCTGACCGACGGCTTCTGCCAGGGCCGGGGCGGCTCGGTGCACCTCCAGTGGCGCGAGGCCGGGGCGATGGGCACCAACGCCATCGTCGGCGGCGGGGTCCCGCAGGCCGCCGGGTTCGCCTTCAACCAGCTGCGCGCTGGGACCGACGCGGTCACCGTCACCTACTTCGGCGACGGCGCCGTCAACATCGGCTCGGTCCTGGAGACCTTCAACCTGGCGGCGGCCTGGAAGCTGCCCGTCTGCTTCTTCATCGAGAACAACCTCTACGCCGTCTCCACCCCCGTCTCCGAGGCCACCGCCGAGGCGCGGCTGTCCGGCCGGGGCCCCGGCTTCGGCATCCCGAGCTGGCGGGTGGACGGCATGGACCCGCTCGCCGTCCAGCTCGCCACCACCGAGGCGCTCGCCCATATGCGCGCCGGGCACGGCCCGACCGTCATCGAGGCCGAGGTGTACCGCTACTTCCACCAGAACGGCCCCTACCCGGGCAGCGCGTTCGGCTACCGGGACAAGGCCGAGGAGCGGGCGTGGCGCGACCGCGACCCGCTGGACCTGCTGCGCGGCCATGTCGTACGCCGCAAGCTGGCGACCGCGCGGGAGGTGACGGCCGCGGGCAAGAAGGTGGCGGCCGTGCTCCGCGAGATCGGCGACACCGTCTTCGAACCGGACCCCGCGGGCAAGCCCGGGGTGCGCCGCATCCGGGCCTCGGCCTGGCCCGACCCCGCGACCGTGGACCACGGGGTGCGCGGCGACCTGAGCGAGCTGGCGGACAGCCGCTACGAGGAGGCCGGGACCTTCTCCGGCCGGCTCGCCGAGCGGCGGTTCATCGACCTGGTCAGCGAGGTGATCGGCCGCCGTATGGAGACCGACGAGCGGGTCGTCGTGCTCGGCGAGGACGTCAACCGGCTGCGCGGCGGCACCAACGGCGCCACGAAGGCGGCGCTCGAACACTTCCCGGAGCGGGTGCTGGGCACCCCGATCAGCGAGAACGCCTTCACCGGGCTCGGCGGGGGCATGGCGATGGACGGCCGGTTCCGCCCGATCGTGGAGTTCATGTACGCCGACTTCATGTGGGTCGCCGCCGACCAGCTCTTCAACCAGATCGCCAAGACCCGGCACATGTTCGGCGGCACCGAGGCGATGCCGTTCGTGCTGCGCACCAAACTCGCCGCGGGCTCCGGCTACGGCTCGCAGCACACCATGGACCCGGCCGGCATCCTCACCACCGCCGCCGGACTGCGGGTGGTCGCCCCGTCCACCCCGTTCGACTACGTCGGCCTGATGAACACCGCGCTGGCCTGCGACGACCCGGTGGTCGTCCTGGAGCACGTGGACCTCTACGGCACCACCGGCACCGCCCCCGTCGACGACCTCGACTACCGCATCCCGGTGGGCCGGGCGGCCCTGCGCCGCGAGGGCGACGACCTCACGGTGATCTCGTATCTCGCGATGGTCGGCCGCTGCGCCGAGGCCCTCGACCAGGTGCCGCGGCTGCGGGCCGACCTCATCGACCTGCGCTGGCTCGACCGAGCCTCCCTCGACTGGGAGACGATCGGGACGAGCGTGCGCAAGACCGGCCGGGTGCTGATCGTGGAGGAGGGCGCGCGCGGGACGTCGTACGGCGACTGGCTGGCGGACGAGATCCAGCGCCGTCTCTTCGACTGGCTGGACGCGCCGGTCGAGCGGGTCACCGGCGGCGAGGCGTCGCCCAACATCAGCAAGGTCCTGGAGCGGGCGGCGATCGCCCGTACCGAGGAGGTCGTCGCCGCTCTGCGCGACATCGCCGCGGACCACGACAGCGCCGCGCGCTGAGCCCCGGCCCCAGACCCTCAGACCCAGGTAGGAGAAGACCATGGCAACGCTGCTTCGGGTGCCCGAAGTCGCCGCCGGAGCGACGGAAGCCGTCCTGTCCGAATGGCTGGTCAAGGAGCACGCCCCGTACCGGACGGGGGATCCGATCGTGGTCCTGGAGACCGACAAGGCGCTGGTGGAGGTGGCCGCCGAGTCGGACGCGGTGATCCTGCGCGCCCTCGTGCCGAACGGCACCACCGTCGCGGTCGGCGCCCCGATGGCCGTCGTCGGCTCCCTGGCGGAGAGCACCACCGACCTCGACCGGCTGCTGACCGAACTGGGGGTCGCCGCGGGGGCGGCAGGCCCCGACAGCCCGTCGGCCGCACCCCCGGCCGCAGCACCGGTCGAACCCGCGGTCGCACCCGCGGCCTCATCGCCGGTCGCACCCGCGGCCTCATCGCCGGTCGCACCCGCGGCCGCAGCGCCGGTCGGTCCCCCGGCCGCAGCGCCGGTCGAACCCGGGGTCGCACCACCCACCGCACCGCCGGTCGATCCCCTGATCGCGCCGCCGGTCGCGCCGCCGGTCGCGCCACCCGTCGTCGATGCCTCCGAACGCACCCGCGTGTTCATCAGCCCGCTCGCCCGCCGGCTGCTGCGGGAGGCAGGTCTCCCCGTGGAGCGGGTCCGGGGGACCGGGCCGAACGGCAGGATCGTGCGGCGGGACGTCGAGCGGGCGGTGGCAGAAGCCGGGGCGGGGGCGGGTACCGCGGCGGGCGCGTCGGCCGGGGCCGGTGCGGTGGCCCCGACCGGGGGGCCGACGGGAGCCGGTGCACCGGCCGTCCCCGCCGAGCAGACCGCCCCCGCCCCCTCCCGACCCGCCGCCGACCACCAGGTCGTCCCGCACTCCCGGCTGCGCCGGGCGATCGCGAGCCGGCTCACCGCGAGCAAGCAGCAGATCCCGCACTTCTACCTGAAGCGCA
This sequence comes from Streptomyces sp. NPDC091377, assembly GCF_044757045.1. Classification (NCBI taxonomy): domain Bacteria; kingdom Bacillati; phylum Actinomycetota; class Actinomycetes; order Kitasatosporales; family Streptomycetaceae; genus Streptomyces; species Streptomyces sp. NPDC091377. Next base: position 245,926 of record NZ_JBIVUE010000011.1, on the reverse strand, counting down.
CCGCCCGGATCGACGCCCTCCTCGCCCTGCGGCGGCAGCTCAACTCCGTGGCGCCGCAGAAGATCTCGGTCAACGACCTGATGATCGCGGCCGTCGCCGTCGCCCACCGGGAGGTGCCGGACGCCAATGTCGTCTGGACCGAGGACGGCATGCGGCGGTTCGAGTCGGTGGACGTGGCGGTGGCCGTCGCCTCCGAGCGCGGCCTGGTGACCCCCGTCCTGACCGGCGTCGAGCGGATGTCCCCCAGCGCCATCGCCCGTGAGGTGCGGACGTACGTCCGGCAGGCCGACGAGGGCAGCCTGCGCCAGCGCGACCTCGAAGGCGGCTCGATCACCGTCACCAACCTAGGGATGTACGGGGTCGAGGAGTTCGCGGCGATCATCAACCCGCCGCACTCGGCGATCCTCGCCGTCGGCGCGGGACGCCCCGAGCCGGTCGTGACCGACGGGGCGGTCGAGATCGCCACCCGGATGACGCTCACCCTGTCCGTCGACCATCGCGCGATCGACGGGGCGCCCGCCGCCCTGTGGATGCAGGCACTGGTCACCGCGGTGGAGGAGCCGCTGCGCCTGGTGGCGTGAGTCCCTCGCCGGGGCTCAGGCGGCGGCGCCGGGCCGAGGGGGCGCCGTGGAGGCCCGCACCACCAGATGGACGGGGAGCAGGACCGTCTTCGCCACCGGCGCGGAGGGGTCCCGCTCCCCGGCGCCGTCCCCGCCGCGGCCCCCCTCCCCCGCGTCGAGCCGTTCCAGCAGCAGCCGCGCCGCCTCCGCGCCCAACTCCAGGTGCGGGACGTGCACGGTGGTCAGCGGCGGCCGGAACTCGTCGGCGAACTGTATGTCGTTGAAGCCGACCAGGGAGAGGTCCTCGGGGCAGCGCAGCCCCCGCGCCCTCGCCGCGTGCAGGGCGCCCAGCGCGATCAGATCGTTCCCGGCGCAGATCGCGGTCGTACCGGGCCACCGGTCCAGCACCTCGTGCGTGGCCCGCTCGCCCGCCGCCACCGCGTACGCGTCGCACACCACGACCGGCGTCGCCTCCGGTGCCAGCCCCGCCGCCTCGGCCGCCGCGCGGAACGCCCGGGCGCGGATCACCCCCGTGGACATGGACTGCGGGCCGGACAGACACCCGAGGGCCCGGTGCCCGAGCCCGGTCAGATGCCCGACGGCGAGGGCCGTCCCGGCGGCGTCGTCCCCGGCGACCCACGGGAACAGGCTGCCGTCGGTGCGCCGGTTGACCAGCACGATGGGGACACCCGCCGAGCGGGCCCGGTCGAGCAGGGTGTGTTCACGCCGGGCGGTGGCCACGATGAACCCGTCCACCTGGCGTCCGCGCAGCGCCTCGAACCGGTCGCGCTCCTTGGCCTCGTCGTTGTCCGTGTTGGCCAGCAGCGCGGTGTAGCCGCGCGCGCTGAGCGCCTCCTCGATGCCCCGGACGACGGGCGGGAAGAGGGGGTTGGTGAGGTCCGGGATCAGGACGCCGACCGTGGAGGAGCGGTTGGTGCGCAGACTGCGGGCGGCCGAGTTGGGGGTGAACCCGAGCCGCTCGGCGGCCTGACGCACCCTGCGGGCGGTCACCGAGTTCACCAGCCCCTGGGTGGCGGGGTTGAGGGCGCGGGAGGCGGTGGCCTTGTGCACCCCGGCGAGTGCGGCCACGTCGGAGATGGTCGGTCGCTTGTTCACCCGGGCAGTGTAAGGAGGGCGGACCTTCCCGGTGAGGAGGGCGGACCTTCCCCACAATCGGTTGCAGCGATTCCGCTTGAGGGGCCCCCATAGCACGACAACGATGCCTGCGATCGATTGCATGAACGCACGGGCGCAGGTGGCGAGTCGTGGTGACCGGGACGGCGTACGCTCCGCACACCCCGCCTCCTCCGGACCGTGTCGTCCGGGACGGAAAGGAACCTCGGAATGGAGCATCTCCCCTCCGCCGCGGCACCGGACACGGTCTATGTGGACGGCCGGATCTGGCCCGGCCTGCCCGAGACCGGGGCCCGGTCCCAGGGCCGGTCCGAGACCCGGTCCGAAGCCCGGTCCGAGGCCCGGTCCCAAGCCCGGTCCGAGGCCCGGTCCCGAGGCGGGCCGGATCCGGCGCCTCCGTCACCTCCGTCACCCCCGGCAGCCCCGGCACCCCCGGCGTCCGGCTGCACGGCCCTCGCGGTGACCCACGGACGGGTGAGCGCCCTCGGCACCACCCGCGAACTGCTCGCGCTGGCCGGGCCGGACACCGAACTGGTCGACCTGGCCGGCGCGCGGATGGTCCCGGGGCTGATCGACGGCCACATGCACGCCGTACGGGCCGGTACGACCTGGTCGACCGAGCTGCACTGGCAGGGCATGCCGAGGCTGTCGTACGCCCTGGACAGCATCCGGGAGCGGGCGGACGCGACGGAGCCCGGCGACTGGGTGGTGGCGGTCGGCGGCTGGCACCCCTGCCAGTTCGAGGAGAACCGGCCGCCCACCCGGGCCGAACTGGACGAGGTGGCCCCGGACCGCCCGGTCTACGTCCAGGCCCTCTACGAGATGGCGGTGCTCAACAGCCGTGCCGCGGCGCTCGTGGACCTGGAGCACTGGGCGGAGCCGCCCGGCGGCACGGTCGAACGGGACCCCGTGACGGGCCGGGCGACCGGGGTGGTGCGCGGGCTCGGCGCGTTCACCCGCTGCCTGGCCGCCATCCCCGAACCCGGCCCGGCCCGGCAGCGCGCCTCCACCCGGGCCATGCTCGCCGACCTCAACGCGGCGGGGCTGACCGGAGTGGTGGACGCGGGCGGCTTCGGGATGTCCCCCGAGCGCTACGACGCCCTCTTCGACGTGTGGCGGGCCGGTGAACTGACCGTCCGGATGCGGCTGTACGCCTCCGCCGTGGACGCGGGCCGTGAGCTGGAGCAGCTCGACGGCTGGCTGCGGCACGCGCGCAGCGGCTTCGGCGACGGCCTGCTGCGCACCCTCGGCGCGGGCGAGATCATCCACTACGGCTGCCACGACTTCGAGGGCCTGACCCCCTTCACCCTCGACGACACGGCGTACGACGAACTGCTCGCCATCACCCGGCGGGTCGCGGCACGCGGCTGGCCCATGCACATCCACGCCGTGCTGGACTCCACCGTGGACCGGGTCCTCGACGCGTGGGAGACGGTCCACCGCGAGACCCCGATCGACGCCCTGCGCTTCTCCCTCGCGCACGCCGACACGATCGGCCCCCGCAACATCCGACGGCTCAGGACGCTGGGCGCGGGGGTGGTGGTGGACGACCACCAGGTGTTCAAGGGCGGTGCCTCGGAACGGGCGTGGGGGCCGGGCAGCATGGCCGCGGTGCCGCCGCTGGGCGATCTGCTGGCGGCCGGGGTGCCGCTCGGCGCGGGTACGGACGCCACCCGCGCCTCGTCCTACAGCCCCTGGCTGTCGCTGTGGTGGCTGACCGAGGGCCGCTCCCTGGACGGGGCCGTACGGCGGGACCCGCGCCACTGCCTCTCCCGCGAGCGGGCGCTGCACCTGTACACCCGCGGCAGCGCCTGGTTCTCGTACGAGGAGGGGGACCGGGGCCATCTGTACCCCGGCGCGCACGCCGACCTCGCCGTGCTGAGCGACGACTACTTCACCGTGCCGGCCGCCCGGATCCCCTCCCTCACCTCCCGGTTGACCGTGGTCGGCGGCCGGACCGTGCACGCGGCACCGGGCTGGGGAGCACGGGCGGAACCCTGACCGGGACGCCGGGGACGCCGGGGACGCCGGAGCCCGCTCGTGCACGGATGTCTCCCGTACGCCCGGCTCAGGTACGAGCCTTGACGCCCATCTCGAACCAGGTCGTCTTGCCCCGCCCGGCCGGTGAGCTGCCCCAGGCCGACGCCAGCGCGTCCACGATGAGCATGCCCCGGCCGGACTCGGCGTCCGCGTCCCCGGTGGCCCCGGGCCCGAGGTCGGCGACCAGCAGCGGAGGGCGGGGGTCGCTGTCGCGGACCTCGACCCGCAGATGCCCGGGGTACTCCCGCAGCCGGATGTCCACCTCGCTGTCGGCGTGCACCAGCGCGTTGGTGACCACCTCGGTGAGCAGCAGTTCCAGATCGTCCTGGAGCCCGGCGAGCCCCCAGGTGGGCAGCAGTTCACGCAGGTAGTGCCGCAGCCGCCGCACCCGCTGCATGTCCCGGCGGCGTACGAGGACCTGGGCGACGTGCCGGTACGGTCCCTCGCCGGGGCCGTCGTAGCGCACCAGCAGCAGCGCGAGGTCGTCGTCGCGCCGGGCCGACGTGCCGAAGTCGCCGACGATCCGGTCCGCGAGCAGTTCCAGGTCCTCGTCCCGGCCGGCGGCGAGGGTGCGGCGCAGCCGGGCGAAGGCGGCGTCCATGTCGACATGGTTCAGATCGAGCAGCCCGTCGGTGTAGAGGGCGACGAGCGAGCCGGGCGCCAGGGTGAACTCGGCCTGGAGGTAACGGGATTCGGCGTCCACCCCGAGCGGTGGTCCGACCGGCACCTCGAAGGTGACCTCGGTGCCGCTCGGGTCGCTGACCACGGGGGCGGGGTGGCCGGCCCCGGCGACGGTGGCCGTGCCGGTGTCGAGGTCCAGCCAGAGGCAGAGGCAGGTGGCGAAGTGGTCGGCGTCGAGGTCGGCGAGCAGCCGGTTGCCCCGGTTGAGCACCCCGGCGGGGTCGTGGCCCTCGGTGGCGTAGGCCCGTATGACACTGCGCAGTTGGCCCATGGTGCCGCAGGCGTCGAGGCTGTGGCCCTCCACATCGCCGATAACCAGCCCGACCCGGTTCCCGCCGGGCAGCCGGATCATGTCGTACCAGTCGCCGCCCACCTCGGCCCCGGCGTCGGCGGGAAGATAGCGCGAGGTGGAGACGATCTCCGCGAGGTGGGGCAGGGTCCGGGGCAGCAGACCGTGCTGCATGCTCCGGGCGATCACATGCTCCCGCTCGTACGCCCGCGCCCGCTGGAGCGACTGCGCGACCTGCCCCAGCATGATCATGAGTACGGCGAGGTCCTCGTCCCGGAGCGCGTGGGACCGCGGGGCGGCCATCACACAGCAGCCCATGGCCTGTCCGTCGGCGATGAGCGGAAGAAAGAGCCAGGCGGACCCGACGGCGTCCGGGACACCGGGGAGGTCCGAGGCGTCCGGGATGTCCGAGGCGTCTGCGGCGTCAGGGGCGTCCGGGGCACCCGGGGCATGTGCGCCGCCCGAGGCATATGTGCCGGCCGAGGCAGGTGTGCCGGCCGAGGCACCTGCGCCGGCCGCACCCCCTGGGCCATCCACACCACCCGCACCACCCGCACCACCTACGCCATCCACACCACCCGCACCACCCGCACCACCTACGCCATCCACACCACCCCAGCCACCCGCACCACCTACGCCATCCACACCACCCCAGCCACCCGCACCACCTACGCCATCCGCCCCGCCCGAGCCCCCCGCTCCACCCGGCACGTCCAGGACGCCGTCCGCGCCGTCCGGTGCCTCCGGCAGGTCGTCCCGCCCGTCGCCGTACTCCTCGTACCGGTCGAGGCCCGGATACGTCCTGCGCAGCTCCCGCCGGTCCGGGAAGAACAGCAGCCGGAGCCCGACCGTGGCGTCGGTCTCGGGGCCCGGGCCGGTCAGCAGCAGTCCGTCGACGCCGCGCAGCTCGGACCGGGTGAATCCGGCCGAGCCGACCACCCGCAACCGCCCCCGGTCGGCCAGGCACAGGGCCATGGCCCGGCCGCCGAGGGGCCGCAGCACCTCGGACCGGGCGATGGCGAGGATGTCCCGGGTGGTCCGGGCGGCGGCGAGACCGGTGGCCAGTTGCTGGAAGCGGAACAGGAACCCGGTGGTGACGCGGGTGTCCCGGCCGGGCTCCCCGCTGGGGATGAAGACGGGCGCCGGGGGCGGTTCGAGGGCCGTGCCGTCCTCGGCGACCCGCTCCAGGGCGAGGGCCAGCCGGTCCGCCGCGGCCATCAGGAACTCCATGCCCTCCGGGGCCAGCTCGCGCGGCGGCGCCCAGCGCAGGGTCAGGGCGCCGAAGCGGCGGCGCTGGGTCCGTACCGGCACCGAGACCACGATCATCGAGTACGGCGCGTACTGGATCATCGTGGGCTCGCTCCGGACCAGGGTGTGGATCCGTGCGTCGTCCCAGGTCACAGGGGTACCGGTGAGATAGGCGGCAGCTGTCGAGTAGCGCTGGTCGGCGGCCGGCATCCCGGGGGTGAGGGTGAAGGCGAGCGGGGTGTCCACCGCCATGGCGGGCAGCAGCATGCCCGCGTCGGGCCGGGCGCCGGGCCCGTCGGCGCCGGTCACCAGGTACGCCGTGCTCGTACTGGGGCGTAGGCGGGCCTGGATCTCCCGGAGGGCGTCGGCCAGACAGGCGTCACGCCGGGCGTCCGGTGACCCGCCCGGCCTGTCGGCGCGCGGGGCGGCATCGCCATCCATACCTCCATGCTATGCCCGCGGCACCCCGCTCAACGGGGGTTGTCGGTGGGGGCCGGTACGGTCGGCGGACATGATCAGCTGAGAGGCGCCGCCCATGAGATCCCCGGCCGAACTGGACACCGTCCCGTGGCATTCCCTGACCCATGCCTACGGGTCCGCCGAGGATGTTCCCGAGCTGATCAGGGCGGTGTACAGCGAGGACGCGGAGGTCGCCGAGGAGGCGCTCACGGAGCTGTTCGGCACCGTCCACCACCAGGGTTCGGTGTATCCGGCCTCGGCGCCCTCGGTGCCGTTCCTCGCCCATGCCGTGCTGCACGCCCCCGGTGGACGCCGGCAGCTGCTGTGGCTGCTCGCCGCCCTCGCGGAGCACGGGCGGGAGGACCGTGAGGGGGCCCGCTGGTCCGGCGGTGCGGTCGAGGCGATCTGCGAGGAGCTGTGCCGGGTGCTTCCGGGGCTGCTGCCCTGTCTGGACGACCCCGAGCCCGAGGTGCGCCGGGCGGCGCTGCACGTGGTGGCGACCGTGACCCCGCTGCTCCCCTACCGGACGTGGGGTGCGGCCCTCGCCCGGGTCGAGGCGGTCCACGCCGGTGATCCGGTGCCGAGGGTCCGCGCGGACGCGCTGGTGGTGCTGAACCGCTTCGGCCGGGTGCTGGAGCCGCTCGACAGCCCGCTGGCCGAGGTCAGACTGGCCGCGGCCCGGATGACCGCCGAGCGCTGCGGTCCGCCGTACGCGCCGCAGGTGGTGGAGATCCTCGCCGAGGACGGCGCGGAGCCGGACCCGGTGTACGCGGACATCCACTGGCCGGACGGCGTCCCGCTGGAGGAACTCCTCACCGGGGATCCGGACGCGGGCCTGGCCGTCGCCGATCGCTGGATCGGGTACGGCGATCTGGGCGGGCGGGGCACCCGGCTGGCCGAGCGGATCGTGGAGACGTGGCGCGACCGTGAGCCCGAGGCCCTGGAACTGCTGCTGCCCGCCCTGGCGGAGCGGCGCGGCGACCCGGAGGGACTGGGTGCCGCGCTGGGCGTCGTCGTCCCGTGGATCGGTCATGTGCCGCAGCCGGAACCGGAGTTGACGGACCCGCTGTACGAGCTGGCGTGCGCCGGGGAGGAGGTGTCGGACACCGCGCTCCTGGGCCGTGGGTACCCCTGGGCCGGGCTGTCGAACCCGGCGCTGTTCGCGCTGGTGCGCGCCCGGGACCCCCGTGCCCTGGAGCTGGTGCCGGACCATCCGGACACCCGGCTCCTCGTGCTGGCGGCGGAGTGCTTCCCGGCGGCGGGCGACCGGCTGGTCCCGGTGATCGGGCGGGCGCTGCGGGCCGGGGCCGGCGGTTCTGAGCGGGTGGCCCTGGTGGAGGCCCTGGCGTCGTTCGGGCCGGGCGCGCGGGAGGCCGTGCCGGAGCTGCTGGAGTCGTTGCGGACCGGCCGGGCGGCGACGGCCGCCGCGCGGGTGCTGGGGCGGTGCGGCGCGGCGGCGCCCGGGACGGTGGCGCTGCTGGGGGAGGCCGCGCTCCGTCCGGACTCCTCTCTCGCCCTGGCGAGCACGCTGGCCCGGTTCCGGCTCACCGGTGACCCGGAACCGGCTCTCGCCCTCCTCGGGGAACTCCTCTGCGACGGGGGCGGCGCCGCCGGTCACCTCGGCGCGGCGGCTCTCCTGGGCGCCGCGGCGGCTCCGCTTCTGCCGCTGGTGGAGCCGTGGCTGACGTCGTGGAAGCGGGAGGACCGGCGGGCGGCTGCGGTGGCCCACCACGGCATCACCGGCTCCGTGGAACGCGCGGTCCCGGTCCTCGCCGACCTGGTGGCCCCGACCCTGATCGGGCTCGGCGCCCTGGAGTCACTGGCCGCGATCGGCACGTGCCCCGAGGAACTCCGCCCGGTCCTGCGCGGCTTCGCCTTCTGCCCGCTGCGCCTGCTGGGCCGCCCGCTGTTCCCGGAGGAGCCCCACCCCGACGAACGCCTGCGCTCAGCGGCCTGGCGGCTGCTGACGGCCTAGCCTAGAGCCCGGCGACGGCGTTCCACCGTTGGCCGAACTCGACCCGTTCCCGTGAGGTGATGTCCCGGGCGATGGAGAGCCGTGCGCGCAGGGGGCCGTCGGGGAAGATCAGCGGGTCCTCGGCGAGGGCGGCGCGTTCCCCGTCCGTGGAGGAGGCGAGGACGTCGCGGGCGGCCGGGACGGGGCAGACGTAGTTGACCCAGGCGGCCAGGTCGGCGGCGACCTCGGGCTCGTAGTAGTGGTCGATCAGCCGCTCGGCGTTGGACTTGTGCGCGGCGAGGTTGGGGATCATCAGCGACTCCGCCCACAGCTCGGCGCCCTCCTCGGGCACCACGAACTCGATGTCCGGGTCGTCGGCCTGGAGCTGGATGACGTCGCCGGAGTACGCCTGGCAGGCGAGGACGTCCCCGCTGGAGAGGTCCTTGATGTAGTCGTTGCCGGTGAAGCGGCGGATCTGGCCGCGGCTGACCTGCCGTTCGACCTGGTCGCACATGGTGTGGAAGTCGTCGGCGGTCCATCGGGTGATGTCGACGCCGTCGCCCTGCATCAGCAGCGCGAACGCCTCGTCCAGACCGGACAACAGGGTGACCCGCCCTTTGAGGTCGTCCGCCCACAGGTCGGAGACCTGGCGCAACTCCCGTCCGAGGCGGCGCCGGTTGTACGCGATGCCGGTGATGCCCGACTGCCAGGGCACGGTGTACTTCCGTCCCGGGTCGAAGGCCGGGGAGCGCAGCAGCGGGTCCAGGTGCTCGGTGACGTGGGGCTGTCCGGTCCGGTCCATCTCCTGGACCCAGCCGAGGCGTACGAACCGGGCGCACATCCAGTCGCTGATGACGATGAGATCCCGGTCGGTGGCCTGGTGGTTCATCAGGGACGGGCTGATCTTGCCGAAGAACTCGTCGTTGTCGTTGATCTCCTCGACGTAGTCGACCGAGATCCCGGTGCGCTTCTCGAACGCGTCGAGCGTGGGCCGACGGGCCGTGTCCTCGTCGTCCGTGTCGATGTAGAGAGGCCAGTTGGCGAAGGTCAGCCGGTGGTCCCGCGCCGACCGGTCGGCGCCGGCACGGTCACCGGGCGCGACATAGGCGGCGGGCACCCCGCACCCGGCGAGTCCGCCGAGGGCGGCGCCCGCGCCGAGCGCCCGCAGCAGGCTCCGGCGCGAGACGGGTCCGGTTCTCGTAGGCGACGACATTCCCGCAGCATGCGCCCGGGTCCGCCACCAGGACAACGGACGCAACGTCAAGCACCGGGCGGCAGGCGAGACACCCTGTCGACCATGCCGTGAAACGGGCGCGGGGGCGCGGCCGGCCACAGCCGACCCGCCCCCGCGCCTACGCCTGCGCCTGCCCCCGTGCCCGTGCCCGCGGACAGCCACCGCCCGGGGCGCCGGCCCCCGCACCCGCCGCGTACATCCAGCGCCCGGAGCGCTGGAAAGGAAAACTCAGTCCAGGGACGTCATCACGTGCTTGATGCGGGTGTAGTCGTCGAACCCGTATCCCGAGAGGTCCTTGCCGTACCCGGACTTCTTGAACCCGCCGTGGGGCATCTCCGCGACCAGCGGGATGTGGGTGTTGATCCACACGCACCCGAAGTCCAGCGCCTTCGACATGCGCATGGCCCGGCCGTGGTCCTTGGTCCACACGGAGGAGGCCAGCGCGTAGTCCACGCCGTTGGCCCACTGGACGGCCTGCGCCTCGTCGGTGAAGGACTGGACGGTGATGACCGGTCCGAAGACCTCGTTCTGGATGATCTCGTCGTCCTGCTTGAGTCCGGAGACGACGGTCGGGGCGTAGAAGTAGCCCTTCTCGCCGACCCGGTGGCCGCCCGCCTCGACCTTGGCGTGGGCGGGGAGGCGGTCGATGAAGCCGGAGACCTGCTGGAGCTGGTTGGGGTTGTTCAGCGGGCCGTAGAGCACGTCCTCGTCGTCAGGGAGACCGGTCTTCGTCTCGGACGCGGTCTTCGCGAGAGCGGCGACGAACGCGTCGTGCACCGACTCGTGGACCAGGACGCGGGTGGCGGCCGTACAGTCCTGGCCGGCGTTGAAGTAGCCCGCCGTGGCGATGTCCTCGACGGCCTTGTCGAGGTCGACGTCCTCGAAGACGACGACGGGCGCCTTGCCGCCCAGCTCCAGGTGGACCCGCTTGACGTCCTTCGCGGCGGACTCGGCGACGGAGATACCGGCCCGTACGGACCCGGTGATGGAGGCCATCGCGGGGGTGGGGTGCTCGACCATCGCCCGGCCGGTGTCCCGGTCGCCGCAGATGACGTTGAAGACGCCCTTGGGCACGACCGAGCCGATGATCTCGGCGATGAGGACGGTGGAGGCGGGGGTGGTGTCCGACGGCTTCAGCACCACCGTGTTGCCGGCGGCGAGGGCCGGGGCGAACTTCCACACGGCCATCATCATCGGGTAGTTCCACGGCGCGACCTGCGCGCAGACGCCGACCGGCTCGCGACGAACGATGGAGGTCAGGCCCTCCATGTACTCACCGGCGGAGCGGCCCTCCAGCATCCGCGCGGCACCCGCGAAGAAGCGGATCTGGTCGACCATCGGGGGGATCTCCTCGGTGCGGGTGAGCCCGATGGGCTTGCCCGTGTTCTCCACCTCGGCCGCGATCAGTTCCTCGGCGCGCTCCTCGAAGGCGTCCGCGATCTTGAGGAGGGCCTTCTGCCGCTCGGCGGGCGTGGTGTCCCGCCAGGCGGGGAACGCCGCCGCGGCGGCCTCCATGGCGGCGTCCACGTCGGCTTGCCCCGACAGCGGCGCGGTCGCGTACGCCTCGCCGGTGGCCGGGTTCACCACCTCGGTGGTCCGTCCGTCGGCGGCGTCCCGGAACTCTCCGTCGATGTAGTTGCGCAGACGACGCAGTTCGGTGCTCACTGGCGGCCCTCCAAGTTCGGGTGTCCCCATGTGCGGGTGTCCAATCACTGAGACACCCAGCCTAATCCGTAGCCCGACGGTTTCAACACCCCCCGCCGCGCCGATGCTGCGAAATCCGCAAACTGGGATGCCTCAAACAACGAAATTCATCGCCTGACCCTTGCGAAACTGTCGAGACCTCGGGCACAGTGAGGACCGTGGCCAGTCGAAGCGCAGAGCCCAGGGGCTCCAGTCAGTCCAGGACCGGGAACGGAAGTCCCGTTCTGGACGATGTCTCCCTCGCCATCATCGAGCAGCTCCAGGAGGACGGCAGACGGCCGTACGCCGCGATCGGCAAGGCCGTGGGCCTGTCCGAGGCGGCCGTGCGCCAGCGCGTCCAGAAGCTGCTCGACCAGGGCGTGATGCAGATCGTCGCCGTCACGGACCCGCTCACCGTGGGTTTCCGCCGGCAGGCGATGGTCGGCATCAACGTGGAGGGGGACGTGGAGGCCGTGGCGGACGCGCTGACGGTCATGTCCGAATGCGAGTACGTGGTGATGACCGCGGGCTCGTTCGATCTGATGGTGGAGATCGTCTGCGAGGACGACGACCACCTCCTCGACGTCATCAACCGACGTATCCGGACCATCCCCGGAGTGCGCTCCACCGAGAGTTTCGTCTATCTGAAGCTCAAGAAGCAGACCTATATGTGGGGAACCCGATAACCCGTGAGGACCCGATAACCGTGAGCACCAAGGACCTCAGCCAGAGCGCGTACGACCACCTGTGGATGCACTTCACCCGCATGTCGTCGTACGAGAACTCCCCCGTTCCCACCATCGTGCGGGGCGAGGGCACCTACATCTACGACGACAAGGGCAAGCGCTACCTCGACGGGCTTGCCGGTCTCTTCGTGGTCCAGGCGGGTCACGGGCGCGTCGAACTCGCCGAGGCCGCCGCCAAGCAGGCGCAGGAGCTGGCGTTCTTCCCGGTGTGGTCCTACGCCCACCCGAAGGCCGTCGAGCTGGCCGAGCGTCTCGCGGACCACGCGCCCGGCGACCTGAACAAGGTCTTCTTCACCACCGGCGGCGGTGAGGCGGTCGAGACCGCCTGGAAGCTCGCCAAGCAGTACTTCAAGCTCAAGGGCCAGCCGACCAAGTACAAGGTCATCTCCCGCGCGGTCGCCTACCACGGCACCCCGCAGGGCGCCCTGTCCATCACCGGCCTGCCGGCCCTCAAGGCCCCCTTCGAGCCGCTGGTGCCGGGCGCCCACAAGGTCCCGAACACCAACATCTACCGCGCGCCGATCCACGGCGACGACCCGGAGGCGTTCGGCCGCTGGGCCGCCGACCAGATCGAGCAGGAGATCCTGTTCGAGGGCCCGGAGACGGTCGCCGCCGTCTTCCTGGAGCCGGTGCAGAACGCCGGCGGCTGCTTCCCGCCCCCGCCCGGCTACTTCCAGCGGGTCCGCGAGATCTGCGACCGCTACGACGTCCTGCTCGTCTCGGACGAGGTCATCTGCGCCTTCGGCCGGCTGGGCACGATCTTCGCCTGCGACAAGTTCGGCTACGTCCCGGACATGATCACCTGCGCCAAGGGCATGACCTCGGGCTACTCCCCGATCGGCGCGTGCATCGTCTCCGACCGGATCGCCGAGCCGTTCTACCAGGGCGACAACACCTTCCTGCACGGCTACACCTTCGGCGGCCACCCCGTGTCGGCCGCGGTGGGCCTCGCCAACCTCGACCTGTTCGAGCGGGAGAACCTCACCCAGCACGTCCTCGACAACGAGGCGGCGTTCAAGTCCACCCTGGAGAAGCTGCACGACCTGCCGATCGTCGGCGACGTCCGCGGCAACGGCTACTTCTACGGCATCGAGCTGGTGAAGGACAAGGCCACCAAGGAGACCTTCGACGACGAGGAGACCGAGCGCGTCCTGTACGGCTTCCTCTCCAAGGCGCTCTACGACAACGGCCTGTACTGCCGGGCCGACGACCGCGGCGACCCGGTCGTCCAGCTCGCCCCGCCGCTCATCTCCGACCAGGGGACGTTCGACGAGATCGAGCAGATCCTGCGCGCGACGCTGACGGAGGCGTGGACGAAGCTGTGATCCCGCCCGCGGCGGCCACCACCGCCGCACCGGCTTCCGATCTTCCTTCTGGATGATCAACTCCGGCCCCGGTACCGTCCGTCCGAGTGAGAAACGGCGGTCCGGGGCCGCGTGCTGTCCGGCCCCGCTCCGGCGAGTACCTAGCGTGCCCAGTGACCGATCGGCCCGGCCTTCGTTCCCCCGCACGGGGGAGACCCCCGCCCCAGGGGGGACACGGCAAGGGACAACGGACGATCCGAACTGAGGTGTACGCCCATGGAGGCCCCGCCGGACAACGATGTGCTCTGGGCCCGCTCCCTGCACTTCACGCACGACGACGGCTCCCCAGCGCTCTGCGGGGTCTCACTGGAGGTCCGGGAGGGCGAGATCCTCGCCGTCGGCGGCCCGCGCGGCAGCGGCAAGACCTCCCTGCTGCGCTGTCTGTCCGGGCTGTCCCGGCCGAGCCGGGGCGAGGTCTGGTTCAACAGCGTCCCCGTGCACACCCTGGGCCTCCTCGCCCGGGAACGGCTGCGCCGCGACCGGTTCGGCTGGATCGACCCCGCCCCCGTGCTCGTCCCCGAACTCACCGTGTGGGAGAACGCCGCCCTGCCGCTGATGCTGCGCGGCACCAGCAGGCGCCGGGCCAGGACCGCCGCCCTGGAGTGGCTGGAACGCCTCGACATCGGCGACCACGCCCGCCGCCACCCGCACGAACTGCGGCAGGCCGAACGCCAGCGCGTCTGCATCGCCCGCGCCCTGGCCCCCGCCCCCTCCGTGCTCTTCGCCGACGAGCCGACGGCCCCGCTGCACCGCGCCGACCGCGCCCATGTGCTGCGCACCCTCACCACGGCCGCCCGCTCCCACGGCATCACCGTCCTGCTCGCCACCCATGACGCCGAGACCGCCGCGCTCGCCGACCGCACGGTCGCGCTGCTGGACGGCCGCCGGGTGCGTACGGTCCATCTGCCGCCCGTCATCGAGACCGAGCCGGAGGCCGCGTGCTCGCTCTCCGTCTGAGCCGCGCGGGCCGTCCCGCCGTCCAGGTGCGCCGGCTGCTGGTCGCCGCCGCCTCCGGCGGCACCGGGTTCCTGCTGCTGTGCACCCTCGGCCACGCGCTGAGCCACCCCCACAACCCGGGCGGGTCGGCGCTGCGGCTGGCCTGGTGCCTGGTGCCGGTCGCGGCCACCGTGCAGTTCGCGGTCGCCGTGGCCCGTACGGACCCCGGGACCCGGCCGCGCCCCGGGCTCTCGGCGATCGGCCTGGGACCGGCCCGGCTGATGGCCGTGTCGGCGACCACGACCGCCCTGTCCACCCTGCTCGGCTCGATGCTGGCGCTGCTGTTCTTCCTCCATCTGCGCGGGGACCTGTCGGGGATGCCGTTCGACGGCGCCGCGTCCGACGTCCTCGCCGCCGACCGGCCCCTCCCCCTGCCCGCCGCCCTCACCCTGCTCGCGGTGGTCCCCATGGCCGCCTCGATCGCCACCGCCCTGGCCCTGCGCCCGAGGGAGCGGGGAGCGGTCGTACGGCGGATCCGGTGGAGCGGGATGGGCACCGCCGCGGCGGGTACGGGAGTCCGGCCGACGGCCGCGGCGACCCGGTCCCGGCGCGCGGCGGCCGTGGAGGCGTTCCGGGCCGTCGCGGACACCGACGGGTTCGGCACCCGGGGACGTACCGTCATCACGCGCACGGCGACGACGGACCCGGACCACGCGCCGGACGCCGCGGGCCGGACGGAGACCAACGGGACGGCGGGGCCCACGGGCGCGGCCCGGACCGCGGCCGAAGGCTTCCGGCGGCGGGCGCGGAAGGGCGCCCGGGGCGCCACCGGCACGGTCGACCCGGCGGACCCGGCCGCTACGGCTGATACGGCTGATACGGCCCATGCGGCCCGTGGGGACACGGACGGCCCGGACGGCGGCGGCTCCGACGCCACCCGCCCCGCGACGGGCACGGACCTCGGCACCGGCGCCTTCCCCGCGCCCCGGCAGGCGCCCACCGGGCTGCCCTGGGGCGTCGCCGTCCTGGCGGCCGGGCTCGCGGTGGAGGCGTACGCCACTCGTATGAAGCCCGGTACCGAACCGGCCACCCTGCCCGGCGGGCTGGCCGCCGGTCCGATGAGCGTGCTGGTCGGCTGGACCCTGACCGCCGTAGGGCTCGCGCTGGCCGGCCCCGGCCTCACCCACCTGTGCGGACGGCTGCTCCAGGCCGTGCGGCCCGGCGCGCTGCGGCTGCTGGCGGGGCGGGTCCTGATGGCGGAGGCGGGCCGGATCGGCCGGCCGCTCGGCGTGGTCTGCGCGGTGGCCTCGGCGGCGTGGGCGACGGCCGCGCTCCAGCGCCCCGGCGGCACGGACGAGCCGGTCTTCGGCCCGCTCACCACCCTCGGGGCGCTCGTGGTGGCGGGCTGCACCGTCGCCACCCTGTGCACGGCGGCCGTCGAGGCCCGGCACGCCCGCTCCGACACCACGGCCGCGCTGCTGCGGCTCGGGGCCCCGGCGACCATGCTGCGCAGCGCGGCCCTGCTGCGGGCGGGCACGCTGCTGGCCCTGTTCGGCCCGCTGACCCTGCTGGTGGCGGAACTGGCGGCCCAGCCGCTCATCCGGTGAGGGACTCCGGCGAGAGCACCGTGGCCAGGTCCCGCACGTCCGTAGCCTGATCCTCACCGAGGATCACGGAGAACGAAAAAAAGCGAAGGACGATCGCCGAACAGCGATGAGTTCCGATCCCGCCCCCGGTCCAACCCATCGAAAGCGGCACCAGCGACGGGAGAGACCCCGATGTACCAGCAGATGATTTTCGTCAACCTGCCCGTGAGCGACCTCGACGCCTCGAAGAAGTTCTTCACGGACCTGGGCTACCGCATCAACCCCCAGTTCAGCGACGAGAACGCGGCGTCGGTGGTGATCAGCGACACCATCGTGGTCATGCTGCTGACCAAGCCGTTCTACGCGACCTTCACGCACAAGGAGATCGCGGACGCGACGAGCACCAGCGAGACGCTGATCGCGCTGAGCGCCGAAACCCGCGAGAAGGTGGACGAACTGGTCGACCGGGCGATCGCCGCGGGCGGCACGGCGACGGGCAAGGTCCAGGACCTCGGGTTCATGTACGGCCGCGCGTTCGACGACCTCGACGGCCACACCTGGGAGATCACCTGGATGGACCCGTCGGCGCTCGAAGGCTGACCTGGGAACACCTGGGGACACCTGGGAACGGCCGCCAACTGACGCCCCGGCGAACGGAATTCGCTCCAAACGCCGGGCTCGGTAAAGACCTCCAAAAGTGCCCGGATCAAACGGACACAGGCATTGACGCTCCTTACGGGACGCTTATAAAGCTATGAGCCTCAAGGGGTACCGCCTGCTCCACGGCGGCTCCCCCAACCCCCCGCGTTTACATATCCCGTAAGGACAAACGTGTCCAAGTCGTTCCCGTCGCCCGCGCACCCCGTGTCCCGCGAGCCCCGCACCTCCCGCCGCAGCACCGGTCTTCCGGTGCGGGCGCTCGGTGTCACCGCGGCCTCCGCGGCACTCGCGCTCTTCGCCGCGGGCAGCGCGCTCGCGTGCGACATCAAGGATTTCTCCGCCGCCGCGATCTGCGACGGCACCAAGGGCGTCATCACCGTCACGGACAAGGACCCGGCGGGCACCCCCGCGACCGTGTCCGTCTATCTGGAGAACAACGGCGCCGACGAACGGCTGGTCGGCACCCAGGAGGTGAAGGGCTCCCGCGAGGGGGTGACCATCACCTTCGAGGAGCAGTGGAAGCCGGGCGCCGAGTACCGGGTCCACGTCAAGGCCGGCGATCAGGTGGACGAGGACATCAAGCCCAACCTGGTCACCCCGTCCACGCCGTGCGCGACGGACAGCACGCCCACCCCGACGCCCACTCCCACGCCGACCCCGACGCCCTCGGAGTCCACGCCGGGGGAGTCCCAGACCCCGACCCCGTCGCCGTCGTCCCCGGAGCAGAGCGCGAGCGCTCCCGTGGAGACCGCGAGCAACGCGCCGTCCCCGGCCGGTGAGTCCCACCTCGCGGAGACCGGCGCCGGTTCCAACACCGGGATGATCGCCGGGATCGCGGCGGCCCTGGTCGCCGTCGGCGGTGCCGCTGTCTTCCTCGGCTTCCGCCGCCGGGGGGCCAAGGACAACGGCTGACCCCCCGGAGCGGGCCGTCCGGACCCCCAGGAGCGGACCGTCCGGACCCCCCGGAGCGGACCGGCGGCCCGTCCCCACGGTCGTGGGGGCGGGCCGTCCGCCGGTTCACCCGAACGTGGCCCGCTCCAGCCAGAAGTCCAGCACCTCCCGCTCGCCCACGACCTCCAGGTCCCCGCTCTCCAGCGGCACCCGCCGGTAGAACGCGAGCAGCACCTGCGTCAGCGGCCCGCGCAGGGCGACCGTCGCCCTCTCGTGCCCCCGGCGCCACTCCACCCCGGCCTCGGCCAGCTCGATCACCCACTCGGCGTCCAGCCCCGGCGCGTCGGTCGCGTGGAGGTGGAGGCTCCGCCCCCCGCCGCGCAGTTCGGCGGCGGCGTCGTGCGGCTCATGGCGCTGGACGAACGTCACGATGTCCAGCCACTCGTCGATCGCGTCGGCGGCGACGTCCGCGGCGACCTCGTAGGGCACGCCCACGGTGAGCGCCGCGTCGGCCCGGTGCACGGTGATCTCATGGGTCACCCGCCGCGCCCAGAACCCGGCGGTGAACACCCCGGCCCAGCTCCACACCTGCGCGTCGGGCCCGGCCTCCCGCAGGGCCGCGACGACCGCCGCCGCGCTCTCGGCGAACCACGCGTCCAGCGCCGCGAGATCCCCCCGCTCCTGCGGTCCCCCGCCCAGCGGCACCCGCTCCTCCGGCACCTGCTCCTGCGCCCGGGTCCGCACCATCAACTCGATCCAGCGCAGCGCACCCCCCAGATGCCGGGTCAGCTGTTCCAGGGTCCAGTCCGGGCACGTCGGCACGGTCGCCGACAGATCGGCGCCGGGTGCCTTCAGCAGCGCCCTGAACTGCTCCGCCTGGTGGGTGATCTCGTCGCAGTAGCGGTCATGAGGGAGGTGAGTCATGGCCGCACCCTACGATCGGGCCGCCCCCGCGAGCACCACGATTTCCGCCGCGTCGAAATCCACCCCGACCACGTCCCCCACCTCGGGCGCGTCCCGCAGCGCGCACGCCGCCTCCAGCGACGCCCCGCCGTCCTCGGGCCGCAGCCGGACGGCGACATGGGTGCCCTTGAAGGTACGGGCGACCACCACGCACCGCGGCCCCGCCCCTCCGACCCCACCGGCCCCACCGGGTCCACCGGCCCCACCGGGTCCCGCACCCGCCAGCCGGACCCCGGCCGGCCGCACCAGCACGTCCACGGCCCCCTGCGCCGACCCCTCCGGCACCGGCAGCTTCCCCCACTCCGTGACCGCGACCCGCCCGCTCACCATGCCCGGCACCACATTGTCGAAGCCGAGGAAACGCGCCACGAACGCGTCCGCCGGCCGCTGCCACACCTCCAGCGGCGTACCGGACTGGGCGATGCGCCCCTCCCGCATCACCACCACCCGGTCGGCGAGCGCGAACGCCTCGCCCTGGTCGTGGGTGACGGCCAGCACCGTCGTCCCCAACCGCCCGAACAGCTCCCGCAGTTCCACCACCAGCCGCTCCCGCAGCGAGCGGTCGAGCTGTCCGAGCGGCTCGTCCAGCATCAGCAGCCGCGGACCGGGCGCCAGCGCCCGCGCGAGCGCCACCCGCTGCTGCTCGCCCCCGGACAGCGCGGCCACCGCCCGGCCCGCCGCCCCCGGCAGCCCGACCAGCTCCAGCAACTCCGCGACCCGCGCCCGCTGTTCGCCCCGTGACGCCCCGCGCATCCGGGGCCCGAACGCCACGTTCCCGGCCACGTCCCGCTGCGGGAAGAGCTGATGGTCCTGGAACATCAGCCCGATCTCCCGCCGGTGCGCGGGCACCCCGGCCTGGTCCCGGCCCTCCAGCAGCACCCGCCCGGCGTCCAGCGGCTGGAGCCCGGCGACCGCCCGCAGCAGCGTCGACTTGCCACTGCCGCTCGGCCCGAGCACACACACGGTCTCGTGGCCCACGACCGCCAGGTCCACGGCGTCCAGCACCACCCGCCCACCGAGCCGTACGGTCGCCCCCTCCAGCCGCAGCAGCGGCACCGGAACCTCCCTCATCTCAGAACTCCCCGCTCCGGTCCGTCCGCAGCCGCTCCAGCACCAGCAGCGCCACCGCGCACACCACCATCAGAATCGTCGAAAGGGCCATCGCCTGGCCGTAGTTGAGGTCCCCGGGCCGCCCCGCCAGCTTCGCCACGGCCACCGGCAGCGTCGGGTTGTCGGGCCGGGCGATGAACACGGTCGCCCCGAACTCGCCCAGCGACACCGCGAACGCGAACCCGGCCGCGACCAGCACCGCCCGCCGCACCAGCGGCAGATCCACCTCCCGCCACACCCGCCACGGCGACGCCCCGAGCACGGCCGCCGCCTCCCGCAGCCGTACGTCCACCGCCCGCAGCACCGGCAGCATGATCCGTACGACGAACGGCACGCCCACCAGCGCCTGGGCGAGCGGCACCAGGATCCAGGTCGCCCGCAGATCCAGCGGCGGCTCGTCCAGCGCGATCAGGAAACCGAAGCCGACGGTCACCGCGGACACCCCGAGCGGCAGCATCAGCAGCGCGTCGAAGCCGCGCATCCACCGCCCGGCGTCCCGCCGCGCCAGCGCCGCCGCGGCCAGCGCGCCGACGAGTACGGCGATGGCGGTGGCGGCTGCCGCGTACGCCAGCGAGTTGCCGATCGCGTGGATCGGCGGCACCAGGAACACCTCGGACTCCGCCGAAGCCAGCGCCCGGTAGTAGCCGAACCCGGGCGCGTCCAGCGAGCGCCGCACCAGCACCCCGAGCGGCAGCAGGATCAGGACGAGGACGCTCACCAGGACCCCGGCCAGCAGCGCCCGCTGCCGGGCCCCGCGCGGGGGCCGGGCCGTCATCGCCGGGTCCACCAGCCGCAGGGCGCTCTCCCGGCGCCGTACGGTCCAGGCGTGCACGGCGAGGATCGCGCCCACGGCGACGAACTGGATCACCGTCAGCACGGCGGCCGTGGACAGATCGAAGAGTTCGGAGGTCTGCCGGTAGATCTCCACCTCCAGGGTGGAGAAGGCCGGTCCGCCGAGGATCCGCACCACACCGAAGGAGGTGAAGGTGAACAGGAACACCATCAGCGCGGCGGCGGCCACGGCCGGCCCGAGGGCGGGCAGGGTGACCCGGCGCCAGGCCGCGAGCGGCGAGGCGCCCAGCATCCGCGCCGCCTCCTCCTGCCGCGGGTCGAGCTGGGACCAGAGCCCGCCGACGGTCCGGACGACGACCGCGTAGTTGAAGAAGACATGCGCGAACAGGATCGCCCACACGGTGGTGTCGAGCCGTACGCCCCACAGCTCGTCCAGCAGTCCGCCGCGCCCGGCCACCGCCAGGAACGCCGTACCGACGACGACCGTCGGCAGCACGAACGGGACGGTGACCACGGCCCGCAGCACCTGCTTGCCCGGGAAGTCCAGGCGGGCGAAGACATACGCGCCGGGCAGCGCGATCAGCAGGGTCAGGGCGGTGGACGCCAGCGCCTGCCAGGTGGTGAACCACAGCACCTGCCGGATGTCCGACTGCCCCAGCACCTCCCACAGCCGCCCCGCCTGCCAGACCCCGTCGACCTTCAGCCCGCGGGCGAGGATCGCGGCGACGGGGTAGGCGAAGAAGAGGGCGAAGAACGCGAGGGGCAGGGCGAGCAGCCCCAGCCGCAGGGCGCCCCCGCGGCCCCGGGTCCGGCCCGCCGGGCTCACCTCAGGACGAGCGACGTCCACGCCTTGACCCAGTCGTCGCGGTGGTCGGCGATCTTCGCCGGGTCCATGGTCTCGGGGTCCTTCGCCTGCGGCCCGTGCTGCGCGAACACCTCGGGCACCCGGGCGCCCTCGACCACCGGGTACACGAACATGTTCAGCGGCATGTCCTCCTGGAACCGCTTGCCGATCAGGAAGTCGAGGAGCGCCTTGCCGCCCTCGGCGTTCTCCGCGTTGCTGAGCAGTCCCGCGTACTCGATCTGCCGGAAGCAGGTGCCGTCCACGACCCCGGTGGGCGCGGTCTTCGGCTGCGGGTCGGCGTAGACGACCTCGACGGGCGGGGAGGAGGCGTACGACACCACCAGCGGGCGGTCGCCCCCCGCCTTCTTGCCGCCGGCCGAGCCGGAGAACTCCTCGTTGTACGCCGACTCCCAGCTGTCGACCACCTTGACGCCGTTGTCGGTGAGCTTCTTCCAGTAGTCCTGCCAGCCGTCGTCGCCGTACTGCGCGGCCGTGCCCAGCAGGAAGCCGAGGCCGGGCGAGGAGGTGGAGGCGTTCTCGGTGACGAGCAGGTCCTTGTAGGCGGGCTCTATCAGGTCGTCGAAGGTCCGGGGCGGGGCGAGGTCGCGCTCGCTGAAGTACGCCTTGTCGTAGTTGACGCAGATGTCGCCGGTGTCGACCGGGGTGACCCGGTGCCCGGTCGCGTCGGCGCGGTAGGCGGCCCGGACGGTGTCGGCGCCCTTCGCCTCGTACGGCTGGAAGAGCCCGTTGTCGAGGGCGCGGGAGAGCAGGGTGTTGTCGACGCCGAAGAAGACGTCGCCCTGGGGGTTGTCCTTGGTGAGGACGGCCTTGTTGACGGCGGCTCCGGCGTCGCCGTCCTCCAGCACCTTGACCTGGAGGCCGGACTGCTTCTCGAAGTCGGCGAGCACGTCCTTGGAGACGGCCCACGAGTTGTGGCTGACGAGCGTGACGGTCTTGGAGTCCCCGTCGCCGCCGGAGCCGGGCGACGACCCGGACGACGAGCCGCACGCGGACAGCGTGACCAGGCCCAGCCCGACGGCCGCGGCCACGAGGGTCTTGGTGTTCACCGGTGTTTTCCTCCTGGGACGTTCCAGGAAGAGACGCGGCCCCGCCGGGAGGTTCCGTGCCTCCGGGCAGGGCGCAACAGCATGAGCGACGACCGATCTCCCTACCCAGAATGACCTGGGCGAGGTTCAGAGGGTCTGCGGCCCGCCATCGTTCTGGCTGCCGCACTCTCAGCGCTGTGGCGCTCCCCTGTCGGAATATGAAGATATGGGTGCTTGGATCCTACCGCTCGGTCGCCGCGAGCTGACCGCAGGCCCCGTCGATCTCCTGCCCCCGGGTGTCGCGGACCGTGACCGGCACCCCGTGCGCGGCGATGGCCTCCACGAACGCCCGCTCGTCCTCGGGCCGGGACGCGGTCCACTTGGAGCCGGGCGTCGGGTTGAGCGGGATCAGGTTCACATGCACGGGCCGCCCCTTGAGCAGCCGCCCGAGCCGGTCCCCGCGCCACGCCTGGTCGTTGATGTCCCGGATCAGCGCGTACTCGATGGACAGCCGCCGCCCGGACCGCTCCGCGTACTCGAACCCGGCGTCCAGCACCTCACGCACCTTCCAGCGCGTGTTGACGGGGACGAGGGTGTCCCGCAGTTCGTCGTCGGGCGCGTGCAGCGAGATGGCGAGGCGGCACTTGAACCCCTCGTCGGAGAACCGGTGGATCGCGGGCACCAGGCCCACGGTCGACACGGTGATCCCGCGCTGCGACAGCCCCACCCCGTCCGGGGCGGGGTCGGTCAGCGCGCGGATGGCGGCCACGACCCGCTTGTAGTTGGCGAGCGGCTCCCCCATCCCCATGAAGACGATGTTGGACAGCCGCGCCGGGCCCCCGGGCACCTCCCCGTCCCGCAGCGCCCGCATCCCGTCGACGATCTGGTGGACGATCTCCGCGGTGGACAGGTTGCGGTCCAGCCCCGCCTGCCCGGTCGCGCAGAACGGGCAGTTCATCCCGCAGCCCGCCTGTGAGCTGATGCACATGGTGACCCGGTCCGGGTACCGCATCAGCACCGACTCCACGAGCGTCCCGTCGAACAGCCGCCAGAGCGTCTTGCGGGTGGTCCCCTGGTCCGTGGAGAGATGCCGTACGACGGTCATCAGCTCGGGCAGCAACGCCTCCCGCAGCCGCTCCCGCGCCCCGGCCGGGATGTCCGTCCACTGCTCGGGGTCGTGCGCGTACCGGGCGAAGTAGTGCTGCGACAGCTGCTTGGCGCGGAACGGCTTCTCCCCGATCTCCGCCACCGCGTCCTTGCGCTCGGCGGGCGAGAGGTCGGCGAGGTGCCGCGGCGGCTTCTTGGCTCCGCGCGGCGCGACAAAGGTGAGTTCTCCGGGTGCAGGCATAACCCTCCCAGTGTCGCAGATCAATTCGTACGACAAACTCGCCGACGAGGACCCCGCACAAGGCTATGGCGGCGGCCTCGGACGCCCCTATCCTCTTGGCAAGGGGTGCCATGGACTGGATTCCCGTGGCCGGCACGCTCTTGGGGACGCTGGTCGGTGCCGGTAGCGCGTTCTCCCTGGAGCGGCTGAGGGTGCGCAGCAGCTACGACCAGGAGGGCCGGCGCTCGCGGGCCGAGGCGTACATCACGTTCATCGACGCGCTGCACGAGTCCAGCGGGGCGATCCGGACCCTGGCCCTGCGGATCAACCAGGTCCCGGAGGCCGAGTGGCGCCCGCAGGCCCGCGAGGCGTTCCGCTCCAGCGGCCTCTACTCCGCCCGCGAACGACTCATCCTGCTCGCCCCGGAAGCGGTCGTGCACATGGCGAACGACCTGTTCATCACCCTCCGCAGCAAACGCAACGCCGTCGCCGCGGGCCACGACGCCCACAGCCCCGAATACATGCAGGCATCGAACTCCTACGCGGAAGCCCTCCAGACCTTACGCTCCGAAATCCGCAAAGACCTGGGCCGAGGCGCCCTCAAACGCCGGGTGGAGTACTGACGTGGGGTGGGGGGCGGCTTCTGGGGCGGGGGGCGGCTTCGGGACGGGGGCTACCTCTGGGGCCGGGGGGATGGCGGGGCGGGGGGCGAACGCCGGGGGGCTGGACGGCTGCAGCGAACGGCGGGGCCGAACGCCGGGTGGCCGGTCGGAGGGCCCGATCGCCGGGGCCCGATCTCTGGGGTGGGGCCCGACCTCCCGGGGGGGGGGAGCCCGAATGCCGGGGGGCCCGAATGCCGGGGGGGCCTGATCGTCGGGGGAACCTGATCGCCGGGGTGAAGGCCGACCGCCGGGTCGATCCCTGTCGCACCGGGCGCTTTCGTCGCGCCCCGTGACCTCGGCCGGGACCGGCGCAGACTCCGGGCGCAGCACCGGCCGACGGGTCGGCTGCCGGGGAAAGCCCGACCGCCGGGGCCCGACCGCCGGGGCCCGACCGCCGGGCCCGGCCCGGTGGCCCCAGGTGTGCTCGTCGCGCCCGTTGCCTGGGCCGGGGCGGGCACGAGCGCCGGGCCCGGCATCGGCCGGCGGGTCGGCTGCCGAACCCGAGGAGGAAGGCGGACCGCCGAGAGGGGGCCGGACCGCCGAGAGGGAGGGACCCGGCCCTCCGGGGGGGGCAGCCCGATTGCCGCGGGCCTGGGCTCCAGGGGGAGCCCGGTTGTTGGGTCAGGTCCAGTCGCCGCGGGCGTTTTCCGCGCGCAGGGTCGACAGTTCGCGTTCGACGTCCTCGTACAGGCTCGCCGGGCCGCGGTCCGGGAAGGCCCGCACGCGGCCCTCGTCCAGGGCGGTCAGGCGTCCGGTCAGGGCTATGAGGCGGCTCCGGCGGGCGGGCCAGCCCGGGGAACCCTCGGTCGCCGAGAGTTCGGCCTGAGTGGCGCGGAGCGTGGCGTGGGCGCGTTCCCGCAGCGGGGCCAGCTCCTCCTGGAGCCGCTCCAGCCACTCCTGGAGGTCGAGGACGCATTCGATCGCCCCGGCCAGGGCGTCCATGATCCCGGCCATCGCCTCCGACTGCTCCACGAGCGCGTCGAAGAGCCCCATCAGCACGTCGAGGTCGGGGGAGGGCGCGGCACCGGCGACGTACTCGGGATGGGCGGACACCCGGGTGCGGGACGTGAGGTACTCCCGGGACACCCCCTCGGCCCGGGCCAGCACGCTCCCGGCCGAGGACAACTGCGCGCGGGCCGACGCGAGGGGCAGCCCGTCGCCCCCGCCGAGCATCACCTCGGTCTCGGCCATTTCGAGCGCGAGCTGCTGGCGCAGCTCCGCCAGATCGCGATGGGTCTCGTCGGTCTCCCCCAGCGTGACGCGGATGTCGTCACGGATGGAGCCGGCCAGCTCGGCCGTCTCCCGTTCCCAGCCTGCGTCCCGCCCCGGCATGCACGCCACCCCTTCCGTTCCTCCGTCGCCCCGTCCCCCCAGATGGGGATCATAAGTACGGAAGGGGTGATTCCGAGCGGTCGTGACGCCGCTGCCCGAAACCGGCTCCGGTCAGCCGGACCCCACGAACAGCACCATCAGCAGCCACACCACCGGCGCCGTGGGCAGCAGCGAGTCCAGCCGGTCCATGATCCCGCCGTGGCCTGGCAGCAGCGTGCCCATGTCCTTGATACCGAGGTCCCGCTTGATCATGGACTCCCCGAGGTCGCCCAGCGTGGCGCTGGCGGCGACCGCGAGGCCCAGCAGCAGCCCCTGCCACCAGGTGCCGCCGTCGATCAGGAACTCCATGCACAGCGCGCCCGCCACCATCGCGAAGGCGACCGCGCCGAACAGGCCCTCACGGGTCTTGCCGGGGCTGATCCGCGGCGCGAGCTTGTGCTTGCCGAACCGCCAGCCGATCGCGTAGGCCCCGGTGTCGCTGACGACGGTGAGCAGCAGGAACGTCAGTACCCGCTGCGCCCCGTCGTCGGCGGTGAGCAGCAGCGCGACGAACGTGGCCAGGAACGGGACGTAGAACGCGGCGAAGACCCCGGCGGTGACGTCCTTCAGATAGCCCTCGGGCGGTTCGGTCATCCGCCAGACCAATACGGCGAGCGCGGTGAGCGCCATGGCGACCCAGGCGCCCTCGGGGCCCCGGGCGTACCCGGCGACCACCATGGCCGCGCCGCCGACCGCGAGCGGTACCAGCGGCGCCTTGATCCCCTTGCGCTCCTCCAGCCGCCGGGTCAGCTCCCACAGCCCGACGACGACGGCGACGACTATCACGCCGACGAACACGACCTTGACGAAGAACAACGACGCGACGATGACCGCGCCGAGCCCGACACCGACCCCTATGGCCGCGCTCAGATCCCGGCCCGCGCTCTTCTTCTGCGGTGCGGGCGCCGGCTGCGGGGCGTCGGGCATGGGCTCCGGATTCTGCGGCGCCGCCGCAGGCGGCTGCGCCGACGGGGTCTCGTCGCGGAACGGCTCGTTGCGGTACGTCTCGTCGGGGTACGTGTACGACGCGGCGGCGGGGGAGGTCTCCTCACGGAACAGGGGGCCGCTCAGCCGAGCGGTCCCCCGGTCCTCATCCTGGTCACCGCCGTACGCGGGCAGGTCGGGCACGATGGGCATGGGGCGAGTGTGCTGCGCCTGTTGCGCATCGTACGCGGGACCCGCCGGGGCAGCCCCTTGGGCGGGTCCGTGCTCGGTGGGCCCCCAGTACCCGGTCTGCCCGGTCCCGGGCGGCGCCCCCCAGGAAGAGTCGTTCATCAGACTTCGAGCAGCTCCGCTTCCTTGTGCTTGAGAAGCTCGTCCACCTGGGCGACGTACTTGGCGGTGGTGTCGTCGAGTTCCTTCTCCGCGCGGCGGCCCTCGTCCTCACCGACCTCGCCGTCCTTGACCATCTTGTCGATGGCGTCCTTGGCCTTGCGCCGGACGGAGCGGATGGACACCTTGGCGTCCTCGCCCTTGCCCTTGGCGACCTTGATGTACTCGCGGCGGCGCTCCTCGGTCAGCTCGGGGAACACCACCCGGATGATGTTGCCGTCGTTGCTGGGGTTGACACCCAGGTCCGAGTCGCGGATCGCCTGCTCGATATTGCGCAGGGCGGTCTTGTCGAACGGGGTGACGACCGCCATGCGGGGCTCCGGCACGGCGAAGGAGGCCAGCTGGTTGATCGGGGTCGGCGCCCCGTAGTAGTCGGCCACGATCTTGTTGAACATCGCCGGGTGCGCACGGCCGGTGCGGATCGCGGCGAAGTCCTCCTTGGCGACCACGACGGCCTTCTCCATCTTCTCCTCGGCCTCGAGGAGGGTCTCTTCGATCACCACTTGCTCCTGCGTGTTGTGAGTCGGCCCGGCTGCGTCCGCGTGTCGGCGGCCGGCTGCGTCGCGTCTGCTTCCTGCACGGTTCCCGACCGGCAGGTCATTGTCCATCCCCCGATCAGGCCCCGCTCCGGCCCCGTCCGGGTCCGGTCGGGTACCGGTCGGGTTCCGGTCAGGATCCGGACGGGTTCCGTCCCGCGGTCAGGACCGGCTGTCCTGATCACCCACCAGCGTGCCGATCTTCTCACCCTTGACGGCGCGCGCGATATTGCCCTCGGTCACCAGCTCGAAGACCAGGATGGGCAGCTTGTTGTCGCGGCACAGGGTGACGGCCGTGGCGTCGGCGACCTTGAGGTCCCGGGTGATGACCTCGCCGTAGCCGAGCGAGTCGAACTTGACCGCGTCCGGGTTGGTCTTCGGGTCGGAGTCGTAGACCCCGTCCACACCGTTCTTGCCCATCAGCAGCGCCTCGGCGTCGATCTCCAGGGCGCGCTGCGCGGCCGTGGTGTCGGTGGAGAAGTACGGCATGCCCATACCGGCGCCGAAGATGACCACCCGGCCCTTCTCCAGATGGCGCACGGCCCGCAGCGGGATGTAGGGCTCGGCGACCTGCCCCATGGTGATGGCGGTCTGGACGCGCGACTGGATGCCTTCCTTCTCCAGGAAGTCCTGGAGGGCGAGGCAGTTCATGACGGTGCCGAGCATGCCCATGTAGTCGGAGCGGGCCCGGTCCATGCCGCGCTGCTGGAGTTCGGCGCCGCGGAAGAAGTTGCCGCCGCCGATGACGACGGCGATCTGGGCGCCGTCGCGGACGACGGCCGCGATCTCGCGGGCGATGGCGTGCACCACGTCCGGGTCGACGCCCAAGCCCCCGCCACCGGAGAACGCCTCTCCCGACAGTTTCAGCAGAAACCGGCCGCGTACTTTGCCGTCGTCGCTCTTCTGGGCCTTGGTGGTCATCGTTATCCCGCCTCTTTCACGTGGTGCACATGCGAAGAAGGCCATTGCCGGTGGGGTGGGTTCTCCCTTGCGCGGCAATGGCCTCCTTGTCAGATCTGCCGTCGTCCGCCACGCGCGCGTGCGGGACGCAGTGCGCGCGCGGCGCGGACGACTGCGTTCGACCCTAGCGGGATTCCGCCGGGGATCGCGCGTCGATCGCGGTACGGACTCAGAGACCGACCTTGATGCGCGTGAAGCGCTTCAGGGTGACACCGGCCTCGTCCAGGACCTTCTGGACCGACTTCTTGGGGTCGAGGGCGTAGGACTGGCCGAGCAGCGTGGCGTCCTTGAAGAAGCCGTTGACACGACCCTCGACGATCTTGGCGATCGCGGCCTCGGGCTTGCCCTCGGCGCGGGTGGTCTCCTCGGCGATACGACGCTCGTTCTCGACCACGTCGGCCGGGACGTCGTCCTTGGCGAGGTACTGCGGCGCGAACGCGGCGATGTGCTGGG
This sequence comes from Streptomyces sp. NPDC091377, assembly GCF_044757045.1. Classification (NCBI taxonomy): domain Bacteria; kingdom Bacillati; phylum Actinomycetota; class Actinomycetes; order Kitasatosporales; family Streptomycetaceae; genus Streptomyces; species Streptomyces sp. NPDC091377. Next base: position 217,065 of record NZ_JBIVUE010000011.1, on the reverse strand, counting down.
CGATGCCCTTGGCGACGTCGGCGTTCGGCTTGTCCAGCTCGACCAGGACACCGATCTGCGGGGGCAGGTCGGGCATGGTGCGATGCATGTAGGCGAGGACGAAGCCGTCGTCGAACCGCGCGAAGCGGTCCAGCACGATCTTCTCGCCGAGGGTGGCGTTGGCCTCGTCCACGTACGCCTGGACGGTCTTGCCGGGCTCGATCTCGGAGGCGAGCAGCGCCTGGAGGTCGGCCGGGGCGGTCTCGGCGACGTGCTCGGCGATGGTGCGGGCGGCGGCCTGGAACTTCTCGCCCTTGGCGACGAAGTCCGTCTCGCACTTCAGCTCGACCAGGACACCGGAGGAATTGTCCTCGGCGATGATCGAGACCACGGCGCCGTTCTCGGCGGAGCGGCCCTCGCGCTTGGCGACGCCCTTCTGGCCCTTGATCCGGAGCGCCTCGACGGCCTTCTCGACGTTGCCGTCGGCCTCGTCCAGGGCCTTCTTGCAGTCCATCATGCCGGCACCGGTCAGCTCACGGAGCTTCTTGACGTCGGCGGCGGTGTAGTTCGCCATGAGAATGTGTGTCTTTCTCGAAGTCTGGAAGATCGAAGATCTGCGGGGCCGCGAGCCCGGGGAGATGAGCCCTGGAGCAGAGGTCCTGGAACAGAAGTCCGGGGACAGTGGTCCTGGAGCAGAGGCCCTGGAACGGCGGTCCTGGTGGGTACGGGTGCCCGGTACGGGGTCCCCGTCCCATGGAGCCGTGGCCGTGTCCGTGGCCGGTGGACTCGCGGCTGACCGGCGGGTGGACGACGGGGGCGCGACGGATGTCGACGCCCCCGTCAGTTCACCGCGAGAGCCGGTGGATCAGCCCTGCTCGGCGTCGGCGGCCGGGGCGTCGGCGGCCGGAGCCTCGGTGGCCGGGGCGTCGGCAGCGGGGGCCTCGGCGGCCGGAGCCTCGGCCTCGGCGGCCGGGGCCTCGGCGGCGGCGTCAGCGGCCGGAGCCTCCGTGGCGGCGGGGGCGTCGGCGGCCGGGGCGGCCTCGTCAGCCTTCTTCTCGCCCTCCAGCAGGTCGCGCTCCCACTCGGCGAGCGGCTCGCCCGCGGCCTTCTCGCCCTTGCCCTCCGTCGCCACGCCGGAGCGGGAGATGAGCCCCTCGGCGACGGCGTCGGCGATCACACGGGTGAGCAGGGTGACGGAGCGGATCGCGTCGTCGTTGCCCGGGATCTTGTAGTCGACCTCGTCGGGGTCGCAGTTGGTGTCGAGGATCGCGACGACCGGGATGTTGAGCTTCCGGGCCTCACCGACCGCGATGTGCTCCTTCTTGGTGTCCACGATCCAGACGGCGCTGGGCACCTTCTGCATCTCGCGGATACCGCCGAGGGTCTTCTCCAGCTTGGCCTTCTCGCGCGAGAGCACGAGAAGCTCCTTCTTGGTCAGACCGGACGCCGCGACGTCCTCGAAGTCGATCTGCTCCAGCTCCTTGAGGCGCTGCAGCCGCTTGTAAACGGTCGAGAAGTTGGTGAGCATGCCGCCCAGCCAGCGCTGGTTGACGTAGGGCATGCCGACGCGCGTGGCCTGCTCGGCGATGGCCTCCTGCGCCTGCTTCTTCGTGCCGACGAACATGACCGTGCCGCCGTGGGCGACGGTCTCCTTGACGAACTCGTAGGCGCGGTCGATGTACGACAGCGACTGGAGCAGGTCGATGATGTAGATGCCGTTGCGCTCGGTGAAGATGAAGCGCTTCATCTTCGGGTTCCAACGGCGGGTCTGGTGACCGAAGTGGACGCCGCTTTCCAGCAGCTCCCGCATCGTGACGACGGCCATGGCCGTGTTCTCCTTGGTTCTCGGTTGCCGCGGATGCCGGATGGCTTCCGCGCCTGACGCCCGCTGTCGCGCCGTGCCACAAGGGACCGAGGGGCGCTGACCGGGACCGTTTCCGGCCGCCGTTCCGGGGCGTGCGAAGTCGACCCGGTGGCCCGGGTCGCCACCAGAAGTGTACGGGACCCACGGGGCAGCGGATGACGCCCATGTCCATGACCCGAGGACGCCGACCGCCGGCGTGGGCCGGCGGGGGCGGAGGCCGGGTCGCCTGCCGACGGGGCGGGGGCTGGTCGGTGGCCTGGGGCGGGGGTGACACCGGGGTCTGCGGCACCCGAGGGGGGCGACGCTGACGCCCGGGATCCGAGGGCGGCTGCGCCAGGGTCCAGACCCCCGGGGGGCATCCGGTGCGGTGGTGCCGTGCTCCACGTCCCCGGGGGCGGCCGGGCAACAGGCACCTGGGCGGAACCATGCCGGACTAGGCCGGGAATCATGGCCCGGGAGGCACCGGGGCAGCCGTGGTCCACGACCGCGGAGGGCGGAGCGGCACCGCCGTCCACGAGCCAGGGGCAGCAGGGCGACGCATCGGTCCACGGCTCGGCGGAGGGCGCGGCGTGATGCCTCAGCCCACAGGCCCGGGCGGGGCGACGCCGGGTACTGCGGCCCGGGAGGCACCGGGGCGGCCGTGCTCCACGGCCCCGGCGGACGGAGCCACAGCGCCGGTCCACAGCTCCGGGGGTGGCAGGGCGCGACGCCGTGGTCGACAACTTCGGGGCCGGGGTAGCAGGGCGGCACCCGGAGTCCACGGCTCGGCGGAGGGCGCGGCGTGATGCCTTGGTCCATGGCCCGGGGGCTCGGAAGAGCCCACGTCCACGGCGTGGGAGGCGCGCGGTGGTGTCAGGTGCACGGCTCTGGAGGGGGCGTAAGGGACCCGGCGTAGACCTGCCGGGGGGTTTCGGGTGACGGGGTTGTCCACAATCCGTGCGTTGTCCACAGGGTCCGGCCGTGGTCGGTGCGGGTGCGGGACCGTGTGGCCATGGAGCGATCTTCCCGACCGCCACAGCCTCTACGATCCCGGCGTCCGCCGCGTCTGCTGGGGGCGGCCCTGGTGGCCCTCACGCTGGCTGTCCTGCCCGGCGCGGCCCGCGCGAAGGGGCCGCCGGCCGGTGTCCCACCCCAGGCCGCGCCCGGTACCCCGCCGGTGCCACGGGTGGCCGTCGGCTGGCCGGTGGGCGACCGTCCCCGGGTCCTGCGGGGCTGGGAGCCGCCGCTGACGCCGTACGGCGCCGGGCATCGGGGGGTGGATCTGGAAGCGGGGTCCGGCCTGCCGGTGCGGTCGCCGGTCCCGGGGCGGGTGACTTTCGCGGGCCCGGTCGGGGGCAAGGGCGTCATCGTGGTCGAGCTGACCGGCTCGGGTGAGCCGCCGCTGCGGACGACGTACGAGCCGGTGCGGGCGTCCGTGCGCAAGGGCGCAACGATCCAGGCGGGCGAACAGCTCGGCACCGTGACGGCGGCGGGCGCCTCCCACTGCGCGGGCCGCTGTCTGCACTGGGGCCTGCGCCGCGCGGACGCCTACCTCGACCCCCTCACCCTCCTGCCGTCGCACCTCCTGCGCGGGGCACCGGTCCGGCTGCTGCCGGTGTATGGAGTGCCCGAGCCTCCGCAGCGGGTACGGCAGCGGACCGGCAGACGGTCCCGCCCCGACCACCGCCGGATCCGTCAACCGCAGGGGCACGATCACTCGGACGGCCGAGGAAAGGACGACTCACCGCGGGGCGCGTTGTGCCGCCGGTCGGTCAAGCGGTCGACAGCGGCTGGGCGGTCGTAGCTCCGCTCGACGGGGGCGCTGCCACCCACCTCACACGTGTCTTCGCGGGCGTCACCCCAGTCACCGCCGTCCAAGACCGCCCCACCGCCGATGGCCGCCGACCGTGACCGAGCCGTCCGCGCTCGTTCGGTCGGCGGCCCACGTCAGCGCCTCCACCGGCACCGCGCCGCCCGGGGCCACGCGCAGCGGGGCCCGTCCCAGAGCGGGCCCGTCGGCGATCGCGCCCCGCACCCGCGTCAAAGGGGCGCCTCTCAGCCCAGGACCCCCCGCAACACCATCCCCACCGCCGCCTCCGTGATCGTCGGGGGCTCCTCCGCCGCGCCCAGTTCGATCCTGCGCACGGCCGCGTCCACGACCCCCTGGAGCAGCATCGCGGCGAGGCGGGGTTCGGTGTGGCCCATTCCGGCCAGTGCCTCCACGATCATCGTGACGAGGCCGCCGTGGGCCGCGCGGATCTTCTCCCGCGCCCCGGCGTCCAGCTCGCTCGCGGAGATGGCGACCACGGCGCGGTGCCGTCGGTCCCCCACCAGTTCGAGCTGCTTGCGGACATACGCCTCGACCTTGGCCTCGGCCCCGTCCGCCGCGTCCATCGCCGCCTCGACCTCCGCCGCCCACACGGGGAAGTCGACCTCGCACAATTCCTCGACCACGGCCGCCCGCGAGCGGAAGTACTCGTAGACGGACGAGCGCGCCAGCCCCGTCCGCTCGGCGAGGGCCGGGAAGGTCAGCGCCTCCGTACCGCCCTCGGACAGCAGGGAGCGGGCCGCGTCCAGCAGGGCGGCTCGCTGCATCGACCGGTGCTCGGCCACGGAGGCCGCTCGAATCCTTGGCACGTCAACCACTCTACGGATGCACCCCCCGCTCCGGCAGTGACGCAGCCCGCCCGAATCCCGCCCCGGCCCTCGCCGACCGGAGCCGCGGCCCGCTCGGCACGGCCGAAAACAGACCCCGGTATCGCTCATGTCAGCGCATCCGGGACCCGCTTCGGGGCCGGGCCCGGCCGCCGGGATCGCTCACCTGTGCCCGTCCGGGACCGGATCCGGCCGCCGGGCACCTCACTGCCCAAATGACGCCAGTTTCGCCCGCAGTTGCAGAACGGACTTGGTGTGGATCTGGCTGACCCGGCTCTCGGTGACCCCGAGCACATGGCCGATCTCGGCGAGGGTGAGCCCTTCGTAGTAGTAGAGCATCACCACGGTCTTCTCCCGCTCGGGCAGCGTGTTGATCGCCCGCGCCAGGAAGCGCCGCAGCTCACGGTCCTCCGCCACCTCCACCGGATTGTCCGCGGCCGTGTCCTCCAGGGTGTCCCCCAGGCTCAGCCGGTCACCGCCCCCCTCACCCCCCACATGCAGCAGATCCTCCAGCGCGACCACATTGGCCAGCGAGAGCTGACTGAAGACGGCGTGCAGCTCATCCACACCGATCCCCAGCTCGGCCGCCACCTCCGACTCCCCCGGCGTCCGCCGCAGCCGCGCCTCCAGCGTCGCGTACGCCCGCTCCACGTTCCGCGCCTTCTGCCGTACCGACCGGGGGATCCAGTCCAGCGCCCGCAACTCGTCGATCATCGCCCCGCGGATCCGTGTGATCGCGTACGTCTCGAACTTGATCTCCCGGTCCACGTCGAACTTCTCGATCGCGTCGATCAGCCCGAACACCCCCGACGACACGAAGTCCGCCTGCTCCACATTGGGCGGCAGCCCGACACTCACCCGCCCCGCCACGTACTTGACCAGCGGCGAGTAGTGCAGAATCAGCTGCTCCCGCAGCCGCTCGTCCCCCGTCGCCTTGTACGACCGCCACAGCTCGTCCAGCGTCGAGGGAGCGGCCGGCCGCATGCTGTCACCGTCACGGGCGGCTGGGGGGAGCGCCGCCCGGTCGGACCCGGAGGTGTGCTGGGGCATTCGTCGCCTTGTGCCGTTCTGCCGTGAAATACGTGCGGAGGGCGCCTGTGGAGGCGTCGGTCGGGTGTGGCCGGTCTGCACCGGATCCTCGTGAGCGTAGCGTGACTGAGCCGTCGCGGTGTGCGAAGAACGGGTGACGGGCGGTCCGCGGACCCGTTCCGTCCGGCGGCCCACCGGGGCCCGGCGCCGCCGCCGCGTGACCACGTCACCCGGTCAACTCCGCCCGCCCCCAAGGAAGTCCGGCGTCCCCCGGACGGCCGAACGCCCTCGGTCAGCGGTCACCCGGACCCCTGCCGACCGACACCATCGCCTGGCGTGTCAACTTCCAGCCATCGCCGTGTCGTTCGACGTAACCGAGTGCTCTGAGTTCGTACAGTCTCGCGATCGTGTCGTCCGGTGTGGTCTGGGCTCCCCGGGCGATTTCGGCCACCGCGGTGGCCTCGCGGGCGGGCAGCGCCGCGAGGATCCGGCGGGCGCCGGGTGCCAGCAGATCGCGGGGCAGGACCGGCCCGCGCCGCTCGGGTGCCAGTTCGCCCATGGCGCCGACGAGTTCGACCACCTCGGCGGCGTCGGTGACCACGACCGCGTCCTCGCGCAGCAACTCGTGCACCCCCGCGGACAGGGCGCTCGTCACCGGTCCCGGAACCCCCATGGTCGGCCGGCCCAGCCGCCGGGCGGCCCGGGCGGTCACCAGAGAGCCGCTGCGGTAGGCCGCCTCCACGACCACGGTGCCCCTGGTCAGCGCGGCGATGACCCGGTTGCGCAGGACGAATCTGCTCGGCGTCGGATGATCGCCCGGCGGCAACTCCCCGACGACCAGTCCCTGTTCGGCGATCCTGGAGATCAACTCGGTGTGTCCGCGGGGGTAGGGCCGGTCGACCCCGCAGGCCAGCACGGCGACGGTGGCCCCGCCCGCGCTCAGCGCGCCCCGGTGTGCGGCGCCGTCGACCCCGTAGGCGCCGCCGGAGACGACCACCCACCCCCGCTCGGCGAGACCGGCGGCGAGGCCGACGGCCACCTGGGCGCCGTACTCGGTGCAGGCCCGCGCCCCCACCACCGCGACCGACTTCAGTGCCCATATCCGCAGGCTGGAGCGTCCGCGCACCCACAGTCCCAGCGGACGCGCGTCCCCGAGGTCCTCCAGTTGCCTCGGCCACTCGCCGTCGCCCGGGGCGACGAACCGCACCCCGGCCGCCCGCGCCGCCGCCAGGTCGTGCCCCGGCTCGGCGTTGCCGGCCCGGGCCCGCAGCCCGGCCCACCGCTTCCCGCTCACCCCCGGCAGGACGGCCCCGCCGCCCCGGAGCCGCCGGGCCACCTCTCCCACCCCCAACTCCCGCACCCATCGCCCACCGGTCTCGTCCCCGGGCTCCAGGACCCGGGTGAGGAAGACCCGGTCGTGGAGGGCGTCGCCGCTCATGTCAGGGCGCCGATCGCCATCGGCACACCACGCGGGACCCCGGTCCGCAGTTGCAGGGCGAGGGCGACGTCGGTGGCCGTGGGCCGGTCGTGACCGACCAGGTCGGCGACGGTCCAGGCGACCCTCAGCACCCGGTCGAGACCGCGCGCGGTCAGGGCGCCCCGCTCCAGATTGCGCTCGGCCTCGTCCATGGCCCCGCTCACCGGGTGCCACCGGGTGCGCAGCTCACGCCCCGGCACCTCGCTGTTGGTGCGCCACGGGGTGCCCGTCAGCCGGACCGCCGCCCGCTGGCGCGCCGCCCGCACCCGGTCCGCGACGCGCCGCGTGGACTCGCCCCGCGCGCCCCGGTCGACCAGTTCGGCACGGGTCACCCGGTCGACCACGACGCGCAGGTCGACCCGGTCGAGCAGCGGCCCCGAGAGCCTGGCCTGGTAGCGGCGGATCACGGACGGCGGGCATTCGCACAGGTCACCGGTGAGCGAGAACCTCCCGCACGGACAGGGATTGGCGGCCAGCACCATCAGGAACCGGGCCGGGAAGCGCACCACACCGGCGCTCCGCGCGATCACCACATGCCCCGCCTCCAAGGGCTGCCGCAGCGCGTCGAGCGCCTTCCCGCTGAACTCCGGCGCCTCGTCCAGGAACAGCACGCCCCGGTGGGACAGGGACACCGCGCCGGGCCGGGCGACGCCCTGACCGCCGCCGACCAGCGCCTGCATGGTCGCCGAGTGGTGCGGGGCGCAGTAGGGGGCGACGTCGATGAGCGGCTTTCCCGGCGGCAGCAGTCCCGCGACCGAGTGCACCGCCGTGACCTCCAGCGACTCCTGCCGCCCGAGCCCGGGCAGGATCGCGGGCAGCCGCTCCGCGAGCATCGTCTTGCCCGCGCCCGGCGGGCCCTCCAGGAAGAGGTGGTGGCCACCGGCGGCGGAGACCTCCACCGCCGTGCGGGCCGAGATCTGGCCGACGACGTCGGCCAGGTCGTGCTCGGCGTCCTGCTGCGCGGCGCCGACGCCGTGCATACCGGTCGCCGCGCCCGTGCCGGGCACCCTCAGTCCGGCGAGCAGCGGGTCGGGGCGCCCCGATTCGTCCGGTTCCTCCTCGGGCACCGGCTCGTCGGCGAGCACGGCGATCAACTGACGCAGACTGCGCACGCCCAGTACGGACACCCCGGGCACCAGCGACGCCTCGGCGGCGGCGCACTCGGGGACCACGACCTGTTCGTAGCCGGCGTCCGCCGCGGCCAGCACCGCGGGCAGGATGCCCCGCACCGGCCGCACCCGTCCGTCGAGCCCCAGCTCGCCGATCATCACGAGGTCGGCCAGCACCCGGGGGTCGATCCGCTCCGCCGCGCCCAGGACCGCGCAGGCCACGGCCAGGTCGAAGCCCGATCCGCCCTTGGGCACCGAGGCGGGGCTGAGTCCGACGGTGAGCTTCTTCTGCGGCCACTCGCCGCCGGAGTTGACCACCGCCGCCCGCACCCGGTCGCGGCTCTCCGTCAGGCTCTTGTCGGGCAGTCCCACCAGGGTGAAGGCCGCGACCCCCGGTTCCAGGTCCGCCTGGACCTCGACGACCACGCCCTCCACCCCGACGAGGGCGACGGAGCATGTGCGCGCGAACCCCATCTCAGGCCACCCCCCGCGCGTGCTCGACCACGGGGGCGCCCCGCTGCGGCAGCAGCACCCCGACCAGGTCGATGCGGACCCCGCCGGGCGGCGCGCCCCCGTGCTCCTGGGTCCATCGCTCGGCGAGCCCGCGCAGCCGTTCCGCCTTGGCCGGCGTGACCGCCGCCATCGGATGCTCGAAGGCTCCCGCCCTGCGGGTCTTGACCTCGCAGACCACCAGGACGTCCCCGTCCCGGGCCACGATGTCGATCTCACCGGCCCTGCCACCGCGCCAGTTGCGCTCCAGGACCGTCATACCGGCCTCGGCCAGCCGTCGGGCGGCCAATTCCTCGCCGTACCTGCCGAGTGCGTCTCGTGCGTTCATGTCGGCACCTCCTGGCGCCCACGTTCACGCATCCCCGGAACGGAAGTGGATCTTGGTGAGTTACCGGCCGGTTGTGGATATCTCCGCCACCCACACGAGTGAAACGCCCCGTGCGCCCCTCACCGGGCGGACGCCACCGGCGACGGACGGCCTCACCCGCCCGGCAGCTCCAGATCACTCTTGTTCAGCTCCTCGATGTTCACGTCCTTGAACGTCAACACCCGGACCTGCTTCACGAACCGAGCCGGCCGATACATGTCCCACACCCAGGCATCCGCCATCGACACCTCGAAGAACACCTCACCCTGGACCGAGTGCACCTGCATCTCGTAGTCATTGGTCAGATAGAAGCGCCGCTCGGTCTCGATCACATATTTGAACAGACCGACGACATCGCGGTACTCCCGGTAGAGCTTCAGCTCCATCTCGGTCTCGTACTTTTCGAGGTCCTCGGCGCTCATGGCATGTTCCCCTTCAGCCGTGCGATCCCACCATTGTGCGCCCGTCCCGCGAGCCTCTAGACGATTTCCGTGTCAAGGATCTCGGGCCGGGGCGGGGGACCTTCGCCGAGCAGTCTGCGCAGCAGCCCGGCGAGTCTGGTCGGATACACCGTCTCATGCGCCCGGGCCAGTTCCTCACACGTCCACCAGCGCGCTCCAGCGACGGTGCGCCGCTCCAGCTCGGTCAGGGCCAGAGCCCGTGTGACGGTCTGGGCCGTCCGTGCCAGGTAGTACCACTCGTCCTGGTCCCAGCGCCGCCCCGCGAACGGGAAGGAGCATCTGCGCCGCCACAGCACCGGCCCCAGCTCGACCTCGGTGATCCCGGTCTCCTCCGCCAGCTCACGCAGCGCGGCCTGCTCCAGACTCTCCTCACCCTCGACGCCGCCGCCCGGTGTGAACCACCAGTCGTCGGTGGGATCGTCCGGCTGGTGCCCGTGCAGCAGCAGGATCCGGTCCCGCGGATCGAGCAGTACGACCCGGGCGACCTTCCGCAGCCCACCCCGGAACGCGTCCTCGGCACCCTCGACCGGGACTCCCTCGGCCCCGGTCACCGCGCCCCCGGTCACAGCGCCCCCTCCCGCACCACCGTGTTCAGCCGACACGCCCGGCCTCCCGCCGCGCCCCGACCCGCTTCGCGACCGGCCCGTACGCCGCGCCGCCCAGCACCAGCACGGCCCCCGCCACCACCAGCACGGTGATCGTCCGCAGCGGCCCCGGCGCGGAGAGCGCGCCCATGTCCTCGAAGCCGCTCGGCCGCTCCAGCATCCCGTCCATGGGCCATACGACGGCGTCCACGCGCGCGGTGACCGCGCCACGGGCCACCGTGCCGCTCGCGGCGTCCGTGAGGTGGGCCGTGGAGTCCAGCGAGCCGTGCCGTTCGTCGCCGAGCAGGAAGATCCGTCCCTCGGGCACGGTCACGGTCGGGAAGTCGTCCGCCCCGGCGGGCTCGTCCGCGGGCAGATACGGTTCTTCGATCGGCCGGCCGTTGACGGTCAGCCTGCCGTCCGTGCAGCAGGCGACCGTGTCCCCGCCGACCGCCACGACCCGCTTCAGCACCGGCGCGTCGGCCCAGCCGGCGTCCTTGAACACGACGACATCGCCACGGCGTACGTCGGCGCCGTCCACCCGCTCGGCGAGCACCCGGTCCCCGACCCCGATCGTGGGGGACATGGAGCTGGTGGGCACGGTGTACGGGCGGTAGACCACCGCTCCCCAGGCGAACGCGCCCAGGAACATCACCAGGCCCAGCCCCACCGCGAGCCCGGACAGCACCTGCCCGGTCCGCCCGCCCGCGGGACCACGGCCCGTCGCCCCGCGCGCGGGACCGTCACCGGGGTCGGTCCCCCCGCCGTCCGGGGCCGTACGTGTCACGCTCTCGCCGCCCAAAGATCCGCCCCCGCCGCTCGATGACCCGGGCCCACCGCCCATGGACCCGCACCCTACCGGGCGGTTCCGGACCCGGTCAGCCCTCGGCCGGTCACCCGGTCGGCCCGGTCCGCGGCACGCCGACGGGGCCCTCGTACGTGCGCGAGGGCCCCGTCGGTACGGCGGTGCGGGTGGGCGGGTGCGGTCAGCGGGTCTCGGCCGGGGCGATCCGGCGGCGGCGCCACAGGACGACCGGGATCACACCGGCGACGGCCAGCGCGTTCGGCGCGAGCACCGGACCGGCCGCAGCGGCGGACTGGTCCCCGAGGCCGGGCTGGTCGAAGGTGTCCGGAACGGGCAGGGTGCCCCAGCGGTTGATCGGCCACGCCTTGACGATGGCCCGGCCGACGACCTCGTCCACCGGGACCATGCCGCGGTGCTTGTCGGCGGTGTTGTAGCGGGAGTCACGGGAGTTCTGGCGGTGGTCGCCCATGACCCAGATGAACCCCTCGGGCACCTTCACCGAGAACTGGCCGCCCTGGTCGTCCACGCTGCACGGGGTGTTGCCGGGATAGACGTACGGCTCGTTCAGCGCCTTGCCGTTGACCGTCACCGGGCCGGTGCCCTTGCACACGACGGTGTCGCCGCCGACGCCGATCACCCGCTTGATCAGGTCCTTCTCCTCGGAGGACGGCATCAGGCCGATCCAGCTGAGGAAGGTCTGGAGGGCGTTGGGCTCGGGGGTCGGCTCACCGGCCAGCCAGTTGTCCGGGTCGTGGAAGACGACGACCTCGCCGCGCTCGGGCTCGGAGCCGAACCACGGGGTGAGCTTGTCGACCAGCACCCGGTCACCCTGCTGGAGGGTGTTCTGCATCGAGTCGGAGGGGATCGAGAACGCCTGCACCAGGAACGTCTTGATCAGCAGCGCCAGCACCAGCGCGATACCGATCAGGATCGGCAGTTCCTTCCAGAAGGAACGGGGCTTCTTCGGCCGGGGCGGCGCATCACCCGTCTCCCGGTCACCGGGATCGGTGGGGCCAGTGGGGCCGAAGGGGCCCGAGGGGCCGGCGGGGTCGGGCGACCCAGGCGCCGTACCGTTCTCATTCCCGGAGGTCACGGCGCCGTCGGCCGGGGTGGACGCGTCCACGGGACGCCCGTGGTGATCCTCGCCGTCGTGTCCGGACCGTGCGCCAACCGCAACATCCCCCACGCCAACTCCTTACCTTGTGCCGCCGCCCGCCCCATGCCCGGCGCAGGCCCACCACTCCCATAACGAGCGGGAGTTCCGCCGGGGTCGGGAGCTGGATTGCGTTCATCTCGATCGGATTGCGATCCACTGCGTTCGGATCGTAGGGGGCAACCCTATGCGACACCCGTGGCCCCGCGGTCGCCCCGGGTGCCGAGTCGGTCACGGATGCGTAGGTTCCGGGTTCGTCCAGGGTGGACCAGTGGTTGAACGGCCAGGCGATGACCACGGCCCGGCCCACCACCTTGTCCTCGGCGACCGTGCCGCCGTATTCGCTGTCCTGGTGGGCGCGTGAGTCGGCGGAGTCGGAGCGGTGGTCGCCCATCACCCACAGCCGGCCCTCGGGGACGGTGATGTCGAACTTGGTTTCGGAGGGTGCGTTCCCGGGATAGAGGTAGTCGCTCTCGGCGAGGGGTACGCCGTTGACGGTCACCCGGCCCTGTGCGTCGCAGCACTGGACGCGGTCGCCGCCGACGCCGACGACCCGTTTGATGAGGTCCTTCTCGTCCTCCGAGGGCAGCAGCCCGATGAAGGTGAGAGCCCCCTTGACCTGTTTGACGACCACGGGGTCGTCCTTCGCCTGGGTGGGCTGCTCCTCGGCGAGCCAGCCGCCGGGGTCCTTGAAGACGACGACGTCCCCGCGCTGCGGCTCGGAGCCGAACCAGGGGGTGAGCTTGTCGACCAGGACGCGGTCGCCGACCTGGATCGTCTGCTCCATGGAGCCCGACGGGATCACGAACGCCTGCACGAGGAAGGTCTTCAGGACCAGCGCGATGAGTACGGCCACGCCCGCGAGCAGCGGTATCTCCTTGACCGCCGAGCGGCGTCGGCGCCGTTTGACCTTGCGCTGGAGTCTGCGGCGTTCCGCGCGCGTGCGTCCGGTTCCCGGGGTGGAGGTGCGGCGGGTGCCGGTGGGGAGCAGGTTCTCGGCGGGGTCGCCGGAGACACCGCGCGGTCTTCCTCGGTTACCCATGGCCGCCGTCCGGTTCGGCCACGCGCGCGTAGGCGTCCGGCCGGGACAGCCGGGTCCAGTGCCCGGCGGGCCAGACGATCCAGTCGGCCCGGCCGATGACGTCGTCCACCGGGACCATGCCGCCGCCGGGCGAGCCGAGGCGGTCACGGGAGTCGCTGGAGGCGCTGCGGTGGTCGCCCAGGACGAAGAGGGTGCCGTCGGGGACGTCGGCGACGAAGGGGACCGAGGAGGCGCTGTCGCCGGGGTACAGGAACCCGGTCTCGTCCACCGGTCCGCCGTTCACCTCGATTCTCCCCTTCCGGTCACAGCAGACCACCCGGTCTCCCCCCACCCCCACGACGCGCTTGATGTAGTCGGCGTTCCCGAAGGAGCCGGTGCCGTCGAACACGACGATGTCCCCGCGCTCGGGATCGGCACCAAAACGGTACGCCAACTTATTTACGAGAACGCGGTCCCCGATCCTCAATCCCTTTTCCATGGATCCACTGGGGATTTCGAACGGCCGTGCCACAAAGGTGTTCATGAGCAGCAGGAACACCAGGCAGATCAGCAGGGTGAGGCTGATCCGGCCGCCGGGGAGCCAGCCGGAGAGACCCCGGGCGGGCGACCGGGCGTCGTCGTCGGTGGCGACGGCCTCGCTGCCGGTCTCGCGGGCCGCACGCGGCGGGAACGCGGAACGCGACCGGTCCTCCGGCCCCTCGGGTCCCCGGCTGTCGCCGGTTCCGGAGGGACGGGAGGAGCGGTCGCGCTCCGTGGGCTGAGCTTCGGTGTCCATCGGGGCCAGATGCTATCCGGCCCCGCCATGAACCCTCGCGCGCGCTCAGTTCTCGCGCTTCTCCTTGATCTTCGCGGCCTTGCCGCGCAGCTCACGGAGGTAGTACAGCTTGGCGCGGCGGACGTCACCCTTGGTGACCAGCTCGATCTTCTCGACGATCGGGGTGTGCACCGGGAAGGTGCGCTCGACGCCGACGGAGAAGGAGACCTTGCGGACCGTGAAGGTCTCGCGCACGCCCGAGCCCTGGCGGCGGATGACGACGCCCTTGAACTGCTGCACACGGGAGCGGTTGCCCTCGATGACGCGGACGTGCACGTTGACCGTGTCGCCCGGACGGAAGGCGGGGACGTCGCTGCGCAGCGACGCGGAGTCGACGGTGTCGAGCAGGTGAGACATGTCGTCTGCTTTCTTCGCTGATGCCACAGGTCATCAACGGCATCTAGAGGTTCTTGAGGAGTGCTGTGCTCGTCGGGGCGGACGTCGTGTCCCCCTGTGGCAGGGGCGCACACCGGACGGACGCACAACAGCGGCCTATTCTTCCACGCCGTCGGTCCTGCGCCAAAATCGGCCGTACGGCTCCCCCGCCGGGTCCGGCTCCCAGCCGAGGATCGACAGCATCTCGCGGTCCTTCTTGTCGAAGCCCGCGGGGTCGGCGTGGGCGATCAGGTCGGGGCGGTGGGCCGTGGTGCGGCGCAGCGCCTCGTCCCGCCGCCAGCGGGCGATCTTGCCGTGGTGGCCGCTGAGCAGCACGTCCGGGATGGCCCGGCCGCGCCACTCGGGCGGCTTGGTGTAGACGGGCCCTTCCAGCAGGTTCGCCATGGCGCCGGGCGCGAACGAGTCGTCCTGGTGGGACTCCGCGTTGCCGAGGACGCCGGGCAGCAGCCGGGCGACGGCCTCGGTGACGACCAGTACGGCGGCCTCCCCGCCGGCGAGGACGTAGTCGCCGATGGACACCTCGTAGACCGGGACGCGGGTGGCGTACTCGTCCATGACCCGGCGGTCGATGCCCTCGTAGCGGGCGGGCGTGAAGATCAGCCAGGGGCGCTCGGCCAGTTCGACGGCGAGGCGCTGGGTGAAGGGGCGTCCGCTGGGGGTGGGCACGACGAGCGCGGGGGCGTGGGCGCCGGCCTCGTAGCCGTCGGCGAGGACGGAGTCGAGGGCGTCGCCCCAGGGCTCGGTCTTCATCACCATGCCGGGGCCGCCGCCGTACGGCGTGTCGTCCACCGTGTGGTGACGGTCGTAGGTCCAGGTCCGCAGGGGGTGGACATGGACGTCGAGCCGTCCGCGCGCGCGGGCCTTGCCGACCAGCGAGACATTCAGCGGATCGAGGTACTCGGGGAAGATCGTGACGACGTCGAGGCGCATCAGGCGTCGTCCCGCGAGGACGCGGTCTCGGCGCGGTCGTCGATCAGGCCGGGCGGCGGGTCGATCAGGGCCCGCTGCTCCTCCAGGTCGATCTCGGTGACGATCTCCTCCACGAACGGGATCATCACCTCGCTGCCGTCGGGGCGCTCCACGATGAACAGGTCCTGCGAGGGAAGGTGCGAGATCTCGGTGATCCGGCCGACCGCCTCGCCGTCCACGGTGACGACGTCGAGGTCGATGAGCTGGTGGTCGTAGTACTCGTCCTCGCCCTCGGGCATCTCCTCCGGGTCGATCTCGGCGATCAGCAGGAGGTTGCGCAGCGCCTCGGCGCCGTTGCGGTCCCGTACGCCCTCGAAGCGCAGCAGCAGCCGGCCGCTGTGCACCCGTCCGGACTCGATGGTCAGCGGACCGGCCTCGGCCGGGTCGGTGGCCAGAACGGCGCCGGGGGCCAGCCGGAGCTCCGGTTCGTCGGTACGTACCTCCACGCCGACCTCGCCCTTGATGCCATGGGCGCGGCCGATCCGGGCCACTACGAGCTGCACTTTCCTGGTTCTCCTTCACGGGTACGGTTCCCGTACGACGACGGGCCGGGGACGGCCCTGGGGCCGTCCCCGGCCCGAGCCGGAGCTGTGTTCTCAGCGTCAGCGATGTGACGTCAGCCGAGTGAAGTCAGCGGACGTGATCCACGTCGACCAGGTCGACCCGGACACCGCGTCCGCCGATGGCGCCCACGACGGTGCGCAGAGCGCGCGCGGTGCGGCCGTTGCGGCCGATCACCTTGCCGAGGTCGTCGGGGTGCACCCGGACCTCCAGCACGCGTCCGCGGCGCAGGTTGCGCGAGGCGACCTGCACATCGTCGGGGTTGTCGACGATGCCCTTCACGAGGTGCTCAAGCGCCTCTTCGAGCATGCTGCTCAGGCCCCGGCCGACTCGGACTCGGCCGCGGCCTCGTCCTTCTTCTCCGCCTTCTTCTTCTGGGTGATCGCCTCACCCTTGCCCTCGTCGTCGCCGCCGAGAGCCTCGAACGACGGACGCGTGGCCTTGGCCTCGGCGACGAGCAGCGGCGCCGGGGCGGGCTCGCCCTTGAACTTCTGCCAGTCGCCGGTCTTCTTCAGGATGGCGAGCACGGGCTCGGTCGGCTGGGCGCCGACACGGAGCCAGTACGCCACGCGGTCGGCGTCGACCTCGATGACCGAGGGGTGGTACGTCGGGTGGTACTTGCCGATCTCCTCGATGGCCCGGCCGTCACGGCGGGTACGGGAGTCGGCGACGACGATGCGGTAGTGAGGCGAACGGATCTTGCCCAGACGCTTCAGCTTGATCTTGACTGCCACGGGAGTGGGTTCTCCTGGAATTGACGTGGTTGGGCACGGCGAGATGAGCCGCGTGGGGTTGCGGTACCCGAGTGCCCGATGGACGCGTCAGCCGGAGGAGAGAGGGGTCCTGTGCGACTGTCGAGTACAGCTAGTCATTGTGCCACACCTGGCGGGACGCTCCGGGCCGAGGGCTCACGAGGGCACGACTGAGGGGCGCCGGACCCTACGGCGGGCCCGGCGCCGGTGGCGGCACCACCGGGGCACGGTGAACCGAGCGCACGGCCCCGTCACCGCCCGCGTGCGCGGGCGGCCCGGTGGCCGTCCCCGGCATCCACGAGATGCCGGGGGTGCTCAGCCCGCCGCGCCCGCGCCCACCACTTCGGGGATCCGGAACGGCTTCCCGCAGCCGCCGCAGACGATCGGGGCCTGCGCCAGGACGGACGGCACGACCCGGACATTGCGCCCGCAGTCGCACACCGCCTTGACGCGGACTCCGCCGCCGGAGGACCCGTGGCGGGCCGCCGGACCGCGGAAGGCGCGGGTGGCGTCGGAGGCGGTCGCGGCGGTGTGCGCCTTCAGGGCGCGCTGGAGCCGCTCGATGGTCGTGCGGTAGCGACGCTTCGCCTCGGGGTTGAGCGTGACCAGGGAGAAGCCGCTGCTCGGGTGCGGCTCCTCGGGGTGGTCGAGGCCCAGCTCCTCGGCGATCGCCAGGAATCTGCGGTTGTGGTAGCGGCCTGCGCGGGAGGTGTCTCGGACGCCGCGCGCGGCGGCGATGCCGTGGACTGCCTCATGGAGCAGTCGCTCGAAGGAGAGCTCATGCCCGCAGGCGGACGAGGACTCTCCGATCAGGGACTCGGGCGCGGCAAGATCGGGCAGCTCGGGGTGGTACCGCTGAATGTCGGCCCACGCCTGCGCCAGCTCTGCGGCGAGAACAGGTGGTGTCGTGCTCACGTAATGACAACGAGCCGGGGTTGCGCTGTGTTCCTATTCCGGGCATCCCAAATAATTTGCACGTACCCGTCAGTTGCCACTGATGCGTGCCGAGGAGGGGCGGGTGCGCTGATCTGCGGAGAAGCCTCACAGCTCATACCAAGGTGGTGCGTAGTCCCTGCTACGACCCGGGGCGCGGGCGGGGTCCGGGCGCCCGGGGAGGGCGGCGGGCGGGAGCGCAAGGGGCCTTTCGGCCGCCTGTCCGACCGGCGCGGCCGGGTCCGGCGGCGCGTGTGACGCCCCAGACGTTACCGCGCTCCCCATCCCCCTACGAAACCGCCCGTTCACACGGGCGGTTCCTGTCGCGGCACCCTCCACGCGGTGACTCGTGCCGCCTTCGACCTTGGCCGGAACGCCGCGTCGCTCCGCGCACCGCGCACGCCGGGCGACATCCGCGCGAGGGCCCCACGAGCGCCCCGCCCCGCCCGCACCCGGGCCCACCGGGAGGACCCGATTCCGGCCACTCCGGGCCCATCCGGAACACCGAGTTCCGGCCAAGCCGGGGGGAGGGAGGGGAGGGGGGCGTGGGGGTGCTCGCCGCTCGGTGTGGGTACGGCGGGTCGCCGGGTCGGCCGGGGCGCTGGGCTGCCGGGTCGCCGGGGCGGGCGGGTCGCCGGGTCGGCCGGGTCAGCCGGGCCGCCGGGTCGGCCGGGCAATAGGGCGGGAGGGCGCGCCTTGAGCTGTGGCGGCTGGGGGGGCGGGGCTTGCTCCCGGTGCATGGCAGGGGCTTGGGGCGCGGGGCTCGGGGCGCCGGATCATGGCACGTGCGGGGCTCGGGGCGCCGGATCATGGCACGTGCGGGGCTCGGGGCGCCGGATCATGGCACGTGCGGGGCTCGGGGCGCCGGATCACGGCACGTGCAGGGCTCGGGGCGCCGGATCACGGCACCCGAAGGGCGGGGGCGCCGGGCCAGGCAACGCCGCAGGGCTCCGG
>NZ_JBIVUE010000011.1:138279-198577 GCF_044757045.1 Streptomyces sp. NPDC091377 | reverse complement strand
TACGGGCTCCGGGCTCCGGGCTCCGGGCTCCGGGCTCCGGGCTCCGGGCTCCGGGCTCCGGGCTCCGGGCTCCGGGCTCCGGGCTCCGGGCTCCGGGCTCCGGGGCGTAACGACGCGGGCGGCGGGCTCGGTTCCTCGGCCGTGTCACGGGGTCCTCACGAAAACTCACGGCAACGCCCCATGGACCTCGCTCGGACTCACGCCGAGTACGGGCGTGAGTTTTGGGGCAGCCGCGCTGCCCTCAGCGCCATGGCGGCACCCGAAGCGGGCCCGGGGGACCCCAGCGGGCGAGTCGCGGCGCTCGGGGCGCCCCTCGGGCGGATCCCCGACGGGTCTGGGACGGGCCCGGCGGATCGCCGGCCTCCGGGGGCCGAAGGCGCAGCCGGGGCAGGTCCCCGGCAGGCCCGGACGAGTCCGAGGCGGGTACCCGCCAGCTCCCGGACAGGCCCCGGCAGGTACGGGGGTAGATCCCAGGGAGGTCCAGGACGAGCCCACCGGCGAGCCCGGGCCGGGCCCGGCGGAACCGGGAGGCCGGGGGGCCGGGGCGGAGTCCCTGGCGGATCCAGGACGGCTTCCGGGCGGGTCCGCGGCGGACCCGGGGGCCGGTCTCCGGCGGATCCAGGCGAGGTCCGAGGCCGATTCGAGGCGGATCCCGGACACGACTCGTCCCAGGCTGCGGGAGCCGACGTGGGCCCTCGGGACTGGCCGGTCAGCCGACCGGGCGCGCCAGCCCCCGGCGCGTACGGGGTGGATCCCAGAGAGGTCCAGGACGAGCCCACCGGCGAGTCCAGGCCAGGCCCGGCGGAACCGGAGGGCCGGGTCCGGGGGCCGGGGGTCCGGGGGGCGGGGCGGGGACCCTGGTGAATCCGGGCGGACCCCTGGCGGATCCAGGACGGGTCCCCGGCAGGTCCCCAGCGGACCCGGGGCCGGTCTCCGGCGGATCCAGGCGAGATCCGAGGCCGATTCGAGGCGGATCCCGGACGCAACCCGCCCCGGGCTGCGGGAGCCGACGTGGCCCCCGGCGCGTACGGGGTGGATCCCAGAGAGATCCAGGACGAGCCCACCGGCGAGTCCAGGCCAGGCCCGGCGGAACCGGAGGGCCGGGTCCGGGGGCCGGGGGTCCGGGGGGCGGGGCGGGGACCCTGGTGAATCCGGGCGGACCCCTGGCGGATCCAGGACGGGTCCCCGGCAGGTCCCCAGCGGACCCGGGGCCGGTCCCCGGCGGATCCAGGCGAGATCCGAGGCCGATTCGAGGCGGATCCCGGACGCAACCCGCCCCGGGCTGCGGGAGCCGACGTGGGCCCTCGGGGCTGGCCGCGCCGCCGACCGGGCGCGCCGCAGCGCCCCCGCGAGCCTCCGCCGCACCGAACGGGGCCACACTCCGATCCCTGGCGGCGATCCACAGGCTCCGCCCCGACGCCGGGGGCCGACGTGAGCCCGGTGAAGCCGGTGTACCGGGGCCGGGCAACGCGGTGCCGCCAGGCATCGCACCCCGGCACACCGCAGGGCCACCAGGGCGCTGCGCTCCGGGCCCACCCGAGCGCCACCCGGCACCAAGCCCCGACCCACCGCGGCACCCCGCGGGCCCTGCCCCGGGCGTTGGCAAAGCCCTACGGGCCGGCAGCACCCCGCACCCGCCACCCCACAGCCCCGCTCCGAGCCCCCCGGCGATGAGTGCTGAGCACTGGCGAGCCCTACGGCCAGCCGCACCAGGACCTGGCACCCCCGTACCGCAACGCACCGCCGCACCCCCCGAGCCTCGCCCCCGACGCCCGATGCCGGCGCGAGCCCCCCAAAGCCGGCCGCACCCCGGGACCGGGCACCCCGACGCCCCGCGAACCGCACCTACGAGCCCGAGCCCCCAGGGCGCCACGCGGATTACAGGCAGCCGGGGCTACAGGTTTCCGGGACGTGAAATCTCGCCATGCGGGCCGCTTCCGGGGGAGCCGGGGTCCCTGCCCCCTGGACGCGGTCGCGTGCCCGGAGTTACCTGGCATACGTACGGGAGCAGTGCGAAGCGCACGCCACGGAAGCCACCGGGACCGCCCTCGGCCGCACGGCCGGCGGAGTCGGCACGGCCACATCTCTCCGGGCACGGCACAGCGGCAACTCTCTGCGGAATGGGGCGCGTCAGATGACACCAACGCTCGTGCGGCAGCACCTTCCTCACGCGGGACCTGCACCCCGCGTCGACCCCGGTGCACGCGCGCGGGACTGGTCCGAGATCCAGGAGCGGATGCTGGTACCGCTCTACGAGGCCGTCTACGAGCGGCTGGAGACGGGCCCCGCCACCCGGTTGCTGGGCCTCGGCTGCGGCAGCGGCCTGGCCCTGCTCATCGCGGCCTCCAAGGGCGCCGCCGTCACCGGAGTCGAACCGTCCCGCGCCGAACGCCTCGCTCTCGCGCGCGAGAGGCTCCTCCCACGGCCCCGGAACACCGGCGACCGCGACCCCGGACCCACCCGCGGGCCAAGCGGCACCCCCGGCACCTCCAGCATCCCTGGCACCCCCAGCATCCCTGGCACCTCCGGCATCTCCAGCATCCCCGGTATCCCCGGCGCGCGTGGCGGCTCCCGCACTCCCTCCACGCGAGGCGGCATCCGGCTCGTCGCCGGGCCGCCGGAGGCCGCCGCCGACGCCAGGACACCGCCGTACACCCTCCTCACCGCCTTCGAGCCCGTCGGGCCGCTCGCGGGCGGCGACGAAGGGCTCGTCGACATGCTCCGCGCGGCGGTGCCGCTGGCCGAGCGCGGGGCGCCCGTGGTGCTCACCGGCTGGGGGCCTCCCGAGCGCTGTGCCACGACCACGGTGCTGCGGAGGGCGGGCGGGCCGCGCGACCCGGACGGACCACGTGCCGCGCGCCGCGACGACCTGGAGGAGATCGCCGCGCGGACGGGGCTCCGCCCGGACGGCTCCGGGCGCGTCGCCTGCCCCTTCGGCTACGCCGATCTCGCCAGTGCCCGGCGCGGTCTGCTCTCCACCGGCCTCCTCGACGCGGCGGTCGCGGCGACCGACCAGGAACGGATCGACAAGGAACTGACGGAGGCGCTCCACCCGTACCGGCGCGAGGACGGGACGGTGTGGATGCCGAACGTCTTCCGCTACCTCGTCGCACGCGTGCCGTGAGCCGGATGGACGACCGCCTCCAGGGCCGCTCGGTCCGACCCCGCGACGCCGGGATGATCCCGACGAGACGCCCTAGTCGTCCGTCTCCTTGCGCAGGCGGGTGACGCCCGCGATGCGGTACGCGTCCGGTTCCTCCAGTGTCTCGCGTTCCAGGAGCGCCGCGGCCAGGTCGTCCAACTGGTCCCGGTGGTCGCGGAGTTTGCGGCGGGCTTCGTCGTAGCACTCGTCCACGATGCGTCGCATCTCGCCGTCGATGGCGTCGAGGGTCTGCGGCGCGGCGGCGAGGCCGTACGCCTGCTGGCCGTCGTTGGGGAGGGCGGAGAGGCGGCCGACCTCGGGGCTCATGCCCCAGCGGGCGACCATGCCGCGCGCGATGTTGGTGACCTGCTCCAGGTCGCTCTCCGAACCGGTGGTGATGACGCCGTAGACGACGTGTTCGGCGGCCATCCCGCCCAGGGCGCCGATGATCCGGCCGCGGAGATATTCCTCGGTGTACGCGTACTTGTCCGCGTCCGGTGTGGACAGGGTGACCCCCAGCGCCCGCCCGCGCGGGACGATGGTGATCTTGCGGACCGGGTCGGCACCCGGCTGGAGCATGCCGAGCAGGGCGTGTCCGCTCTCGTGGTAGGCGGTGCGCCGCCGCTCCTCCTCGGGCATCACCAGCGGGCGTTCCGCGCCGAGTTGGACCTTCTCCAGGGCGTCGGAGAGGTCGGACTGGGTGACCTGCGACTGGTGGCGCTTGACGGCGAGGAGGGCGGCCTCGTTGGCGAGGTTGGCGAGTTCGGCGCCGGTCATGCCGGGGGTGGTCCGCGCGAGCCGGGCGAGGTCGACGTCGTCGGCGAGCGGGATCTCCCTGGTGTGGATCCGCAGGATCGCCTCCCGGCCGCCCCGGTCCGGTGGGGAGACGGTGACGACCCGGTCGAAGCGGCCGGGCCGGGTCAGCGCCGGGTCGAGCACGTCGGCGCGGTTGGTCGCGGCGATCACGACCACGCCCTCGGAGCCCGAGAAGCCGTCCATCTCGGTCAGGATCTGGTTGAGGGTCTGCTCCCGCTCGTCATGGCCGCCCATCCCGGCCCCGCCGCCGCGGGCCCGCCCGATGGTGTCGATCTCGTCGATGAAGATGATCGACGGCGCCACCTTGCGGGCCTCCGCGAACAGCTCACGTACCCGTGACGCGCCGACGCCCACGATCATCTCGATGAACCCCGAGGCCGACGCCGAGAAGAACGGCACCCCCGCCTCCCCCGCCACCGCCCGTGCCAGCAGCGTCTTGCCGGTGCCCGGCGGACCCGACAGCAGCACTCCGCGCGGCATCTTCGCGCCCATCCGGCGGTAGGCGTCCGGGTTCTTCAGGAAGTCCACGACGTCGTTCAGCTCGCCCTCGACCTCGTCGATGCCCGCCACGTCCTCGAACGTCGTCCGCTTCTCCCCCGGCACCAGTTCGACCGGCTTGGGCGGCTCCTTGCGCCCGAACATCCCGCCCGCCCCGCCGAGCCCCTGCCGCATCCGCCGTGCGATGAAGATCCACAGGGCGACCAGCAGCAGCATCGGCGCCAGCGAGATCAGCAGGTTCGACAGCAGGCTGCGCTGCTGGACCACCGGTTCCGCCGTGACGGTGACATCGTGCTGGGTCAGCTCGGCCCACAGCGGGTCGTCGGCGAACTGCGGGCGCTGTGTCTTGAACTTCGTGTACGTCCCGCCGCCCCCGGGCCTGTCCTGCGCCGTCTTCAGCTTGCCCTGGATGGCGTCGCCCTTGGAGTACAGGGTGCTGACGTTCCCGGCGTTCACCTGCTTGCTGAACTCGGTGTACGAGATCGTCGGCTCGTTGCCGCCGCCGAACACGGACAGCAGCAGGTTGGCGACCAGGAACACCACCAGCGCGGCGAGGATCAGCCCCCACCACCCGCCCCGCATCCTCCGCCCGCCGGGCGACGGCTTCGGCGGCTCCTGCGGGGCACCCTCGGTACGCCAGGGCTGCTCGGGCGACTCACGGGGCGGCGCGGGGTTGGTCATATCGGGACGTTACGACAGGAAAGGGGCCGGGGCATCGCGTACGGAAGCCCCGGCCGCCGCCCTCGCACACCGCAGGGGGCGCCCTCCCGAGGAAGGACGCCCCCTGCCGACGCGCTACGCCCGGCCGCTCAGCCCATGAACTTCTTGAACTCGTCCGGCAGCTCGAAGTCCTGGCCCGCCTGCTGGCCCGGCAGCCCGAAGGCGCCGCCCGACTGCGCGGCGGCCTCACGGCGGGCCGCGGCCTCCTGCTCCTGCTGCTTGCGCTTCATCGGGTTGCCCGAGCGCTGCTTGCCCTTGGCCTGCTTCTGCTTCTTCTTCGTGCGGCCCGGGCCGCCGCCCATGCCCGGCACGCCCGGCATCCCCGGCATCCCGCCGCCCTGAGCCATGCGGCTCATCATCTTGCGGGCCTCGAAGAACCGCTCGACCAGGTTCTTGACCGCGCTGACCTCGACGCCCGAGCCCTTGGCGATACGGGCCCGGCGCGAGCCGTTGATGAGGGTCGGGTCCTGGCGCTCGCCCGGCGTCATCGACTTGATGATGGCGGCGGTGCGATCGACGTCCCGCTCGTCCAGGTTGTTGATCTGGTCCTTGATCTGACCCATGCCCGGGAGCATGCCGAGCAGCTTGGAGATGGAGCCCATCTTCCTGACCTGCTCCATCTGGGCCAGGAAGTCGTCGAGGGTGAAGTCCTGGCCCTTCCTGGAGGCCAGCTTCTCGGCCATCTTCTGGGCTTCGGCCTGGTCGAACGTCTTCTCCGCCTGCTCGATCAGGGTGAGCAGGTCACCCATGTCGAGGATGCGGGAGGCCATCCGGTCCGGGTGGAAGGCGTCGAAGTCGTCCAGCTTCTCGCCGTTCGACGCGAACATGATCGGCTTGCCGGTGATCTGCCGGATCGACAGCGCCGCGCCGCCGCGGGCGTCGCCGTCGAGCTTGGAGAGCACCACACCGTCGAAGCCGACGCCGTCGCGGAACGCCTCGGCGGTGTTGACGGCGTCCTGGCCGATCATGGCGTCGACCACGAACAGGATCTCGTCCGGGGAGACGGCGTCGCGGATGTCCGCGGCCTGCCGCATCATCTCCTGGTCGATACCGAGACGGCCGGCGGTGTCCACGATGACGATGTCGTGGACGCGGGTCTTCGCGTGCTCGATGGAGTCCTTGGCGACCTTGACCGGGTCACCGACGCCGTTGCCCGGCTCCGGCGCGTACACGGCGACACCGGCGCGCTCGGCGACGACGCTGAGCTGGTTGACCGCGTTGGGGCGCTGGAGGTCACAGGCGACCAGCAGCGGGGAGTGGCCCTGCTCCTTCAGCCAGCGGCCCAGCTTGCCCGCGAGCGTCGTCTTACCGGCGCCCTGGAGACCGGCCAGCATGATGACGGTGGGCGGGTTCTTGGCGAAGCGCAGCCGCCGGGTCTCACCGCCGAGGATGGTGACCAGTTCCTCGTTGACGATCTTGAGGACCTGCTGCGCCGGGTTCAGCGCCTTGGAGACATCGGCTCCGGTCGCCCGCTCCTTGACGTTCTTGATGAACGTGCGGACTACCGGGAGCGCCACGTCGGCTTCGAGCAGCGCGATCCGGATTTCCCGGGCCGTGGCGTCGATGTCCGCCTCGGACAACCTGCCTTTGCCGCGGAGATTTTTGAATGTCGCGCTGAGGCGGTCGGAGAGGGTATCGAACACGGCGGCGTCGGTCCTCGGAGTCGGGGGCAGTGTGAGCGTCTTCAAGAGTATCCCGGGTCCACCCGTGACAGGTCCGGTCACCCTCACCGGGCGCAGCCCCCGACCGGCGTCACCCCCGCAAGGTCTCCTCCAGCACCCGGGCCACGCCCGCCGCCTCCTCCCCCGACAGGGGCAGCCCCGTGCCGGAGGTGACGTAGAAGGCGTCCACGGCGTTGGAGCCCAGGGTCGAGACATGGGCGCTGCGCATCCGCACGCCTTCCTTCTCCAGGACCGTGCCGATACGGAACAGCAGGCCCGGGGCGTCCTGGGCGCGGACCTCGATGACCGTGGCGTGGTGCGAGGCGGTCGCGGCGACCGTGACTCTGGGCGGCGGGGCCATCACACCCCGGCGGCGGGGGTAGGCCGCGTCCCGTTCGGCGAGGCGGGAGGCGATGTCCAGGGAGCCGTCCAGCGCGCGGACCAGATCGGCGCGGAGCCGGGCCGCCTGCGGGAGGGAGCCGTACTGGGCGGCGACGCGCCAGTTCAGTACGAGGACGGAGCCGTCGACGCCCTCGGGGAGGTCGAGGGTGCGCAGCTCCGCGGTGCGTACGGTCAGCCGGTGCACGGCGAGGACCCCGGCGACGGCGGGGAGCACCCCGGGCCGGTCGGGGACGGCAATGACGAGTTCGACGCCCAGCGGTTCGGGGTCGGCGGTCGCCGCGTCCTCGGACGGCGGCTCGGTCTGGGCCCGCAGGGCCAGGACGGGTCCGCCGGTCGCCACCGACTCGATCGCGAGCCGCTCCTGCTCGGCGGTGGGCGCGTCGGCCTCCGGGTCTTCGGGGGTGGATCCGGCGAGGACGGCGGAGACCCGTTTGACCAGGTCGGAGACGAGGGACCCGCGCCAGGAGGACCAGGCGGCGGGGCCGGTGGCCTGGGCGTCGGCCTCGGTGAGGGCGTGCAGCAGTTCCAGGGTGCTCTGGGTGCCGACGGATTCGGCGACGGTGCGGACGGTGGCCGGGTCGTCCAGGTCGCGCCGGGTGGCGGTCTCGATGAGCAGGAGATGGTGCCGGACCAGGGTGGCGAGCACGGCGACGTCCTCGCGGTCGAAGCCGATGCGCGCGGCGACGTCCTTGGCGATGATCTCGCCGGCCACGGAGTGGTCGCCGGGCCAGCCCTTGCCGATGTCGTGCAGCAGGGCGGCGACGAGCAGCAGGTCGGGGCGGCTGACGCGGCGGGCGAAGGCGGAGGCGCGGACGGCGGTCTCGATGAGGTGCCGGTCCACGGTCCACAGGTGCACGGCGTTGCGCTGCGGCCGGCACCGCACCCGCTCCCAGTCGGGCAGGAGGCGGGTGATGAGTCCTTCGGCCTCCAGTGCCTCCCAGACCTCGACGGTGGGGCGGCCGGAGCCGAGCAGGGTGACGAGCTGTTCGCGGGCCTCGGCGGGCCAGGGCGTGGGCAGCGGGCGGCCGACGCCCGCCATCCGCCGTACGGCGTGCAGGGAGAGCGGCAGTCCGGCCTGGGCGGCGGCAGCGGCGGCGCGCAGCGGGAGGACGGGGTCGCGTTCGGGGCGGGCGGCGCGGGCGAGCCCCACCTCGCCGTCCTGTTCGACGACGCCCTCGGCCAGCGGGGAGCGCTCGGCGGCGGGTTTGGGGCCGCCGCCGAGCAGGGCGCGCAGCCGGGGCCGTACGGATCGTGAGCGCAGTACCCGGCGTACCTCCCGCCAGGTGACGTCCCCGGCGTAGGAGATGACGCGCGCGGCCTCGTAGACCTGCCGGAGCAGGGTGTCGGCGTCGAGCAGGCCGAGTTCGGCGGCGACCTGGTCCTGTTCCTGGAGGGCGAGGCGGTCGGTGGCGCGGCCGGTGGAGAGGTGGAGGGCGTCGCGGACGTCGAGGAGGCGGCGCCGGGCGTCGGCGAGTCCCTCGCGGGGGGCGTCGGCGAGCCAGGAGGCGGCTACGGCGCGCAGGGCGGTGGCGTCGCGCAGGCCCCCGCGTGCCTCCTTGAGGTCGGGCTCCAGCAGGTACTGCAGCTCGCCCTGGCGTGCGGCGCGTTCGGCGCAGAGTTCCTGGAGCTGGGGCAGCCGGGCGGGGGCCTGGTTGCGCCAGTCGGCGAGGACGGTGGTGCGCAGGGCGGCGGTGAGGCCGAGGTCGCCGGCGACATGGCGGGCGTCGAGGAGGCCGAGCTGGACCTTGAGGTCCTCGGCGGCGGTCCTGCGGGCCTCGGCGGGGGTGCGGACGGAGTGGTCGAGGGCGATGCCGAGGTCCCAGACGGGGTACCAGAGGCGGTCGGCGAGGGTGGCGACGGCGGTGGGGTCGGTGCCGTCGTGCAGCAGGACCAGGTCGAGGTCGCTGCGGGGGGAGAGTTCGCCGCGGCCGTAGCCGCCGACGGCGATGAGGGCCACTCCGCGCAGGGGTCCGGTGGCGCTGCCGAGGAGCCCGGCGAGCCACTGGTCGGTCAGGGCGGAGAGGGCGGAACGGCGCGGCGGCCCGGACCGCGCCCCCTCGGTGAGAAGGCGCAGCCGGGCCGCCGCGTAGCCGCTGGGGTCCTCTGCTTCCTGGTGTACGTCCGTGCTCGTCACCCGGCGACTCCTGTTCTGTCTGTCAGCGCGCGCCCCGTCCGGTGCGAGGCGCGCGGCCGGTCAGAGGGCGTCCGGTCCGCGTTCGCCGGTGCGGACCCGGACGGCGGTCTCGACCGGGAGCGACCAGACCTTGCCGTCTCCGATCTTGCCGGTGCGGGCGGCCTTGACGATGACCTCGATGAGCTGTTCGGCGTCGTCGTCCTCGGCCAGCACCTCGATACGGATCTTGGGGACGAGGTCGACGGTGTACTCGGCGCCGCGGTAGACCTCGGTGTGGCCGCGCTGGCGGCCGTAGCCGCTGGCCTCGGTGACGGTCAGGCCGTGCACGCCGAACGCCTGGAGGGCCTCCTTGATCTCGTCCAGCCGGTGCGGCTTGACGACTGCGGTGATGAGCTTCATGCGTCCACCTTCTTGGCTGTGGGCTGCGCCACCGGGACGGGCGCGGAGGCGGTGCGGGCGGAGCCGCCGCCGGCGCCGCTGAAGTCGTAGGCGGTCTCGGCGTGTTCGGCCTGGTCGATGCCCGCGACCTCGTCATCCTCGCTGACCCGCATGCCGATCGTCTTGTCCAGGACGAGGGCGAGGAGGGCGGAGGCGACCAGGGAGTAGGCGAGGACCGCGAAGACTCCGGCGCACTGCTTCCAGAACTGGTCGAGGCCGCCGCCGTAGAACAGGCCGGCGACGTCGGACTGGCCCTCGCCGCTGGCGAGGAGGCCGACGAGCAGGGAGCCGACGATCCCGCCGACGAGGTGGACGCCGACGACGTCGAGGGAGTCGTCGTAGCCGAAGCGGTACTTCAGGCCGACGGCCATGGCGCACAGGAGTCCGGCGACCGCGCCGACCGCGATGGCGCCGAGCGGGTCGACGGCGCCGCCGGCCGGGGTGATGGCGACCAGGCCGGCGACCGCGCCGGAGGCGGCGCCGAGGGTGGTGCAGGCGCCGTGGCGGACCTTCTCGTAGAGCAGCCAGGCGAGCATGGCGGCGGCGGTGGCGATCTGGGTGTTGAGGAACATCAGCGCGCCGACGCCGTCGTCGTTGCCGAGCCAGGATCCGGCGTTGAAGCCGAACCAGCCGAACCACAGGAGGGCGGCGCCGAGCATCACCAGCGGGAGGCTGTGCGGGCGCATCGGGTCCTTCTTGAAGCCGATGCGCTTGCCGATGACGAGGATGACGCCGAGGGCGGCGGCACCGGCGTTGATGTGGACGGCGGTGCCGCCCGCGAAGTCGATCACGCCGAGTTCGAAGGCCCAGCCGCCGGTGCCCCACACCCAGTGGGCGACCGGGAAGTACACGATCGTGGCCCACAGCGCGATGAACAGCGCCCAGGCGCCGAACTTCACCCGGTCGGCGAGGGCGCCGCTGATCAGGGCGGGGGTGATGATCGCGAACATCAGCTGGAAGACGGCGAAGACGTAGACGGGGACGGTGTAGCCGTCCCACAGGTCGCCGATGCCGACGCCGGTGAGGCCGACGTACTGCGAGGACCAGCCGACGACCCCGCCGGAGTCCGTGCCGAAGGCGATGGAGAAGCCGTAGAGCACCCACAGGACGGTGACGATCCCGAGGCTGACGAAGCTCATCATCAGCATGTTGAGGGTGCTCTTGACGCGGACCATGCCTCCGTAGAAGAAGGCCAGACCCGGTGTCATGAGCATCACCAGGGCGGAACAGATGAGCATGAAGCCTGTGTTGGCGGACGACAGTGTGGGTGCGTCCGCCGCAAGCGTGATGGCTGATGCCATCGGCGTCTCCTCGTCGTTGGATACGGCCCCGTGCGGGCGAAGCCTGAGCCGGATGTAAGGGGTGGCCAGGTGGGGGGGGTGGCCGGGTGGGGGTGGGCCGACCGATGGGCCAAGAGATTGGCGCAGCGCGGTTTCGGTCGAGGCGCCTCGTTGTTTCGCGGCGGTGACGAAGGCGGCGGGCGTGTTACGCGTCGATGAATTGCCTTCTGCGCGCGGAACCGATCGTTATCGTGGCGCAACCTTGCGCGGGCGCAGGGAACCGGCCGCGGGCGGCCCTCCGGTGACCTGGCATGGGGGAGCCGAGTCGGGCGGTTCGGGAGGGCCGGCCGCGGCCGGGGTCTGGGGGGTGCGGGTGGGGCCGGGGGGTGGGGCGAGGGCGGGCGGGGGCGGGGCGGTGGCGGGCGGGGGTCAGACGGCTTCGGCGGCCTCGGGCAGCTCGACGGCGAGCTTGCCGGTGAGGTCGACGACCTCGGCGAGATCACCGAAGTCACGGGCGGCGGTGTCGACGGTCTTGCGGATCCTGGTGTTGACGCGCTCGGAGCGCACCTTCTTGGCGACCTGCATGGCCTGCTCGGCGTAGACCGCGCTCTGCTCGGGCTGGCGGCGCAGCAGATGGACGCTGGCCATGCCGATGAGGTTCAGCGCGTACGACCGCTGGTGCTCGTCGTCGTCGGCGAAGAGGTCGACGGCGCGGCGCATCAGGGGTTCGGCGAGGGAGGCGTAGGCGGGGCTGCGGCCGGCGACATAGGCGAGGTCGCGGTACGAGTGGGAGTTCTCGCCGTACAGCTCCGCCTCGGAGAAGAAGCGGATCCAGTCGGGCTCGGGCTCGCTCGCCTCGGCGGCGTCGCCGAAGGTGTCCTCGGCCATCCGCACCGCGCGCTTGCACTTGCCGGGCTGGCCCATGTTGGCGTAGGCGCGGGCCTCCATCGCATACAGCATGGCCTGGGTGCGCGGGCCCGCGCAGTCGCGGCTGCCGTACTGGGCGAGGTGGATCAGTTCCAGGGCGTCGTCGGGCCGTCCGAGGTGGATCATCTGGCGGCTCATGCTGGAGAGGACGTACGAGCCGAGGGGGCGGTCGCCGGCCTCCTTCGCGGCGTGCAGCGCGAGGACGAAGTACTTCTGGGCGGTGGGCTGGAGACCGACGTCGTAGCTCATCCAGCCGGCCAGTTCGGCGAGTTCGGCGGCGACCTTGAAGAGGCGTTTGGTGGTGGCCTCCGGCTGGGGTTCCTGGAGCAGGTCGGTGACCTCGTGGAGCTGGCCGACGACGGCCTTGCGGCGCAGTCCGCCGCCGCACTGGGCGTCCCAGCGGCGGAACATCACCGTGGTGGACTCCAGTAACTCCAGTTCGGGCTGGGAGAGTCTGTTGCGGGTGCGGTCGGCGGCGGCCGGCTCGGGGGGCTTCGGGGCGGCGGGCGAGGGGACCAGCCAGCGCTGCATGGGCTCGATGAGGGTGGGTCCGGCGGACAGCGCGAGCGAGGTGCCGAGGAAGCCGCGCCGGGCGAGCATCAGATCGCTGCGGGAGAACTCGCCGAGCGAGGCGATGGTCTGCGGGGCCGTCCAGGGCAGGTCGACCCCGGCGACGGACGGGGCCTGGCGGGCGGTGCGCAGTCCGAGGTCCTCGATGGAGACGACACAGCCGAAGCGCTCGGAGAACAGCTCGGACAGGATCCTCGGGATGGGCTCGCGGGGGTTCTCGCCGTCCAGCCAGCGGCGCACGCGCGAGGTGTCGGTGGAGATGTGGTTGGCCCCGAGCTGCCGGGCCCGGCGGTTGACCTGCCGCGCCAGCTCGCCCTTGGACCAGCCGCTGCGCACGAACCACGAGCCGAGCAGTTCGTTGGGACGCTTCTCGGCGTTCGTCCCGCCTGCGCCGTTGCCGCCCACTTGGAACGCCCCCATCCCTCCGAACGCCTGCCACCTTCTGCGACAAGCCCTATCAGAATGCCCGTCAACACGGCTGCCCGTCCGGTACTTGTCACCCTTCGAACGGGGAAGCGGCTTGCCTCCGGCATACCCACGCACGCATGTGCCACCGATGACCGTGCACTCAAAGTAATCCTACGATCACTCGCCCGCCATGGCGATCCTGGAAACGCCACCATTCGCCACCCCTTCGAATGAACTCACCTTCCCCTCCACACGATTCACTTGACATACGCAGGCGCGAATCGGTGGAGCGATGCACTCAGGGGCGTGCGCTTTCCCGCGCACCACCTCCCGCACCTCAACCCGCTGTCTGGATCGGACCACAGCGGGAAGCGGAACCTTGAGCGGTCACGTTCCGCGTTCGTCTCGTAACCACCCGTGTGTGGGCACCGTTGGAGGGGGCATGGGCTTCACGATCGGCACCGGCAGAGGCATCCGCGACCTCCGCTCCGGCAGGGGGATGCGCGACCTCCGCGGCGGGTCGCGCCGCCGCGGCCGGGCGTCCGACTGCACCGCCGTCGCCGAGTACACCGGGCTGTGGGGCTGGGCCGTGGTGCCGGGCGCGCGGGCCGCCGGGGGCGCGTGTTCCTGCGGCCGGGCGGACTGCCCCGCGCCGGGCGCGCATCCGCTGCCCCTCGCGCCCGAGGTGCCCGCCGGCGCCACCCTGGACCAGGTGACCTCGGCGTGGGGGCGCTTCCCCGGCGCCGCGGTGATGCTGCCGGCCGGACGGGCGTTCGACATCCTGGAGGTGGCGGAGGACGCGGGGCGCCGGGCGCTGGTCCGGCTGGAGCGGATGGGCCTGCCGCTCGGCCCGGTCGCCGTCACCCCCGAGGGCCGCGCCCACTTCTTCGTCGCCCCGGGCGCCGCCGCCGAACTGCCCGCGCTGCTGTACCGCATGGGCTGGGACGACCCCGCCCTCGACCTGCGCGCCCTCGGCCACGGTACGTATGTCACCGCCCCGCCCTCCGACCGCGGGGGGCTCGGCCCGGTCCAGTGGCTGCGCGCCCCCGAACTGGACACGGCTACCCGGCCGCCGCAGGCCCGGCTGCTGCTGGGGACGCTGGCCTATGTGACGCACCGCTCCCGGCGGTAGCCGACGGCACCGGCACACCGACGGCCCCCGTCCCCGTACGCGGAAGCGCCCGTCCCCCAGGATCCGGGGGCGGGCGCTTCCGCGTACGGCAGGGCCGGTGGGCGGGCTCAGTCCCCGATGAGGGCGTCCACGAACGCCTCCGGCTCGAACGGGGCCAGATCGTCCGGGCCCTCGCCCAGACCGACCAGCTTCACCGGGACGTCCAGCTCGCGCTGGACGGCGATGACGATGCCGCCCTTGGCGGTGCCGTCCAGCTTGGTCAGGACGATGCCGGTGATGTTCACGACCTCGGCGAAGACCCGGGCCTGCACCAGCCCGTTCTGTCCGGTGGTGGCGTCGAGCACCAGCAGCACCTCGTCCAGCGGCGCTTGCTTCTCCACGACCCGCTTGACCTTGCCCAGCTCGTCCATCAGACCGGTCTTGGTGTGCAGCCGGCCCGCGGTGTCGATGAGGACGACGTCGGAGCCCATCTCCTTGCCCTCCTTCACCGCGTCGAAGGCAACGGAGGCGGGGTCGCCGCCCTCCGGCCCGCGCACCGTGTAGGCGCCGACCCGCTCACCCCAGGTCTGGAGCTGATCGGCGGCGGCGGCGCGGAAGGTGTCGGCGGCGCCCAGCACGACGGTCCGGCCGTCGGCGACCAGGACCCGGGCGAGCTTGCCGGTGGTGGTGGTCTTGCCGGTGCCGTTGACACCCACGACCATCACGACACCCGGTCCGCCGCCCGCCGGCTCGGTCTGCACCGTGCGGTCCAGATCGGCGCCGACCAGCGTCAGCAGTTCCTCGCGCAGCAGGGCGCGCAGTTCCACGGGGGTGCGGGTGCCGAGCACCTTCACCCGCTCGCGCAGCCGGTCGACCAGTTCCTGGGTGGGCTGCACACCGACGTCGGCGGTGAGCAGGGTGTCCTCGATCTCCTCCCAGGTCTCGTCGTCGAGGTGCTCGCGCGAGAGCAGGGCGAGCAGGCCCTTGCCGAGCGCGTTCTGGGAGCGGGAGAGCCGGGCGCGCAGCCGCACCAGACGGCCCGCGGTGGGTTCCGGTACCTCGATCTCGACGGCCGGAAGCTCTTCGACGGGCGGTTCCTCGACGGTGGTCGGGGCCGGCCCGGCCGATCCGTCGGGGAGATCCACCTCCTCGATCGTGCGGCGGGCCTCGTCCCGCGGTGTCTCGGCCTCGTCGCCGACGTGCGGCTCGGCCGGAGGGGCGGTGAGGTCGGGCGTGGTGGGCGGCGGCGGGGGCAGCGACTTCTTGCGCCGGCTGCCGACGACGAGCCCGCCGAGCGCACCGAGGACGACCACGGCGATGACTACAGCAAGGATGACGGTTTCCATAACGCGTCCAGTATCAGCCATGGGCCCCCGCCCGGCCCCCTTCGGACGGGCCGCCGACGGCTGTCGTGCCGGGATCGGCCGGACACCGGCCGGATCCGACGGGGCGCGGCGACGGGGATCCGGCGACGGAGCCGAGGGGCTGAGGCGGCCGGGGGGGGCCGGGGGGGGCCGAGGGGCCCGAGGGGCCCGGGGGGGGCCGAGGGGGGCCGAGGGGACCGGGGGGGCCGAGGGGACCGGGGGGGGGCCGAGGGGACCCGGGGGGGCCGAGGGGGCCCAGGAGACCCAGGGGGCCCAGGAGACCCAGGAGACCCAGGGGACCCAGGAGACCCAGGGGGCCCAGGGGCCCGGTGCGTCGATGACCTTAGGCCCATTTCAGGCGATAGTCGGACTAACGTACGATGGCTGCCCATGAGCACCACCGCCCCACCCGATGGCGCCCCCCACTCGCTCCTCGCGTCCGTCGAGACCCCCCACTCCCCCTCGCCCGACCCCTCCGCCGGTCATGGCCTCGAAACCCGGGGCATCGAGCCGATCCCCGACGCCGAGCGCACCGGCCGCCCCCGCGATCTGTTTCCCACCTGGGTCGCCGCCAACATCAGCGTGCTGCTGCTCACCATGGGCGCGAGCCTCTCGGTGACCTACGGCCTCAACTTCTGGCAGGCCCTGGTGGTCGGCATCGCGGCGCCGATCGTGTCGTACGGCCTGGTCGGGCTGATCGGGATCGCCGGCAAGCGCGGCGGGGCGCCCGGGATGACGCTGTCGCGGGCGGTGTTCGGGCAGCGCGGGAATCTGCTGCCGGGCTCGCTGATCTGGGTGGCGCGCTGGGGCTGGGAGACGATCAACGCGGTGACCGGCGCGTACGCGCTGCTCACGGTGCTGGACATCCTCTTCGGGGTGCGGCGCAGCACCGCGCTGGTGGTGGTCACGCTGCTGGCCTTCGTGATCGCGACCTTCGCCATCTCCGGCCTGGGCATCAACGCCGTACGGGTCTGCAACAAGTGGGCGACGTATTTCTTCGGCGCCTTCTCCGTGCTGGTGCTCGGCTATCTGGTCGCCGAGACGGACTGGAACACGGTCTTCGGACAGGGCGCGGGGTCCACGGCCGCGATGATCACGGGCGTGGGCCTGATCGCGGCGGGCGGCATCAGCTGGGTGCCCTCCTCCCCCGACTTCACCCGCTATCTGCCGCGTACGGCGTCGTCGTCGGCGGTCGTGCGCAACTCGATCGGCGGCGCGGGGGTCGTCGTCCTCCCCATGGTCCTGATGGGCGCCGTGATGGCGTCGGGGACGCCGGATCTGGCGTCGGCGGCGGACCCGGTGTCGTTCCTCGGGGAGATCCTGCCGCTGTGGCTGGCGGTGCCGTATCTGCTGATCGCGCTGGTCGGGATGCTGCTCATCAACTCCATGTCGATGTACTCGGCCGGCTTCACCGCCCAGACCCTCGGCTTCCGGGTCCCGCGGCACTGGGCGGTCTCGGTGAACGCGGTGATCTCGCTGGTCCTCGGCGGGGTGCTGATGCTGGCGGCGACCAGCTTCATGGGCTCCTTCATCGCCTTCCTGTCCCTGCTGGCGGTGGCCTTCTCGGCCTGGGTCGGTGTGTTCGGCGTGGACATGCTGCGCCGCCGGTCCTACGACGCCGAGGCGCTGCTCGACACCGGCCGGACCAGCGCGTACTGGTACCGGGGCGGCTTCGGTCCGGCGGCGGTCGCCGCGTGGGCGCTGGGGCTGGTGACCGGCCTGCTGTTCACCCGGTCCGACTGGTTCAGCGGCCCGTTCGCCGACGGCAACCCGGTCGGCGAGTACGGGCTCGGCTGGACCGCCACCATCGTGGTCTCGGGGCTGCTCTACGCGCTGCTGCCGAAGCCGCCGGTACAGGAGCGGCGGGCCGGGTCCGAGGAGGCCACGGCTCTGGCGAACTGACGGTCCGTCAGCTAACGTCGCCCTCGCCAGAGCCCGCCACAGCTCACCGGAGAGCCCTTCCCAGGCGCAGGGGGATTCCCATGCCCGTCACGGTCGTACGGTTCAACCTCGTCGCGCCCGGCGCGGGCCCCGCCGAACTCGGTGCCCGCTACCGGGCGGCCCTGGAGATGGCCGCGTACGCCGACACCCACGGCGTGACGACAGTCCAGACCGAGGAGCACCACGGGGCCGTCAACAACTGGCTGCCCTCGCCGTTCACCTTCGCGGGCGCGGTGCTCGGAGCGACCCGGCGGATCTCGGTCACCGTCTCGGCGGCCATCGGCCCGCTGCACGACCCGCTGCGGCTCGCCGAGGACATCGCCGTCCTCGACCTGGTCAGCGGCGGACGGCTGGTGACGGTCGCCGGGCTCGGGTACCGGCCCGAGGAGTACGCGCAGTTCGGGGTGGCGTGGGCGCGGCGCGGACGGCTCCAGGACGAGGTGCTGGAGACGCTGCTGAAGGCGTGGACCGGGGAGGAGTTCACGTACCGGGGGCGTACGGTCCGGGTCACCCCGCGTCCGTTCACCGAGCCGCATCCGCCGCTGCTGGTCGGCGGCTCGTCCCGGGCCGCCGCGCGCCGGGCCGCCCGCCTCGGACTGCCGTTCTTCCCGAGCGCGCACCTGCCCGGGCTGGAGGCGTACTACAAGGAGCGGCTGGCCGAGTACGGCACCGAGGGCTGGACGCTGATGCCGGGCGCCGAGACCCCGCTCCTGCACGTGGCCGAGGACCCGGACGAGGCGTGGGCGCGCTATGGCGAGCACTTCCTCCACGAGGCCCGGACGTACGCCGCCTGGCAGTCGGACGGGGTGCGCTCGGCGGTGCGGTCGACGGCCGGGACGGTCGGGGAACTGCGCGCCGAGGGGGTGTACCGGATCGTGACGCCGGACGAGTGCGTGGCGCAGGGGCTCGACAGCCTGGTGCTGCACCCGCTCGTGGGCGGGATGCCGGTGGAGGAGGGCTGGCGGGGACTGCGGCTGTTCTGCGAGGGGGTGCTGCCGCGGTTGCGGACCTGATCCGGGGGCCCGGCCCGGCCCGGACCCGGCCGGGGGGTGGCTCAGCCCATCTCCTCCAGCGCCTTGCCCTTCGTCTCCTTCACGAAGAGCAGGACGAACGGGATGGAGAGCAGGGCGAAGCAGGCGTAGATGATGTACGTCGCGGAGAGGTTCCAGTCGGCCAGGGACGGGAAGCTCGCGGTGATGGCCCAGTTGGCGAGCCACTGGGCGGAGGCGGCCACGCCCAGCGCGGCGGCGCGGAGCTTGTTGGGGAACATCTCGCCGAGGAAGACCCAGACGACGACACCCCAGGACAGGGCGAAGAAGAGCACGAAGAAGTGGGCGGCGACCAGGGCGATCCAGCCCTGGGTGGCGGGGAGCTTGCCGTCGACCAGGGGGTAGGAGAACGCCCACGCCTCCAGGGAGAGGCCGATGACCATGCCGACCGAGCCGATGAGCGCGAGCGGTTTACGGCCGATGCGGTCGACGAAGATCATGGCGATCACGGTGCCGATGATGTTCACGATCGACGTGGTGAAGGAGTAGAGGAAGGACTCCGTCGGGTCGACCCCGACC
Source organism: Streptomyces sp. NPDC091377 (assembly GCF_044757045.1). Lineage (NCBI taxonomy): Bacteria > Bacillati > Actinomycetota > Actinomycetes > Kitasatosporales > Streptomycetaceae > Streptomyces > Streptomyces sp. NPDC091377. Next base: position 179,597 of record NZ_JBIVUE010000011.1, on the reverse strand, counting down.
GACTGCCACAGCGTCGCGGAGTAGTAGAAGGCCACGTTGATGCCGACGAACTGCTGGAACACCGACAGGCCGATGCCGATCCAGACGATCCGCTGGAAGAGGAAGGAGCCGCCGAGCAGGTCCTTGAAGGTGGACTTGTGCTCGCGTCGCATCGCCGTCTCGATCTCCGCGACCCGGGCGTCGAGGTCGGCGTGTTCGCCCTCCACCTCGGCGAGGACCTGGCGGGCGCGGGCGCGTTTGCCGACCGAGAGCAGATAGCGCGGGGACTCGGGGATGGTGAAGGAGAGCATGCCGTACAGGACGGCCGGGATCACCATCACACCGAGCATCACCTGCCACACCTCCAGCCCGAGCAGCTTGCCGCGCTGGTCGCCGCCGGCGGCGTTGAGCAGCCCCCAGTTGACGAGCTGGGAGACCGCGATGCCTACGACGATGGCGGCCTGCTGGAAGGAGCCGAGCCGGCCGCGGTAGGCGGGCGGGGAGACCTCGGCGATGTAGGCGGGGCCGATCACCGAGGCCATGCCGATGGCGAAGCCGCCCACGATCCGCCAGAACGCGAGGTCGTACAGGGCGAAGGGCAGCGCGGACCCGATGGCGCTGATGGTGAAGAGCACGGAGGCGATCTGCATACAGCGGATACGGCCGATGCGGTCGGCGATCCGGCCGGCGGTCGCGGCGCCGATCGCACAGCCGATCAGGGCGATCGCGATGACCTGCGCCAGGGCCGCGGAGCCGATGTTGTACCGGTCCCGGATCGCCTCCACGGCTCCGTTGATCACGGAGCTGTCGTAGCCGAAGAGGAAGCCGCCCATCGCCGCCGCCGCGGTGATGAAGATGACATGCCCGAGGTGATCGGGGTGAGCCGATCCGGCTCCTGGCTGCGATGCCTTCGCTTCGCTGGTCACGTATCACTCCTCGGCGGCCCGGTGGTGCCAGTGGTGGTTCCAGTGGCGCACAGGTCCACGCCGCTCACCACCTGAAGGCGTCCGGGTACCCTCGGTCGCCGGTTTCATGGCGGCGAGGCCGTGAGCGGTCCGGATCGGGGCCCGGAAGCGGGAAGGCGGCGGGTCCCGGAAGCGGGAAGGCGGCGGGTCCCGGAAGCGGGAAGACGGCGGGTCCCGGAAGCGGGAAAAGCGGCGGGTCCCGGAAGCCGGGAAGACGGCGGGTCCCGGAAGCCGGGAAGACGGCGGGTGTCTAGCGCAGTCGCTGGCTGATGACCTTCGAGACGCCGTCGCCCTGCATGGAGACGCCGTACAGCGCGTCGGCGACCTCCATGGTCCGCTTCTGGTGGGTGATGACGATCAGCTGGGAGGCTTCCTGCAACTCCTGCATGATCCGGATGAGGCGCTGGAGGTTGGTGTCGTCGAGAGCGGCCTCGACCTCGTCCATGACGTAGAACGGGCTGGGCCGGGCCTTGAAGATCGACACGAGCATCGCGACCGCGGTCAGTGAGCGTTCGCCGCCGGACAGCAGGGAGAGCCGCTTGACCTTCTTGCCGGGCGGGCGGGCCTCGACGTCGATGCCGGTGGTGAGCATGTTGTCGGGATCGGTCAGGACCAGCCGGCCCTCGCCGCCGGGGAAGAGCCGGCTGAAGACACCCTCGAACTGGCGGGCCGTGTCCCGGTACGCCTCGGTGAAGACCTGCTCGACCCGTTCGTCCACCTCCTTGACCACCTGGAGGAGGTCGGCGCGTGTCTTCTTGAGGTCTTCGAGCTGCTCGCTGAGGAACTTATGGCGTTCCTCCAGTGCGGCGAACTCCTCCAGGGCGAGCGGGTTCACCTTGCCGAGCTGCTGGTAGGCGCGCTCGGCCGCCTTGAGCCGCTTCTCCTGGTCGCCCCGGACGAAGGGCCTGGGCCGGTTGCGGGGATGCTCGGGGTCCTCGGGGAGCACCTCGCCCTCGGCGGGCGGGGAGGGCGGTACGAGCTGGTGGGGGCCGTACTCCTCGGCGAGGCCGGCCGGCTCGACGCCCAGTTCCTCCAGCGCCTTGGTCTCCAGTTGCTCGATCCGCAGCCGCTTCTCGGCGCCGAGCACCTCGCCCCGGTGCACCGAGTCGGTCAGCTTGTCCAGCTCGGCCTTGAGGTCCCGGCCCTCGCCCCGGGCGGCGGTCAGCTCCTGCTCGCGGAGGGCCTTGGCGGCCTCGGCGGCGGCCCGCTCCTGCTCCGCGCGGGCGAGGGAGACCTCGACGTGGGCGAGCAGCTGGCGGGCGCCGGAGGCCACGGCGTCGGCGACCCGGGCCTCGTGGCGCAGCCGGGCGCGGCGCTGTTCGGCCCGGGCGCGGGCCTCGCGTTCGGCGCGGGCGGCGCGGTCGAGCGAGTCGGCGCGTCCGGCCAGCCCCTTCACCCGTTCCTCGTGCGTACGGACCTGGAGGCGGGCCTCCATCTCGGTCTGCCGGGCGTTGGCGCCGTCGGCGGCGAGGCGGTCGCGGGCGGAGGTGTCGGGCTCCTCCTCGAACGGCATCTCCTCGGCGACGGCGAGGCGTTCGGCGAGTTCCTCGACCTCCTGGAGGGCCTTGTCGAGGGCGTCCTGGGCGCGGGCGGCGGCGGCCGTGCTGCGTTCGGCCTCGCCCGCCGCGCCCCGGGCCTGGCCGGCGAGCCGGCCGAGCTGCTGGGCCACGGACGACTTCTCCCGGTCGGCGGCCCGGCGCCGCTCGCCCAGTTCCTCGACCAGGCGGGCGGCCTGTGCGCGTCCTTCGGTGGCGGTGGTCTGGGCGTCGGTGAGTTCCTCGCAGCGGACGGCCAGCTCGGCGAGTTCGGCGGTGGCCTCGTCCACGGACGCCTGGACCTCCAGCAGGCTGGGGGCGCCGGCGGAGCCGCCGTGGGCGAAGTGGGCGCCGAGGAGGTCGCCTTCGGCGGTGACGGCGGTGAGGTCGGGGCGGCGGTAGACGAGGGCCTCGGCGTCTTCGAGGGTGTCGACCACGACGATGCCGTGCAGGAGGCGGTGGACGGCGGGCATGAGGTCGGAGGGGGCTCGGACCAGCGCGGCGGCGGGTGTCGGTTCGGGGGGTGAGGTGGGGTGAGGGGTGGAGCGGGGAGTGGGGTGAGGGGTGGGGTGGGGTCCCGGGTGTGGTTCCGGGTGGGGTTCGGGTGCGGTGTCGTCGGGGCTGGGGTGGGTGGGGGTCGGTGCTCCGGACAGGAGCAGGGCGGCGCGGCCTCCGTCCTGTTTGCGGAGGAGGCGGATGGCGTCGGCGGCCGAGGACGGGGTCGCCACGGCGATGGCGTCGGCGGCGGTGCCGAAGGCGGCGGCCAGGGGGATCTCGTAGCCCGGGGTGACGGTGAGGAGTTCCGCCGCGGGGCCGAGGATGCCGGTGAGGCGGTCGCGGGCCTCCAGCAGAGTGCCGGTACCGTCCTTGCGGCGCAGGCCGAGGGCGAGGGCGTCCCGGCGGGCCCGGGTGGCGGCGCGGCTGCGTTCGGCGCCGGTGAGGGCCTCGCGGGCGGCGGTCAGGGCGGCCTCGGTCGCGGCGAGCCGCTCCTTCGCGGTGGCGTGGGCCTCGGCGAGTTCGGCGTCGCCCGCGTCGAGGCCGTCGACCTCGGCCTGGAGCGCCTCGTACTCCTCCTGCGCGGTGACCGCGCGTTCCCGCGCCTCGTCGCGGGCGGCGGCGAGGCGGTCGATCTCGGCCTGGGCGGAAGCGGCGCGGGAGCGGGCCGCGTTGACCTGGCCGCCGAGCCGGGCGAGGCCCTCGCGGCGGTCGGCGATGGCGCGGGCGGCGTCCTTGAGGCGCCGTTCCTCCGCCGTCAGCTCGCGCTCCAGTTCGGCGCGGTGGGTGACGGTGTCGTCCAGGGCGCGCTGGGCCGCTTCGAGGGCGGCCTCCAGTTCGGCCTCCTGCTCGCGGACCCGGGCGGCCTCGCGCTCCATGTCCTCGGGGTCCCGGCCGCGCCGCTCCTCGGGCGGGGCGGAGGTGGCGCTCTTGACGCGGGCCTCGGCGAGGGAGACGGTGCCGCGGACCCGTTCGGCGAGCTGGGAGAGTTCGTACCAGGTCTGCTGGGCGCGCTGGAGGCGCGGGGTGAGGCGGCGGACCTCGTCCTCCAGGTGGGCCTCGCGCTGGAGGGCCTTCTTCAGCTCCTGCTCGGCGGCGTCCTTGCGGTCCTTGAGGGCGGCCTCGTCGGCGACCTCGGCCCTGAGCGCCTCGCGCAGGGTCACCAGATCGTGGGCGAGCAGCCGGAGCCGGGCGTCGCGCAGGTCGGCCTGGATGACGGCGGCGCGGCGGGCGACGGCGGCCTGCCGGCCGAGGGGCTTGAGCTGGCGGCGCAGTTCGTCGGTGAGGTCCTGCACACGCGCCAGGTTGGCCTGCATCGCGTCGAGCTTGCGCAGCGCCTTCTCTTTGCGTTTGCGGTGCTTGAGGACTCCGGCCGCCTCCTCGATGAAGGCGCGGCGGCCCATCGGGTCGGCGTGGAGGACGGAGTCGAGCTGACCCTGGCCGACGATGACATGCATTTCGCGGCCGATACCGGAGTCGGAGAGGAGTTCCTGGATGTCCAGGAGCCGGCAGGTGTCACCGTTGATCTGATATTCGCTGCCGCCGTTGCGGAACATGATCCGCGTGATGGTGACCTCGGCGTATTCGATGGGGAGGGCGCCGTCGGAATTGTCGATGGTCAGCGACACCTCGGCCCGGCCGAGCGGCGGGCGGCCGGTGGTGCCGGCGAAGATGACGTCCTCCATCTTGCCGCCGCGCAGGGACTTGGCGCCCTGCTCCCCCATGACCCAGCTCAGGGCGTCCACGACATTGGACTTGCCCGAGCCGTTCGGTCCGACGACGCAGGTGATGCCCGGCTCGAACCGGAGCGTGGTCGCCGAGGCGAACGACTTGAAGCCGCGGAGGGTCAGGGCCTTGAGGTGCACGCCGCTGGACTCTACCTTCCGGGGTTGTCTCACTCCACGAACCCACGGTTTCGCCATTGAACGCGCAGGGCACACCAGACGTTAAGAGACTGAAAGGATGCGCGGGGGAAAGAAAGAAGGGACGCCGAAGCGTCCCTTGCGACTTCTGGACAACTGAGCGGTTGTAGCGGTGATACGGGCAGCCCAGCCAACCACTGCGTGTGTCGTGTTGTGGTGCGATGCAGCGATCAGGTGAGCGCAGGCTCCGCCTGGTGTGCGTCGATGCTCTCCATGATCCTGTCGTGGTGAGAAGCGGCAGCGGCCAGCGTGTCGTTCTCCGCCTGGATCCGTACGAGCTCGGATTCCAGGTCCTGCACACGCTGCTGGAGCCGTCGCATCTCGGCGAGGAGTCGAGGGTCGGAGCCGCCGACGTAACCGAGAAGCGCCTTTGCCATTGGAATGGTCCTCCACACTGAGTGACCGACCGAATCGGTGTGGGTCGTGAGGGAATCGCACCCGCGGTGCTTGGCACTTTCTCCTGCGTGCTGTGCCGTTCTGCCATGCCAAACAGCTGAGGTGCGCGGGGCTTTCAGCGTCTCACCAAAAAGTTTGACGGTCAACACGATCACGCCCCGTATTGGCGGGCGACCCGGGGGCACGCGGCCGGGAACGGCGGCGTCGCGACTCCATCAGGCGCTCAGGGCGTGGCGATCATCTTTGCGCGCGGAGCCGGTCACGGCAAGGGCTTCTCGGCAATCACCAGGCATTTCCTCCCCCGGCGGCCGTTCCCGGGGCGCCCCGGGGAGGTCGTGCGGGTCCGCGGGGTCCGGCGTGATCAGCGGATCGCGAAGCCGTCGTAGCCACCGCGCGGTGTGTCCCAGATCTCTGTCACCCCGTCCACGCGGCCGGGCGTGTCGCCGGCCCGCAGCCAGTCGAGCAGCCCTTCGCACCCCGGGCGCGGCCCTTCGGCGACCACCTGCACCCGGCCGTCCCCCAAATTGAGAGCAAAACCACTCAGGCTCCCGATCTCCAGCGCCTTGGCCCGGGTGAACCAGCGGAAACCCACACCTTGGACCTGTCCCCGCACCCAGACGACCAGCCGCACACTCTCGTTCATGGGGGCAACCTAACCGGGCGAAGTCGCTCGGGGCACTTCCTCTCCCCGCACCATGCGGTACCGTCCCGACCCAGTGATTCTCATATGAAAATCACTCGATCGAGTGAATCGCGTTGATCACGAAGGACGAGTCGGCCGGAAAGCCGATGTCCCGGGGCGGACGACGCGCAGGACCAGTCGGCGTGAAGGACGGGTCGACCGCACGCACGAGGGAAGGCCAGCACATGGGACGCCACCGACGCTCCGCCGCCGGACGCGCCGCCGGGGGCCGCGCCACGGAGGGCACCGCACCGGGCACCCCACCCGGTTCCGGCCCGGGTACCGGCGCCCCCGGCCCGTCGGGGTCCGGCAAGGGCGGGCGCCCGGCCCGCGGGATCGCGCCCTACCTCAACCCGGAGGCGTACGCCGAGACCACGGCACGTAGCGAGGCGTACCTCTACGCCACCGACGACGCCCCCTCCCGTGCCGCCGAGCCCGGCACCGGCACCGGCCGCGCCTCCGGTGCGGGCGGGCACCGCGGTGCCGGGAAGCGCGTCTCCCGACCGGTGCGCACCGGGCTGCTCGGCGTCTCCGCCGCGGTCGCCCTCGGCGCGGTCGCGGTCGCCACCGGCGTGGTGCCCGGCGCCGGGAAGTACACGCTCGGCGGCGACACCGGCAACCGGATCGAGGCCGCCGAGACCCCCACCGGCTCGCCCAGCGCCCAGGGCGGCACCTCCGGCAGCGCCCACGGCCGCGGCCCCGGCTCCACCGGCCGCGACGACGGCCGCGCCGCGGCTCCCGCCCCCTCCCCCGGCTCCCCCTCGGCCGGGCCCGGCACCACGCCGGAGACGACCCCGGGCGGGGCTCCGGGGAAGACACCTGGCAAGACCCCGGGGAAGTCGCCGGGCAAACCGTCGGGAAGCACTCCGGGGAACCCTCCCGGGAGCACCACGGGCAGCACTCCGGGGAACCCTCCGGGGAAGAGGTCGCCGGAGCCGAAGGCTCCCGGGCAGCAGGCGCCCGGGACGCGGACGCCGTCCACCACCCCGTCGAAGAAGCCGGGCACCGCTCCGTCGCCCTCGCGTACGGCGACCAAGGCGCCGCCGCGGCCCTCCGCCCCGGGGGGCGTCTCCCGCGAGGCCGCCGCTGCCGCCGAGGTGCTGCGTCTGGTCAACGTGGAGCGGGCCAAGGCCGGCTGCACCCCGGTCGCCGCGAACAGCGCGCTGTCCGGCCTCGCCCAGTCCTTCAGCGAGTCGATGGCCGCCCGCGGCTTCTTCGACCACACCGACCCGGACGGCGCCACCCCCTGGGACCGCGCCGAGAAGGCCGGGATCAGCGGCCTGGGCGGCGAGAACATAGCCCGCGGGCAGGGCGACGCCGCCGCCGTCATGGATGCCTGGATGAACAGCGCCGGTCATCGCGCCAACATCCTGAACTGCGACTTCACCACCCTGGGCGTCGGCGTCCAGTTCGGCTCGGGCGGCCCGTGGTGGACGCAGAACTTCGGGTACTGAACTTCGGGTACTGAACTTCGGGTACCAGGGCCTGGCGCGTGGGTCCTGTGGCGGGGTTACGGCCTGGCGCGTGGGGGCCGCTGGCAGTTCGGGCAGTAGTAGCTCGACCGGTTCATCCACGCGCGGCGGCGCATCGGTGTCCCGCACCGCCTGCACGGCAGCCCTTCGCGGCCGTACGCGTCGAGCGAGCGGTCGAAGTAGCCGGACTCCCCGTTGACGTTGACGTAGAGGCTGTCGAAGCTGGTGCCGCCGACGGCCAGGGCCTCGTTCATCACGTCCCGGACGTGGCCGAGGAGTTCGGTGGTGCGCGGGCGGGTGAAGCCGGCCGTCGGGCGCTCGTAGTGGAGGCGGGAGCGCCACAGGGCCTCGTCCGCGTAGATGTTGCCGACGCCGCTGATCAGCGACTGGTCCAGCAGGGCCCGCTTGACGGTGGTGCGCTTACGGCGCAGCGCCTGGTGGAACGCCTCGTCGTCGAAGAGCGGGTCGAGGGGATCGCGGGCGATGTGCGCGATGACGTCGGGCAGCCCGTGCGGGCCGGTGTCGTGCAGGGAGAGCCCGCCGAAGGTCCGCTGGTCCACGAAGCGCAGCTCGGTGTCGACGGCGTCGGCGAACCGCACCCTGATCCGCAGATGCTTCTCGTCGGGCGTCGCGTGCGGCTGGACCAGCAGTTGCCCGCTCATCCCGAGGTGGGCGAGGACCGCCTGGTGGGTGTCCTCCAGCGGCAGCCACAGATACTTGCCGCGCCGGGCGGGGACGCCGAGGCGCTGCCCCTTGAGGCGGTGCGCGAAGTCGTCGGGCCCGGCCGGATGGCGTCGTACGGCACGCGGGTGGCGCACCTCGGTGTCGGCGACGGTGCGATGGGCGACCCAGCGCTCCAGACCACGTCGTACGACCTCGACCTCGGGCAGCTCGGGCATCGGATCCCCTCGGTGGGACGGCTCGGGCCGGCCGGCCCGGGATCTGACGGACCGAGCGCCCGCTCCGGTGACGGGGCGGGCGCTCGGCGGTGCGACATCGTCGCGGAAGGATCGGACGGTGCCCGACGGGGGAGAACTGAGGCGGCTCAGCCGGAGGCGGGCGGTTCGGCGGCACCGTCGGACGGGTCAGACCCGACCGTCATATCTGTCGCCTCTGTCACACCGGACACGGCGGGCACATCTGGCATGCCAGGCATGCCTGTCGTGCCTGTCACGTCGGTCGCGTCCGCCGCCTCGGAAGCCTGCTCGGCCTCCACGGCCCGCTTGGCGTCCGCCGCCTGCTGCACCCGCTCCGCCGCTTGCTCGGCCTGCGCCGCCGCGTGCTCGGCCTGCGCCGCCTTGGCGCGCTCGTCCGCGGCGGCCCGGATGGCCCGCCAGGCGGACTCGGCGGCCTGCTGCTCCGCCTCCTTCTTGCTGCGGCCGGTGCCGGTGCCGTACGAGACGCCTCCGACGCGGGCGGCAGCAGTGAAGGTCTTCTCGTGGTCGGGGCCGGTCTCCGTGACCAGGTACTCGGGGACACCGAGCCCTTCGGTCGCGGTCAGCTCCTGGAGGGATGTCTTCCAGTCCAGGCCGGCTCCGAGGTTGGAGGACTTCTCGATCAGCGGGTCGAAGAGCCGGTGCACCAGCTCGGCCGCCGAGTCGAGGCCCTGGTCGAGATAGACCGCGCCGATCACCGCTTCCAGGGTGTCGGCGAGGATGGATGCCTTGTCCCGTCCGCCCGTGCCCTCTTCACCGCGGCCGAGCCGGATGAAGGCGCCCAGGTCGAGACCGCGACCGACTCCCGCCAGCGCACGCGAGTTGACCACCGCGGCCCGCAACTTGGCCAGTTGGCCCTCGGGCAGGTCGGGGTGGGTGCGGTACAGCGTGTCCGTGACGACGAGGCCGAGCACGGAGTCCCCGAGGAACTCCAGGCGCTCGTTCGTCGGCAGACCGCCGTTCTCGTACGCGTAGGAGCGGTGGGTCAGCGCGCGCACCAGAAGGGCGGACTCCAGCTGATAGCCGAGCCGCCCTTCCAGAAGTGCGTGGGACGAGGCCGTGTTGTCCGCCGATTTCCGGGCCTGTGGGTCCGGGTGGGCGTCTTCCGCCTTCTTTGGCGTGGACACAGTGCCTGTCACCAGCCGCTCAGACCTCGAGAACCTGGCGCTTGTTGTAGGTGCCGCACGAAGGGCACGCGATGTGCTGCTGCTTGGGCTCGTGGCAGCGCTCACACGCAACCAGGGTGGGGACCGCAGCCTTCCACTGCGACCGGCGGTGGCGCGTGTTGCTGCGCGACATCTTCCGCTTCGGAACAGCCACGGCTACTACTCCTGCTTCTCGTCGACGCGTGCTGATCGAGGCGCGTCGCCGCTCATCTTGTCCTGATCGCCGGCTTCGAGTGAATCGGCGAGTCCCTGCAATGCCGCCCAACGGATGTCGGCGGCGTCGTGGTGGTGGTCCGGGTCGTCCGCCAGCCGCGCCCCGCACTCGGAGCACAGGCCCGGGCAGTCGTCCTGGCACACCGGCTGCATCGGCAGTGCGAGCACCACCGCATCACGCAGCACGGTCTCAAGGTCGAACAGTCCGTCCTCAAGACGAAGCCGGTCCTCGTCGGCCTCGGCGTCGTCGCCCGGTTCCGCGATCACACGGCCCCGGTCGTCGGCGTCAGGGTACGAGAACAGCTCCTGGAAGTCCGCGACGAGCTCCTGCTCCAGCGGCTCCAGACACCTTACGCACTCCCCCTCGGCCCGCGCACGGGCGGTGCCCGTGACGAGCACCCCTTCCATGACGGACTCCAGACGGAGCTCGAGCTCCACCGGGGCGCCTTCCGGCACTCCGATGACACCCTTGAGACCGAGGTCCTTCGGGGCGTCGACCGTACGGGTCAGGCGCTGTAGCGCACCGGGCCGCCGGCCCAGCTCGTGCGTGTCGAACACGAGGGGGTTGCGGTGGTCGAGGCGGGCGTTCAGGGCCATTCCTGCTTTCGATCTGCTGAGCTGTTCCGGGGACGCCGCCCGTCGGTGGTGCGGGCAGCGCTGATCGCGGGCTTACACGCGACCGAAGAGCCAGGATACTGGACCTTTCCCGCATGGCCCAATCCGGTCCCCCGGCTCGGGGGCCGGACCCGGGGTCGGACCCCCGGTTCCGGTTGCGGTCACAGGCCGCGGCCCTGCTCGTACGCCCGTAGCTGCTCGGCACTGATCATGCTGGTGTCGAAGAGGCTGGTCTCGTCCAGCGCGTAGCCCTGCGGGGGCTGTTGCTGGGGCTGCTGCGGGGTCTGTTGCTGGGCCTGGGCGTGGTTGTTCGGGTCGTAGGCGGGCTGGGCCGGCTGCTGCGGGTCGTAGCCCGGGTAGGCCGCCGCGTAGGGGTCGGCCTGCTGGTAGCCGTAGGGATCCTGCTGGGGGTCGTAGCCCTGCTGCGGGTAGCCGCCGTACGGGTCGGGCTGCTGGGCGTACGCGGCGTAGGCCGGCTCGGCCGCGGGGGGCGGGAGCGGCGGCTGGGGCGCGACGGGCGGCTCGGCGGGTGGCGGGGTGGTCCGGGCGGCGGGGCGTCCGGCCGGGGCGTCGGCGATGGCCGCGAGACCGGCGAGGTAGTCGGCGTCGCTGGAGTGCTGGACGGTCGTGAGGTCGTCGGCGAGGGCGCCGAGGTCGTCGGAGGCGATCCGGCCGTGCAGTTTCTGCCGGCCGCGGCCGACGGCCTCCAGGGTCTTGGCGAGGACCGCCTCGAAGGCGCCGAGCTTGATGTCGACGTACTGGTCGGCGGTGCGGCGCAGGGTCTCCGGGTCGTGGCTGCGCTCGGGGGCGTCCTCGTCCTGGTAGCCCTGTTCGTCCAGGCCGGGGCCGGTGCCGAGGAGTTTCTCCCGGCCGCGGCCGACGGAGCCGAGGGTCTTGGTGAGGACGACCTCGAAGTTGGCGAGCTTGGAGTCCACGTAGTCGTCGGCCTCCGCGCGGACCTCCTCGGCCTCCTGGCGGGCTTCGGCGAGGATCCGGTCGGCCTCCGCCTGGGAGCGGCGGGCGACCTCGGTGTCGGAGATCAGCGAGCCGCGCTCGGCGTGGGCGCCCTGGATGATCCGCTCGGCCTCCTGGCGGGCCTGCTCGACCATCTGCTCCCGGCCGCCGATCAGCTCGCGGGCCTCGGCGAGGGAGCCCGGCAGCGCCCCGCGCACCTCCTCCAGCAGGGAGAGCACCTCCGCGCGGTTGACCACGCACGAGGCGGACATGGGCATCGACCGGGCACCGGAGACCGCGGCGACGATCTCGTCGAGCTTCTTCTGCACGTCCACCGTGTGCTCGCCACTCTCTACTGCTGCGTTGAAGACGGACGGAACGACTGTACGGCCAGGCGGCTGCCGGGGGACACCGGTTGCGGAGTTGCCCGACACACGAGCGCCCGCGCGTGCCCCCTCCGGGGCGGGTACCGGAGGGGTAGTACGGGGCGGCCCCCGACGGATCCCCGGCACCTGGCCGGCCCGGGGCGGGGCCAGGCGGGGCCGGGGCGGGGCCAGGCGGGCCCGGGGGCAGGTCCGGCGCAGAGCCCGGCGGAGCCCGGACAAGTCCAGGACGGGTTCCCAGCGGGTCCGGGTGGTACCCCCGGCAAGTCCGGACAGGTCCGAGGCGGGCCCCGGCGGGTCCAGACGGATTCTGGAAGGGTTCGCGGCGGGCCCCCGGGCGGGTCCAGGCGAACCCGAAGCAGGTCCCCGGCGGGCCCGGACGGGTTCTAGGCGGGCCATGGCGGATCCCGGACAGGTCCGAGGCGTGCCCCAGCGGGTCCCGGACGGGGTAGGGGCGGATCCCGGCGGATCCTGGACAGGTCCAGGCGGGTCCGGGCGGCTCGCGGACAGATCCAGGACGAGTCCCGGCGGGGCCCGGGGCGGGCGCAGAGCAGGCCCCGGCGGGCCGGGCGGGTCTAGGCGGACCCAGGGCAGGTCCGGGGCAGGCCCCCGGTGGATCCGGACAGGTCCAGGACGTGTCCCGAAACGGGCCCGGGGGGACCCAGCAGGCGAGTCACGGCGCTCGGGGCGCCCCTCGGGCGGATCCCCGACGGGTCTGGGACGGGCCCGACGGATCGCCGGCCTCCGGGGACCGAAGGCGCAGCCGGGGCAGGTACCCGGCAGGCCCGGACGAGTCCGAGGCGGGTACCCGCCGGATCCCGGACAGGCCACCGGCAGGTACGGGGTAGATCCCAGAGAGGCCCAGGACGCCCCCGGCGGGACCGGGGGCTGGGGGGCCGGGGGTCCGGGGCGGGGACCCTGGTGAATCCGGGCGAATCCCTGGCGGATCCAGGACGGGTCCCCGGCGAATCCAGGCGAGGTCCGAGGCGGGTTCGAGGCGGGTTCGAGGCGGGTTCGAGGCGGATCCCCGGACGGATCCACGACAGCGCCCGCGCTCCGGGCGGGCCCGGCGAATCCTCGGATCCCCGGCGGGTCCAGGCGGACCCGGAGCAGCCCCGGCGGACCCCGAGCAGGCGGGCGGGCCCCGGCGGATCCCCGGCCATCCGGGACCCAGGGCGGGCCTCGGCGGCTCCAAGGCGAGCCCGGCGGGGCGGGCTCGACGCCGCGGGCTCGACGGGTGCGGGTGGTTCCGGGCGGGTCCGGGCGACGCCGAGCTGGCCGGTCAGTCCCTGCGCAGGCGCTCGGAGAGGGCTTCGAGGACCAGTGGTGGGACCAGGTGCGAGACGTCCCCGCCCCAGGTCGCCACTTCCTTGACCAGGGAGGAGGAGAGGAAGGAGTAGGTGGGGTTGGTCGGCACGAAGAGGGTCTCTACGCCGGAGAGGCCGTTGTTCATCTGGGCCATCTGGAGTTCGTAGTCGAAGTCGCTGACCGCGCGCAGGCCCTTCACGATGGCCGGGATGTCGCGCTGCTTGCAGAAGTCGACCAGCAGGCCGTGGAAAGCCTCCACGCGTACGTTCGCGTACTCGCTGGTGACCTGGCGGATCAGGTCGATCCGCTCGTCGATCTCGAACAGGCCCCTCTTCGACTTGTTGATCATCACCGCGACGTAGACCTCGTCATAGAGACGGGACGCGCGGGCGATGATGTCGAGGTGCCCGTTGGTGATGGGGTCGAACGACCCGGGACAGACGGCGCGGCGCACTTGTGATCCCTCGCTCTCCGGTCCGGTCATCGTGCGTCTTCGCACTGAGAAGCGGCGCGTTCGCACATAGGAGCGGCGCGACCGTACCAAAAGGTTCCTTCGCCGTAGCGACGGGACCGAAGGGCTTCAAAACCGTCCGGCCACCGGAAATCCCCGCCTCTGGTGCTGCGCTCAACGGTGACGAGGGCATCCCGTGCGAGCCACCCCTCGGCACGGAGTGTGAGCAGGATCTCCCGAAGATCGTGATCTGTGACCACGTAGGGCGGGTCGAGGAACACGATGTCGTACGGCTCCGCCGGGGCCGACCGGATGATCTGCTCCGCCTTGCCGGTCCTGACCTCGGCGCCGGGCAGGGCGAGAGCGCGGACGTTCTCCCGGATCGTGCGGGCGGCGCGGGCGTCGGCCTCCACGAGCAGGGTGTGGGACGCCCCTCGGGACAGGGCCTCCAGGCCGACGGCGCCGGACCCGGCGTAGAGGTCCAGGACCCGTTCGCCGTCCAGGGGGCCGCCCTGGAGGGACCGCCAGGTGGAGAGCAGGCCCTCGCGCGCGCGGTCGGACGTGGGGCGGGTGCCGGTGCCCGGCGGCACGGCCAGGCGGCGTCCGCCGGCGGCGCCGGCGATCACGCGGGTCATGTGGGGGTCCTCGGTGAGGTCGGAGGCGGGGCGGACGGGGTGCGGTGCGGGGCGGACGGGGTGCGGTGCGGTCGAGGGTGCTCGGGTCCGTGGGTAGGTGCCGTCGGGACCGCTCGGTCCGTGGGAGGCTGCTTCAGGTCCAGTGTGGCCGGTCGCGTGGATCCCCGCGCCTCTGGGGTGGGTGTCCAGGTCCTCCTCAGCCCTTCTCCAGGTACTGCTCCCGCTCCTCGTCCAGCAGGGCGTCCAGGGCTGTTCTCAGGCCGGGGAGGGTCTTGAGGTCGGGGTCGGAGGCGACCAGGCGGGTGGCCTCCTCGCGGGCCTCGGCGATGATCTCCTCGTCCTCGATGACGGCGAGGACGCGCAGGCTGGAGCGGGCGCCCGACTGGGCCTGGCCGAGGACATCGCCCTCGCGGCGCTGTTCGAGGTCGATCCGGGAGAGCGCGAAGCCGTCGAGGGTCCCGGCCACGGCGTTGAGCCGCTGGCGGGCGGGGCTCGCCTCAGGCATCTCGGTGACCAGCAGGCAGAGTCCGGGCGCCGTACCCCGGCCGACCCGGCCGCGCAGCTGGTGGAGCTGGGAGACACCGAAGCGGTCGGCGTCCATGATCACCATGGCGGTGGCGTTGGGGACGTTGACACCGACCTCGATGACGGTGGTGGCGACCAGGACATCCGTCTCCCCGGCGGTGAAGCGGCGCATCACCGCGTCCTTGTCGTCGGGCTGCATCCGGCCGTGCAGCACCTCCACGCGGAGCCCCGAGAGCGGGCCCTTCGCCAGGTGGTCGGCGACATCGAGCACCGCGAGCGGGAGGCGTTTGTCGGCGTCGCCCTCCGGTGGCTTCTGGGCGTCCTCCTGGGGGCGGCTTTTCGTTCCGCCGCCCTTCCCCGCGCCGGGCTTCTTCTTCGGGTCGTCCTCCTCGTCGCCGATGCGGGGGCAGACGACGTACGCCTGATGGCCGTTGGACACCTCCTCGCGCACCCGCTCCCAGGCACGGGACAGGAAGTGGGGTTTGTCGGCGGCCGGGACGACATGGCTGGCGATGGGCGAGCGGCCGGCCGGGAGCTGGTCCAGGACGGAGGTCTCCAGGTCGCCGAAGACGGTCATCGCGACGGTGCGCGGGATGGGCGTGGCCGTCATGACCAGCAGATGCGGGGGCTGTTTGCCCTTGCCGCGCAGGGCGTCGCGCTGCTCGACGCCGAAGCGGTGCTGTTCGTCCACGACGACCAGGCCGAGGTCGTGGAAGCGCACCTTGTCCTCGATCAGCGCGTGGGTGCCGATGACGACGCCCGCCTCGCCGGTGGCCAGGTCGAGCAGGGCGGGCCGGCGGGCCGCGGCGCCCATGGACCCGGTGAGCAGCACCACCTTGGTGGCGTGTTCGGCCCCGCCGAGCATCCCGCCCTCGGCCAACTCGCCCATCATCTCCACGATCGAGCGGTAGTGCTGCTGGGCCAGTACCTCGGTGGGGGCGAGCAGGGCAGCCTGTCCGCCGGAGTCGACGACGGCGAGCATGGCGCGCAGGGCGACCATGGTGTTGTGCGTCACCGTGAAGTGGTCGGTGACGTAGGCGTGGTCGGGGTGGGCGACGCTGATGCACTGGGCGGGTTTGCGGCCCACGTACTCGACGGCCAGGATCCCGCGTCGGAAGGTGCCGTCCCCGGGCGGCGCCACCGGGTGCCCGGCCGGGTGGGCGAGGCGGAACGGGGGGTGTTCGTCGGGCAGCGCCGCCGCTACGTGGAACGCCTCCCCCTCGGGCTGCACGCGGGCCCATCCGCCCAGGGAGCGCACCAGCCAGGCGGTGTCCTCGGCGAGGGCCGGCGAGGTCGGGCGGAGCGAGACGCCGGATCCGTCGGCGGCCACGGTGCCGTCGGTGTCCATCAGCCCTTGCAGCAGGGCGAGTCGGTTCTTGATCGAGGTGTGCTTGAACGCCTCGGGCACGAACCCGCCGTGCGGTGTCACCTCCCACAGGTCCCTCTCCCGCAGGGTGCGGATCACCGGATCCACGGGGCCGGGAAGGTCTTCCGCGTGCCGGGCCAGGCGGTCGCGCACCGAGCCGTCGCCGCCGAGGAGGAGCCCCATCAGGTAGGGGTCGAGCGGCAGCCCGGAGTCCCCGCCGAGGTCGACCGGGGTGGCGGTGGGGAGGTACCACTTCGGGGTCCCGTCCGCCGCGTGGGTGTCCCGGCGGATCTCGCGGGTGGTCATGACCTTCGGGGCCTGGCCGAGCCGCCATCCGCGGCGGCTGCCGACGATCCAGAGGTGGTCGTCGTCGCACTCGACGCGGCTGCCGTCGGACAGGACCAGACGCCAGATCTCCCGCTCGCCCTGCGGGAAGACTCCGTCGATCGTCGCGGTCTCCCCGTTGGGCACGATCACCTCGTCGCCCGCCCGGAGGTCGCCCATGCGGTGGAAGCCGGTAGGGGTCAGCACGAGGGAGTCGAGCGGCTGGGCCTTGCCCGAGCCCACCTCGCCCTGGAGGAGCCGGTGCATGGGGTGGTCCGTGGCCAGGTCGGTGAAGATCTCGGCGGAGACCTTCCGCTGGCCCTCGGTGAGGGTGAAGGGGAGACGGGCGTCGAAGGTGGTGAGGAGCCCGTCGGGCGCGGGCCTGCGGGGAACGGCGGGCAGCTGGGCGTCGGTGTGGCGGCGGCGGGCGAGGGCGACCTGGAGGACGAACGCCTCGTCCCACTTCAGCCGGGCGCGGGCGTCGGCGACATCGGCCTGGGTGTGCGGGCGGTGGATCTTGAGGAGGGCCTCCGGGAGGGAGACCAGACCGCGGCCCTCGCGCAGGGAGTCGGGCAGCGGGTCGACGGCCTCCTGGGCGTGCGGCAGGACCGTCTGGAGGGCCTTGCCGATCTTCCAGGACTCCAGCTTGGCCGTGGCCGGGTAGATCGGGATGAGGGCGCCCGCCCAGGTCTCGACGGATTCCTCGGCGTCGCCGTAGAGCAGTTCGTAGGCCGGGTGGGCGAGTTGGAGACGGCGGTTGAAGACGGAGACCTTGCCCGCGAACATCGCGCGGGTGCCCGGCAGGAGGTCCTTGTGGGGTTTGTGGACGCCGTTGCCGAAGAAGACGAGCTGGAGCCGGCCGCTGCCGTCGGTGATGGTCACCTCCAGACGCTGGCCCTTGCCGCGCGGCGCCCGGGCGGAGGCGAAGGTGTGCAGCCGGGCGTCGGCGACCTGGGCGACCACGGTGACGTGCTCGTCCATGGGGAGGTCGGCGAGGTGGGTGAGCTGGCCGCGCTCCTCGTATCTGCGCGGATAGTGGTGCAGGAGGTCGCCCACCGAGTGCAGGCCGAGATGCTCGGCCATCACCTTCGCGGTGGCGGGGCCGAGCACCTTCTTCAGTGGTTCTTCCAACGCGGGCACGAGATCCATTGCACACCACGCCACTGACATTGCCGTATACATACCGGGAAACCCCTGGTCAGACGGCTCGTTCGGGCCCTAGGATGGCGCGCCCCGGCCTCCCCAGGGTCGGCTGCCCGCCCCTTCCGACGCTTCTCCGCACCGCCCGGCACGCCCCGTCACCCGGCACTTCCCGGCACTTCCCGGTACCTCTCCGCAGCTTCCTGTCCTTCCCGTCCGTTCCGCGGTCACCAGCTCAGCCGGGGCCGCCCGACCCCGCGCCGCCGCCCCACCCCCCACCGGCGCAGCGACGATGGATTCCCAGACCTCACAGTCATCCCAGGCTCCCCAGCCCTCCCCGTCCCCTCATACCTTCCAGGTCGACCTACGTGGTCTGGTGGACCTGCTCTCCCATCACCTCTACTCCAGTCCCAAGGTCTACCTGCGCGAGCTGTTGCAGAACGCGGTGGACGCGATCACCGCGAGACGGGCCGAACAGCCCGACGCGCCCGCCCGGGTACGGCTGTACGCCGAGGACGGCGCCCTGCGGGTGGAGGACTCCGGCGTCGGACTGACCGAGTCGGACGTGCACACGCTGCTCGCGACCATCGGGCGCAGCTCCAAGCGGGCCGAAGGGCTCCAGGAGGCGCGCTCCGACTTCCTCGGCCAGTTCGGTATCGGCCTGCTGGCCTGCTTCGTCGTCGCGGAGAAGATCCGCGTGGTCAGCCGCAGCGCCCGCAGGCCCGACGCGCCGCCCGTGGAGTGGACGGCCGCCGACGACGGCTCGTACACCGTACGGACGCTGCCGGACTCGGCCCGGCCCGAACCCGGCACCACCGTGCATCTGGTGGCCCGGGCGGGCGCGGCCGAGTGGCTGGCCGAGGGGCGGGTCCTGGAGCTGGCCCGGGACTTCGGCTCGCTGCTGCCCTACGACGTCCGGGTGGGCGCCGAGGAGGTCACCGACCTGCCCGCGCCCTGGGACCGGCCCTACCCGTCGCCCGCGACCCGGCGGGTGGCGCTCGCCCGGCACTGCCACGACCTGTTCGGGTTCTCACCGCTGGACTCGATCGACCTGAGCGTGCCGCTGGCCGGGATCCGCGGGGTGGCGTACGTCCTGCCGTCGGCGGTCAGCCCGGCCCAGCGCGCCCGGCACCGGGTGCACCTCAAGGGCATGCTGCTGACCGAGCGGGCCGAACAGCTCCTGCCCGACTGGGCGTTCTTCGTGCGCTGCGTCCTGGACACGGACAGTCTGCGGCCGACGGCGTCGCGCGAGTCGCTGTACGAGGACGAGACGCTGGCCGCCGTGCGCGAGGCGCTCGGTGAGCGGATCCGGTCCTGGCTGACCGGGCTCGCGGCCGGCGACCCGCAGCGGCTCGCCGCGTTCCTCGCGGTGCACCACCTGGGCGTGAAGTCGCTCGCGCGGCACGACAAGGAGATGCTGCGCACGATGCTGCCCTGGCTGCCGTTCGAGACGACGGACGGACAGCTGTCCCTGGAGGAGTTCGCGCAGCGGCACCCGGTGGTGCACTTCACCCGGACCGTGGAGGAGTTCCGGCAGGTCGCGCCGATCGCGTCGGCCCAGGGCATCGGGGTCGTCAACGGCGGCTACACCTACGACAGCGAGCTGGTGGAGGCGCTGCCCTCGGTGCGGCCGGGCACGTCGGTGTCCGAGCTGGACGCGGAGACGGTGACCGCCCATCTGGACGCGGTGGACCCGGCCGAGGAGCTGGCCCTGTCGGGGTTCCTGGCCGCCGCCCGGGCCGCGCTGGACCCGCTGGGCTGCGATGTCGTCCTGCGGGCGTTCCATCCGCTGTCGGTGCCCGCGCTGCATCTGGACGACCGGCAGGCCCGGCACGAGCAGGCCCGCGCGGACGCCGAGGAGCAGGCCGACGACCTGTGGGCGGGCATCCTCGGTTCCCTGCGCGGCAGCGCGCCCCGCGCGCGGCTGGTGCTCAACCATCTCAATCCGCTGGTCCGGCGGATCAGTGCGCTCCGGGAGCGGGAGCTGATCGGCACGGCCACGGAGTCGCTGTACGGGCAGGCCCTGCTGATGGCGCAGCGGCCCCTGCGCCCGGCCGACTCCGCGCTGCTGAACCGTGCCTTCATCGGCCTGCTGGAATGGGCCACGCACGGTGACCCCGGTGACGGCACCGGCTCCGCCCCCGACTCCGACTCCCCCGGGAACGGCCTCTGATGAGTGAGATCACCGACTTCGACGCGCTGCGCCAGGCGATGGCGGAGAACTCCGAGCGGCCGGAGGGGCCCGCCCGCAACGCCCGTGCAGAGCAGTTGCTCGCCGAGGCCGAGCGGCTGGACGTGCCGCTCGCCGTGATCGAGGCGCTCGGGCACCAGCTGACGGTGTACAACTACAGCTCGGAGAAGGACAAGATGTTCGTCCCGTTCGCGCGGCTGCTGCGGATGTGGGACGAACGGCCGGGGGACTTCGACGCGTACGAGGCGCACTCCCTGCACTGGGTCTTCAAGTGGATGTCGGCCGGGATGCTGGACCAGCCGCACGTCCCGCTCGCCTCGATCGAGAAGTGGCTCGGCGAGATGGAGCACCGCTACCGGCTCGCGGGGCACTCGGAGCGGGCGGTGCGCAGCGCGGAGTTCAGCGTCGCCGCGCATGTGGGGGACGTGCCCCGGGCCGAGCGGGCGTACGCGGCGTGGCTGGCGGCGGACCGGGACGACATGGCGGACTGCCACGCCTGCGAGCTGCACGGTCAGGGCTGGTGGCAGGCGGAGCGGGGCCGTGACGAGCGGGCGCTGGAGCTGTGGGAGCCGGTCCTCGACGGCACGTACACCTGCGCCCACGAGCCGCACACCGCACTCGCCTCCTCGCTGCTGCCGCTGCTGCGGCTGGGCCGCGGGGACGACGCCCGCGCGAACCATCTGCGGGGCTTTCGCCTGGTGCGGCCGATGGAGAGCATGCGGGGCGCGTACGCGGACCATGTGGAGTTCTGCGCGCTGAGCGGGAACGAGGCCCGCGCGCTGGAGCTGCTCGCCGAGCGTCCGGCGTACTTCACCGACACCGGGCATCCGCGCAGCCGCATGGAGTTCCTGAGCGTGGTGGCGCTGCTGATGGACCGGCTGACGGCGCTCGGCCTCGCCGGCCAGGAGGTGCCGGGGCCTGCGGGCCGCACCTGGACGGCGGAGGCACTGGGCGCGCACGCGCGCGCGGAGGCCCTGGCGCTGGCCGCGCGGTTCGACGCGCGCAACGAGACGTCCTACGTGAGTGAGCGGGCCCGCGCGCGGATGGCGCAGCGCCCGCTGGTGGAGCGGCTGCCGCTGGGTGTGCGTTCGGTGCGCCCGGTGTCCGTGCCGGGCGCGGTCCCGGTCCGGCCGGAGCCGGTGGCCGACGCCGTCGGGCCGGACCTGCCCGCGCTGCTGGCCGAGGCCCGCCGCCAGTCGGACACCCTCCAGCCGCATGCCGTGGAGGCGTGGGCGGCCGTCGCCCGGGCCGCCGAGGGGGTCGCGCTGGAGCCCCGGGACCGGGCGGAGATCGCCGACCACCGGGGGATGGGGCTGGGCCCCGAGGGCCTGGCGTACTTCGAGGAGGCCGCCGCGCACTACACCGAGGCGGGCGACCCCGGTGAGGCCCTCGCGGCCCGCGCGCGGGGAGCCTACGTCCGCGCCCTCGCCGGTGAGGTCGAGGAGGCCCTCGCCTCGGTGAGAGGGCCCTACGACGAGGTGCGGGCGCTGTACGCCGCCGACGGCACGGGCGTACGGCAGACCGCGTCGGTGGTGATGGCGCGGGCCCGGATCCTGATGCGGCGCGTGCACGAGCGCGAGGGCCCGGCCCCGCGGTCCGTGCTGGATGCCGCCGAGGCCGCCGCGCGCGAGGTGCTGGCGCTGGTGGCCGAGCGGGCCGGGGAGGACGTACGGCTCGCGGCGCGGACCGCCGAGGCGTGGGCGATCCTCGGCGAGCTGGCGGGGCACTCCGGGGACGCGGAGCGCTCGGCGGAGCTGTTCGGGCGGGCCGCGGCCGGGTTCGTGACGGCGGGGCTGCCGTGGTTCGCGGTGGAGTACGAGGCCCGGCTGGCGGGGCTCGCGCACCATCTCGGGGACAAGGCCGGGGCGGAGCGGGCGCTGCGGGCGGCCCTGGAGCACGGCGGGCCCCATCTGGAGCCGCCGGGGCGGGCCCGGCTCCATCTCCAGCTCGCCGAGGTGCTGGGCGGTCTCGGGCAGAGCGCCGGGGCCGCGGCGCACGCCCTGGAGGCGGCGCACTGGGCCGACGAGGCGGGCGAGGGGCAGGAGCTGGGTGCCTGGGCGCGGCAGTTGCTGGGCGGGTTCCTGCTCCAGCAGGGGCGGTTCGCCGAGGCCGCCGAGGTCCTGGAGTCCGCGCTGGCCGACCAGACCGCCGAGACGCACGGCGACGGGGCCGTCGTACAGACCCTGTGGTGGCTCGGGGACGCCCTCGGTGAGCTGGGTGAGCACCGGGCGGCGGCGGAACGGCGGCTCCAGGCGGCGGAGACCGCACGGCAGTGGCCGGAGCAGCAGGACCACGCCACGCTCGCCCATCTGGCGGCCGAGTCCCTCGGGGCGGCCGGGCTGCCGGCCGAGGCGGACCGGGCGTACGCGCGCGCGGGCGATCTCTGGCGCAGCCTGGGCGATGTCCACGGCCTCGTCCGGGCCCTGCGCGCCCGCGCGTGGCTGGCGCTGGACACGGAGTCCGGCGGCGACCGGGCGCGGACCCTGATGGCGGAGGCGGTGGAAGCCTGCGAGGACGCGCTGACGGCCACGCCGGACGAGGAGCAGCGGCAGCGGCTGACCTTCGAACTCGGCCACACCCACCGCCAGTTCGGCGACCTGCTGTCCCGGGGCGCGACACACCCCGACGCCCTGGCGGAGGACGAGGACGAGGCGGTGGGGGTGGGTGACCGCACCGCCGACTTCGAGGCGGCCGTGGCCCAACTGGGCCTCGCGTCGGCGGCCTTCACCGCCCTCGGCCCGGCGGCCCTGCACGCCCGTACCGGCGCGGAACTGGCCGCGGGCCGGCTGGAGGCCGAACTGGGCCACCCGGAGCGGTCGACGGCCCGCGCGCTCGCCGTGCTCGACGCCTACGAGGGCGCCGACGGCGAGGACGAGGCGGTGGGGGTGCGGCGGCGCGAGGCCGAGCAGTTGGTACGGGCCACGTCGGAACAGGAGCGCTGACGAAGGCGGGGGCCCCGCTCCGGGTCACTCCACCCCGATGAGCAGCAGGGCCCCCTGCCGACCACCCCGGTACACCACTGTGTCGACAGCGAGATACGACTCCCGCACCCGCGCCTCCAACCGGCCGGCGACCGCCTCCGGCGCCTGATCACCCAGCACGAGGGTGACCAGCTCACCACCGGCCGCGAGCATCCGGTCGAGGACGGTCTCGGCGGTGGCGGTGACCTCGGCGCCTATCACCGCCACGTCACCGTCGATGAGGCCGAGGACGTCCCCGGCCTGGCAGATGCCGGCCATGGTCCAGGACTGGCGTTCGGCGACGGTGACCTCGGCGTAGCGGGTCGCGCCGGCCGCCGACGTCATGGCGACGACGTCCTCGTCGAAGCGCCGGTCCGGCTCGTGCACGGCGAGTGCCGCGATGCCCTGGACGGCGGACCGGGTCGGGATCAGCGCCACCCGGACGCCCTCCACGCGGGCCTGCTCGGCCGCCGCTGCCGCCGTGTGCCGCAGTTCGGCGTCATTGGGGAGCAGCACCACTTCGCGCGCGTGCGCCCGCCGTACGGCCTCCACCAGTTCCCCGCTCGCGGGCGGCTCCCCGGGGCGGGCGAGGACGGTGGTGGCGCCCGCCTGCGCGTACAGCCCGGCCAGGCCCTCGCCGGGCACCACCGCCACCACGGCCCGCTGGGCCCGCTCGCGGGGGGTCCGCTCGGCCCGCGTGCTGTGCGCGTCCCCGGCGCCGAAGTGGGTGATCCGGATGCGGTACGGCCGCCCGGCCTCCACCCCGGCCTCCACGGCGGCGCCCGCGTCGTCCACGTGCACATGGACGTTCCACAGCCCGTCGCCGCCGACCACCACCAGGGAGTCCCCGAGCCCGTCCAGCCGGGTCCGCAGCCGGGCCACGGCCTCGTCACCGGCTTCCAGGAGGTAGATCACCTCGTACGCGGGGCCCTCCTCCCCCGTTCCGTCGGCGCAGTCCGCCGGGGTGTCCGGGGTGTCGGGGGACGGCGCCCGGGAACCGGCACCCGCCCCGGCCGCGGTCGTCGCCACCACCCGCTGCGGCTCCCCGGTGAGCGTCTCCACGAGCGCCCCCAGCACCGCCACCAGGCCCCGCCCCCCCGCGTCCACCACCCCCGCCCGGCCGAGCACGGCCAGTTGTCCGGGGGTCGCGGCGAGTGCCGTACGGGCTCCCTCGTAGGCGGCCCGCGCGACCGTCCCGCAGTCGTCGCCCGGCGCTTCCCCTGCCGCGTCGGCCGCGGCGGAGGCGACCGAGAGGACCGTGCCCTCCACCGGATGCGCCACGGCCTCCCGGGCGGCGTCCGCCGCGCGCCGCAGGGCCAGCCGCAGCTCCGGGCCACCGATGTGACCGTTCTCACCGGCGCCCGCGTCCCCCGGGCCCGTCCCGTCCCGCCCGGCGTCGGCCGCGAGCACCTGTGCCATGCCGCGCAGGAGCTGGGCGAGGATGGTCCCGGAGTTCCCGCGCGCACCGATCAGCGCGCCGTGCGCCATGGCCCGCACGGCGTCGGCCAGCGACGGCCCTCCGGGGTTCCCGGTGCTCCCGGTGTTCCCGGTGCTCCCGGTGGCCGTCGTGTCACCCGCGAGCGCCGTCCCCCGGCCGCTGGGCGAGGCCCCCTCATGACCTGCGGACACCGCCTCGTGGCCCGTGAACACGGCCTCGACGGCCGCCGCGGCCGACTCCACGGTCAGATACAGATTCGTCCCGGTGTCGCCGTCCGCCACCGGATACACATTGATGGCGTCGATCTCCTCGCGCGCACGGCCCAGCGCCTCCAGGGCGAGCCCGCACCAAGCACGCACCGCCGGCGCATCGAGGAATGTCTGCGGCACCTGTGCCTCCTAGGACCTGCGGACCTGCCCGGCCGATCGTGCGCGGTCGCGGGGTACGGGCCGCAGCGTAGTGCCGGGGCGGGTGTCCACCGGAAGAGGGCGGGAGCGGGCCCCTGAGCAGCCATGGTAATTTCGTTGTACCGACGCAGCCGTTGTATGCTGCTCCGGTTGCCCGATCCTGATCGGGCCATTCCCCCTGGCAACGCCACTCAGATCTCGGACGGTCCGTAAAAAGGCCCAGAGTCATGATCCCGGCCTGCCGGGTTCAACCGTAAGTGGATCTGAAGTCTTTGGAGTGACCCGTGGCTGCCAACTGCGACGTCTGCGGCAAGGGGCCGGGCTTCGGCAACAACATCTCGCACTCGCACCGCCGTACGTCCCGCCGCTGGAACCCGAACATCCAGCGTGTGCGTACCGTGGTCGGCGGGACGCCGAAGCGCGTGAACGCCTGCACCTCGTGCATCAAGGCCGGCAAGGTCTCGCGCTGACGCTCAGCTGAGCGCGCGGCCACGCTGGTTCCGCCGCATCGAGCCGACCCACTTCGGTGGGTCGGCTTTTTGCCATGCCCCCGTACGGCCGCGGCCGGATCACCGAACGACCGACCGGCGACCGACCGGGGATCGACCCGGTGACCGACCCGGCGACCGACCGGGGATCGACCCGGTGACCGACCGGGGATCGACCCGGTGACCGACCGGTGACCGACCGATGTCACTCGGTACCGCGCCGCAGTTCCCACCCGTGGTCCACCGGCCCGATCCCCGCGCCCAGCGCGAACCCGGCCGCGATCGCCCCGGTCACATACCGTTTCGCCGCCGTCACCGCCTCGGGCACCGGGTCCCCCAGCGCCAGCCGCGCGGCGACGGCGGAGGCGAGCGTGCAGCCGGTGCCGTGGGTGTGCCGGTTGTCATGGCGCGGGGCGCGCAGCCAGTGTTCCGACGTGCCGTCGGTGAGCAGGTCGACGGCGTCCCCCGCCAGATGACCGCCCTTGACCAGCACCCACCGCGGCCCGAACGCCAGCAGCGCGTCGGCCGCGGTCCGCAGATCGGCCTCCGCCTCGACGCGTACGCCGGTCAGCTGTGCCACCTCGTCCAGGTTCGGGGTGACGACGGTGGCGCGGGGCAGCAGCGCGCCGCGGACCGAGTCCAGCGCGGAGGCGGCGAGCAGGGAGTCGCCGTGCTTGGAGACGCCGACCGGGTCGACGACGGCGGGCGCGTCCGTGTCGGCGAGCAGTTCGGCGACCGTCTCGACCAGGGCGGCCGAGGCCAGCATCCCGGTCTTCACCGCCCGGACGCCGATGTCGTCCACGACACTGCGGTACTGGGCCCGGACCGCCTCGACCGGCAGTTCCCAAGCGCCCTGCACCCCCAGCGAGTTCTGCGCGGTGACGGCGGTGATCACGCTCATGCCGTGCACCCCGAGCGCGAGCATCGTCTTGAGGTCGGCCTGGATGCCGGCGCCGCCGCCGGAGTCGGAGCCGGCCACCGTCAGGACACAGGGAGGCGCGGAGGCCGTCGCGGAGGTGGCGGAAGTGTTCATGACTCGATGTCCCCGAAGTGGTCCCAGCCGCTCTTCTTCGTCCAGGGTGCCCCGTCCACGGTCACCTGGGGCAGCGCGGAGGGGTGGAGCACCTCGCCGATCACCTTCCAGCGGGCGGGCAGTTTCACGTCCGGGGGGAAGGTCGCGACGATCGCGTGGTCCTCTCCCCCGGTCAGCACCCACTGCAACGGGTCGACGCCGACCGCCTGACCGATGTCGTTCATCTGCGAGGGGATGTCGATCGCGCCGGAGCGGATGTCGATACGCACCTTGCTGGCCTCGGCGATGTGCCCGAGGTCGGCGATCAGCCCGTCGCTGACATCGCACATGGCGCTCGCCCCGAGCCCGGCGGCGGCCGGACCCGCGTGGTACGGCGGCTCGGGCCGCCGGTGCGCCTCCACGAACGCGCGCGGCGAGCGGAACCCGCGCGACAGCACCGCGTACCCGGCCGCGGACCAGCCCAGCCAGCCCGTCACCGCGACCAGGTCGCCGGGCCGGGCCCCGTCCCGGGTGACCGGCTCCTGGTTGCGCAGATCGCCGAGCGCGGTGATCGACACCATGATGGTGTCCCCGCGTACGACGTCGCCGCCTACCACCGCCGCGCCCGCGACCTGGCACTCGTCGCGCAACCCGTCCATCAGCTCGGTCGGCCAGGCGACCGGGAGTTCCGCGGGGACGACCAGGCCGAGCAGCAGGGCGGTCGGCACCGCGCCCATGGCGGCGATGTCCGCGAGGTTCTGCGCGGCGGCCTTGCGGCCCACGTCGTAGGCCGTGGACCAGTCACGGCGGAAGTGCCGGCCCTCCAGGAGTATGTCGGTGCTCGCCACCACCCGGCGGTCGGGCGCGGCGACCACCGCGGCGTCGTCGCCGGGGCCGACACGGACCGCCGGGGTGCTGGTGAGCCGGGAGGTCAGCTCCCTGATGAGCCCAAACTCACCCAGCTCACCCACAGTGCCCTTCATTGCCCTTACGCCCCTTCTGTTCCTGCGGTACTCGCAGCTGTCCCTGTCGTCAACGTCCGGCGGTGGTGCACCCCGGCGCGCGTGCGCCGGTCACCCCAGGTCTCCCCGTGGCGAGCGGCGACGCGATACCGTGGCGTTCCTTTTCCCCACATGATCCTCGTGGCCGCCCTGGAGGTTCCGTGGTACAGGCGTACATCCTGATCCAGACGGAGGTCGGCAAAGCGTCGACCGTCGCCGAGACCATCAGCAAGATCCCTGGAGTCGTCCAGGCCGAGGACGTGACGGGACCCTATGACGTCATCGTCCGCGCCCAGGCCGACACCGTCGATGACCTGGGCCGCATGGTGGTCGCGAAAGTCCAGCAAGTGGACGGCATCACGCGCACCCTGACCTGCCCGGTCGTACATCTGTAGCCCCCGTCTAGGCTTGGCCGGTGAGATTCTCCCGCCACCGGCTCGTCGGACTGCCCCCGCTCCTGCTCGCGCTCACCGTCGCGGGCTGCTCCTCAGCAGACGGCTCGGCCACCACCGCGGTTCCGTCGCCGGACGCCGCGGTGACCGAGTTGTGTCATGAGCTGGACGCTGCGCTGCCCACGGAGCTGGAGGGTCAGGACCGTACGGATCCCGAGCCCGGGTCGAAGCTGACCGCGGGGTGGGGGAGCCCGGCGATCATACTGCGGTGCGGTGTGGAACGACCCCCGAAGATGATCGATCCGAAGGTCGCCGAGGGACGGGACGACCGGGCCATCGCGGGCGGGGTGGACGGGGTCGAGTGGCTCCAGGAGAGGGCCGCCGAGGGGGCGTTCCGGTTCACCACCGCGAACCGCTCCGCGTATGTGGAGGTGACGGTGCCCTCGGGGCGGGACAGCACGGGGGTGCTGGTGGAACTGGCCCCGCCGATCAAGTCGGCGATCCCCCCGGGGATCGCCGGCTGAACAGCGAGCGGGCTCCGGAGGGATCCGTCGTGGCGGTGGGCTACCGCAGGCCCGTCGGGCGGTTGAGGGCCGCCTGGATGAGGCGGTCCACCAGTTCGCCGTAGCTCACTCCGCTCGCCTGCCACATCTGCGGATACATCGAGATCGGTGTGAAGCCGGGCATGGTGTTGATCTCGTTGATCACGAACGTGCCGGACTCCGTGAGGAAGAAGTCCGCGCGGACCAGGCCCTCGCAGGACGCGGCCTCGAAGGCGGCCACGGCCAGGCGCTGGACGTCGGCGGTCTCCTCGGCGGTGAGCGGGGCGGGGACCAGACCGGGGGTGGAGTCGATGTACTTGGCCTCGAAGTCGTAGTACGCGTGGGCCTGGGGCGGCGGGATCTCGGCGGGTACGGAGGCCCGCGGGCCGTCCTCGAACTCCAGCACCCCGCACTCGATCTCCCGGCCCCGCAGCGCGGCCTCGACCAGGATCTTCGGGTCGTGGCGCTGGGCCTCGGCGATGGCCTCGTCCAGGCCGGAGAGGTCGTCGACCTTGGTGATGCCGATGGAGGAGCCGGCCCGGGCCGGCTTCACGAACAGCGGCCAGCCGTGCTCGCCCGCGAAGTCCACGATCCGCTTGCGGGCGGCGGACTCCTCGCGCTGCCACTCCCGGGGGCGGATCACCAGGTAGGGGCCGACGTCGAGGCCGAAGGAGGTGAAGACCCGCTTCATGTACTCCTTGTCCTGGCCGACGGCCGAGGCGAGTACACCGGAGCCGACATAGGGGACACCGGAGAGTTCGAGCAGTCCCTGGAGCGTGCCGTCCTCGCCGTAGGGGCCGTGCAGCAGCGGGAAGACGATGTCGACCTCGCCCAGCGCCTTGGGCACCGCGCCGGGTTCGCTGTAGACGACTTCCCGGTCGGCGGGGTCGACGGGGAGCACCACGGCGCCGTCGGACGACTCGGTGAGTTCGTCGACGCTGGGGGTGCGGCGGTCGGCGATGGCCATGCGCTCGGGGTCGTCGGTGGTGAGCGCCCAGCGGCCGTCCTGGGTGATGCCGATCGGCAGCACCTCGTACTTGGTCCGGTCGATGGCGCGCAGGACGGCGCCGGCGGTGACCACGGAGATGCCGTGCTCGGAGCTGCGACCGCCGAACACGACGGCCACACGCGGCTTACGGGAGGGCTGCCCGGAAATCCGGGGGAGGTTCTCGCTGCTCATATCGGGTTGAGCGTACCCGGTGGCCCTTTTCCCTCCTAGCGCCTGCGCGGCGGTGGCGCGGCATCGTCACCGCCGCGGACCCACCGCCGGCGCCGGAGGTCGCTCAGTGTCGTTCGGGCTTCGCGCTGCGCGACATCAGTTCCTTGAGGGCGACCACCGGCGGCTTGCCCTCGTGGACGATGCCGACGACCGTCTCGGTGATGGGCATGTCCACTCCGTGCCGGCGGGCCAGATCCAGCACCGACTCGCAGGACTTGACGCCCTCGGCGGTCTGCTTGGTGACCGCGATGGTCTGCTCCAGGGTCATGCCCTTGCCGAGGTTGGTACCGAAGGTGTGGTTGCGGGAGAGCGGTGAGGAGCAGGTGGCCACCAGGTCGCCGAGGCCCGCGAGTCCGGAGAAGGTCAGCGGGTCGGCGCCCATGGCGTGGCCGAGGCGGGTGGTCTCGGCGAGGCCGCGGGTGATGAGCGAGCCCTTGGCGTTGTCGCCGAGGCCCATGCCGTCCGCGATGCCGACGGCGAGCCCGATGACGTTCTTGACCGCGCCGCCCAGTTCGCAGCCGAGGACATCGGTGTTGGTGTACGGGCGGAAGTAGGGGGTGTGGCAGGCGGCCTGGAGCCGCTGGGCCACGCCGTCGTCGGCACAGGCCACCACCGAGGCGGCGGGCATCCGCGCGGCGATCTCCCGGGCGAGGTTGGGACCGGAGACCACGGCGATCCGCTCGGGCCCGGCGCCCGTGACATCGGCGATGACCTCGCTCATCCGCATGGTCGTGCCGAGTTCGACGCCCTTCATCAGGGAGACCAGGACCGTGCCGGGCGCCAGCAGCGGCGTCCAGGCGGCGAGGTTCTCGCGCAGGGTCTGCGAGGGCACGGACAGTACGGTGAGGTCGGCGCCGTCGGCGGCCTCGGCGGGGTCGGTGGTGGCGCGCAGGTTCTGCGGCAGTTCGACGCCCGGGAAGTAGTCGGGGTTGGTCCGGGTGGAGTTGATGGCGTCCGCGACCTCCGCGCGGCGTGCCCACAGGGTGACGTCGCACCCCGCGTCGGCGAGCACGATGCCGAACGCCGTGCCCCATGAACCGGCGCTGAAGACCGCCGCCTTGACCGCCTTGCTCACTTGCTCTGACCCTCCGGTCGTTCGGTCTGCTGCTGGGTCCGCCGGCGCTGCTCGACGCGCTCGCGGCGCGGGTCGTAGGGCGCGGCGGGTGCCTGTTCGCCGCGGATCTGCTCCAGCAGGCGGGTGATGGCGGCCATGATCTCCTCGGTGGCCTCCTTGAGGACCTCCGCGGTCATCTCCTTGCCGTGGAAACGGGAGAGGTCCACCGGGGGGCCGGCCAGCACCCGGTGGGTCTTGCGCGGCAGGACGTCGGGCCGCCTGGCGTACGGGGGCAGCAACTCGTTGGCCCCCCACTGGGCGACCGGGACGACCGGGCACCTGGTCTTCAGCGCGACCCGGGCCGCGCCGGTCTTGCCGGTCATGGGCCAGCCGTCGGGGTCGCGGGTGATGGTCCCCTCGGGATAGAAGGCGACGCACTCACCGCGCTCCACGGCGTCGATGGCGGCGCGGAAGGCGCTGAGTGCGTCGGTGCTCTCCCGGTAGACGGGGATCTGGCCGGTGCCCCGCATGGCGGCGCCGACGAAGCCCTTCTTGAAAAGCCCGCTCTTCGCCAGGAATCGCGGAACCCGTCCGGTGTTGTACTGGAAGTGCGCGTACGCGAAGGGATCGACGTGGGAATTGTGGTTCACCACGGTGATAAATCCGCCCTCGGCCGGAATGTGCTCCATTCCGCGCCAGTCCCGCTTGAGCAGAACCAGCAGCGGAGGTTTGCAGAGCACCGCGGCGAAGCGGTACCAGAAGCCCTTTCTGCGGCGGGGCACGCGAACACCTTCCTCTTGGGCCTGGGGGGCCGCACAAGTGTCGCCCCAGGCCGCCTGTCTGTCGAGAACACCGTACGCCCGCCGGTCCCCGGCCAGCGCTCCCCCGAGAAGCCGCGCGCACCTCCGGCGGGAGAGCGGGCGGTGGGGCCGGGTGACAATGACCGCGACGAGAGAGGGACGGAAACGCAGGTGCAGTGGACCTTGGTGGTACCCCTGAAGCCCTTGGCGCGGGCCAAGAGCAGGCTCGCGGACACGGCGGCTGACACGCTGCGCCCGGGCTTGGCACTGGCCTTCGCCCAGGACACGGTGGGCGCGGCGCTGGCCTGCCCCGCGGTGCGGGATGTGGCAGTCGTCACGGACGACGCGCGGGCCGCCCGCGAACTGTCCCTACTCGGCGCGCGCATCCTTCCGGACGAACCGGGCGGCGGTCTGAACGCGGCCCTGGAGTACGGCGCGGCAATGGTACGGGCCATCCGCCCGAATAGCGCGGTGGCCGCCCTCAACGCCGATCTCCCGGCGCTGCGCCCGGCGGAATTGGCCCGGGTGCTGGAGGCGGCGGGGCAATTCCCGCGCGCTTTCCTGCCGGACGCGGCCGGTGTGGGCACCACCCTGCTGGCCGCCGGGTCCGCCGCGGAATTGCTCCCGGCATTCGGCCCGGATTCCCGTGCCCGGCACCGCGCCTCGGGTGCCGCGGAACTCCGGCCGGAGGCGGTGGATTCCGTACGGCAGGACGTGGACACCGGCGCCGATCTGCGGGCCGCGCTGGCCCTCGGGGTGGGGCCCCGGACGGCGGCGGTGGCCGCGCGCCTGCTGATCGCCGGGCAGTAGGCTGCGCCCATGCAGGCGACCGCATACACGTACGACGCCGACACCCGTACCGGCCAGGTGCTCCTGGACGACGGCACTCCCCTGTCCTTCGACGCCGCCGCCTTCGACGCGGGCGGGCTGCGTCTGCTGCGGCCGGGCCAACGGGTGCGCATCGAGGTGTCGGCGCTCGACGCGGGGGCGGGCGGGGACCGCAGGATCACCCTGGTGACGTTGCAGACCTTCTGAGCCGGGCCCTGCGGGCGGTGTTGGAGCCCTCTCCAACTCGTGGCCCCACGAGCCCACCGGACCTGCGAGAACACGCCGCGGGCCGGGCTCCCGTGGGAGCCCGGCCCGGCGTGTGAGTGCCCTGGGGGCCGCCTACTTGCGGGCGGTGGCCTTCTTGGCGGTGGTCTTGCGGGCCGTCGACTTCTTGGCGGGGGCCTTCTTGGCCGTCGCCTTCTTCGCCGGGGCCTTCTTGGCCGCCGCCTTCTTGGCGGTGGTCTTCTTCGCCGCCGTCTTCTTGGCGGTGGCCGTGGTCTTCTTGACCGCGGTCTTCTTCGCCGCCGTGGTCTTCTTGGCCGTCGCCTTCTTCGCGGTGGCCTTCTTGGCGACGGTCTTCTTCGCGACCGCCTTCGTGGCCGCCTTCTTGGCGGTGGTCTTCTTGGCCGCGGCCTTCTTCACCGTGGCGGAGGCGCCGCCGGTGAGGCTGCCCTTAGGGGCCTTCTTGACCGCGATGTCGCCCTTCGGGAGCTTCTTCGAGCCGCTCACCAGGTCCTTGAAGCCCTGGCCCGCGCGGAAGCGCGGCACGGAGGTCTTCTTGACCCGAACCCGCTCGCCCGTCTGGGGGTTGCGGGCGTACCGAGCGGGACGCTCGACCTTCTCGAACGAGCCGAAGCCGGTGACCGAGACCCGGTCGCCGCCCACGACCGCGCGGACGACGGCGTCCAGGACCGCGTCGACGGCATCGGCGGCCTGCTGGCGGCCACCCAACTTGTCGGCAATCGCTTCTACGAGCTGCGCCTTGTTCACGTCTTCCCCTTCGGAGACATCGCCAGAACGAATGTGTTCAAGCTTTTTCGCACGTTAGGCAGATATATACCGCAAATCAAACACGAAACGGGCTAATCACCCTTGTGCCGCAACGGACTCGACTTGCTCCGGCACGTTCAGCGTTCCTCGTCGGGGATTCGGCCCTCGTCGAGATCCGCGGTGAACGCCTCCAGGCGCCTTGCCGCATCGGCGAGATCGTGCTTGGCCGCGGCCGTAATGACCAGCAGCTTCCGGGTCAGCGCCATCCGTACGCCCTCCGGGACTTGCAGTGCGCGCACTTTTGCGTGCGCTTCCTTGAGCTGGTCCGCGACCGCCGCATAGAGCTGGAGTTGGCCGTCGTGTCCCATGCACAGATTGTGCCATCTGGGGCGAGTTGTCGCCTGCTCGGGGGGCAACTGCCCCCTCCAACGGCCCTTTCGGCGCCCGGCGGGGCCGCTCCCCCGCGCGCCGCCGGGCCCGCCAACCACCCCTCTGACGAGGGCAGTTGACAGACGCCGGCGCGGCCCATGCCGCCGTACGGGTGCAGAAACGGCTGTACCCCCGATCGGGCCGATCGGGGGTACAGCCGGGGTGTTGCGTGGCCGAAATTCGACCGTCGGGCGGGTCCGCCGGGGGGCGCCCCGACCGGCCGCCGGTCAGCCGGTGAGGGTGCGCGGCTTGTGCGCCGGCCGCCGAGCCTCGTAGGTGGCGATGTCCGCCTCGTTCTGGAGCGTGATGGAGATGTCGTCCAGACCGTTCAGCAGCCGCCAGCGGGAGTTCTCGTCCAGCTCGAAGGGGGCGGTGACGCCCTCGGCGCGCACTTCACGGGCCTGGAGGTCGACGGTCACCTCGGCCTCGGGGTCACGCTCGGTCAGCTCCCACAGCGCGTCCACGGTCTTCTGCTCCAGCACCACTGTGAGCAGGCCGTTCTTCAGCGAGTTACCACGGAAGATATCGGCGAAACGGGAGGAGATCACGGCCTTGAAGCCATAGTTCTGCAGGGCCCAGACCGCGTGCTCACGGGAGGAGCCGGTACCGAAGTCGGGCCCGGCGACCAGCACGCTGGCCCCCCGGCGCTCGGGCCGGTTCAGCACGAACTCCGGGTCCTTGCGCCAAGCCTCGAAGAGCCCGTCCTCGAACCCGTCCCGGGTCACCTTCTTGAGCCAGTGGGCCGGGATGATCTGGTCGGTGTCGACATTGCTGCGCCGCAGCGGGACCGCCCGGCCGGTGTGCGTGGTGAATGCTTCCATGGCTGTTCAGACTCCAGCGGGCGTGCGGTCGTCGGTCAGGTCGGCCGGGGAGGCCAGGTGCCCCAGCACCGCGGTCGCGGCGGCGACCTGCGGAGACACCAGATGGGTACGGCCGCCCTTGCCCTGGCGCCCCTCGAAGTTGCGGTTGGAGGTGGAGGCGGAGCGCTCCCCGGGGGCGAGCTGGTCGGGGTTCATGCCGAGGCACATCGAGCAGCCCGCGTGCCGCCACTCGGCGCCGGCCTCCTTGAAGACCACGTCCAGACCCTCGGAGACGGCCTGGAGACCCACCCGGGCCGAGCCCGGCACGACCAGCATCCGTACGCCGTCGGCGACTTTGCGGTCCTTGAGGATCGAGGCCGCGGCCCGCAGGTCCTCGATCCGTCCGTTGGTGCAGGAACCTACGAAGACGGTGTCCACGTCGATGGAGCGCAGCGGCTGTCCGGCCGCCAACCCCATGTATTCCAGGGCCTTTTCGGCGGCGAGCCGCTCCGAGGCGTCTTCGTACGAAGCCGGGTCGGGGACGGACGCCGAAAGCGGTGCGCCCTGCCCGGGGTTGGTGCCCCAGGTGACGAACGGCGACAGTGCGGCGGCGTCGATGACCACCTCGGCGTCGAACTCGGCGTCGTCGTCCGTGCGCAGCGTCTTCCAGTACGCGACCGCCTCGTCCCACTCCTGGCCCTCGGGGGCGTGCGCGCGGCCCTTGAGGTAGGCGAAGGTGGTCTCGTCGGGGGCGATCATGCCTGCCCGGGCGCCGGCCTCGATGGACATGTTGCAGATGGTCATCCGGGCCTCCATCGAGAGCTTCTCGATGGCCTCGCCGCGGTATTCCAGGATGTAGCCCTGGCCGCCGCCGGTGCCGATCCGCGCGATGATCGCCAGGATCAGGTCCTTGGCGGTGACGGCGTCGGGCAGCTCGCCGTCGACCGTGATCGCCATGGTCTTCGGACGGGCCAGGGGCAGCGTCTGGGTGGCCAGCACATGCTCGACCTGCGAGGTGCCGATGCCGAACGCCAGCGCGCCGAAGGCGCCGTGCGTGGAGGTGTGCGAGTCACCGCAGACCACCGTCGTGCCGGGCTGGGTCAGTCCCAGCTGCGGGCCCACGACATGGACGACGCCCTGCTCGACGTCGCCGAGCGGGTGCAGCCGCACCCCGAAGTCGGCGCAGTTCTTGCGCAGCGTCTCCAGCTGGACCCGGGAGACCGGGTCCGCGATGGGCTTGTCGATGTCGAGGGTCGGGGTGTTGTGGTCCTCGGTGGCGATGGTCAGGTCAAGGCGCCGCACGGGGCGGCCGTTCTTGCGGAGGCCGTCGAACGCCTGGGGGCTGGTCACCTCGTGCAGCAGGTGCAGATCGATGTAGAGAAGGTCGGGCTCGCCCTCCGCGCGCCGGACGACATGGTCGTCCCAGACCTTCTCCGCGAGTGTCCTACCCATCGCTTTCCCTCCGGCCGGCGCAGCGCCCCGGCCCAACTAGAGATCGTGAGGCGGCGACCCCCTCCCCATGGATCCCGTGGATCCGGGCGCCCGCCACCAGGCCCGTGAGTCCGCGGGCCCCTGTGCCTTGGTGAACCCAGGGTCGCGCTTTCCACGGAAAATTGAACTTGCGTTTCACAGAGTGAGACGGGAATATCGTTGCATGGACAACAGTAGCGGCGTCGGCGTTCTGGACAAGGCGGCCCTCGTCCTGAGCGCTCTGGAGTCCGGTCCGGCCACCCTCGCGGGTCTGGTCACGGCCACCGGACTGGCTCGACCCACGGCTCACCGCCTGGCCGTGGCCCTGGAACATCACCGCATGGTGGCACGCGACATGCAGGGCCGGTTCATTCTGGGCCCGCGCCTGGCCGAGCTGGCGGCGGCGGCGGGCGAGGACCGGTTGCTGGCCACGGCCGGCCCGGTCCTGACCCATCTGCGGGACATCACGGGTGAGAGTGCCCAGCTCTACCGGCGCCAGGGCGACATGCGTATCTGTGTCGCGGCGGCGGAGCGGCTGTCGGGGCTGCGGGACACGGTCCCGGTGGGCTCGACGCTCACGATGAAGGCCGGTTCCTCGGCGCAGATCCTGATGGCGTGGGAGGAGCCGGAGCGGCTGCACCGCGGTCTTCAGGGCGCCCGCTTCACGGCCACGGCCCTGTCGGGGGTCCGTCGGCGCGGCTGGGCGCAGTCCATCGGGGAGCGGGAGCCGGGGGTGGCCTCGGTCTCCGCGCCGGTGCGCGGCCCGTCCAACCGTGTGGTGGCCGCGGTCTCCGTCTCGGGTCCCATCGAGCGCCTCACGCGCCATCCGGGCCGGATGCACGCCCAGGCCGTGATCGATTCCGCGGCCCGCCTCTCCGAGGCCCTGCGCCGCACCGGCTGACCCCCCGAGGACCAGGGCAGCCCCAACGCCGCGGCTGCCCTCCCTCTACCCCAGCGGAAGCGCCCCCAAGGGGCACGGCAACCCACCTCAGCGGAAGCGCCCCAAAGGGGCGCGGGGAACTGCGCGATCATCCCCCACCGACCGGCACCCGCCGACGAGGCAGCCCCCACCCGCCCCGTAGGCGCACGGCACGAGACCCTCCGCACATGAAAAACGGCCCCCCACCCCAGCCACCCGGCCAAAGCGAAGAGCCATCGTCCCGTACCCCCGACCGGATTCGAACCGGCGCTACCGCCTTGAGAGGGCGGCGTGCTAGGCCGCTACACAACGGGGGCGAGGATCTTACGTTTCCGCAGATCCGAGCTGGTCTACCTGGACTCGAACCAAGACTAACTGAACCAGAATCAGTCGTGCTGCCAATTACACCATAGACCAATGTGGTTTAGACCAGTTTGTACCCCCGACCGGATTCGAACCGGCGCTACCGCCTTGAGAGGGCGGCGTGCTAGGCCGCTACACAACGGGGGCCCTAGCGATCCTGCATCGAAGTCAGCGGGTGCGACCCGGCTGTCCTCGCGGGAAGGATCTGTACCCCCGACCGGATTCGAACCGGCGCTACTGCCTTGAGAGGGCAGCGTGCTAGGCCGCTACACAACGGGGGCTTTTGCAGATGATCTCTGCGGCGCAGATAAGCTCTGCGAGCTGGCCTACCTGGACTCGAACCAAGACTAACTGAACCAGAATCAGTCGTGCTGCCAATTACACCATAGGCCACTGGAACGCAAGCCCCGGAGGGGATCTTGTTCTAGTTCGCTCCCCCGGTACCGGCCTCTCGGCCCGCTCTCCGGCGGCGCAGGAAGAACATTACCCGAAGGAGGACGGGGCTCCAAAACGGGTATCCGCGCCGAGCAGCACGGGGAGTTCGGCGAGGGAGGCGATCCGGTGGCCGCCCTCGGGCACCTCGCCGCCGGTCCCCGCCCCGGGCCGGTCGAGCCACACCGACAGCAGTCCGGCCGCGGACGCCCCGCGCCCGTCGATCTCCGGATGGTCACCGACGTAGGCCACTTCGCGCGGTGGCAGGCCGAGGGCCTCGCAGGCGGCGGCGAAGGCGGCGGCCTGCGGCTTGGAGACGCCCAGCTCGGCGGCGCACAGCACGCTCTCGAAGCGGTCGCGCACCCCGAGGACCCGCAGTTTGCGGTCCTGGACGCCGAGGCTGGAGTTGGAGAGCACCGCGTGCCGGTGGCTGGCGGCGAGGGTGTCCAGGACCGGCAGCACATCCGGGAAGAGCGCCCAGGCGGCCTCGTAGTGGGTGAGGTAGCGGTCGAACCAGGCGTCCGCCGCCGCGTCGGTCAGCTCACGGTCGAGGAACGCCCGTACGCGGTCGCGGCGCTGTTGCCGGAAGGTGGCCTCACCGGCCGCGAACCGGGCCCAGTGCTGTTCGGTGGTCGCGCGCCAGTGGGCGAGGGCCCGCTCGGCCCCGCCGTACGCGTCGAGCAGGCCCTCGGCCGCCAGATGGCCGCCCAGGCCCGCGCGGTCCGCCGACGTGTAGTCGAAGAGGGTGTCGTCCACGTCCCAGACCACGGCTCGGATGCTCATGGTCCGACGGTAACCCGGCGGCGCGCGGGCACGGGCGGGGTTCCCCGGGTCAGCCCCGGTCCCCCGCCGGGTCCGGGGCCACCAGGAAGTCGGTGAGGAAGCAGGTGACCTCGCCGGCCGTGGTGCGGCCGATCCAGGTGGGGTAGGCGCCGTCGCCCCAGCCGGAGGTGAAGGCGGCCACGGTGTGCCCGGTCCCGGGGGAGGTGACCAGGTGGGGTCCTTCCGCCCAGTCGCTGTTCTCGAAGGCGTCCCACAGCGGTCCCTCCTCGGCCTCGCCCTCGGGGAAGCCCGCTTCGGCGGCGAGGTCGTAGAAGCAGCCGGTGCCGGCGTCGACGCCGTAGCCGAAGAACTCGTCGTCGCCGAGGTCGGCCGGGTCCTGGTCGCCGACGGTGGCCAACTCCCAGGTCGTGGCGGGTTCGTCCCGGACGACCAGCCGGGCCGCGGTCACCCGCAGATGCGGTTCGCCGGACTCGGGCTCGTCGGGCGCGGTGAGGGTGGCGAGGGCGGCCTCGACGCGGTAGCGGCCGGGGGTGACGGTGACCGTGAACGGTTCGACCGCGCCGGTGCCGAGGCTGACGAACGGGTCGCAGGCGACGACCCGGCCGGTGGGCAGGTCCAGTTCCCCGCCGTCGACCACATGGATCACGCCCCTCTCCCCGGTGTCGTAGGTGAAGGTGCTGCCCGGGGTGAACAGCCAGGTGTAGTCGCGGGGGGACATGGGCATCGCGGGGGGCCTTTCCTGATCCTGTGTGCGGCGATCCGGAAGAGTAGTGGGTGGCGCCGGCAGCGACGCGACAGGGGCGGCGGCCCGGCCGGCCGCCGCCCCTGTGCGGGTGGTTCTCCTCCTGGCGGAGCCGTTCAGCCCGCCAGCCGGGCGAGGGCCGCGTCGATCCGGGTCAGGGTGGCCTCCTTGCCCAGGACCTCCAGGGACTCGAAGAGCGGCAGGCCGACGGTGCGGCCGGTGACGGCCACCCGGACCGGGGCCTGGGCCTTGCCGAGCTTGAGGCCATGGGCCTCGCCGGCCGCGAGGACGGCCTCCTTGAGGGACTCGGCGGAGGTCCAGTCGGCGGCCTCCAGCTTCTCGCGGGCCGTGCGCAGCAACGCGTCGGAGCCTTCCTTCATGGCCTTGGCCCAGCTCGCCTCGTCGTGGACGGGCTCGGCGAGGAAGAGGAAGTCGACGTTGTCGGTGATCTCCGAGAGGACCTTGAGACGGGTCTGGGCGTGCGGGGCGATCGCCTGCCACTTGGTCTCGTCGAACGCCTCGGGGGCCCAGGGCGCGGCGGGGGCCTGGAGCCAGGGGCGGCAGCGCTCGGTGAAGTCCTTCACATCGAGGAGCCGGATGTGGTCGGCGTTGATGGCCTCGCACTTCTTCAGGTCGAAGCGGGCCGGGTTGGGGTTCACGTCCTTGATGTCGAAGGCCGCGACCATCTCCGGCATGCCGAAGATGTCCTGGTCGGCGGAGAGCGACCAGCCCAGCAGGGAGAGGTAGTTGAGCAGTCCCTCGGGCAGGAAGCCGCGCTCGCGGTAGAGGTTGAGGGAGGACTGGGGGTCGCGCTTGGAGAGCTTCTTGTTGCCCTCGCCCATGACGTAGGGGAGGTGCCCGAAGGCGGGGACGTCCTTGGCGACGCCCAGCTCGATGAGCGCCTTGTAGAGGGCGATCTGGCGCGGGGTGGAGGAGAGCAGGTCCTCGCCGCGCAGGACGTGGGTGATCTCCATCAGGGCGTCGTCGACCGGGTTCACGAGCGTGTAGAGGGGGGCCCCGTTGGCTCGTACGATCCCGTAGTCCGGGACGTTCTCCGGGGTGAAGGTCAGTTCGCCGCGGACCAGGTCGGTGAAGGTGATGGTCTCGTCCGGCATCCGGAAGCGGACGATCGCGGTACGGCCCTGGGCGCGGTACTCCTCGACCTGGGCGGGGGTGAGGTCGCGGCAGTGGCCGTCGTAGCCGGAGGGCTTCCCGGCGGCGCGGGCGGCCTCGCGGCGGGAGTCCAGCTCCTCCTGGGAGCAGTAGCAGTGGTAGGCGTGGCCGGCGTCGAGCAGCCTGCGGGCCACGTCGGCGTAGAGGTCCATGCGCTGCGACTGGCGGTAGGGGGCGTGCGGGCCGCCGATCTCGGGGCCCTCGTCCCAGTCGAAGCCCAGCCAGCGCATCGCGTCGATGAGCTGGTCGTAGGACTCCTCGGAGTCGCGGGCCGCGTCGGTGTCCTCGATGCGGAAGACCAGGGTGCCCTGGTGGTGCCGGGCGAACGCCCAGTTGAACAGGGCGGTGCGGACCAGGCCCACATGGGGGTTACCGGTGGGCGAGGGGCAGAAACGGACGCGTACGGGGGAGCCGGGTGCGCTAGCCACGCTTGACAACCTTGTTGGTGAGAGTGCCGATGCCTTCGATGCTGACGGCGACCTCGTCGCCGACGGTGAGGGGGCCGACCCCTGCCGGGGTGCCGGTGAGGATGACGTCACCGGGGAGCAGGGTCATGGCCTCGGTGATGTTGACGATCAGGTCCGCGATGGAGTGGGTCATCTCGCTGGTGCGGCCGAGCTGGCGCTGGGCGCCGTTGACCGTGAGCTGGATGGTCAGGTCGGACGCGGTGGCGAGGTCCAGGTCGGTCTCGACCCAGGGGCCGAGCGGGCAGGAGGTGTCGAAGCCCTTGGCCCGGGCCCACTGCTTCTCGCGCTTCTGGACGTCCCGCGCGGTGACGTCGTTGGCGCAGGTGTAGCCGAGGATGACGTCCTGGACGCGGTCGCGCGGGACCTCGCGGCAGAGGCGGCCGATGACGACGGCCAGCTCGGCCTCGTGGTGCAGGTCCTCGGTGAAGGAGGGGTACTGGATCTCGTCGCCGGGGCCGATGACGGCGGTGGAGGGCTTGAGGAAGGCGAACGGGGCGTCGGGCACCTCGTTGCCGAGTTCCCGCGCGTGCTCGGCGTAGTTGCGGCCGAAGGCGATGACCTTGCTGGGCAGGACCGGCGGCAGCAGCCGTACCTTGCTCAGCGGCACCTTGGTGCCGGACAGCTCGAAGTCCGTGAACGGGATGCCCTTGATGATGTCGAGGACGAGCTGGTCGGGCCGGTCGCCCTCGACCGCGCCGAAAGCGACGTTCCCGTCGATGGAGAATCTGGCGATGCGCACGGGATCCTCGCGCCCCTCACTGAGCCGGGTGGAGTCTGACGCTCCAGGCTATCCCGGCAGAGGCGGGCGTTCCGCCCGGGATATCCGGACGGGGGTCGGGCGGGGTCCGGGCGGGGGCGGGCATTCGGCCCGGATGCCCGGGCGGGGGCCGGGCAGGGGCGGGCGTTCCGCCGGATGACGGGACGGGGGCCGGGCACAAGCGGGCCTTCCGCCCGGCA
>NZ_JBIVUE010000011.1:0-138181 GCF_044757045.1 Streptomyces sp. NPDC091377 | reverse complement strand
TTTCCGCCGGATGACCGGGCGGGGGCTCGGCACAGGCGGACGTTCGGCGCGGGTGACCAGGCGGAGGCCGGGCAGAGGCGGCCGTTCGGCCCGGATGCCCGGGCGGGGGCCGGGCAGGGGCGGGCGTTCCGCCGGATGACGGGACGGGGGCCGGGCACAAGCGGGCCTTCCGCCCGGCAGTCCGGGCCGGGGCCGGGCACCGGCGGGCTTTCCGC
The DNA here is from genome assembly GCF_044757045.1 of Streptomyces sp. NPDC091377. Classification (NCBI taxonomy): domain Bacteria; kingdom Bacillati; phylum Actinomycetota; class Actinomycetes; order Kitasatosporales; family Streptomycetaceae; genus Streptomyces; species Streptomyces sp. NPDC091377. Next base: position 137,966 of record NZ_JBIVUE010000011.1, on the reverse strand, counting down.
CGGATGACCGGGCGGGGGCTCGGCACAGGCGGACGTTCGGCGCGGGTGACCAGGCGGAGGCCGGGCAGAGGCGGCCGTTCGGCCCGGATGACCGGGCCGGGGCCCGGCAGAGGCGGGCTTTCCGCCGGATGACCGGACAGGGGCCAGCAGAGGCAGACGTTCGGCGCGGATGACCAGGCCGGGGGCCAGGGCAGAGGCGGACTTTCCGCCCGGCTGTCCGGACGGGGGCCGGGTCGGGTTGGCGAAGTCCCGGCCGGCTCGCGGCGCGGGCCCGGTCGCCCCGGGACGTGGGGGCCGGGCCCGCCCGGGGACGTGAGGGCCGGGCCCGCCCGGGGACGTGAGGGCCGGGCCCGCCCCGGGACGCGGAGGCCGGGCCCGCCCCGGGACGCGGGGAGGCCGGGCCTCGGCGGTCCGTGGGTGTCAGTCGGCTACGGCGGCGGCGACCGGTACGTCCATGAGGACCGTGCGGCGCGGGTTGGCGGTCTGGGGCGGGAGGTCGACGGAGTGCTCCGGCCCCGGGATCTGCAACACTTCGGCGTCGTCGAGGTGGGCCAGCGTCGTGCGCCGCGGGTTGGCGGTGGTGCGGAGCGTCATCGTCGTCTTCACGGGTGTCCGAGACCTTGTCGTGTACGGGCGTCCCGGGTGCCGCCGCGACGGCTTCGGGTACGCCGGGTTGTCAGAGTGTCACCTCTTGTAAAGCGTCAGGCTAAACATCCGATTCCCCTCCCAAGAGGCGAAGGACTCATGATCAGTGTGTGAGTTTCCTCACCACGCCAGCCCCAAAACGGGTCAATTCCTACAGCCCACCGGGGGGCTACGAACCGGACATTGGACCACCGAAGGGCCCATTCCACTCCCGATCATGGCGACTGGGACACCAAGATCATTTCAATGGCTCACCCCGATATGACCGGAATGCGGGTTCACTTGACCCACGCCCGGTGATCCGCCCCTCACATGCAGTCACAGATGTCACAGCCTGACCAACTGGCCTTGTTGCGGATGCGCCACTGTGCTGGAATTCCACGGACCGCCGCAGGATCGAGCCGGTGCGCAGGGGGCGCGGAACGCGCGCCGGGCGGCGGTGAGAAAGAGGGGGAGCCAGCGCCGGTCACTCACGACCATTCGGGGACGTATTCAGGGCGTTCCCCGACCACGCCGACACCGTCCGTCCGGTTCACCCGGAGGGGCGCCTGGTCCAGAGGTTGCGACGCTAGTGCAGGGACGTTTCAAGAGGGATGGCAGCGCTTCGGCGGAGCCGGAGCCGCACGGCGGGACCGGCCCGATGGCCGTCGGCTCCTCGCCCCAGCACGCCCAGAACCCGGGACCGGCGGCCTCCGCGGACGGCGGTGAGCGTCCCGGACGTACCACCGCGACCCCGCCCACGGGTGTGCCCGCACCGCCCGTCAAGCCGTCCCAGGGCCCGACCGGACCGGGACCGCGAATAGCGCTGCGCAACTGGCGCATCTCCACCCGCCTGGTGGCCCTGCTGACCCTCCCCGTGGTCGCCGCCACCACACTGGGCGCGGTCCGTATCGACCAGTCCATGGACGACATCAAGCAGCTCGACAACATGAAGCTGCTGACGGACATGACCAAGCAGGCCACCGAGCTGGCCGCCGCCCTCCAGGAGGAGCGCGACAAGTCCGCGGGACCGCTGGCGCACGGCTCGAAGTCGAGCGAGATCACGGTCAAGGGCTTCCGGGACAAGACCGACCGGGCCGTGGACAACTTCGTCGACGCCTCGGACCAGATCGACCAGTCCGCCCGCAAGGGCGACCTCCAGGGCGTGCGCGACACCCTCGTCGGTCTCGTCGGCGAGCTGAGCAGCCTCGGCAAGATCCGCAACGGCGCCTACGAGGTCGAGGACAACTCCACCCAGACGGTGGAGGCGTACCACCGCCTCATCACCCACCTGCTGGACCTCTCCCAGGACATGGCCGAGGCCACCAGCAACCCCGAGATGATCCAGCGCACCCGCGCCCTCGCCTCGTTCTCCTCCGCCAAGGAGTACGCGTCGGTGCAGCGCGCGGTGCTCGCGGCGGCGCTGCCCCCGAACAAGACCTCCTTCGGCAACCTCTCGGAGAACGACCGGCTCTACGCCGAATCGGCCCTGAAGAGCCAGGAGTCGGAGCTGAGCAGCTTCCGCAGCATCTACGGCACCGAGTCCGCCGCCGAGCTGCTCACGCCCATCCAGGAGGGCAACCCGATCATCGAGGCCGCCGACAAGTACGCCAGCCGCGCGTTCAGTTCGGAATCCGGCATCCGGCAGGTCGAGAAGCGGTCCTACCAGGACTGGGTCGACGACAGCTCCACCAAGATCCAGCAGATGCGCAACATCGAGCGCCGGCTGCTGGAGGACATGGAGCAGAAGGCCCGTACGCTGCGCAGCGACTCCGAGCGCGAGGCGTACATCTCCGGTGCGCTGATCCTGCTGGTCCTCGGTGTCTCGCTGGTCGGCGCGTTCGTCGTCGCCCGGTCCATGATCCGCTCGCTGCGCCGGCTCCAGGAGACCGCCACCAAGGTCGCCCAGGACCGGCTGCCCGAGCTGGTCAAGCAGCTCTCCGAGTCCGACCCGCAGGACGTGGACACCTCCGTCGAGTCGGTCGGTGTGCACTCGCGCGACGAGATCGGAAGGGTGGCCGCGGCCTTCGACGACGTCCACCGCGAGGCGGTCCGGCTGGCCGCCGAGCAGGCCCTGCTGCGGGGCAACGTCAACGCGATGTTCACCAACCTCTCGCGCCGCTCCCAGGGCCTCATCCAGCGCCAGCTCTCGCTCATCTCCGAACTGGAGTCCCGCGAGGCCGACCCGGACCAGCTCGCCTCGCTGTTCAAGCTGGACCACCTCGCCACCCGTATGCGCCGCAACGGCGAGAACCTCCTCGTCCTCGCCGGTGAGGAGCCGGGCCGGCGCTGGACCCGGCCGGTCCCGCTGGTCGACGTGCTGCGGGCCGCGGCCTCCGAGGTGGAGCAGTACGAGCGCATCGAGCTGTCCTCCGTGCCCACCACCGAGGTCGCCGGGCGGGTCGTCAACGACCTCGTCCACCTGCTCGCCGAGCTGCTGGAGAACGCGACTTCGTTCTCCTCTCCGCAGACCAAGGTCAAGGTCACCGGTCACGCCCTGCCCGACGGCCGGGTGCTGATCGAGATCCACGACACCGGTATCGGCCTGTCCCCCGAGGACCTCGCCGCGATCAACGAGCGGCTCGCCTCGCCGCCCACCGTGGACGTCTCCGTCTCCCGCCGCATGGGTCTGTTCGTGGTCGGCCGCCTCTCGCAGCGCCACGGCATCCGTATCCAGCTGCGCCCCTCCGACTCCGGGGGCACGACCGCGCTGGTCATGCTACCCGTCGATGTCGCCCAGGGCGGCAAGAAGCCGCAGGGCAAGCCCGGTCAGCCCGGTGTCGCCGCCGGTGGTCCCGCCGCCGCGCAGGCCGCCGCCGGGGTCGCCGCGGCCCGCCGCTCGGGCGGTGGCGCGGTCGGCGCCGGCGCCCCCACGGCCGGCCGGCTCGGCACGGGCCAGGGTCCGCGGGCCGCGCTGCCCGGCGACCCGGGCGGCCGTCCGGGCGGACCGGGGGCTCCCGGTGGCCCGGGTGGGCCCGGTGGGCCCGGTGCCCCGCGCGGGCCGCAGGGCCGGCCCCAGCCCGCCGGAGCCGGTTTCGGCGGTCAGGCGCCGGGCGCCCCGCAGGGACTCCAGGCGGCCGGCACCGGAACGCCGGGCCAGGATCTCTTCGGCGGCGGCCGAGGCCCCGCACTGCCGCAGCGCGGCGCCGCGGGCGGCGCGGGCGACACGGGCCACTTCGGCGCCCCGGGCGACGCCCAGGCACCGCGCGGCCGTCAGCCGCAGCTCCCGCCCCGCGGCGGACCGCGTGCCGAACTGCCGGGCGGCACCCCGCAGCGCACCGACTGGGGCGGCGACACCGGGCAGCCCCCGGTGGACCGGGCCTCCCTGGACACCCCGCGCGGCCACGACGAGCCGGACAGCGCGCGGACCTCGCACCTGCCGCGGATCGACGACCGCCAGGGCCCGGGGTCGACCACCGAGATCCCGCGCATCGACGCGGACGGACCGCGGCAGCCGGGACAGTTCTCCCGTCCGGGCGGACCGCAGCAGCCGGGTGACCCCGCCCGGCCCGGTGGCCCCCAGGAGACCGGCCGGTTCGCCGCGCCGGGCGCCGACACCCCGCAGGACACGGGCCGGTTCGACCCGCCCGGGGCCGAAGGCCGCCAGCAGCAGGGGCCGTTCGTGCGCTCGGACGTCTTCGGGGCGCCCGGCCAGGACACCGGCCGCGCTCCGGCCCCGCAGGGCTACGACCCGGCCGCCACCGGCCAGTTCACCGGCCCGCAGGGCTACGACGACGGTTCCACGGGTCAGTTCCCGGCCCCGCGCGGCTACGACGACGGCTCGACGGGCCAGTTCCCGGCCCCGCGCGGCTACGACAACGGCTCGACGGGCCAGTTCCCGGCTCCGCAGGGCTACGACAACGGCTCCACGGGCCAGTTCCCGGTTCCGGGCCGGGACGAGACGGGCAGGCCGGGCCTGCCCGCCCGCCCGACCGGACCGTCCGACCGGTCCCCCGCTTCCGGCCACCCGGGCCGCTCCGGTCAGCCGGGCCAGCCCGGTCCGTTCGAGCAGAACAACCAGACCGGCCAGAGCAACCAGACCGGTCAGAACGGCCAGAACGGCCAGACAGGTTCGTTCGACCGGCCGCAGATCCCGCAGCGGCAGGTCCGTGAGCCGGAGGCACTGCCCCCGGCGACCGGTCCCGGCGACGGCCGCACCCCGCTGTACGACACGTTGGAGACCAACTGGTTCCACGGACAGCGGGGCGAGGGCGGCGCCGAACCCACGCCACCGGAGCCGCAGGCTCCGGCCGCTCCCCCGCAGCGTCCCGCCGCCACCGATCCGGCCCCCGGATCCGGCTGGCGCAGCTCGCCCAACGACGAGCTGGTCCGGCGGGCCGAGCGGGTACGGCAGCCCGCGGCGGGCGGCGTCACCACGTCCGGTCTGCCGCGCCGGGTGCCCCGGGCCAACCTGGTCCCGGGCACCGCTCAGCAGCAGCCGCAGCAGAGCGGTCCGCAGGTCTCGCGCGCCCCCCAGGACGTGCGCGGCCGGCTGACCAACCTCCGTCGGGGCATCGCGCAGGGCCGTCAGGCCGGTTCCGGTCAGACGGGCAGCTTCACGAGCCCCACTCACCAGCAGGAGCGTTAGTTGAGTCCGATGAGCCAGGCGGCACAGAACCTGAACTGGTTGATCACCAACTTCGTGGACAACACCCCCGGGGTGTCCCACACCGTCGTCGTGTCCGCCGACGGACTCCTCCTGGCGATGTCGGAGGGTTTTCCGCGTGACCGTGCCGATCAGCTGGCGGCGGTCGCGTCCGGACTCACCTCACTGACAGCCGGTGCGTCCCGGATCTTCGAAGGCGGCCATGTGGCACAGACCGTCGTGGAGATGGAACGGGGCTTTCTCTTTCTCATGTCCGTCTCGGACGGTTCGTCGTTGGCCGTGCTCGCGCACCCCGACTGCGACATCGGCCTCGTCGGCTACGAGATGACTCTCCTGGTCGACCGCGCGGGCGCCGTCCTCACGCCCGACCTGCGCGCCGAACTCCAGGGAAGTCTGCTCCACTGATCGGTCCCGGATCCACCCGTCTCACCAAATCGCCGTCCGGCCGCCACAATCCCCCCACCGGCCCCGCCAGATAGCACGACTGACCCACATGCTGTCCCGCCCGGAGGATTCATGACCCCGCCCACCGCCCCTCACGATCCGTACACAGAAGCGTACGGGGACGAGGGCGACGAGCCGCTCGTCCGTCCGTACGCCATGACGGGCGGCCGGACCCGGCCTCGCTACCAGCTCGCCATAGAGGCGCTGATCAGCACCACGGCCGACCCCGCGGCACTCATGGGGCTCCTTCCGGAGCACCAGCGCATCTGCCATCTGTGCCGCGAGGTGAAGTCGGTGGCCGAGGTGTCGGCCCTGCTCACCATGCCTCTGGGCGTCGCCCGGATCCTTGTCGCCGACCTCGCCGAGGCCGGGCTCGTCGCCATTCACCAGCCGGGCGGCGACGAGAACACCGGTGCGCCCGATGTGACACTGCTCGAAAGGGTGCTCAGTGGACTTCGCAAGCTCTAGTGCCGGGCCGACGGCACCGGGCCGTTCCACCACCTCGGCGAAGATCGTGGTGGCGGGCGGCTTCGGCGTGGGCAAGACCACGTTCGTCGGTGCCGTCTCGGAGATCAACCCGCTGCGCACCGAGGCCGTCATGACGTCCGCCAGCGCCGGCATCGACGACCTCACCCACACCGGGGACAAGACGACCACCACGGTCGCCATGGACTTCGGCCGCATCACCCTCGACCAGGACCTCATCCTGTACCTCTTCGGCACCCCCGGACAGGACCGCTTCTGGTTCATGTGGGACGACCTCGTCCGCGGCGCCATCGGCGCCGTCGTCCTCGTCGACACCCGCCGCCTCGCCGACTGCTTCCCCGCCGTCGACTACTTCGAGAACAGCGGACTCCCCTTCGTCGTCGCCCTCAACGGCTTCGACGGGCAGCAGCCCTACACCCCCGACGAGGTGCGCGAAGCCCTCCAGATCGGCCCGGACACCCCGATCATCACCACCGACGCCCGGCACCGCGCCGACGCCAAGTCCGCCCTGATCACCCTGGTCGAGCATGCCCTGATGGCCCGGCTGCGGTAGCCGCGCCAAGTCCAGCGACATATACGGCAGTTGCCGTAGACCTCTCGGAGCCGGCTGTGGCCTTAGACACGGTCGGCTCCGCTGTTCATAACGTTTCGGCAGAGGAATGAACCGATCCGGCAACGCGTCGCGGTCGACTCGTGTCGCTATGCGCACAACAGCCCCGTCTTTTGACGGGGCTCGCTCTTTATGACCGTTTTATCTGGTGCTTACATCACATGGAATCCGCGGTTCCCCATGTTTGGAGTAGTCCCGGATGACGTGCTGGAATGCCTGAACTGCCCCATGGTCAATGACGTACTTCCCCGTCGATGGCGTACGGGCTCTGAGACACTGCGGCACGACAAGGGTGCCGACCGCCGAGAGGTTGTTGGTCGAGTGAGGCGAAGCAACAAGGGTCCCGAGCCGCCCGCCCGGGGCAACTTCACCCCGCCGCCGCGCGGTGCCGCGCCCACACCCGCGCCCGGCCCGCAGCCCACGGCAGGCGGTGGCGGTCGTCTCTCCCCCCGCAACTGGCGAGTGCCCACCCGACTCAACGCGATCCTCCTCATACCCGTCCTGGTCGGCCTGGTCATGGGCGGTTTCCAGGTCAACAGCTCGATCGACACCTGGCAGGAGGCCGAGGACGCCCACAAGGTGGCGCTCCTGGTCCGCGCCGCCGACGAGTACGGCCAGGCCCTGCTCAACGAGCGTGATCTGTCCGCCGAGGACCTGCTGACCGGGCAGGGCGAGACCGACACCGTCAAGAAGCTCCGCGCGGACACCGACACCGCCAAGAAGCAGTTCGACGTGGCCGCCCGCAACCTCCCGGACACCGCCCGCCTCGACCGCCGGCTCGAACTGTTCCGCACCAACGAGACCAAGCTCCCCTCGCTGCGGGAGCGCGCCTACACCCGGGCCATGGACCCGGTCGCCACCGAAGAGGGCTACGTCGCCGTCCAGCACTCCCTGATGGAGTTCGCCAACGAACTGGGCCTCGGCACCGGCAACGTCACCAGCTACGGACGCACCGTCTACGCCATGTCGCTCGCGAAGGCCGCCGCCTCGCTGGAGCGCGCGATCGGCGTCCACCTGCTGGTGCGCCCGGCCGACAAGGCGTCCGTCGCCGCCCAGCAGCGCATCTCGCTGGCCTCGTACCGCTATCTCGAAGGCATCGCCGTCAACGAGTTCGTCTCCGCCGCCGACAACGCGGACGTCGAGCGGCTCAACGCCGTGATGGCCGAGAAGCGCCAGGAGGTCGGCGACCGGGGCGACGCCGTCGACGCCGGTTCCTCCACCCAGGGCGGCGCCTACACCGCCATGCCGCTCGCCGACACCATGGTCCAGGGCATCGCCGCCGGGCTGCCGGCCGATGAGCTGGAGCAGCGGGGCGTCACCGCGAGGGCATGGCTGGACGTGGCCACCGCCAAGTTCGAGGGCTACGACGAGGTCGAGACCGAGCTGGTCGACAAGGCCGTGGACGAGGCCGCCTCGGTCGCCGACACCGCGAAGCGCAACGCCCTGGTCACCGGGGCGGCCGTCGTGGTCGCCCTGCTCGCCGCGTTCGTGCTGGCCGGCATGGTGGCCCGGCAGATGTCCCGCGCGATGCGCCAGCTGCGCAACGCCGCCTTCGGTATCGCCGAGCAGCGGCTGCCGACCCTGGTCGACCAGCTCTCGCGCACCGACCCCGGCCGGGTCGACACCCGGGTGGCGCCGATCCCGATCACCACCAAGGACGAGATCGGCGAGGTCGCCCGCGCCTTCGACCAGGTGCACCGCGAGGCGGTCCGGCTCGCCTCCGAGCAGGCCCTGCTGCGGGGCAACATCAACGCGATCTTCACCAATCTCTCGCGCCGCAACCAGTCGCTGATCGAGGGCCAGTTGACCCTGATCACCGATCTGGAGAACAACGAGGCCGACCCGGACCAGCTGGAGAACCTCTTCCGTCTGGACCACCTCGCGACCCGTATGCGCCGCAACGGCGAGAACCTCCTCGTCCTCGCTGGCGAGGAGCCCGGCCGCCGCTGGGACCAGCCGGTCCCGCTGGTCGATGTGCTGCGCGCCGCCTCCTCCGAGGTGGAGCAGTACGAGCGCATCGAACTCCAGGGCGTGCCCGAGGCCGAGATCCACGGCCGGGCCGTCACCGACCTGGTGCATCTGCTGGCCGAGCTGCTGGAGAACGCGACCACCTTCTCCTCGCCGCAGACCAAGGTCCGGGTCACCGCGACCCGGCTGCCCGACGGCCGGGTGATGATCGAGATCCACGACAAGGGCATCGGCCTGACCGCCGAGGACTTCGCGGACATCAACCACAAGCTGGCCAACCCGCCGACCGTGGACGCCGCGATCTCCCAGCGCATGGGCCTGTTCGTGGTCGGCCGGCTCTCCGACCGGCACGGCATCCGGGTCCAGCTGCGCCCCTCGGGCGAGCAGGCCGGGACCACCTCGCTGGTCATGCTGCCCGACGCCATCACCCACGGCGGTGGCGGCGAGGGTCGGCTGGAGCGCGACGAGTTCACGGTCTCGCAGATCATGCCGCAGCAGACCCCGCCGGGCGGCGAGGACTTCGGCCGGCCGCAGCAGCGCCAGCTGACCGCCGCCGACCTCGGCTTCGACGACAGCCGCTACGCCGGTGAGGTCCCCGGCGACCCGCGCGACCCGGACCCGGTCGGCCGCCCGCCGACCGGCGAGGAGCAGCACCGGGCCCCGGAGCCCGAGCAGCGCCCCGGCGACAAGACCCCGGGCACCCCGCAGGCCCCGGCGTTCGACGACTTCACCGCACCCCGGTCCTACGACAACGCCACCACGGCCTACGGCGACGGCGGCCCGGCCTATGGCAACGGCGGTCAGGGCTACGACACCGGCGCCGGTGCCTACGACCCCCTCACCGGCCAGGGCGGCTACCCGGCGCAGGACGGCTACGGGCAGCGGACGCCGTACGGGGAGCCGCAGCAGCCGGCGTACGAGGAGCCGTACTTCGGGACGGGCGGCGACCAGCCGCAGCACGAGGGCCAGGCCCCCGGAACCGGCTATCCGGAATCGTCGTACCCGTCCTACCCGGCCGCCCCGGAGCAGCAGCAGAGCGAGCCGCCGACCGCCGGCCGGAACGGCTACCCGGGTCTTCAGGAGCGGTCCTACCAGGACGACTGGCCGCAGTCGGGTGACTATCAGAACGGTTATCCGGACCAGTACGCTCCTGAAGCGGAATCCACCCGGGCCCCTGACGCGGCCGAGCGCGAGCGCGTAGGCTTCGACCGTCCGGGACCGACCCCCTCCGCAGGCCACGAGCTGACCGACGCCGGGCTTCCGCGCCGCGGTTCCTCCGCGGGCGGCGCAGGCGCGGGTGGGCCCGTGAACGAGGAAGCGGCGGCCCCGGCGGCGAACGGCACCACGAACGGCACGGCCCAGGACGACTGGCGCTCGGCGAACGACGAGCGCTGGCAGCAGGCCGCGCAGCTCCGTAAGCCCAAGGCGGGTGGAGTCACCTCCTCCGGCCTGCCGAGGCGGGTGCCCAAGGCCAACCTGGTCGAGGGCGCCGCGGAGACCACCCCGCAGGGCGGCCCCCAGGTCTCCCGCGCTCCCGAGGATGTCCGGGGCAGGCTGAGCAACCTGCGTCGAGGGGTGCAGCGGGGACGCAACACCGCAGGAAGCGAAACGAACGGTCAGGCCACGAGGAGTCAACACAGTGGCCCTGACAGCACCTACGACCAGGAGCGTTAGTGTGAGCCCGATGAGCCAGGCGGCACAGAACCTGAACTGGTTGATCACCAACTTCGTGGACAACACCCCGGGGGTGTCCCACACGGTGGTGGTCTCCGCCGACGGACTCCTTCTGGCGATGTCCGAAGGCTTTCCCCGTGATCGCGCCGACCAGCTCGCGGCCGTCGCCTCCGGTCTGACCTCGCTGACCGCCGGTGCCTCGCGCATCTTCGAGGGCGGCAGCGTGAACCAGACGGTGGTGGAGATGGAACGGGGGTTCCTGTTCATCATGTCCATCTCCGACGGTTCGTCGCTGGCCGTGCTGGCCCACCCGGACGCGGACATCGGTCTCATCGGGTACGAGATGGCGCTGCTCGTGGACCGTGCGGGCACGGTCCTCACCCCGGATCTTCGCGCGGAGCTCCAGGGGAGCCTTCTCAACTAACAGACAGACGGTGCGTTTTCGCGCCCCGTCGCCGTAAGGTTTCGGGACGCGGCTCCACAGCGATGGGTGCCCGGCACGAAAGGCACAGTCGGAGGAGGAGAAAGTGGCTACACCCCAAGGCGGTTCGTCGTCGGGTCATTGGTCGTACGGTCCCGGACAGGGACACGGCGACGGTTCCGCGAACCGGTTCAACTTCCCCTCCGCGCCGAGCCACCGGCAGCCGTACGCGCCACAGGGCCCCGGCCCCTCGCCGTACGAGCAGCCCGGAGCGCCGCGCATCCAGCCCGTGCAGCCGCAGCGCCGCATCCCTGAGCCGGCGCCCGCCGGGGCGTCGAACAACCCCCTGGTGCGTCCGTACGCCATGACAGGCGGTCGCACCAGGCCGCGGTACCAGCTCGCCATCGAGGCGCTGGTGCACACCACCGCGGCTCCGCACCAGATGCACGGGCAACTGCCCGAGCATCAGCGGATCTGCAATCTGTGCCGGGAGATCAAGTCGGTGGCCGAGGTATCGGCGCTGCTCTCGATCCCCCTCGGCGTGGCCAGGATCCTCGTCGCCGACTTGGCGGAGGCGGGCCTGGTCGCCATCCATCAGCCCGGCGGCGACGAGAGCGCCGGCGGCCAGCCAGACGTGACACTGCTCGAAAGGGTGCTCAGTGGACTTCGCAAGCTCTAGCGGCGGTCCTTCCCGCTCCACCACCTCGGCGAAGATCGTGGTGGCGGGCGGCTTCGGCGTGGGCAAGACCACGTTCGTCGGTGCCGTCTCGGAGATCAACCCGCTGCGCACCGAGGCCGTCATGACGTCCGCCAGCGCCGGCATCGACGACCTCACCCACACCGGGGACAAGACGACCACCACGGTCGCCATGGACTTCGGCCGCATCACCCTCGACCAGGACCTCATCCTGTACCTCTTCGGCACCCCCGGACAGGACCGCTTCTGGTTCATGTGGGACGACCTCGTCCGCGGCGCCATCGGCGCCGTCGTCCTCGTCGACACCCGCCGCCTCGCCGACTGCTTCCCCGCCGTCGACTACTTCGAGAACAGCGGACTCCCCTTCGTGATCGCCCTCAACGGCTTCGACGGCAACCAGCCGTACTCGCCGGACGAGGTGCGTGAGGCGTTGCAGATCGGCCCGGACACCCCGATCATCACGACGGACGCCCGGCACCGCGCGGACGCCAAGTCGACGCTGATCACCCTGGTCGAGCACGCCCTGATGGCCCGGCTGCGCTAGCCGGCACCGGTTCCGGGCGCCGGGCGCCGGGCCGGGTGCCCGGTGCTTGGCGCCCTGCGCACGGAAAAGGGTCCCCTTCCACGAAGGAAGGGGACCCTTTCCGTTGTCGGTCGTCAGCGCCAGCTGTGCGGGGCGCGGAAGCCCGGCTCCCGCTCCAGGCGGCGCCAGGCGGCGCGGCGGTGCGGGGCGGGGGCCGGGGCGGTCGTGGTGTGGGCGGCGGCTCGGGCCAGGAGGATCGCCGTGATGGCGGCGACCTCCTCGGGCTCGGCATGGCCCTTCTCGACGCGGATGTCAGGGGTGCTCATGGCTGTTGGTCTCCGTGGAAGAGAGGGTCCGCGGCGTCGCCGCGGCGGGTCCGCCGGGTCACTGCGGGGGGTTGCCGTGCTTGCGGGAGGGCAGGTCGGCGTGCTTGGTCTGGAGCATGGTCAGGGACTTCGCGAGCACCTCACGGGTCTCGGCGGGGTCGATGACGTCGTCCACCAGGCCGCGCTCGGCCGCGTAGTACGGGTGCATCAGCTCGGACTTGTACTCCTTGACCATGCGGGACCGCATGGCCTCGGGGTCCTCCGCGCCGGCGATCTGCCGCCGGAAGATGACGTTGGCGGCGCCTTCGGCACCCATCACCGCGATCTCGTTCGTCGGCCAGGCGAAGGTGAGATCGGCACCGATGGACTGGCTGTCCATGACGATGTACGCACCTCCGTACGCCTTGCGCAGGATCAGGGAGATCCGCGGAACGGTCGCGTTGCAGTACGCGTAGAGCAGCTTCGCCCCGTGGCGGATGATTCCGCCGTGCTCCTGGTCGACGCCCGGAAGGAATCCGGGCACGTCCAGGAACGTGACGATCGGAACATTGAAAGCGTCACACATCTGCACAAAGCGCGCAGCTTTTTCCGAAGCCTCGATGTCCAGGACCCCGGCGAGCACCTGGGGCTGGTTGGCGACGATGCCGACGACCTGGCCGTCGATCCGGGCCAGCGCGCAGATGATGTTCCGCGCCCAGCGCTCGTGGACCTCCAGGAAGTCGCCGTCGTCGACGATCTCCTCGATGACCTTCGCCATGTCGTAGGGCCGGTTGCCGTCGGCCGGGACCAGGTCCAGCAGGACGTCACCGCGGCGTTCGACCGGGTCGGTGGCCTCGGCGCGCGGCGGGTTCTCGCGGTTGTTCTGCGGGAGCATCGACAGGAGGTAGCGCACCTCCGCGATGCAGGTCTCCTCGTCGTCGTAGGCGAAGTGGCAGACACCGCTCGTCTCGGCGTGCACGTCGGCGCCGCCCAGGCCGTTCTGGGTGATCTCCTCGCCGGTGACCGCCTTGACCACGTCCGGTCCGGTGATGAACATCTGCGAGCTCTCCCGGACCATGAACACGAAGTCCGTGAGGGCCGGGCTGTAGGCCGCGCCGCCGGCGCACGGGCCGAGCATGACCGAGATCTGCGGGATGACGCCGGAGGCCCTGGTGTTGCGCTGGAAGATGCCGCCGTAGCCGGCGAGGGCGGAGACGCCCTCCTGGATCCGGGCGCCCGCGCCGTCGTTGAGGGAGACCAGGGGGGCGCCGGCCGCGATGGCCATGTCCATGATCTTGTGGATCTTGGTGGCGTGGGCCTCGCCCAGCGCGCCGCCGAAGATCCGGAAGTCGTGCGCGTACACGAAGACCGTACGGCCCTCCACCGTGCCCCAACCGGTGATCACACCGTCGGTGTACGGCTTCTTCGCCTCCAGGCCGAAGCCCTGTGCGCGATGCCGGCGCAGCTGCTCGACCTCCTGGAAGGACCCCGCGTCCAGGAGCAGCTCGATCCGCTCCCGCGCGGTCAGCTTGCCCTTGGCGTGCTGGGCCGCTGTCGCCTTCTCGCTCGGCCCGGCGACCGCCTGCGCACGGATCTCGTGCAGCTCCGCCACCCGCCCGCGCGCGTCCGTCGGCTCACCGGTGGGCTCACCCGTCGTCTCTTCCAAAACGGTCATGTAGCGACCTTACGAACTCCGCCGAGGAAAGCGAGCCGTCGACTCCGTACAGTCTCCGGCCCGTTTTCCTGGTACCACTGAACAGAACCTCACCATCATGCAGCCGTTCCGACTGCCAGGACGGCGTGGCTGTTGTGGAGGTCTCACAAAGCGGGGGTGGTGAGTCGCACCACATTCCGGTCGGCCAGCATGCCATCGCCGGAGTGAAACGGGCGGACCCGGCACAAGGGTCGGAGGTTACCCGAAGGGGTCGGAGAACCGCGCCGGGGGGTGGTGTCGGGGCGGTCGGGTGGCGGCGCGGGCGGGCCCCTTCCAGCATGTGAGTGCGCACCGCTTCGGCCGTCTCCCGCAGGTGTTTGCGCGACACTTCCCCGATGATGTTGAATCTTGAACCGATCGGGTCTAAGGTCGGCATCACAAAGTCCTTGAAGGTTCAACTGACTGGCTTCCCGAGGAGCACCCCATGACCGACCTGGCCACGCTGTCCGGCGAATACACCATCGACCCCGCCCACACCTCCATCGGCTTCACCGCCCGCCACGCGATGGTGACCAACGTCAAGGGCAAGTTCCTCGACTTCACCGGCAGCCTCCACCTGGACGGCTCCGACCCGGCGAAGTCGACCGCCTCGATCGACGTCCGGATGGACAGCGTCGACACCGGCAACGCCGACCGTGACGGCCATCTGAAGAGCGCCGACTTCTTCAAGATCGACGAGTTCCCGACGATGACCTTCCGCTCCACCAAGGCCGAGTCCCTCGGCGGCGACGACTACCGGGTCACCGGCGACCTCTCCGTCCTCGGGGTCACCAAGCCGATCACCATCGACCTGGAGTTCAACGGCGCCGCGAAGGACCCGTTCGGCAACGAGCGCGTCGGCTTCGAGGGCAAGACCGAGATCAAGCGCTCCGAGTGGGGCCTGACCTGGAACGCGACGCTGGAGACCGGCGGCTTCCTGGTCTCCGACAAGATCAAGCTGAACTTCGACATCTCGGCGATCAAGAGCGCCTGAGCACGGCGGGAACCAGGCGGGGCCGTCCTTCGGGGCGGCCCTCCTCAGGTCCGGGGCCGACCCGCCGTACGGGCCGGGTCACGGGGCGGGCGCCGACGCCGCCAGCCTGGCGACAGCCGCCGCCAGATGGGTCGCCCGGCCCTTCGCGGTACGGGTCCGCAGCAGGCCCAGGATGACGAGATAGCGGTCCGTCCTGCCCAGCAGGTCGAAAGCGGCTTGCGCCCGGGGGTGCTCCGCGAGCGCGCGGACCAGATCGTCCGGGACGGTCGCGTTGCTCTGCGACTCGTACGCCGCCTCCCAGCGGCCGTCCTCCCGCGCCGCCGCCACCTCGGCCCGACCGGCCGGGCGCATCCGGCCCTCGGCCTCCAGTTCGGCCACACGGCGCACATTCACCATCGACCACAGGCTGCGGCGTCGGCGGGGCGTGATCCGCTGAAGGTAGTGCGTCCCGTCCAGCGCGCGCCGCTGGCCGGTGATCCAGCCGTGGCACAGGGCCACGTCGTTGACGTCCTCCCAGGTGACCGAGGGCAGACCCGAGCCTTTCTTGGCGATCTTCACCCACAGTCCGGGGTGCGGCGCCGGATGCCCGGCGAGCCAGGCGTCCAGGTCGTCGACCGCGGCGAAGGGCAGGGTCAGGGGCGCGGAGGCGGCTTCAGTCGTCATGCCCGTACGGTAGGCGCCGTATAGGTCAGGATCGGTCCTATATCGGTCCTATAAGGGGCCGAGCGGTGGGGGTGGGGCGGGCCGTGGGTCAGAAGCCGCCGCCGAAGTCTCCCCCGCCGCCGAAGCCGCCGCCGTCTCCGCCACCGAAGCCGCCGCCGAAGTCACCGGGGTCGAAGTCGGCGCCGGAGACATCACCGCCCTGGTAGCCACCGGCGCCGAAGTCGCCGTAGCCGGAGCCGTAGGCCGCCGCGTAGGACGAGGTGGCCATGGCGCTGCCGAGCATGGTGCCGATCAGCAGGCCGGGCAGGATGCCGCCGCCGAAGTAGCCGCCGGCCCAGGGGCCGTAGGCCGGTCCGGCGTCCCAGTAGGGGCGGCGCCCGTCGGCGGTCTCCACCTCGCGGACCATCGGGTCCTCCCCGTCGGCGAGCCGGGTCCGGTCGGCCGCGCACACGGGCACCTCACGGGTGGCGCCGGCGGACGGGGTCCAGGTGACGTCGGCGACGGAGGGGCCGTGGCGCGGGTCGAAGAAGCAGGGCGGCCGGCGCTCGGGCAGCGCGCGGCCCTCACGGCGGGCGGCGAGCACGGCCAGCGAGAACCGGCCGTCCTCCACGGCCTGGGTGACCTCGCGCACCTGCTCGGGCCGGGTCGCGGCGGCCATGAGGGACTTGGACCGCTCGTAGGCGTCGAGGGCGTGTTCGTAGTCGCCGCGCATGGCGTCGTCGGCGCCGGGCTCACCCGGGTGGAAGTCGAGCCGGTCGAGTTCCTCGCCGAAGGCGGTGATGTCCTCGTCCACGACGACCCGCAGCTTCTCCAGCGCGGCCCGCTGCTCCTCCGCGCGGCGCTGACGGCCGCGGCGGACCAGGGCGTACGCGGTGACGCCGCCGGCCGCGAGGACGCCGCCCGCGGTGATCAGGGCGGTGGCGGAGACACCGTCTCCCCCGCCCTGGCTCCAGGTGCTGGGCGCGGTG
Organism: Streptomyces sp. NPDC091377; assembly: GCF_044757045.1. NCBI lineage: Bacteria > Bacillati > Actinomycetota > Actinomycetes > Kitasatosporales > Streptomycetaceae > Streptomyces > Streptomyces sp. NPDC091377. Next base: position 121,290 of record NZ_JBIVUE010000011.1, on the reverse strand, counting down.
CCGCCCACATTGCGCAGGGCGTCGTCCACGAAGTCGTTGAGCTGGGCCTTGGGGTCGCCCGCGCCCTGCACGGCGGTGACCAGGTTGGTCACCCCCTGCCGGCTGAGCACACTGCTGTCGGCCCGGGCGTCGAAGCGGTCGCCGAGCCGGACACCGTAGAGACCGGTGATGCCGGTCTCGGTGCGCAGGTTCTGGAAGAGGTTCTCGGTCGGGTAGCCGGCGGGCAGGACCGCCACGAAGACCGGCTTGTCGGCGTCCTTGATCTTGTCGGCGAGCGCTCGCGCGTCCGACTCGGCGAGCGTGCCGGAGGCGGCCGGGTCGACGTAGACGGGTCCTTCGCGCAGCGCCGCGGCGACGGTGGAGACGTCGGTCGCGGCGTGGGCGCCCGGCACGCCCGCCGTGAGCACCGCCAGTGCGGCGGTGATCGGCACGATCAGGAGGCGTACGGCATCTCGTACCAGCGTGCCCTTCATATGTTCGAAAGTACCCGAATGGGCGGGAAACAGGCAGGGGCGCGCACGGCCGGGCGCCCGCGCCATGCCCCCGGCGCACCCCGGCGCGCTTGATCCAGCGGTTGTTTCAGCCCTTGATTCAGGAGGGCATCGGGGTGGGGCCGATCGCCAGGTTCTCGCCGCGCTGGAGGTACTGGAGGCGGCGGTCGCGCATCCGCTTGACCCAGCGGTTGCGCTCCCAGTCGCGGCCGGGTCCGGCCGGTGAGACGAACTCGCTGCGGTGCACGGCGATCTCGAAGAGCAGCAGTTCATGCGCGCCGAGTTCGGCCTTGCTGAGGTCCGGCTGGCCGTAGTAGTTGCTCTGCGCGAACAGCCGCAGGATCTCGCCGATGACCTCCCGCTCCCCGTGCCGCTTGACGACGGCGGTGGCGTGCCGCACCCACTCCCGGTCGCCCATGTGCCGCATCAGCAGCACCGCCATCAGCGCCTGCCCCGGCTGCTCGATGAAGTCGCCCTCGCCGAGCGCCTCACCGGTCAGCCGGGACAGCTTGCCGCTGGCCAGCACCTGGGAGAGCGCCCAGTACGACGACAGGACCGGCGAGTACAGCTCGACCCGGCCCATGAACTCCTCGAACTCCGCCTCGCTGATCTCCTGGCGCTCCAGCACCTCCGACAGCGACTCGCGGAAGACGCTGCGGCCGTCCCGGTTGCCCCACTCGGCGGCCATCAGCGCGGCGCGCACCCCGTAGCCGTTGAGGCACAGCCGCAGGGTGGTCCGCTTGAGGTCCAGGTCACGGACGAGTTCGCTGCTGCGCAGGACATCCGCGAGCAGGTCCAGCGCCTCGACGTACGCCTCGAACTCGGTCGGGCTGAAGCCCGGGCCCTGCCGCTGGTCCAGGGCGAGGGTCTGCATGGCGTCGGCCTGGTCCTGGAGGTCGTCCATCATCACCCGGAAGTCGCCGGGGACCTCGGTCGGCGGGCCCGCGGAGTCGTAGGGCAGATCGGCCGGGAAGAGGTCGTCCAGGACGGACTGGGCCTCCTCGTCGGTGTGCCAGCCGTTCTCGGTCGCCAGCACCGAGAACGGGTCGCTGCCGCCGTCGCCGAGGCGCTCGCGCAGCGCCCGGAAGCCGTCGGCGGTGATCCGCAGCAACTCGGCGTCGTTGCGGCGCAGCGCGGCGGTGTGCCGGATGACCTGCGTGTGCTGGAGCGGCCCGGCCAGCACCAGTTCCTTCAGTTCCTCCGACTCCGCCATCCGGTACGCGGCCAGCAGCGGCCGGACCATCGGCTGGCAGAAGTGGATGACCTGGTCACGCTCGGTGAGGATCCGCTTCGCTATCAAGGCGTCCAGCACCGCGCCCGAGGGCTCGGACCAGCCCAGCCCCTTGAAGTAGTTGAGGAGGAATTCCTCGGCCTCCATCCGGGGCAGCGAGTCCTTGCCGGTCAGCATCAGATGCTCGTTGACGCAGGCGAGGATGTCGCGCAGGGCCACGAAGTCGAGTTCGAAGCGACGGTCCACGCTGGGGTCGTCACGGCCCAGCAGCAGCCCGAGGTAGGACTCCAGGATGGCGGTGCTGTTGACCCCGGCCGTCCAGTCCTGGTGCCCGGCGGTGGACAGCAGCGCGGCCAGCATGACGGGGGTACGGGGCAGCCGGCCGCGGGTCAGCAGGTCGAGCATCGCGTCGATGTCGCCCTCGGACTCCTCCGGGCGCAGCAGCCGCACCAGCGCCCGTAGCTCACGGCGGCCGAAGGGGCCGATGTGGCGGACCCGGGCGGGGCAGCCCACCCCGGTCATCGCGTCGGCGACCCGGTGCCGGGCGGTGGTGCGGCAGCCGAGGAAGGACAGGGTCTGCGGATGGTGGGTGAGGAACTTCAGCAGATGCCGCAGCCGCTTCTCCGAGCCGGGGTCCACGTTGTCGACGGCCAGCGCGAGCCGCGGCAGTTCGTCCTTGCGGCCCAGCGCGATGCCCGCGCCCGCGAGTTGCCGCCGTACCTCCTTCTCGACGCCGCTCGGGCCGGTCTCGACGGCCGCGAAGTCGATGACGACGGGGACGTACTGGGCGTCGCTGACGTAGGCGGTGTGGACGAGCCACTGGAGGGTGCTGGTCAGGCCCGCGTACTCGTCGCCGACGATCAGGAAGTGATGGTGCTCGGCCAGGCTCCCGATCATCTCGTCGACGCCGATCCGGCCCTCGTCCAGATCGTGCAGGGCCATGTACTGGTCGACCGGCAGCCGCAGCAGCACGGGCGGGACCAGCAGTCCGTCCATGGGCTGGTTCTCGCGGCCGGGGCCGAGGATCAGACTGCGTTCGCGTACGGCGTCGATGAGGGCGTCGGCGGCGAGGTCGGAGGAGGTGCGGGTGACCGGGGGGTCGGCGGCGAGGGGGTCGGTGGCGGGCGGGTCGGCGGGGGTGCCGGTGGGGGCGTCGAGGGGGGCGTCCACGGGGGTGCCGGCGGGGGCGGCGCCGGCGGGGCCCGGGTTCTGCGGGGAGGCCGCCGGGGCGTTCGGATCGGCCTGAGTGGCCGTGCCGCCGCGTCCCGGCTGCGCGAAGTCGATCTCCAGACGGCCGCCCGAGACGACGTTGACGCCCTCGGCGAAGGCGTCCCGGCCGTCGAAGTAGCTGCGCACATGCACGGTGTAGGCGCGCGGGGCGGTGGTGCTGCGGACGTCGATCACGCTGTACGCGTTGAGATAGTCGCGCCACTGGAAGAGGGAGCCGGCGGCGCTCTGCATCAGGCTGCCGGTCTTGCCGGCGACGGCGAGCGGGTCGACCACATGGACATGGCCGGTGAACAGCATGTCGAAGTGGGCCAGCTCACGGCCCACGTCCCCGCGGTCGAACTCGGCCAGCCAGTCCAGCGGGTGGTGCATCACGCCGATCTTCAGGGCGGCGGAGCCGAGCCGGTCGACGGCGTCGGTCATCTGCCGGTCGCCGACGATCAGATGGGCCCGGTCGGCGTCGTCCCCGGCGCCGGTCGCCCGCCAGCAGGAGGTGAGACCGGCCGCGACGACCTCGGTGCCGCCGGCCGTGAAGCGGTGGAGGGTGACCAGCGGGGAGATCCGCTCGACGGCGGTGCCGGCGTAGTAGCCCTCGGTGAACTCCTGCCAAGGGGCCAGCCGGTCCAGGTAGTTGGCCAGGTCGGGGCGGTCGAGGAGGGCGTTGACCTGGTCGCGGTCGGTGAGCCGGCCGCGCAGTCCGACCTCCTGGAAGTCGTCGATCCGGGAGATGTCCACGTCGTGGTTGCCGGGCGCGAGGATCATCCGCTCCCGGTCCAGGCCGAGGCGTTCCTGGAGCGGGTCCAGCAGGCGCTGCTGGGCGAGGGCGAACTGGTCGGGCTTGCCGCCGTACGCGAGGTCGCCGCTGAAGACGACGCAGTCGACCGGTGTCCGCGCGTGGAAGTCGGCGACGTCCGTGAGGAACGCCCGCAGAACCTTGCGCTGGTCGTTCCCCCAGTCGTCTCTGGCGTGCAGGTCACTGATGTGGACGATGCGCACAGAACACCCCCGGCTTGCCTGGTGACGCGTCGGAACAGCTTATGCGCGGCGGGGCCCCTAAGGCATCTCGTCCAAGCGCCTCCGCGGCCCTCAACTGACCAGGGTCGCGGCCCTTCTTGACGGCCCGTGAGACAGGCGGCCGGGTGGCGCATACGATGCCTCTGCCGCCGTGCGAACGTACGCGCGGCCGGACGTGCGATCGGGTGCCGTCGTGTGGGACGCGCCGGGGTCGGCCGGGGGACGCGGCCTGGGCCGCAGGGGAGAGAGGGCAGGGCGGGATGCCGAGGAAACGCAAGGTCGCGGACATGACGGTGTCCGCACTCACCGAGCTGGACCGCACACGCGCCCGGTCCGAGGTGCTGTGGGAGCTGTTCAAGCAGGCGGAGGGCGAGGCCGCGGCGGCGATCGACTGGTATCTGCGGCGCCGCAAGGCCCCCTCGCGCTGGTCGCGTTCGCTGCGGGCGCTCGCGGGGCTGCTCGGGATCGTCGGCACGCTCACCCCGCTCGTGCATGCCGCCGACCCGACGCTGGTGCCGCCCGAGTGGGGGTTCGTGTTCCTCGCGGGCGGCGCGGGGTGTGTGCTCTTCGACCGGATCTTCGGGTTCTCGGCGTCCTGGACGCGGTACATCCGCACCGAGATCGCGTTGCAGCAGGTGCTGAAGAAGGCGCAGGCCGATTTCGCCCAGGCGTATCTGCGGATCGCGGACACGCCGAGCGAGAAGGACCAGACCGCGCTCCTCCATGTCATCGAGCGGTTGCGGGCCGACTGCCAGCGGATCATGGAGGAGGAGAGCGCCACCTGGATCGGGTATCTCGCCGACAGCATGGAGGAGTTGACCCGGTCCACCTCGTCCGGCTCCGCGCAGCGGGGTGCGGGAGGCGGGCTGTTCCGGCTGGACCGGGCGGCCGGCCGGGACCGGGGCTCCGATGTGCCCAGGTCCCGGGACTCGGCGATGTGAGGTCCGGGGCGAGAGGCCGACGCCCTGCGCCCTGCCCCCGTCCCCCGTGTCCCGTGTCCCGTGTCCCCTGTCCCCTGTCCTCCTGCGTCCCCTACTCCGCCGGAGTCACGCCCGCCCGCAGCAGGCCGTAGGTGCACGCGTCCTCCAGGGCCTGCCAGGACGCGGCGATGACGTTGTCCGCGACGCCCACCGTCGACCACTCGCCGGTGCCGTCGGAAGTGGAGATGAGGACCCGGGTCGTGGACTGGGTGCCGTGCTTGCCCTCCAGGATGCGCACCTTGTAGTCGACCAGTTCCAACTTGGCGAGCTGGGGATAGATCTTCTCCAGGGCCACGCGCAGGGCCCGGTCCATGGCGTTGACGGGGCCGTTGCCCTCGGCGGTGGCGACGATGCGTTCGCCCTTGGCCCAGAGCTTGACGGTGGCCTCGTTGGCGTGGGTGCCGTCGGGGCGGTCCTCCACGATCGCGCGCCAGGACTCCACCTGGAAGTAGCTCAGTGGTCCGCCCTCGGCCTCGGCGCGCAGCAGCAGTTCGAAGGAGGCGTCGGCGGCTTCGTAGGTGTAGCCCTTGAGTTCGCGCTCCTTGACGCGTTCGACGACCCGGCCGACGAGCGCGCGGTCGTCGCCGAGGTCGATGCCGAGTTCGCGGCCCTTGAGTTCGATGGAGGCGCGGCCGGCCATGTCGGAGACGAGCATGCGCATGGTGTTGCCGACCTGCTCGGGGTCGATGTGCTGGTAGAGGTCGGGGTCGACCTTGATGGCGGAGGCGTGGAGCCCGGCCTTGTGGGCGAAGGCGGAGATGCCGACGTAGGGCTGGTGGGTGGCCGGGGTGAGGTTGACGACCTCGGCGATGGCGTGGGAGATACGGGTCATCTCCCGCAGCCGGCCCTCCGGCAGGACCTGCCTGCCGTACTTCAGTTCCAGGGCCGCGACGACGGGGAAGAGGTTGGCGTTGCCGACGCGTTCGCCGTAGCCGTTGGCGGTGCACTGGACGTGGGTGGCGCCCGCGTCGACGGCGGCGAGGGTGTTGGCGACCGCGCAGCCGGTGTCGTCCTGGGCGTGGATGCCGAGCCGGGCGCCGGTGTCCGCGAGGACGGTCGCCACGACCGCCTGGACCTGGGCGGGCAGCATGCCGCCGTTGGTGTCGCACAGCACCACGACGTCCGCGCCGGCCCGCGCCGCCGTACGGACGACGTCCTTGGCGTAGTGGGGGTTGGCGCGGTAGCCGTCGAAGAAGTGCTCGCAGTCCACGAACACCCGCCGCCCCTGCTCCTTGAGGTGGGAGACGGTGTCCCGGATCATCTCCAGGTTCTCCTCCAGCGTGGTGCGCAGGGCGAGTTCCACATGCCGGTCGTGGCTCTTGGCGACCAGGGTGATCACCGGGGCCCCGGCGTCCAGCAGTGCCTTGACCTGCGGGTCTTCGGCGGCCTTGGTCCCGGCCCGGCGGGTGGCGCCGAAGGCGACGAGCTGGGCGTGGCGGAATTCGATCTCCTCCCGGGCGCGGGCGAAGAACTCGGTGTCCCGCGGGTTGGCGCCGGGCCAGCCGCCCTCGATGAAGCCCACCCCGAAGTCGTCCAGGTGCCGTGCGATGGCCAGCTTGTCGGCGACGGTGAGGTTGATGCCCTCACGCTGGGCGCCGTCGCGCAGCGTGGTGTCGAAGACATGGAAGGAATCGTCGGCCGGGGACGCGGTGCCGACGGGGGACCGGTCGTCGCGCTCGCTGGTTTCCGTCATGGTTCAAGGCTCCTGATGGTGATGATCGCGGTCTGTACCGGAATGACCGGCTCCACCGTCCCCCTATGATCCCTCGCGCTCCGCTCCCGGCTACAGGTGGGCCAGAAATGCGAAAAACCTCTCGCGGGTGCGAGAGGTCTGCGCGCGGGTCGAGACGACGGTGGCCGCCCGTACGTGGTCGTACGAGGCGGTCACTGCGGACCGGCGCGCCTGCTGCCAATAATCGTGGCGAACGAGAGCACGGGGGAAGTGTGGCACAGACCGCCGCCGTGCTCACCGCGTGTCTCAGGATGCGGTCAGAGCGCGACGGGGGGCCTCAGGGGCGGACGAGCAAGCCCCGTCGCCGGGCCCGTCGCCGTCCCGTCGCCCTCTCCGTCGGTGCCGCCGGCCACGAGGCGGTCGGAGGGCGGGTACGGCCCGAGCGCCGTGCCGCCCCGGGCGAAGCCGGCGGCCGGGGTGCAGCCGTCGGTGGGCGGGCCGCCTCGCACGCTCCCGGTGACCCGGGCGGTGCTCCCGCGCGTGATCGCGGACGTACACGTTGTCCGCGCTCGTGCCGTACCGGGACGGTGGCTCAAGCGTCGGGGCGCGGCGGGCGCGGGTGCAGGGCCTCGTCCAGGAACTCCTCCACGTGGCCGAGGACCGCCGCTCGGTCGGCGCCCCGCAGACCGATCGCGACCTGGATGGCGAGGCCGTCGAGCAGGGCCCGCAGCCGGGTCGCGAAGCGGTCCGGGTCGACGGCCCGGAACTCGCCGCGCGAGACGCCCTCCGCGAGCAGGGCGGCCAGGTCCCGGTGCCAGGCGCCCTCGATCGCCGACTGCCGTTCACGGGCGTCGGCGGCGGCGTTCTGCGAGCGGTTCCAGACCTCCAGCCACAGCGTCCAGTGCGGGTCCCGGTGGCCGTCGGGGACGTACAGACCGACGTAGGCGTCCAGGCGTTCGCGCGCGGTCGCGGGGCGGGTGAGCAGCCGGCCGCGTTCGGTGCCGAGCCGCTCCTCGCTCCACTCCAGGGTGCGCAGCAGCAGTTCGTCCTTGGAGCCGAAGTAGTAGAGCAGATGTCCGCTGCTCATCCCGACCTCGCGGCCGAGCGCGGCCATGGTGAGTTTCTCCAGGCCGCGCTCGGCGATCATCGCCATGGCGGCGGCGAGCACGTCCTCGCGGGGCGGGGCCTGCCGGCGTCCTCCGGCCGTCGCTGCCATCACTGTTCCTCGCTCACCGTCCGGGGTCGTCACACCTTGGGCTGCTGCTGGGTCGTGCAGTGGATGCCGCCGCCGCCCGCGAAGATCGTACGGGCGTCGACCAGGCTCACCGTCCGTCGCGGGAAGAGCCGGCGGAAGATCCCGGCCGCGGTCTCGTCGCGCGGGTCGTCGAAGCCGCACAGGACGACTCCGCCGTTGCAGAGGTAGTGGTTGATGTACGAGTAGTCGGCCCAGTGGCCGTCGGCCTCCAGGACGGTGGGCGCGGGTACCTCCACGACCTCCAGGGACCGTCCGTGCGCGTCGGTGGCGGCGCGCAGGATGCCGATGGCCTCCCGGGTGATCTCGTGGTCGGGGTGGGCCGGGTCGGGCTGGTGGTGGGCGACGACGACGCCGGGGCGGGCGAAGGCGGCGACGATGTCGACATGGCCGAGGGTGCCGTAGCCGTAGGGGGGATAGTCGGAGGTGAGGCCGCGCGGCAGCCAGATGGCCTTGCGGGTGCCGAGGTGGGCGTGGATCTCGGCCTCGACTCGCGCACGCGGCCAGCCGGGGTTGCGCTCGGCGCCGAGCTGGACGGTCTCGGTGAGCAGGACGGTCCCCTCGCCGTCGACATGGATCGCGCCGCCCTCGTTGACCAGCGGTGAGCGGTACGTCGTGGCGCCCGCGAGGTCCGCGACCCGGGCGGCGATCTTCGCGTCGTGCTCCCAGCGGGCCCACTCCTGGGCGCCCCAGCCGTTGAAGGTCCAGTCGACGGCGGCGAGCCCGCCGCGCCCGTCGGTGAGGAAGGTGGGGCCGATGTCCCGCATCCAGGCGTCGTCCAGGTCCCGTTCCACGGTCTCGACGCCCTCGCCGAGCAGGGCCCGCGCCTGCGCCGACTGTCCCGGCCCGCACACCACGGTCACCGGTTCGAAGCGGCGTACGGCACGGGCGACCGCGGCCCATGCGATCCGGGAGGCGGCCAGGCCCTCGGGGTCGTCGAAGGTGGGGTTGGGGCCGGGCCAGGCCATCCAGGTGCGCTCGTGCGGGGCCCACTCGGCGGGCATCCGGAAGCCGTCGGCGGCGGGGGTGTTCATGGGGCGGTTCCTTGGAGGGGCAGCGGGGCGGAGGAAGTCCGGCGGGAGCGAGGGTGGTTCGGCGGGAGCGGAGGTGGCCGCGCGCTCAGCGGAAGCAGAGAATCAGAGGAAGCAGAGGATCAGAGGAAGCAGAGGATCAGAGGAAGTAGAGCCGGTTCAGGGAGACCGAGTCGGCGGGCGCCGAGCGCAGTGGTTCCCCGTCGAGGGTGACGAGCCCGGTGCGCTGGTCGACGTCGACGGCTCCGGTACGGGAGTTGCGGCGCAGGTCGGCCGGGCCTATGCCGCGGGTGCCGCGCACCGCGACCCGGCGGCGGCGGGTCGGCATCGTGTCGCCGCCCTGATCGAGCGCGGCCTGTGCGACGAACGCCACGGACAGCTCGGCCGGGGCGGCTCCGTGGGCGCCGAACTGCGGTCCGAGGACGAGGGGTTCGCAGGTGTCGGTGGCCGCGTTGGGGTCGCCGACCACGCCGTAGGCCGGGAAGCCGGCCTTGAGGACGAGTTGCGGTTTGGCACCGAAGTACTCGGGCCGCCACAGCACCAGGTCGGCGAGCTTGCCGACCTCGATCGAGCCCACCTCGTGGGCGAGCCCGTGGGCGAGGGCGGGGTTGATGGTCAGCTTGGCCATGTACCGGAGCACCCGCTCGTTGTCGTGCTCGTCGGGGGCGCCGAACTCGGCCTTCATCTTCCCGGCCATGGCGAACGTACGGCGGACGGTCTCGCCCGCGCGGCCCATGCCCTGGGCGTCGGAGGAGGTGATGCCGATCGCGCCCAGGTCGTGCAGCACGTCCTCGGCGCCCATGGTCCCGGCGCGGATCCGGTCCCGGGCCATGGCGGCGTCGCCGGGCAGGTCGGTCTTCAGGTCGTGGACGGAGACGATCATGCCGTAGTGCTCGGCGACCGCGTCCCGGCCGAAGGGCAGGGTGGGGTTGGTGGAGGAGCCGATCACGTTCGGCACACCGGCCATCTTGAGCACATTGGGGACGTGTCCCCCGCCGCAGCCCTCGATGTGGAAGGCGTGGATGGTCCGCCCGTCGAGCACCCTGAGGGTGTCCTCGACGGACAGGCACTCGTTCAGTCCGTCGCTGTGCAGGGCGACCTGGACGTCATGGTCCTCGGCGACCCGCAGGGCGGTGTCGAGCGCCCGGGTGTGCGCCCCCATGTCCTCGTGGACCTTGAAGCCGCAGGCGCCGCCCTCCGCGAGGGCCTCGACCAGCGGGGCGGGGTCGGAGGACGAGCCCCGGCCCAGGAAGCCGATGTTGACGGGCCAGGCGTCAAAGGCGCTGAAGGCGTGCCGCAGCGCCCAGGGCGAGTTGACCCCGACGCCCCACACCGGGCCGAACTCCTGCCCGATGACCGTGGTCACGCCGGAGGCCAGCGACGCCTCCATGATCCGCGGGGAGAGCAGATGGACATGGGGGTCCACGGCCCCGGCGGTGGCGATCAGTCCCTCGCCGGACACGATGGACGTGCCGGTCCCGACGACGACGTCGACCCCGTCGAGGGTGTCGGGGTTCCCGGCCCGTCCGATGGCGGAGATCCGGCCTTCCCGGATGCCGATGGAGACCTTGCGGATACCGAGGACGGCGTCGATGACCAGGACGTTGCTGACGACGACGTCGCAGGTGTCCCGTACGGCGGCGGCCTTGAGGTGCAGCCCGTCGCGCGCGGTCTTCCCGAACCCGGCGAGGAACTCGTCGCCGGGCTGCTGGCTGTCGGACTCGACGCGCACGACGAGCCCGGAGTCACCGAGGCGTACCCGGTCCCCGGCGCGGGGCCCGTGGGTGGCGGCGTACTCGTACGGATTCATCGGCCCTCGACCCCCAGGTATCCGCACGCGGCGGCCCGCCGCAGCGCCTCCGCCTTCATGCCCGGCGCGTCGAGCGGCCCGTCGACCAGGCCCGCGAACCCGATGGCTATCCGGTCGCCGCCGAGGGGGACGAGCCCGACCTCACGCCGCTCACCGGGACCGAATCGCACCGACGATCCGGCGGGCACCGCGAGCCGGGTCCCGTAGGCCCGCTCCCGGTCGAAGTCGAGCCGCGGGTTGGCCTCGAAGAAGTGGAAGTGGGAGGTGACGGAGACGGGCACGGTCGCGGTGTTGGTGACGGCGATCCGCACCTCGGCCGCGGGCTCCCGGTGCTCGGGGCCCGGCAGCAGCGCCCCGGGAGCCTGCTCGCCGAGTCCGCCGCCGAGGGGGTCGGAGACGACGGCGAGCCGGGACCCGTCGTCGAAGACGGCCTCCACATGGACCTCGGTGACGATGTCGGCGACCCCCGGCAGCACATCGTCCGCCCCGAGCACGCTCCGCGCCCGTTCGATGGCCTCGGCGAGCCGTGCCCCGTCCCGGGCGGCCTCGCACACGGTGTCGGCGATGAGCGCGGTGGCCTCCGGCACATTCAGCCGCAGCCCCCGGGCCCGCCGGGCACGCGCCAGCTCAGCGGCCCCGAACAGCAGCAGCCGATCCCGCTCGGTAGGCGTCAACCGCACACCGAACCACCTCCCGCATCCCAAGTTAGAGCATCACTCTAAACCCCGGGCAGGATGAAAGGAAGTGCCTTGATATTTAGTTTGAGCACCACTCAAAGAGGGGTCCAGGCCACGGGTCCAGGCCACGGATCCAGGCCACGGATCCAGGCCACGGATCCAGGCCCCCGGCAGGAGGTCACCTCAGCCCAGCGGATGCATCCACCCGTGAGCGTCCTCCCGCACCCCGCGCTGGATGTCCAGCAACGCCCCCCGCAGCCGCAGGGTCACCTCGCCCGGCTCCCCACCGCTCTGCCGCCACTCCCCGCTCGCCCGCTTGACCGTGCCGACCGGTGTGATGACCGCCGCCGTGCCGCAGGCGAAGACCTCGGTCAGGCTGCCGTTCTCGGAGTCGCGCCGCCACTGCTCGACCGAGACCCGGCCCTCCTCGGCGGTGTAGCCGAGGTCACGGGCGACGGTGAGCAGGGAGTCACGGGTGACGCCCTCCAGGATGGACCCGGTGAGGGTGGGGGTGACGATCCGGTCGCCGTAGACGAAGTACAGGTTCATCCCGCCCAGTTCCTCGACCCAGGTGTGCTCGACCGCGTCGAGATAGCAGACCTGGTCGCAGCCCTTGGCCGCCGCCTCCGCCTGCGCGAGCAGGGACGCGGCGTAGTTGCCGCCGGTCTTGGCGTCGCCCATGCCGCCGGGGACCGCGCGGACCCGGTCCTCGGAGACCCAGATGGAGACCGGCTTGACCCCGCCGGGGAAGTACGCGCCGGCCGGGGAGGCGATGACGACGAACAGGTACTCGCTCGCCGGGCGCACCCCGAGCCCGACCTCCGTGGCGATCATGAACGGGCGCAGATACAGGGACTCCTCGCCGCCGTGCGCGGGCACCCAGTCCTTGTCCTGGGTGACCAGGGCGTCGCACGCCTCGATGAAGGTCTCGACCGGCAGTTCGGGCATCGCGAGGCGGCGGGCGGAGCGCTGGAAGCGCAGGGCGTTCTGGTCGGGGCGGAAGGTGGCGACGGAGCCGTCGGGGCGGCGGTACGCCTTCAGCCCCTCGAAGATCTCCTGGGCGTAGTGCAGCACCGCGGTGGCCGGATCGAGCGGGATCGGCGCGTAGGGAACGAGCTGTCCGTCGTGCCAGCCGCGGCCCGCGCTCCACTTGACCGTGACCATGTGGTCGGTGAAGTGGCGGCCGAAGCCGGGGGCGGCCAGGATCGCGTCGCGCTCCGCTGCGGAGAGCGGACCGGCGGAGGGCTTGAGCTCGATCGTGGGCGTCGTCATGAGTCGGGTCCTTTGCTTCCTGACAGGGGGCGGGGCAGCTCCGGTCGGCCGAGGTTCGGGGTGCCCGGTCGGTCGATAGTAGGACGTCCGAACATCACCGCGTGGCGCAGTCGCTTGTCCGATTATCGCCCGGTGGAGGGGGCGGGTGAAACGGGGGTGAAGCTGCCCGGTGGCGATGATGGCACCCGGCGGGGCGCGGCGGGGCCCGGCGGGGCACACGAAAGCCGCCGGGCGCTGTACGGCCCGGCGGCTTGGCGTAGAGTGCGCGAACCGACGGGTCAGCCGGCTACGCGTACGGCGAGGGCGTCGCCGATCTCGGAGGTGGTGCGGGCGGGCTTGCCGACCCGGTCGGCGAGGTCGGCGGCGACCGCGTCCTCGATCCGGGCGGCCTCGGTCTCGCGGCCGAGGTGGCGCAGGAGCAGGGCGACGGACAGCACGGTGGCGGTCGGGTCGGCCTTGCCCTGGCCCGCGATGTCGGGGGCGGAGCCGTGGACGGGCTCGAACATGGAGGGGAACGCGCCGGACGGGTTGATGTTCCCGCTGGCGGCGACGCCGATACCGCCGGAGACGGCCGCGGCGAGGTCGGTGATGATGTCGCCGAAGAGGTTGTCGGTGACGATCACGTCGAAGCGCTCGGGCTGGGTGACCAGGTAGATCGTGGCCGCGTCGACATGCATGTACTCGGTGGTGACCTCGGGGTGTTCGGCGGCCACCTTGTTGAAGACGTTCGTCCACAGATGACCGGCGAAGGTCAGCACGTTGTTCTTGTGGATCAGCGCGAGCTTCTTGCGGGGGCGGGCCTGCGCACGGGCGAAGGCGTCCCGCACGACGCGCTCGACACCGAAGGCCGTGTTCACGGAGACCTCGGTCGCGACCTCGTGCTCGGTGCCCTTGCGGATGGTGCCGCCGTTGCCGGTGTACGGGCCCTCGGTGCCCTCGCGGACGACGACGAAGTCGATGCTCGGCTCACCGGCCAGCGGGGTGGCCACCCCGGGGAGCAGCTTGCTCGGCCGCAGGTTGACATGGTGGTCGAAGGCGAAGCGGAGCTTGAGCAGGAAGCCCCGCTCCAGGACGCCGGACGGCACGGACGGGTCGCCGATCGCGCCGAGCAGGATGGCGTCGTGCCGCTTGAGGGCGTCGAGGTCGTCGTCGGTGAGGGTCTCACCGGTGGCGTGGTAGCGCCGGGCGCCGAAGTCGTATTCCTTGGTCTCCAGCTTCACATCCTGCGGAAGGACGGCGGAGAGGATCTTCAGCCCTTCGGCCACGACCTCCTGGCCGATGCCGTCACCGGGGATCACTGCGAGATCGATGCTGCGAGACATGCGGGGCACCCTACTCCTCGTCCCATGGGATGACACGACCTGTCCGCGATACGGACATCGGGGAGAATGCGCGTTCCCGTCCGGCGGCAACCCGTCGCCCCCCGTTCACCCGCGGGTATGGCGCGGGTCGGGGGACGCTGGGAACTTCACCGTCATGGAGACCCCCGACTTCGGTGTCCCGCCCCGGCTCGCCGCCCGGATGAGCATGGCCGAGCAGCACGCGTACCTGCGCGCCCGGCTGACCCGCCGCCGCACCCTGATGACCGCGGGCGCGTTCGCGACGGGCGGTCTGCCGGCTGGTGGTGCGCTCACGGGCTGCGCGGCCTCGCCGCCCGCGCCGCGGACCTCGCCCCGTCCGTCGCCCCGGGCTCCCGGGGCCGCGCTCGCTCCCTTCGGCCGCCATCTGGCCTTCGGCGCCGACCCGCGCACCCGGATGCGGATCTCCTGGCAGGTCCCGGCGGCGGTGAGCGGGCCGTACGTCCGCGTCGGCGCCCGCCCCGACGACCTGGGCCCGCGCGTGGCCGCCGAGGTCCGCGCCCTGCGCACCCCGGAGCTGAAGGGCGTACGCCCCGCCGTGGAGCAGTACTACCTGCACGCGGCGCTGGACGATCTGCTGCCCGGCACCACCTACTTCTACGGCGTCGGCCATGACGGCTTCGACCCGGCCGCCCGCGCACACCGCGCCGCCATCAGCGCGTTCCGTACGGCGCCGGCGACCCCGGAGACCTTCACCTTCACCGCGTTCGGCGATCAGGGCGTGGGCGAGGCGGCGCGGGCCACCGGCACACTGCTGCGGAACCTCGCCCCCGCGTTCCATCTGCACGCCGGGGACCTCTGCTACGCCGACCCGACCGGACGCGGATCCGAGCGGGACGCGTACGACGCCACCTTGTGGGACGCGTTCTTGAAGCAGAACGAACCGGTGGCCCGGTCGGTGCCGTGGATGGTGACGACCGGCAACCACGACATGGAGGCGTGGTACTCCCCCGACGGCTACGGCGGTCAGGCCGCCCGCTTCTCCCTCCCGGACAACGGCCCGGGCCACGGGGCCGATCCGCGCCCGGCGCCGGGCGTGTA
Source organism: Streptomyces sp. NPDC091377 (assembly GCF_044757045.1). Classification (NCBI taxonomy): domain Bacteria; kingdom Bacillati; phylum Actinomycetota; class Actinomycetes; order Kitasatosporales; family Streptomycetaceae; genus Streptomyces; species Streptomyces sp. NPDC091377. The sequence continues at coordinate 106,234 of NZ_JBIVUE010000011.1, read as the reverse complement.
CTCCTTCGTCCACGGCAACACCGCCTTCGTGGCGCTGGACGCGAACGACGTGTCGTACGAGATCCCCGCCAACCTCGGGTACACGGAGGGCCGGCAGACGGCATGGCTGGACCGGCGGCTGCGGGAGTTGCGGGCGACGGAGGCGGTGGAGTTCGTGGTGGTCTACTTCCACCACTGCGCCTACTCCACCTCCTCGCACGGCTCCGACGGCGGGGTGCGTGTCGCGTGGCTGCCGCTGTTCGCCCGGCATCAGGTGGATCTGGTGATCAACGGCCACAACCATGTGTACGAGCGCACGGACGCCGTCAAGGACGGTGCGGTGGGCCGGGCGGTGCCGATCGGCGGGCGGACGGACCCGACGCGGGACGGCATCGTGTACGTCACGGCGGGCGGCGGCGGCAGGGACCTGTACCGCTTCCCCGCCGGGGTGCCGGAGAGCTACGAGGGGAAGCCGGCCGATCACGAGTCGGTGCCCACCTTCACCTGGACCCGCTCACGCCGGGCCCGTCAGGAGCGGGTGGAGTGGTCACGGATGCGCTACCGGGGCTTCTCGGTGCTCGCGGTGACGGCGCACGCGGGCGCCTCGCCCCGGCTGGAGGTGACGGCGCTCGGTCAGGACGGTGAGCGCGTCGACGCCTTCGAGGTACGGCGGGGCGCCTGAGCGCCGCTCCCACCGCACGGCGGGCTCTGCGGCCTCCGGCTCAGTGCCGCGGGCTGTCTGCGCCTCGGGCTGTCTGCGCCGCGGATCAGTGTCCGGTCGAGCCGCCGTTGTCCCGGCGGTCGAGGGCGCGCTGGAGCGCGGCGGCGGCGTTCTTGCGGTCGGACTCGGTCGTACGGGAGTGGTGACGGACGCGGCGGACGGTCGTCTCGGCCATGGCGGATCGACTCCTTCGAACAGCACGGAGTGCGGAGGGGGGAGAACAGACAGGGAGGAACGAGCAGTGGGGGGGGGAACGCTGTGAGACGCCGGGGCGGGGCGGGGAGCGGGGGCCGCAGGGATTGCCTGCTTCGGGGCCCGGCTCACAACCGCCCTTCGCTGGATCGAGCGAATCGTTCGGCTCTTACAAAGCTAAGGGAGCCGGGCCGCTCTGTCTCCACAGTTACTCGGACTTCCTACTATCTGAGACAGTCTGATCGATCATCCGGCGCTGACCTGCGGTTTCACCGTCTGTGAGGGAGAGCACATCGGCCGAAAGGGTTACAACACGTCCCCGTCGCGCCAGTCGAAGACGAGCCCCTCGGCGAGCGCCCCGGCGAGTGCCCCGGAGAGCGCATCGGCGAGCCCCTCGGAGCGGCCTTCGGAGAGCGCTTCGGCGAGCCCCCACACATACGTGCTGCCCTCCTCGTCGGGCAGGTGGACGACCCCCCGCGGACCGGCCCCGCTGATCCGCCCGCCCCAGACCTCCCAGCCCCGGCCGGAGTAGAGCGGGGCGCCCTCGTCGCTGGCGGAGAGCGCGCCGAAGTCGTAGGCCCGGGCGATCACCGACTCCAGGGCCGCCATGACCTCCCCGCCGAGCCCCCGGCGGCGTGCGTCGGCCCGGACGGCGACCCCCTCGACGTAGCCGACCCGCCGCCAGCGTCCGCCGCACAGCACCCGGCGCTGCACGACCGACCCGTGGGCGATCGGCAGGCCCCGCTCGTCGCGGACGAGGGCGTGCATGCCGCCCACCGTGTGGTCCCAGTCCTCGTCGCTGAACGAGCCGTCGAAGGCGTCGATCAACAGGGCGCGGACGGCGTCGAGTTCGGCGGGGGTGAGGTCGCAGGTGTGGGCGAGGCGCACAGTCATGCGCCCAGTATCGGCGCCCCGGTCCCGCCGTTTCCACCGGTCAGCCCCGCCACGGCCGCCCGGAACCCCTCGGGCTCCTCGACCCACGGCAGATGCCCGGCGTCCTCGAAGGTCACCCGGCGCACCCGCGGCAGCGCCCGTTCCAGGGAGTCGACGGCCGTACGGGGGCGGATGTCCCGGGCGCCGTCCACGATCAGCACGGGCACGTCGAGCGCGGCGCAGGCGGCGTGCAGCTGCGGGGTGCCCCGGAGCCGCTCGGTCTCGGCGCCCAGGGCGCGGTTGCACGCCCCGTTGATCCCGAACCAGGGGTCGGTCAGGGCCCGCGCGTGCTCCAGGGCCCGGTCCCGGTCGGCGAAGTCGGCGGACCATTGGAGGGCGGCCGACTCGCGCAGTTCCTCGTCGGTGAGGTCGTCCCGCGCGTCCAGTTCCGCGAAGCGGGCGGCGCGGGCCGGGTGCTCGGCGAGCCGGGCGGCGAGGTTCGCCCGGTACCCGGGCCACCAGTCGCGGTTCGGGCCGATCCCGGTCCCGGCGACGTACACCAGCGCGCTCACCCGCTCCGGGTGGGCCAGGGTGTAGCTCAGGGCGAGCCGGGCGCCCCAGGAGTGGCCGAGCAGGGCCGTGCGCTCCAGGCCGAAGTGGCGGCGTACGGCGTCCAGGTCGGCCACGAACCGCTCGGTGGTCCACGGCCCGGCGCACCGCTCGGAGCGCCCGCAGCCGCGCTGGTCCCAGCGGATGAGGGTGGCGAGGTCGGCGAGGGAGTCGGCGAGGCCGCCGAACATGTCCCACAGGCCGGGGCCGCCGTGGCAGAGCACCAGGGGCTGGTCGCCGTGGCCCGACCGGGCCGCCCACAGGCGTACGCCGTCGTCGGTGAGCACGGTCGTGGCGTCGGCGGTTCCTCGCCCGGTCGAGGTCATGGGGCCAGTGTGCCGCAGGGGGCGAGGGGGGAGGGAAGGGAGCCGGGCCGCCGTTCCTAAGGGGGGGGTGAACGGCGGCCCGGCAGGGCGGGCGTGACGAAGCGTCAGCCCACGTGGGGGGGGTGCGGCGGTCAGCCCATGTGCGGGTAGGTGTAGTCGGTCGGTGCGACCAGCGTCTCCTTGATGGCGCGGGTCAGGGTCCAGCGCATCAGGTTCTGCGGGGCGCCGGCCTTGTCGTCGGTGCCGGAGGCCCGGCCGCCGCCGAAGGGCTGCTGGCCGACGACGGCGCCGGTGGACTTGTCGTTGATGTAGAAGTTGCCGGCCGCGTAGCGGAGCTTGTCCATGGTGTACGCGGTGGCGGCGCGGTCGGCGGAGATCACCGAGCCGGTCAGCGCGTAGTCGGAGACCGACTCCATCTGGGTCAGCATCTCGTCGTACCGGTCGTCCTCGTAGACGTGCACGGCGAGGATCGGGCCGAAGTACTCGGTCCTGAAGACCTCGTTCTCCGGGTCGGAGCACTCGATGACGGTCGGCCGGACGAAGTAGCCCACCGAGTCGTCGTAGGAGCCGCCCGCGACGATCGTGCAGGTCGGGTCCGCCTTGGCGCGGTCGATGGCGGCCTTGTTCTTGGCGAAGGACCGCTCGTCGATCACGGCGCCGACGAAGTTCGACAGGTCGGCGACATCACCCATGGTGAGGTAGTCGACCTCGGCGGCGAACTCGTCCTTGAAGCCGGAGTTCCAGATGGAGGCCGGGATGTAGGCGCGGGAGGTGGCGCTGCACTTCTGGCCCTGGTACTCGAAGGCGCCGCGGGTCAGGGCGGTCTTCAGCACGGCGCGGTCGGCGCTCGGGTGGGCGACCACGAAGTCCTTGCCGCCGGTCTCGCCGACGATCCGCGGGTAGGAGCGGTACTTCTCGATGTTGTTGCCGACCGTCTTCCACAGGTACTGGAAGGTCTTGGTCGAGCCGGTGAAGTGGATCCCGGCGAGGTCGCGGTGCTCCAGGGCGACCTTGGAGACCTCGATGCCGTCGCCGGTGACGAGGTTGATGACGCCCTTGGGCAGCCCGGCCTCCTCCAGCAGGCGCATCAGCAGCACGGCGGCGTGGGTCTGCGTCGGGGACGGCTTCCAGACGACGACGTTGCCCATGAGGGCGGGCGCGGTGGGCAGGTTGCCCGCGATGGCCGTGAAGTTGAACGGCGTGATCGCGTAGACGAAGCCCTCCAGCGGGCGGTGGTCCAGCCGGTTCCAGACGCCCGGGGAGTTCGCCGGGGGCTGCTCGGCGAGGATCTGGCGGGCGTAGGAGACGTTGAACCGCCAGAAGTCGATCAGCTCGCAGGGCGTGTCGATCTCGGCCTGCTGGGCGGTCTTGGACTGGCCGAGCATGGTGGAGGCGGCCAGCGTCTCGCGCCACGGCCCGGCGAGCAGTTCGGCGGCGCGCAGGATGATCGCGGCGCGGTCGTCGAAGGACATCGCGCGCCAGGCCGGGGCGGCGGCGAGGGCCGCGTCGATGGCGTCCTGGGCGTCCTGCTGGGTGGCGTTGCGGTAGGTGCCGAGGACGGACTTGTGGTCGTGCGGCTGGACGACCTGGAAGGCGTCGCCGCCGCCCATCCGCCGCTCGCCGCCGATGGTCATCGGCAGGTCGACCGGGTTCTCGGCCAGTTCCTTGAGCTTGGCCTCCAGGCGGGCGCGCTCGGGGGAGCCGGGGGCATAGCCGTGCACCGGCTCGTTGACGGGGGTGGGGACCTGGGTCACAGCGTCCATGGGATCCGTAACTCCTTGTACGTGAGCGGGTGTGCGGTCTGCCCTGCGTGGGTGTCGGGGGTGGGCGGGTCAGCCCTTGGTGAGCATGCTGCGGGCGAAGAAGCGCAGGTTGGCCGGCTTCTCCGCGAGGCGCCGCATGAAATAGCCGTACCAGTCGGTGCCGTACGCCGTGTAGACCCGCATGCGGTGGCCCTCGGCGGCGAGCCGCAGGTGCTCCTCGCCGCGGATGCCGTACAGCATCTGGAACTCGTACTCGTCCGGCTTGCGTCCCGCCGCGCGGGCCAGTTCCTGGGTGATGGAGATCAGGCGCGGGTCGTGGGACCCGATCATCGGGTACCCCTCGCCGTCCATCAGAGTCCGCAGGATCCGTACGTACGCCTTGTCGATCTCGTGCTTCTGCTGGTAGGCGACCTCGGCTGGCTCCTTGTAGGCGCCCTTGACCAGCCGGACGCGGCTGCCGTCCGCGGCGAGCCTGCGGGCGTCGGCCTCGGTGCGGAAGAGATACGCCTGGATGACACAGCCGGTCTGCGGGAAGTCCTTCCGCAGGGCGTCGTGGATGGCGAACATCGAGTCGAGGGTGGTGTGGTCCTCGGCGTCCAGGGTGACCGTCGTCCCGATGGCGGCGGCGCGCTCGACCACGGGCAGGACGTTGGCGAGGGCGAGGTCGTGCCCGCCCGGCAGCGCCTGCCCGAACATGGACAGCTTCACGGACATCTCGACCCGCTCGCCCAGGCCCAGCGGGGTGAGCCGGTCGATCAGCTCCAGATAGGCGTCCCGGGCGGCGGCGGCTTGCTCGGGGGTGGTGATGTCCTCGCCGACGACGTCCATCGTCAGCTCCAGGCCCCGGCCGGTCAGCTCGGCGACGATCGGCACGATGTCGTCCACGGTCTCGCCCGGGATGAACCGGTCCACCACCTGCTTGGTGACCGGGGCCGCCGAGATCAGGCGTCGCATCCGGTCGCTGCGCGACGCGGCGAGAATCACGGGACCCAGCACGGGGCACCTCCACAACACAGGTGACAGACGGCCGTGGGACCCCGGGGTGAGCACCCGGGTACGGCACGGAGAACCACCGTGAAACCTAAGGATTCCTCCGATCCTGGGCCATCGACAGCTGTCACGCATCCGTGCCGCGGATCTCAGACAGATGTATGAAGGGCGCTCGGAAATGCGGGACAATACCGGGGTGACATCGGAGTACGCGGACCATCGTGGTGACTACCAGGAGCTGGTGGACGAGCTGTCGGAGCTGCTGGGCGCCCCCGCGACCCTGGAGAACCGCGACTTCGAGCTGATCGCCTTCGGTGCCTACGACAGTGAGGGCGACCTCGACTCGTCCGCGCTGGACCCGGTGCGCACCCGCTCCATCGTGACCCGGCGCTCCACGGCCGCCGTCCGGACGTGGTTCGAGAGCTTCGGCATCACCCGGGCGACGGCACCCGTGCGGATCCCGCCCACCCCCGAGGCCGGGGTGTACCGGGGCCGGATCTGTCTGCCGGTACGCCATCGGGGCGTGGTCCTCGGCTACGTCTGGCTGCTGGACACCGACCCGGGCCCGTCACCGGCGCGGCTGACGGCGGCGATGGAGGTGGCGGGCCGGATCGGGGCGCTGCTCGCGGACGAGGCCCAGCACGGCGCCGACCTCACCCGTGAGCTGCGGGCGGTGCTGACCGCCGAGCGGGACTGGCAGCACGACATGGCGGTGGCCGAACTGCGTACCGCCCTCGGCGCCCGCGCCGACGGCCCCCACACCGTGGTGTGTGTCGCGCCCTGGCCCTCGGCCGACCCCGACGACGCCCCGTCCGTGCGCACTCTGCCCGGCGCCACCGCCCGCTGCACGGTCCCGTGGGGCACGGCCGCCCAGTCCCTCGCCGTCCTGGTCCGGCTGCGTAGCACCGAGAACCTGGCTCCGGCGGCGTCGGCGGCGGCCCGCCTGCTGGAGCGGGCGGGGGACGCGGCACCGGCCGCCGGTATCGCCGCGGGCCGCAGCGGGCTCACCGCCCTGGGCACGGCCTGGCACGAGGCCGCGGCCTCGGCGCACGCGGCGCTGGCGGAGCCCCGGCTCGGCCCGGTCGCCGAGTGGGCGTCGATCGGGCCGTACCGCCTGCTGACCTGGCTGCCGCCGGAGGCGGCCCACGACCCCGCCGTCACCGCGCTGCTCTCCCCCGCCCACCGCGACCTCGCCCGCACGGCCGAGACCTATCTGGACTGCGCGGGCCAGGCCGCCCGCACCGCGGCCGAACTGGGCATCCACCGCCAGACCCTGTACTACCGGCTGTCCCGGGTCGAACAGCTCACGGGCCTGGACCTGGACGAGGGCGAGGACCGCCTGCTCCTGCACATGGCGCTGAAGGGGCGCCGGCTGGGCTGAGCGTCACCCCTCCGCGAGGTCGCCGATGACACCGGCCGGCGGGTCCGGTACGGGATCCGCGGTCACCGTGCCTTCTCCGCCGCCGCGATCACCCGGCGCAGCCCCTCGGAGAGTTCGTCCGCGGTGGGCGCGGTGCCCGGGTCGAAGGCCCACTGGGCGATGACGCCGGTCATCAAGGTGGAGTAGAACTTCCCGACGGTGGCCACCTCGTCGTCCGGGATGTCCTCCTCGGCACCGCCCATGAGCATGCCGATCAGCCCGCGTCCGGCATGGCCCTGGGCGCGGACGAGATGGTCGCGGACCTCGGGCATCCGGTCGCCCATGGACAGCATCTCCATGCTGAGCCGCCACACCGATCCGGGGCCCATGGTGGCGATGACGCTGGTCCACACCTCGCCGAACCGTTCCAGCGACCCCGGCGCGGTGGTGTACTCCCCGCCCGGGGGCTCGAAGTCGTCGCCGGTCTGCTCCACCAGCGCCACATACGCCTGGGCGATCAGGGCGTCCTTCGAACCGTAGTGGTAGCCGATGGAGGCCAGGTTGGTCCCGGACTCCTTGACGATGTCGCGCGCGGTGGTGCGCGCGAAGCCCTTCTCCAGCAGACAGCGCTTGGCGCCTTCGAGCAGATCCTCACGGTGACCCATGCGGTCATCGTAGCCCGCACCCTATACGGACGTCCTAAACAACCGTCCCATACGTTTGTCCTATACAGCCGTACTAGACACTCGTATAAGACGTCCGTACAGTCACCGCCATGACGACGAACCTCCCGGAGCCGTCGGCCCCCCGCGCGGGCCGCCGCGAATGGACCGCGCTGGCCGTGCTGATGCTGCCGCTGATGCTGGTCTCGATGGATGTCTCGGTGCTGTACTTCGCGGTCCCCGCGATCAGCGCCGATCTGGAACCGAGCGGCACCCAGCAGCTGTGGATCTTCGACATCTACGCCTTCGCCGTGGCCGGCCTGCTGATGACGATGGGCTCGCTCGGCGACCGCATCGGCCGCCGCAAACTGCTGCTGATCGGCGCCACCGCGTTCGGCGCCGCCTCGCTCGCCGCGGCCTACGCCGACAGCGCCGAGATGCTGATCGCGGCCCGCGCGCTGCTCGGCATCGGCGGCGCGACCCTGATGCCGTCGACCATGGCGCTGCTGCGCACCATGTTCGTCCACGCCGACCAGCGGGCGAAGGCCATCGCGCTCTGGTCCGCGGTGATGACGGGCGGCGTGGCCCTGGGCTCGGTGATGAGCGGCATCCTGATCGAGTACTTCTGGTGGGGCTCGGTCTTCCTGGTCAACCTGCCCGCCATGGCGCTGCTCCTGGTCCTCGGCCCGATCCTGCTGCCCGAGGCCCGCGACCCGGACCCCGGCCGCTTCGACTGGCTGAGCGTCCCGCTCTCCATGGCCGCCGTCCTGCCCGTGATCTACGGCCTCAAGGAGATCTCGGCGGAGGGCTGGAACGTCCGGTACGTCACGTCGATCACCGTCGGCCTGTTCTTCGCGGCCCTGTTCGTGCAGCGCCAGCGCACCGGCGCGTCCCCGATGATCTCCCCCGCCCTCTTCAAGGGCCGCGGCTTCACCTCGGCGATCACCCTCAACCTGATCGCGATCTTCGGCATGATGGGCTCGGCCTACTTCACCACGCAGTACCTCCAGTCGGTGCTCGACAAGAGCGCCCTGGAAGCCGCCTTGTGGGCCCTGCTCCCCTCACTGCCGATCGCCGTCGCGGCCCCGACCGCCAGCCATCTGGTGCAGCGCGGCGTGAACCGCGCCTCCGTCGTCACCTCGGGCTTCACCCTCGCCGCGACCGGCTACGCCCTGCTCACCCTCGCCGGCACCGACTCCCTGTGGCTGGTGCTCGCCGCCTGCGGTGTCCTGGCCTCCGGTATCACCATCGCCATCTCCCAGATGGTCGACCTGGCCCTCGGCACGGTCCCGGTGGAACGGGCCGGCTCCGCCTCCTCCCTGCTGGAGACCGCCGCGGAGTTCGGCGGCGCCCTCGGCATGGCCGTCCTCGGCTCCGTCGGCATGGCCGTCTACCACGACCGGATGCCCGCCACCGCCCCGCCCGAGGCCCAGGAGACCCTGGGCGGCGCCCTGGCCGTCGCCTCCCACCTCCCCGAGGAGGCGGGCGACGCTCTCACCGCCGCGGCCCGCGAAGCCTTCACCGACGGCATGCGCGGAGCGGCCCTCGCGGCCACCCTCCTCCTGCTCGCCGCCGCGGCCCTGGCCCTGACCGTCCTGCGCCGCGTGCCCCTGCGGGAGGTGACGGACCGGGAGAAGGCGGAGGTCTGACGGAGGCACGAAGACGCCGGGTGGGCCGGGATGTCCCGGCCCACCCGGCGTCACCTCACCACGGGTCGCTTCACCACGGGGCGTTCACCACCGGTCAGCTCACCACGGGTCGCTTCACCACGGGGCGGTCGCTGCGGCGAACCCCGGTTCAGGCCAGGTTCACCGACCGGGCCGACGTCGCGCCGATCTCGGAAGCCAGCTCCCCCAGCACCCCGGAGGCCACCGTGTCGTCGACGGTGAGCACGGCCAGCGCCTCTCCCCCGACCGCCGCGCGAGCGACCTGCATCCCGCCGATGTTGATGCCCGCCTCACCGAGGATCCGGCCGACCGTGCCGACCACACCGGGACGGTCTTCGTAGCGCAGCACCACCATGTGGTCGGCGAGCGCGAGATCCACGTCGTACTCCCCGATCGCGACGATCTTCTGGAGGTGCTTCGGGCCGGCCAGCGTGCCGGACACCGACACCTCCTCGCCGCTGCCGAGCGTGCCGCGCACGGTCACGACATTGCGGTGGTCCGGGGACTCCGAGCTGGTGGTCAGCCGGACCTCGACCCCGCGCTCCTGGGCGAACAGGGGGGCGTTGACGTAGGACACCGTCTCGGCCACCACATCCTCGAACACCCCCTTGAGCGCGGAGAGTTCGAGCACCTTCACATCGTGCTGGGTGATCTCGCCGTAGACCTCGACGTCGAGGCGGACCGCGACCTCACCGGCGAGCGCGGTGAAGATCCGGCCGAGCCGCTCGGCCAGCGGCAGCCCCGGCTTGACGTCCTCGGCGATGACCCCGCCCTGCACGTTCACCGCGTCGGGGACCAGTTCACCGGCGAGCGCCAGCCGCACCGAGCGGGCGACGGCGATACCGGCCTTCTCCTGCGCCTCGTCGGTGGAGGCACCGAGGTGCGGGGTGGAGACGACCTGGTCGAACTCGAACAGCGGCGAGTCGGTGCACGGCTCCTTCGCGTACACATCGAGCCCGGCGCCCGCGACCCGGCCCTCCTTGAGGGCGGAGTACAGCGCCTCCTCGTCCACGATGCCGCCGCGCGCGGCGTTGACGATACGCACGCTGGGCTTCACCCTGCGCAGCGCCTCGTCGCCGATCAGACCGAGGGTCTCCGGGGTCTTCGGGAGGTGAACGGTGATGAAGTCGGAGACCTCCAGCAGCTCATCGAGCGAGAGGACCTTGACCCCCATCTGCGCGGCCCGCGCGGGCTGCACATAGGGGTCGTAGGCGACGATCTTCATACCGAAGGCGGACATCCGCTGGGCGACGAGCGCGCCGATCCGCCCCAGGCCGACGACCCCGAGGGTCTTCTCGGCCAGCTCCACCCCCGTGTACTTGCTGCGCTTCCACTCGCCCTGCTTCAGCGCGGCGTTGGCCTGCGGAATGTTGCGGGCGGTGGCGAGGATCAGACCGCAGGCCAGTTCGGCGGCGGTCACGATGTTGGAGGTGGGGGCGTTGACGACCATCACGCCGGCCTTGGTGGCGGCGGAGACGTCCACGTTGTCCAGTCCGACACCGGCGCGCGCGACGACCTTGAGTTTCTTCGCGGCGGCGATCGCCTCGGCGTCCACCTTGGTGGCGGAGCGGACCAGGATCGCGTCGACGTCGGCGATGGCCGGCAGCAGTTCGGCGCGGTCCGCTCCGTTGCAGTGGCGGATCTCGAAGTCCGGGCCCAACGCGTCGACGGTGGCGGGCGACAGCTCTTCGGCAATGAGTACGACGGGGTTCGAGCTCACGTGAGTCCTCACATGTCCGATGCGGACGGCCGTCCCGACGGCCGCAGGCGGTGGAGGGGGGCTTGGCCGCGTGGAAGACGCACGACGCTGTGGGCCTGACGCGTATGTAGTACGGCAGTGTAGTGGCGCGGCGCAGGTCGTCTTGCGCCTGTGCGGAAGGATCACCCGGACGTGGACTCCACCGTGTACGGGTGGGTGTCCGTGCGGGCAACGGCCTGTGGCGGTGCCCCGCTCCGGGGACACCGCCACAGGTCAGCGAGGTCAGGCTTCCTCGTCCACCCAGGACATGAGCTTGCGCAGGTCCTTGCCCGTGGTCTCCAGCAGGTGCTCGGAGTCCTGCTGCTTGTACTCGTTGTACTTCTTCAGACCGCCGTGGTATTCGTCCATCCAGTTCTTGGCGAAGGTGCCGTCCTGGATCTCGGCGAGGACCTTCTTCATCTCGGCCTTGGTGGCGTCGGTGATGATCCGCGGGCCGGTGACGTAGTCGCCCCACTCGGCGGTCTCGGAGACCGACCAGCGCATCTTCTCCAGGCCGCCCTCGTACATGAGGTCGACGATCAGCTTCAGCTCGTGCAGGCACTCGAAGTAGGCGATCTCAGGCTGGTAGCCCGCCTCGACCAGGGTCTCGAAACCGGCCTTGACCAGGGCGGAGGTACCGCCGCACAGCACGGCCTGCTCACCGAACAGGTCGGTCTCGGTCTCCTCGGTGAAGGTGGTCTTGATGACACCGGCGCGGGTGCCGCCGATGCCCTTCGCGTACGACAGGGCCAGCGCGAAGGCGTTACCGGTGGCGTCCTGCTCGACGGCGGCGATGCAGGGGACGCCGCGGCCCTCCTCGTACTGGCGGCGCACGAGGTGGCCCGGGCCCTTGGGGGCGACCATGCAGACGTCGACACCGGCCGGGGCCTTGATGAAGCCGAAGCGGATGTTGAAGCCATGGCCGAAGAACAGCGCGTCGCCGTCCTTCAGGTGCGGGGCGATGGACTCCTCGTAGACCTGGCCCTGGATGGGGTCCGGGACCAGGATCATGATGACGTCGGCCTCGGCGGCGGCCTCGGCGGGCGTCACCACGCGCAGGCCCTGCTCCTCGGCCTTGGCCTTGGACTTGGAGCCCTCGTGCAGACCGACACGGACGTCGACACCCGAGTCACGCAGCGACAGCGCGTGGGCGTGGCCCTGGCTGCCGTACCCGATGACCGCGACCTTGCGGCCCTGGATGATGGACAGGTCGGCGTCGGCGTCGTAGAACAGCTCGGCCACTTTGGGTTCTCTCCTTGGGGTGCAGATGGTGCGTCCCACCGTATGACGGCGGGGGTGGGGGAAGTGTCGGGGTCTCGGGATACGGGCGGCGCGGCCGGGGCCCGCCGCCCGCCTGCGGGTACTACGCCGACCGGTCCAGGGCGCGCAGCGACCGGTCGGTGATGGAACGGGCGCCGCGGCCGATCGCGATGGTGCCGGACTGGACCAGTTCCTTGATGCCGAACGGCTCCAGCATCTTCAGCATGGCCTCCAGCTTGTCGCTGGAGCCGGTGGCCTCGATGGTCACGGCCTCCGGGGAGACGTCCACGGTCTTGGCGCGGAACAGCTGGACGATCTCCACGATCTGGGAGCGCGTCTCGTTGTCGGCGCGCACCTTCACCAGGACGAGTTCGCGCTGCACGGCCGAGCCGGGTTCCAGCTCGACGATCTTCAGCACGTTGACCAGCTTGTTGAGCTGCTTGGTGACCTGTTCGAGGGGCAGGTCCTCGACACCCACCACGATGGTGATGCGGGAGATGTCGGGGTGCTCGGTGACGCCGACAGCGAGCGAGTCGATGTTGAAGCCGCGGCGCGAGAACAGGGCGGCGATCCGGGCCAGGATGCCCGGGGTGTTCTCCACCAGGACGGAGAGCGTGTGCTTGGACATGGTCGTGATGCTCTCTCTCGCTCAGTCGTCTGCGTTGTCGCCGAAGTCGGGGCGCACGTCCCGGGCGGCCATGATCTCGTCGTTGGAGGTGCCGGCGGCGACCATCGGCCAGACCATCGCGTCCTCGTGGACGACGAAGTCGATGACGACCGGGCGGTCGTTGATCGCGTTGGCCTCCTCGATGACCTTGTCCAGGTCGTCCGGGGACTCGCAGCGCAGTCCGACACAGCCCATGGCCTCGGACAGCTTCACGAAGTCCGGCACGCGGGTGCCCTTGGCCTGCGGGTTGATGTCGTCGGGCCCGGAGTGCAGCACGGTGTTGGAGTAGCGCTGGTTGTAGAAGAGGGTCTGCCACTGGCGGACCATCCCGAGGGCGCCGTTGTTGATGATGGCGACCTTGATCGGGATGTTGTTCAGGGCGCAGGTGGTCAGTTCCTGGTTGGTCATCTGGAAGCAGCCGTCGCCGTCGATCGCCCAGACGGCGTTGCCGGGGGCGCCGGCCTTGGCGCCCATGGCGGCGGGGACCGCGTAGCCCATGGTTCCGGCGCCGCCGGAGTTGAGCCAGGTCGCGGGGGTCTCGTACTGGATGAAGTGGGCGGCCCACATCTGGTGCTGGCCGACGCCCGCCGCGAAGATCGTGCCCTCGGGGGCGAGCTGTCCGATCCGCTCGATGACCTGCTGCGGGGAGAGCGAGCCGTCGTCGGGCTGGGTGTAGCCGAGCGGGTAGGTCTCGCGCCAGCGGCTGAGGTCCTTCCACCAGGCGGTGTAGTCGCCCTGGTGGCCGTCGGCGTGCTCCTTCTGGACGGCCTGGACGAGGTCGGCGATGACCTCGCGCGCGTCCCCGACGATCGGCACGTCCGCGGCCCGGTTCTTGCCGATCTCGGCCGGGTCGATATCGGCGTGGACGATCTTGGCGTGCGGGGCGAAGCTGTCCAGCTTGCCGGTGACGCGGTCGTCGAAGCGGGCACCGAGGGCGACGATCAGGTCGGCCTTCTGCAGCGCGGTGACGGCGGTGACCGCACCGTGCATGCCCGGCATCCCCACGTGCAGCGGGTGGCTGTCGGGGAATGCGCCGAGCGCCATCAGGGTGGTGGTGACGGGCGCTCCGGTGAGTTCGGCGAGGACCTTCAGTTCGGCGGTGGCCCCGGCCTTGATGACGCCGCCGCCGACGTAGAGGATCGGCCGCCGGGCGGAGGTGATCAGCTTGGCGGCCTCGCGGATCTGCTTGGCGTGCGGCTTGGTCACCGGCCGGTAGCCGGGCAGGTCCATGACCGGCGGCCAGGAGAAGACGGTCCGGGCCTGGAGGGCGTCCTTGGCGATGTCGACCAGGACCGGGCCGGGGCGGCCGGTGGAGGCGATGTGGAACGCCTGCGCGATGATCCGCGGGATGTCCTCGGCCTTGGTGACCAGGAAGTTGTGCTTGGTGATCGGCATGGTGATGCCGACGATGTCCGCCTCCTGGAAGGCGTCCGTGCCGATCGCCTTGGAGGCGACCTGGCCGGTGATCGCGACCAGCGGCACGGAGTCCATGTGGGCGTCCGCGATCGGGGTGACCAGGTTGGTGGCACCGGGTCCTGAGGTCGCCATGCAGACACCGACTTTGCCGGTGGCCTGCGCGTAGCCGGTGGCGGCGTGTCCGGCGCCCTGCTCGTGGCGGACCAGGACATGGCGGACCCTGGTGGAGTCCATCAGCGGGTCGTACGCGGGAAGGATCGCACCGCCGGGAATGCCGAATACGGTGTCGGCCCCGACCTCCTCAAGCGAGCGGATGAGGGACTGCGCGCCCGTGACGTGCTCGGGGGCGGACTGATGTCCTCCGGATCGGGGCCGCGGCTGCGGATGATGGGCCCCGGTGGCCTGCTCGGTCATCGGCATTCTCTTCTCGATGCTGAGGGTTTTTGCGAGTTTTGTGCGGTGTACGACTGCCGTGCTACAGGTGCCTGTGCAACAAAAAACCCCTCGTGCCGAAAGGCAAGCGAGGGGAGCGCGCCGGTGTGGTCGCTGGGTTCCGGAGCATGTCCGGTCGGTCCCAGTTCAGCCGACGCGCTGTCCAAGTACGAGAATTCGGGTGCGCATGGCACAGACCCTCCCCCCGGCGCACACTCACTGTCAAGTGGGTGGGACGGGAGTCTCATTATGTGAGCGCAGTGCCGTGCCGCCGGCGAACAGGGTGGTCACCCCCGCACCGCCGCCGTAGACCCCGGCCCCGCCGCCCGCGAAGGCGGGCTCGGCCGGTGCGTGCGGCACCGCGCAGTGGCCGGTGGCGAGGGCCCGGCGCAGCCGGTGCTCGTCCAGCGGCCCGGAGAAGGCCATGCCCTGTCCGTGGGTACAGCCCAGCGCACGCAGGGCCACCACCTGCTCCGGTCGATCCACCCCGTCGGCCACGGAGGGCAGGCCGAGATCGCCCGCGATCCGCAGCAGCCCGGCGGTGATCTTGTGCAGCCGGGCGGACTCCACGACGCCCTCGACCAGGGTCCGGTCCAGCTTGACCATGTCCAGCGGCAGTCTGCCGAGGGCGGTCGCGGCGGCGTAGCCGGTCCCGAAGCCGTCCAGGGCGATCCGGACACCGAGCCGCCGCAGGGCGGACAGCCGGCGCTCCAGCTCGTCCAGGGCGACGCCGGGGTCGGTGTCGCACAGCTCGATCACCAGCGCGCCGGGCGGCAGCCCGTGCCGGGTCAGCAGGGCCTCGACGGAGCCGAGCGGGAGCGAGCGGTCCAGCAGCCGGCGCGCGGCCAGTCGTACCGCCACCGGGACCGCGAGGCCCGTGGTGGTGCGCTCGGCGGCCTGCTCGACCGCCTCCCGCAGCAGCCAGCGGCCCAGCTCGGCCGTCCGGTCGCCGTCCTCGGCCACCCGCAGGAACTCCGCGGGGGTGAACAGCACGCCCTGCGAGGACCGCCAGCGCGCCTGTGCGGCGACCGAGGTGATCCGGCCGTCGTCCAGCCGCGCCACGGGCTGGTGCAGCAGGGTGAACTCCCCGTCGTGGAGCGCGGCCCGCAGTCGGGTGGCGAGTTCCGCCTTGCGTACGACGTCCTGCTGCATCTGGGGTTTGTACAGCTCGACGCGGCCCTTGCCGGCCGATTTGGCGCGGTACATCGCCAGGTCGGCGTTGCGCAGCAACTCGCCCGCGCCCAGGTTGGGTTCGGCGAAGGAGACGCCGATGGAGGCGGCGACCCGGACCTCGTTGCCCCCGATGTCGTAGGGCTGTGAGAGCGTCACTCTGAGGCGGTCGGCCAGTTCCAGGATGTGGCGTTCCCTGGCCGTGCGGTCGCGGGTGGCGTCGCCGACGATCAGGGCCGCGAACTCGTCGCCGCCGAGCCGGGAGGCGGTGTCGCCCTGGCGGACCGCGTCCTGGAGCCGGCGGGCGGCCTGGACGAGGAGTTCGTCCCCGGCCTGGTGCCCGATCGTGTCGTTGACGCCCTTGAAGCCGTCGAGGTCGATGAAGAGCACCGCCGTGTTGCGCAGGGCGATCCCCCGGTCGGAGCTGCGGCGGCCGGACAGGGCCTGCTGCACCCGGCGGGTGAACAGGGCGCGGTTGGGCAGGTCCGTGAGCGGGTCGTGTTCCGCGTTGTGCTGTAACTGGGCCTGGAGGCGGACGCGTTCGGTCACGTCCCGGCTGTTGAAGAGCAGTCCGCCGTGGTGCCGGTTGACGGTGGACTCCACATTGAGCCAGTCGCCGGTGCCGGAGCGGAAGCGGCACTCGATGCGGGTGGTGGGTTCGTCGAGCGGGTTGGCGGTGAGGAAGCGGCGCACCTCGTGCACCACGCCGTCCAGGTCCTCCGGGTGGATCAGATCGGCCAGCTCGGTGCCGACGAGTCTCTCCGCGGGCCGGCCGTAGACCCCGGCGGCGGCCGGGGAGACATAGCGCAGCACTCCGGTGGGTGCGGCGATCATGATGACGTCGCTGGAGCCCTGCACCAGGGAGCGGAAGTGGTTCTCCTTGTGCGCGAGTTCCTGGGTGAGGGTGATGTTGTCGAGCAGCATGATGCCCTGGCGCACCACCAGCGCCAGCACCACGGTGCCGCCGGTGAACAGCACGACCCGGTCGACGCTGCGGCCGTTGAGGACGTTGTAGAGGATCCCCAGGGTGCAGACGGCGGCGGCCAGGTACGGCGTGAGGGCCGCGAGGGAGCCGGTGATCGGCCGGGTGGGTGGTCGGCGGAGGTGTTCCACGGGGGGCGGGGGCGGCGGCAGGAGCCGCTGTCCCGGCCGGTGTTCACGGACCACGCGCGCGTATCCTTCGGCGGCGCCGCGCTCCTGGCGGACCGTGGCCCAGGGGGCGTAGGCCAGCAGCAGCGAGCCGGCGAACCAGCCGGCGTCGAGGAGCTGGCCCGAGCGGTAGTTGCTGTGCAGCAGCGGCGAGGTGAACAGGGCGTCGCACATCACGGTCAGCGCGAGCCCGCCGATGGCGGTGTTGACCGCGGAGCGGTTGGCGCCCGAGCGTCGGAAGTGCAGTGCGAGCACCATGCTGACCAGCACGATGTCCAGGAGCGGGTAGGCCAGTGACAGCGCGGAGTGCGCGACGCCCGCGCTGCCCTCGCTCGCGGTCTGGGCGAGGGCGAGGCTCCACGAGAGGGTGAGCAGGGAGCCGCCGATCAGCCAGGCGTCCAGCCCGAGACAGATCCAGCCGGCCTTGGTCACGGGCCGTTTGGCGAGCACGAGCAGCCCGATGACGGCGGGCGGCGCGAAGCACAGGAAGAAGACGTCGGCCGAGCTGGGGCTGGGCACGGGGCGGTCGAGGACGACCTCGTACCAGCCCCAGACGAGATTGCCCATGGCGGCCATCGCCGAGGAGAGCGCGAACAGGAGCCACGCGGCCCGGAAGCGGACCCGGCGGGTGCGGGCGTAGAGGAAGCAGGACACGGCGGCGGCACCGGCCGCGGCGCTGAGTCCGAAGTCCCCCATGATCAGTGCGAGTTGCCTGGAGCCCCAGCCGAGCGCGGAGCCGACGCCGTATCCGGCGCAGACCACCGCGAGGGCGAGTTGGTGCAGCGTGCCCCAGCCACCGCCGGAGGCCGGCGGCGGGGCGGGTCGCACGACCCTGGGGATCGGTCGCGGGCGGGGTCCGGCGTCGAGGGCGGCCGTGGACGGCGACGGTGCGTTCACCGCGGCCTCCCGGTGCCCGTCGCCGGGTCCCGCGGGATCCGGTCCGCGTGCCTCTCGTGCCTCTCGTGCCTCTCGTGGATCGCGTGGCTCTCGTGGCTCTCGTGGCTCTCGTGGCTCTCGTGGCTCTCGTGGATCGTGTGGCTGCGCGGGTGGCGGCGATGGTCGCCGAGCCCCGTGTGATGACCGCGCCTGTACGCGGCCATGCGCCAGGGCCGCCGCCGGCAGCCTCGCCGCGTCGGATGGTTCGTCCATAGGCCGTGCATCGCCCGTCGCCCCCCTCGCAGTCTGAAATGTCCTTCCCCGGCGCCGAATGGCGCACGGCGCAGCCCCTGTCCGGGACGATACACCAGTCTCGTCACTCAGGGACATAGCTTCTCTACGCTCCGTGACGACCAGCGGTGATACGGGCACGGACCGCTTCCGGGGGATTGCGGAGGGTGCCCGAAACGGGGTACCGCGCCTGCGAGTTGAGGGCATGCGCCCCGTTGGATGGGGTCTTGTGCCGGTTACATGGGTTTCAGGGGTGCGCGCAGAGGGCGTGGGGGGTGGTGGGGGCGGGGGCCGCGGGTGGTGTCACGGTTCCTCCGTGGTGCCGGGGAGGGCCGTTGGGCCGGGTGCGTCTGCGGTGCTCTGCATGTCAGTGATGTTGCGCAGCTCGGTGATGTTTTACGCCTCCGTGGTGCTTTCCGTCGTAAGGATCACGTTCGCGAGGGGCTCCCGGTTCACGAATCGGTTCAACTGGCCGACCAGTAGCCGCTTGGCGCGTGGCAGGAAGGCGGAGGTGGGACCGCCGACGTGCGGGCTGATGAGTACGCCGGGCGCACGCCACAGGGGGTGCTCGCGGGGCAGGGGTTCGGGGTCGGTGACATCGAGGGCGGCGGTGATCCGGCCGGACTCCACCTCGTGCAGCAGGGCCTCGGTGTCGACGACGCCGCCGCGGGCGATGTTGACGAGCAGCGCGCCGTCCTTCATCCGGGACAGGAAGGCGGCGTCGGCCAGTCCTCGGGTGCTCTCGGTGAGGGGCGTGGAGAGGATCACCACGTCCGCCTGCGGGAGCAGGGAGGGCAGTTCGGTGAGCGGGTGCACGGGACCGCGTTCCGTGGTGCGCCCGGAGCGCGCGACGCGCACGACCCGCGCGAGTTCGAAGGGCGTGAGCCGGTCCTCGATGGCGGCGCCGATCGATCCGTAGCCGACGATGAGCACGGTCCGGTCGGCGAGCGCGGGCCGGAATCCGCCCTGCCACTCGCCCCGGTCCTGCGCCCGCACGAAGTCGGGGATGCCGCGCAGGGAGGCGAGGACGAGGGCGAGGGTCAGCTCCGCGGTGCTCGCCTCGTGGACCCCGCGCGCGTTGCACAGCCGTACCCCGGGCCGTACGTCCACCAGCCCCGGCTCCAGGTGGTCGACACCGGCGGAGAGGGTCTGGATCACCTCCAGGGAGCCCATGGCGGCCAGGGGCCGTATGCCGATCCCGGGGGGCTGCATGTACGGCACGACGTAGAACACGCAGTCGGCCGGGTCCGCCGGGTACTCCTCCCCGCCGTTCCAGAAGCGGTAGTCGAACCCGGCCGGGAGCCCCTCGATGTCGTCCGGCGGAAGGGGGAGCCACACATCAGCAGTCATGGTCAGGAGGCTAGGGCCTGTCCATGCCGTTCCGCCCGACGGGGGGCGGGGCGGCCGGGTGGGGAGCAGGGGTTGGACAGCGGGCGGTGGGGGGTGGGGAGCGGGGAGCGGACGTGGCCGGGCGGGGAAGCGGGCGTGGCCGGATGGGGGGGGGGAAGCGGGCGTGGCCGGATGGGGGGGAAGCGGGCGTGGCCGGGTGGGGGGAGCGGGTGGCCGGGTGGCCTCGGGGCTGCTGCATCGGTGGGGTTTCCCCGGGCGGGACCTAGGTTCGGGCAGGTGTGCGGGCAGAGGTTAGGTTGGGGGGCCGGGAGAGGGAGGGTTACGGCCAGGTGGAGCGCAGGACGATCGGGGCGACGGCGCTCGCGGTGGGGGCCGTCGGACTCGGGTGCATGCCGATGAACTGGGCGTACAGCACCTCACGGCAGCGAGGGGACGAGTCTCTGCGCACGGTGCACCGGGCGCTCGATCTGGGCTCGTCCCTGCTGGACACCGCGGACATGTACGGCCCGTTCACCAATGAGCTGCTGCTGGGGCGGGTGCTGAAGGAGCGTCGCGCGGAGGCGTTCGTGTCGACCAAGGTGGGGCTCCTCGTCGGTGAGCAGCACGTGGTGGCGAACGGCCGGCCCGGCTATGTCCGACGGGCGTGCGACGCCTCGTTGCGGCGGCTCCAGACGGATGTCATCGACCTCTACCAGCTCCACCGCCCCGACCCCGAGGTCCCGGTCGAGGAGACCTGGGGCGCGATGGCCGATCTGGTGCGGGCCGGGAAGGTGCGCGCGCTGGGCTTCTGCGCGGTGGGCGCGCGGAGCGGACGGACCGTGCGGCGTACGGGGTCCGGCCTGTCCGGCCTGTACGACGGCACCGTCCGGCAATTGCAACGGGTGCAGCAGGTCTTCCCGGTGAGCGCGGTCGAGGCCGAGCTGTCGGTGTGGTCGCCGGAGGCGCTGGAGGCGCTGCTGCCGTGGTGTGTGTCGCGCGGGGTCGGCTTCCTCGCCGCGATGCCGCTCGGCAACGGCTTCCTGACCGGGACGCTGACGCCGGGCGGGGGGTTCGAGCCGGACGATCTGCGGGCCCGGCACCCGCGCTTCACCGCGGAGATGATGGCGGCGAACCAGCCGATCGTCGCGGGGCTGCGGCGGGTGGCCGCCCGGCACGGGTCGGGGGTGACCCCGGCCCAGGTGGCCCTCGCCTGGACCCTGGCCCAGGGGCGGCACGTCATCCCGGTGCCCGGCACCAAGCGGGAGCGCTGGGCCGCGGAGAACGCCGGGGCGGCGGCGCTGCGGCTGACCGCGCAGGACCTGACGGAGCTGATGCGGCTGCCGGGGGCCCGGGGGTCGTGGGAGTGAGGGGCGGGGGCGCTGGATCGAGGGGGTTCGAGAGGGTTCGAGAAGGAGCGAGAAGGAGCGTGCGGGTTCGAGAGGGCTCGCAAGGAGCGAGGGGTTTCGAGAAGGAGCGATCGATCGGGAACCCCGGAGGCGCGAGCGGTGTATGACAAGTAGGAACCGGGAGGGGACCCCCGCACCGGAAGGGAACCCCCCGCGTCGAAGGGACCGTGATCGTGCAACGTCATGCTGTGACGGCCGTGCTGGCCGCGACCGCCCTGCTGCTGACGGCCGGCTGCTCCTCCGACGGCGGGGGTGGTGAGCCACCGGGTGCGGCGGGGAGCACGGCGGCCGGGAGTGCGGGGGCGGGATCGCCGTCGGCGTCGGGGCAGACGGGCGACCAGCCCCCTCCGGCCAAGGGCTCGGTCAAGGTCGTGCGGACGGTCGCCGAGGAGCTGGACAGCCCCTGGGGGCTCGCCCCGCTGCCCGACGGCGGTCTGCTCGTCTCCTCCCGCGACGAGGCGACGATCACCCACGTCGACACCGAGTCGGGCAAGAAGACCGAGCTGGGCGAGGTGCCGGGGGTGTCACCGGCCGGTGAGGGAGGGCTGATGGGCCTCGCCCTCTCCCCCGACTACGCCTCGGACCGAATGGTCTACGCCTACTTCACCTCGGTCTCGGACAACCGTGTCGTCCGGATGCTCTACAACCCCGACAAGCCCGCCGGCCGCCAGCTCGGGGCTCCGGACACGGTCTTCCGGAGCATCCCGAAGGGCGTCGTCCACAACGGCGGCCGGATCGCGTTCGGCCCCGACAAGATGCTGTACGTCGGCACGGGCGAGGCGGGTGACACGGGCCTGTCCCAGGACAAGGAGTCCCTCGGCGGCAAAATTCTGCGGATGACCCCCGAGGGCGACCCCGCGCCGGGCAACCCGTTCCCCGATTCCACCGTCTATTCGTACGGGCACCGCAATGTGCAGGGCCTCGCCTGGGATTCCGAACAGCGCCTGTTCGCCGCGGAGTTCGGCCAGGACACCTGGGACGAGCTGAACGCGATCGCGCCGGGCGACAACTACGGCTGGCCGCAGGCCGAGGGCACCTCGGACGACTCGGGGTTCCACAACCCGCTTGCCGAGTGGGCGACGGACGACGCCTCCCCGAGCGGCATCGCCTACGCCGAGGGCTCGATATGGATGGCCGGTCTGGGCGGGGAGCGGCTGTGGCGCATCCCCCTGGACGGCACCAAGGCGTCGGCCGACCCCCAGTCCTTCCTCAAGGAGGAGTACGGCCGTCTGCGGACGGTCGTCCCGGCCGGCGGCAACAAGCTCTGGCTGGTCACCAGCGAGACGGACGGCAGAGGCACCCCCGGCTCCACCGACGACCGGATTCTGGAGCTGGAGGTCAGCTAGCCACGCACCCCGCACAGGGCCCTGTGCGGCCGGGCGGGTCGGCGCCTAGCTAGGACGGATCGGGGTCCGGGGACGGATCGGGGGATTCCGGGTCGTCCGTCGGCCTCCGCTCCCGCTGGGGAAGCACGGCGTCGGTCCCGGCGAAGGGGCCCAGGTCCGCGGGAGAGGACGGGCCCAGGTCCGCGGCGGACCCGCAGTCACGCTCGGCGGCCGTCCGGGCGGTGGCGGCGGCCTCGTGGACCGTCGCGGCGGTCGGCTGTTCGCCGTCGCCCGCCGTGCGGACCACGACCTTGCCCGACTCCAGGTCTATCGGACCTTGGCCGGGGTCCGCGTCGCCGATGTCCTCGCGGGAGAGGGCGAGCCGATTCCGTTCCTCATGGGTGTGTTTGCGGCCGGGGGCGAAGAGTTCCTCGAAAAAGTTGAACATGCTTCTCCCTGGTCGCACGGCACGGCATGGTTCGGCCCGGTACGGGCACAACGTCCCGGGCATCCGCCGGGTTCCAGGGCGCGGGGGAGGTCATGCCCCGGCCGGTGAGGAGAACAGGTCCAGCCGGTGGGCCAGGGCGGCGGCCTCACCGCGGCCGGAGACACCGAGCTTGCCGAGGATGTTCGAGACATGGACGCTCGCGGTCTTCGGGGAGATGAAGAGTTCCTCGGCGATCTGGCGGTTGGTGCGGCCGGCGGAGACCAGGCGCAGCACATCGCGTTCCCGGCTGGTGAGGCCGAGCGCCTCGGCCGGGTCGGCGGGGGTGAGTGCGGGGTGCGGGTCCTGGCGGAGGGTGAGACGGGCGCGCTGGGCGAGGAGTGCGGTGGCCTCGGCCAGCGGGCGGGCACCGAGGTGGTCGGCGACGGTGTGGGCGAGGCGCAGGAGTTCGGTGGCGCGGGCGCGGTTGTCCTCGGCGGTGGCGGCGCGGTCGTCCGCGCAGTCGACGGTGAGGGGGCTGGCCCCGGCGGCGTTCCCGTTCCCGGTCGGCCGCTCGGTGCCCGCTGTCGTGGCGGAGGGGACCGGGCGTTCGGCGGGCGGGGCGAGCAGGGCCTCGGCGAGGCGGTGACGGACGCGGGCGAGGTCGTAGGGGCGTTCCAGCGCTTCGAAGGCGGTGACGACCTCGGACCAGGTGTCGGGGGTGGCGGTGCCCTCGGCGCGACGGAGTTCGGCGCGGACCCATTTCTCATGGGCGTACCAGACGGGGACGGCGGTGGTGAGGTGCTTGGCGGAGTCGAGGATGCGGCCGAGGGCGGCGTCGCGGCCGGGGCGGGCGGCGGGCAGGGTGCGGTGGTCGGCCTCGGCGGTGGCGGCGGCGAGGAGGAGTCTCCAGCCGTACACCTGGCTGCCGGGTGGCAGTCCGGCGCCGAGGGCGCGGTCCAGTTCGGTGCGGGCGTCGGCGATCCGGCTCTCGGCGGCGGCGACACCGATACCGATGACGGCGAGGGGGATCCACTGCTGGGGCATGGGGTCGTGGGTGCCGAAGGAGGTGTGGGCGGCGGCGAGTCGGCGGGCCGCCTCGGCGGTGTCGCCGCGGGCGAGGGCGATATGGGCGAGGCAGAGGGCGGCCGAGCCCAGGGGTTTGCCGCCGGCGCTGCGGCTCGTGGCGGTGGCGGCGGCTTCGGCGGCCTCGTCCCAGCGGCCGAGGGAGAACAGGGAGTCGGAGAGGTTGCCCCACAGCCAGGTCTCGGTCCCCAGCAGGCCGTACTTCCTGGCGAACTCGACGCCGTCGTGGACCAGGTCGACGGCCTCCTGGGAGCGGCTGAGGGTTTCGAGACCGTGGGAGAGATTGACGTAGGCGCGTCCGGCGGGGTGGGTGAATCCCTCGGCGAGGGCCAGGGCTTTGGCCTCGTGCAGTTCGGTGAGCCCGACGTCGGTGCCGCCCGCGTCGACGAGGAGGATGCCGCGGGTGACGAGGGCGTCGAGTTCGATCTCGCGGGCGTCGACCATGCGGGCGTAGTCGACGGCGCGTTCGGCGGCGGCGAGGGCGTCGGCGCCCGGGGTGTGCAGCATGGACCAGCCGGCGACCTTGGAGAGGACCTCGGCGTGGACCTCGGACGGGGGCAGACCGCGGACGAGGTCCTGGGCGGTGGCCAGTTCCGTCCAGCCGTCGCTGCGGCCGTGGCCCTGGACCAGCAGGGAGCGCTGGACCCAGAACCAGGCGGCGAAGAGCGGGTCGTTCTCGTCCTCCAGGAGCCGCAGCGCCCGCTTGGTGATCTTCAGGGCGCGGTCGCGTTCCCCGCAGAAGCGGCCCGCCTCGCAGGCGGCGGCCATCAGATGGAGATAGCGCAGCGAGGGGGTGGCGGGGTCGCCGGGGTCGGGGGTGCGGTAGTCGTCGGCGGGGCGCAGGGCGGCGCGGACGGCTTCGGGGGCGGTGTCCCACAGCTCCATCGCGCGTTCCAGGAGGCGGAGTTGTTCCGCGTAGGCGTGGCGGCGGCGGGCGACGACCGAGGCGTCGAGGACGGCGGGCAGGGCCTTGGCGCTGTCGTGGGCGTGGTACCAGTAGGTGGCCAGGCGGGTCACGCGCTCGCCCTCGGGGACGAGCGTGGGGTCGGCCTCCAGGGCCTCGGCGTAGCGGCGGTTGAGGCGGGAGCGTTCGCCGGGCAGCAGGTCGTCGCTGACGGCCTCGCGGACCAGGGAGTGGCGGAAGCGGTAGCCATCGGCCTCGGGGGTGGCGAGCAGGATGTTGGCGCCGACGGCGGCGCGCAGGGCCTCTATCAGATCGTCCTCGGTGAGCCCGGCGACGGCCGCGAGCAGCCGGTACTCGACGGTGGAGCCGCCCTCGGCGACGACCCGGGCGACCCGCTGGGCGCTCTCGGGCAGGGCCTCCACCCGCACCAGCAGCAGATCGCGCAGGGAGTCGGTGAGGGCTCCCCGGGGGCAGTCGGCGCCGGCGACGGCGAGTTCCTCGACGAAGAAGGCGTTGCCGTCGGAGCGTTCGAAGATGGCGTCGACCTTGGCGGGGGCGGGTTCGGTGGCGAGGATGCCGGCGATCTGGCGGGCGACCTCGTCGCGGGTGAACCGGCCCAGTTCCAGGCGGCGGACGGTGCGCAGCCGGTCGAGTTCGGCGAGGAGGGGGCGCAGCGGGTGGCGGCGGTGGATGTCGTCGGAGCGGTAGGTGGCGAGGACGACGAGGCGGCCGGTGCGCAGGGTGCGGCAGAGGTAGGCGAGGAGGTGGCGGGTGGAGGCGTCGGCCCAGTGCAGGTCCTCCAGGGCGAGGACGACCGGGCGGTCGGTGGCGATGCGCTCCAGCAGGCGGGCGGTGAGTTCGAAGAGGCGGGCCATGCCCTCCTCGTCGTGGCGTCCGGCCGCCGTCTCGCCCAGTTCGGGCAGGAGCCGGGCGAGTTCCTCCTCCTGTCCGGCGGCGGCGGTGGCCATCTCCTCGGGCAGTTCGCGGCGCAGGGCGCGCAGGGCGGCGGAGAACGGGGCGAAGGGCAGTCCGTCGGCGCCGATCTCCACGCAGCCGCCCAGGGCGACGACGGCGCCCGCGCGTACGGCGCCGGTCGCGAACTCCTCCACGAGGCGGGTCTTGCCGACGCCGGCCTCCCCGCCGAGCAGCAGCACCTGCGGCTCGCCGCCGCCGGGTGGGGCGGCGGCCCGCCCGGCCACACGGCTCAGCGCTTCTCTCAGCGCGCCCATCTCCTGGGTGCGCCCGACGAACACCGGACTGACGGACCTGTTCTCCACGGTTGCGAGCATCGCACGGCGCTCCGTCGGCGAGGCAGCGGTTTTCCTGTCGGCGAAGCCGGGGCCGCCCCGCTCGGCCTCGGAGGACCGGGGTCCCTCGGGTGCCGGGGAGACGACAGGGCCGGCGCCGGGGACCCCTGTCCCGGTGCCGGCCCTGTCGCGCGTGGTGTTCACGCGGCCCGTGGTGAGCGGAAGCGGCGGCGTGGATGGTGGGTGTCCTCGCCCGGCGCCTCTCTTCCCTGGGCTCGTAGATCCGCTTCCCGGCGGGCGGCGCGGGCCTGGCGGACGGCCTCGCGGGCCAGCCGCTCCTGCTCGGCGCGGCGGATCAGGTCGGCTTCGCGGGACTGGTGGTATTCGTACTCGTACATCTCTGCTCCCGGTGGCGGCGGTACGTGCCCGGTGCGGGCCGTCTCGCGGTCTGTTCTCCGCGATGCCTCCACTGTCGTCTCCCAGGGGGTGCCGTCACATCGGGAGAGTTCCGCATCTTCGCCGCCGTGCGGTGCCTTAGACATGCGTAAGGGGTCTCAGGACGTACGCGAATGCCTTACGTACGTCCCAAGACCCCGGGTTCACGTCTGAGGAGCCCCGGTCGGGGGCCCTGGGGGCGCGGGGGCGGGGGGCTCAGCCGGTGGCGGGCAGGCCCAGCAGGATGTCGGTGTACTTGAGGACGGCCAGGGCCAGACCGATGACGCCGAGCGCCACACCGGCCCAGGAGACCGACTTGATCCAGGCGGGCTGGACCGGGCCGGGCGCTCCGAAGGCGGGTCGGGCGAGGGTCACCACGCCGACGATCAGGGCGAGCAGCGCGAAGGCTCCCGCCCACAGCGCGCTCGCGTTCCAGGCGTCGCCGTAGCCCTCCTTGACCATGGCGGCCACGTCGGAGGACGACGAGGTCTGGAGCTGGCCGATCAGGGACTCGCGCGCGGAGGCGACGGTGCCGATCCAGCCGCCGCTGAGCGAGACCAGGCCGAGCGCCGCGGAGACGATGGCGGCGGCGCCCTGGCCCACGCCGGCGGAACCGCTCGTGCCGGTGGCGGGCGCGAGGCCGATGTCGTCCCCGTCCCCGGCCCCGTCTTCGTCCCCGTTCCCGTTCACGTCCTCGGCGGCTCCGGTGGCCTCCGTCGTGTCGGTCGCGTCCGTCGTCCCCGTCGTGTCCGCCGTCCCGGTCGGCCCGGTGGCGTCCTTGGTGGCGACGTCCGTCTTCTCGGCGCCCTCGCCCTCGCTCACGGCACCCGTACCGGCCGTGTCTTCTGTCTTCGTACCCATGTCGCGCACCGTACGGACCGAGTCTGAGAAGTCCCTTAATGATCGCTGTGAGCGTCCCGCGCGCGGGACGCCCGCCATTCGGGGGCCAGGACCGCCCAGATCTCGTAGTCCTGGCGGACCCCGCGCCAGGGGAAGGACTCGCGCAGTACTCCCTCGCGGGTGAGGCCGAGCCGCTGGGCGGCCCTCACGCTGGCGGTGTTCGCGCTGGCCGCGTGCCACTCCACGCGGTGCATGCCGCGTTCCTCGACGGCCCAGTCGATCAGCACCCGGGAGGCGCGGGTGACGAGGCCGCGTCCGGTGCCGGCGGGCTCCAGCCAGCAGCCGATCTCGCAGACGCCGGTGGAGACGTCGAAGGTGCGGTAGAGGACGCCGCCGACGAGCGTTCCGTCGAGCCACAGCCCGTGCAGGCATCCGGTGTCGGCGGCGCGCTTGTCGGCGTACCGCTGGAGGATCTCGCGCGCGGAGTCGACGGTGGTGGCCCGGGCGCCGAACGGGATGTGCTGGGTGATGAAGTCCCGGCCGCGGTCCAGGTGGGCGAGGAACTCCGGCGCGTGCCACGGCTCCAGGGGGCGCAGTTCGGCTCCGTCGTCACCCAGCGATATCGCGTACATCCCGCTTCTGCTCCTTCTCGAACTGTTCTGGGACCGTCGTGAGCCTCTCATGGGCCGCGCGGCACTCGGGTGGCTCGATGCTGATCCGGGGCAGCCGGCGGTCCAGGGCGCGGGGCAGCCACCAGTTCGCACTGCCCAGCAGATGCATCAGAGCCGGGACCAGCAGCGTACGCAGGACGAACGCGTCGAGGGCGACGGCGGCGGCGAGCGCGATGCCGAACATGGCGATCACCCGGTCGCCGGAGAGCACGAAGGCGAGGAAGACGGAGATCATGATGACCGCGGCCGAGTTGATCACCCGGCCGGTCTCGGCGAGCCCGACCCGGACCGCGCGCCGGTTGTCCCCGGTCTCCAGCCACTCCTCGTACATCCGGCTGACCAGGAACACCTGGTAGTCCATGGAGAGCCCGAAGAGCACCGAGACCATGATGACGGGGAGGAAGGGCTCGATGGGGCCCGCGCGTCCGAGGCCGAGCAGTTCGCTGCCCCAGCCCCACTGGAAGACGGTCACGACCACGCCGAAGGCGGCGGCGACGGCGGCGATGTTCATGACGGCGGCCTTGAGCGGGATACCGACCGAGCGGAAGGCGAGCAGGAGCAGCAGACAGCCCAGCCCGACGACGACCCCGATGAACAGCGGCAGTTTGCCGATGATCGCGTCCGCGAAGTCGTCGTGGCCGGCGGTGACGCCGCCGACGTGCAGGTCGAGGGCGTTCCCGGTCTCCGCGCGGGGCAGCACCTCGTCGCGCAGCAGGTGGACCAGGTCGCTGGTCCGCCCGGACTGCGGCGCGGAGTCCGGTACGACGGTGAGGTACGCGGTGTCGCCGCCCGCGTTGAAGGTGACCGGGGAGGCGGAGGCGACGCCCTCGGTGGCGCGCAGGGTGCGGTCGAGGTTGTCCAGGGCGAGCTTGTCCCCGGCGCCGCGGACCTCGGTGACGACGGTGAGGGGGCCGTTGACGCCGGGCCCGAAGCCGTCGGCGAGCAGGTCGTACGCCTGCCGGGTGGTGCTGGACTCGGGGTTGTTGCCCTGGTCGGAGGTGCCGAGGCGTAGGTCGAGGGTGGGCAGTGCGAGCAGGGTGATCACCCCGAGCGCGACGGCTCCGAGCTTCTTGGGGTGCCGTTCCACGAAGGCCGACCAGCGGGCGGCGAACCCGGTCGGCACCTCGGGCTCCGGTCCGTGCTCGGCGAGTCTGCGGCGCTCGCGGCGGCTCAGGGCCCGGGTGCCGATCAGGGAGAGCAGGGCGGGCAGCAGGGTCACCCCGGCGGCGACGGTGAGCATCACGGTGAGGGAGGCGGCGATGGCGACGCCGTTGAGGAAGCCGAGCCGGAGGATCAGCATGCCGAGCAGTGCGATGCACACCGTCGCACCCGCGAACACCACCGCTCGTCCGGTGGTGGCCACGGCGTGGGTCGCGGCCTCGGTGACACCGAGGCCGCGTTTGAGGCCGCGCCGGTGGCGGGTGACGATGAACAGCGCGTAGTCGATGCCGACGCCGAGCCCGATCAGCAGGCCCAGCACGGGCGCGAAGTCGGCGACGGTCATGGCGTGGCCGAGCAGCACGATCCCGGCGTAGGCGGTGCCGACGCTCACCAGGGCGGTGGCCAGCGGCAGCAGGGAGGCGGCGAGCGAGCCGAAGGCGAGGAAGAGCACGACCCCGGCGACCGCGACGCCTATGAACTCGGCGACATGCACGGTCGGTGGCGCGGGGCCGCCGGCCGCGGTGCCGCCCACCTCCACCCGGAGTCCTTCGCCGTCGGCGGCGAGCGCGGTGTCGAACACGGCCTGGACACGCGCGTCCCCGATGTCGTCGGCGCGGCCGTCGAGGGTGACGGTGGCGTAGGCGGTCCGGCCGTCGGCGCTGATCCTGCCCACGCCCTGATCGCCGTAGGGGCCGGTCACGGAGGCCACCGACGGCAGGCCCGCGATCTCGTCCAGCGCGCGGGTCATGGTCTGCTCGACGTCGGCGGCGCGCACACTGCCGGAGGCGGTGTGCCACACCACGGAGGCGTCGTCGCCGCCGAGGCCCGGGAAGCCCTGCTGGAGGAGCTGGGTGGCGCGGCCGGACTCGGTGCCGGGGACCTCGTAGTCGTTCGAGTACGCCGATCCCATGACGCCGGCCGCCGCGCTCACCCCGCCGAAGGCGAGCAGCCAGAGCAGGACGGTGACGAGGCGGTGCCGGACACACCAGCGTGCAAGGGCTGCCACGATCCTGCTCCCGGAGGGGGTGCGACGGGGGATCTTTGACCGGGAACAGTCGCCTCTGCATGGTTCATGCAGTGAACGGCCCGCAAAGAACAAAGCACCATATGTGCGATCACTGGCCACTCTTGCAGGCGAAAGTGATCGTTTGCCGTGTTCGTGGGCTTATTCACAGAAACAGGGGCCACACCTGTGACGGTGCGACCCCTGTCCGATCTTGTCTGACCTTGTCTGGCCTTGTCTGACCTGGTCCCGATCCTGCTCAACTTTGTCCGACCTTGCCTGACCTTGTCCGATCGGCTCTCGGGTCCGGTCAGCGGTCGTGCCCGATCGGCTGTCGGGCCGGTCAGCCCTCGCTGACGCCCAGCTTCTCCAGGATCAATTCCTTGACGCGGCCCGCGTCGGCCTGACCGCGGGTGGCCTTCATGACGGCGCCGACCAGGGCGCCGACCGCTGCCACCTTGCCGCCGCGGATCTTGTCCGCGACCCCCGGGTTGCCGGCGATGGCCTCGTCCACGGCCGCGCCGAGCGCGCCCTCGTCGGAGACGATCTTGAGGCCGCGCCGGTCCACGACCTCGTCCGGGGTGCCCTCGCCCGCGAGGACGCCCTCGATGACCTGGCGGGCCAGCTTGTCGTTGAGTTCGCCGGAGGTCACCAGTTCGGCGACCCGGGCCACCTGCGCCGGGGTGATGGCCAGCTCGTCCAGGGACGTGGCGGACTCGTTGGCGCTGCGGGCCAGCTCGCCCATCCACCACTTGCGGGCGGACGTCGCGTCGGCACCGGCCTCGATGGTGGCGACGATCGGGTCCAGGGCGCCGGCGTTGAGGATCGCCTGCATGTCGGTGGCGGAGACGCCCCACTCCTCGCGGAGCCGGTTGCGGCGGGCCAGCGGCGGCTCGGGCAGCGTGGCCCGCAGCTCCTCGACCCACGCGCGGGACGGGGCGACCGGCACGAGGTCGGGCTCCGGGAAGTACCGGTAGTCCTCGGCCTCCTCCTTGACCCGGCCGGAGGTGGTGGAGCCGGTGTCCTCGTGGAAGTGCCGGGTCTCCTGAACGATCGTGCCGCCCGAGGAGAGCACGGCCGCGTGCCGCTGGATCTCGAAGCGGGCGGCGCGCTCGACGGACCGCAGCGAGTTGACGTTCTTCGTCTCGCTGCGGGTGCCGAACTTCTCGGCGCCCTTCGGCATCAGCGACAGGTTCACGTCGCAGCGCATCTGGCCCATCTCCATCCGGGCCTCGGAGACCCCGAGCGCGCGGATCAGCTCGCGCAGCTCACGGACGTAGGCACGGGCGACCTCGGGGGCGCGCTCACCGGCCCCGACGATCGGCTTGGTGACGATCTCGATGAGCGGGATGCCGGCGCGGTTGTAGTCGAGCAGCGAGTGCGAGGCGCCGTGGATACGGCCGGTCGCCCCGCCCACATGGGTGGACTTGCCGGTGTCCTCCTCCATGTGGGCGCGCTCGATCTCCACCCGGAAGGTCTCGCCGTCCTCCAGCTGGACGTCCAGATAGCCGTTGAAGGCGATCGGCTCGTCGTACTGGGAGGTCTGGAAGTTCTTCGGCATGTCCGGATAGAAGTAGTTCTTCCGGGCGAACCGGCACCATTCGGCGATCTCGCAGTGGAGCGCGAGGCCGATCTTGATGGCGGACTCGACGCCGGTCGCGTTCACGACGGGCAGCGCGCCGGGCAGGCCGAGGCAGACCGGGCAGGTCTGGCTGTTGGGGTCGGCACCGAGCGCGGTGGAGCAGCCGCAGAACATCTTGGTGCGGGTGCCGAGTTCGACATGGACCTCAAGGCCCATGACGGGGTCGTACGTCTCCAGCGCGGAGTCGTACGACACCAGGTCGGTCGTGGTGGTCACGGTGAAACTTCCCTCTCAGCCCAGCAGGACGTCGTCGTCGCCGAGCCGCTTCAGCTCGCGGTAGAGGATGGCGAGGCCGGTGACGATGGCGGCGGCGGACACGGCTGCGTCGACGATCCGCAGCGTGTCGTGGTCCGCGCGGGCCTTCTTCAGCTGCTTGGCGACACCGACCGCGCCGAACGCGGTGGTCGCCATCGACAGGTACGTGCCGGACTTGGACTTCTTGAAACCCTTGGCCTTGGACAGTGCATTACTCACAGCGACGGAGCCTCCTCCAGGAGCGGATGCCCCCACTTTTCCACGAAGGCGGCCTCGACGGCGGCGCCGACCTTGTACAGCCGGTCGTCCCGCATCGCCGGAGCGATGATCTGCAGGCCCACCGGGAGGTTGTCCTCCGGGGCGAGACCGCAGGGCAGCGACATCGCCGCGTTGCCCGCCAGGTTGCTGGGGATGGTGCACAGGTCGGCGAGGTACATCGCCATCGGGTCGTCGGCGCGCTCGCCGATCGCGAAGGCGGTGGTCGGGGTGGTCGGCGACACGATCACGTCGACCTGCTCGAACGCCTTCTCGAAGTCCCGGGTGACCAGCGTACGGACCTTCTGGGCGCTGCCGTAGTAGGCGTCGTAGTAGCCGCTGGACAGCGCGTACGTGCCGAGCATGACCCGGCGCTTGACCTCGGGGCCGAAGCCGGCCTCCCGGGTGAGGGAGGTGACCTCCTCGGCGGAGCGGGTGCCGTCGTCGCCGGTGCGCAGGCCGTAGCGCAGCCCGTCGAACCGGGCCAGGTTGCTCGACACCTCGGAGGGCGCGATCAGGTAGTACGCCGACAGGGCGAGGTCGAAGGACGGGCAGTCCAGTTCGACGATCTCGGCGCCGAGCCCCTTGAGCAGTTCGACGGACTCGTCGAAGCGCTGGATGACCCCGGCCTGATAGCCCTCGCCGCGGAACTGCTTGACGACGCCTACGCGCATCCCCGCGACGCTGCCGTTGCGGGCCGCCTCGACCACGGACGGCACCGGGGCGTCGATGGAGGTGGAGTCCATCGGGTCGTGACCGGCGATGACCTCGTGGAGCAGGGCCGCGTCCAGCACCGTGCGGGCGCAGGGGCCGCCCTGGTCGAGGGAGGACGAGAAGGCGACCATGCCGTAGCGCGAGACGGCCCCGTACGTCGGCTTCACTCCGACCGTGCCGGTGACGGCGGCGGGCTGGCGGATGGAGCCGCCGGTGTCGGTGCCGATGGCCAGCGGCGCCTCGTAGGCGGCCAGCGAGGCGGAGGAACCGCCGCCGGAGCCGCCGGGGATCCGGGTCAGGTCCCAGGGGTTGCCGGTGTGGCCGTAGGCGCTGTTCTCGGTGGAGGACCCCATGGCGAACTCGTCCATGTTGGTCTTGCCGAGAATGACCACGTCGGCGGCCTTGAGGCGCTGGGTGACGGTGGCGTCGTAGGGCGGGATCCACCCTTCGAGGATCTTGGAGCCGACGGTGGTGGGGATGCCCTCGGTGGTGAAGATGTCCTTCAGCGCGAGGGGCACACCGGCGAGCGGTCCGAGCTTCTCGCCGCGCGCCCGCTTCTCGTCCACGGCGCGGGCCTGGGCGAGGGCGCCCTCGCGGTCGACGTGCAGGAACGCGTGGACCTTCTCGTCGACGGCGTCGATCCGGGCCAGGTGGGCCTCGGTGACCTCGATGGCGGTCAGCTCGCCGGCGGCGATCCGCGCGGCGATCTGGGCCGCGGTGAGCTTGATGATCGTGGTGTCCGTCATGGCGGTCACTCCTCCCCCAGGATCTGCGGCACCTTGAAACGCTGCTGCTCGTGAGCGGGGGCGCCGGAGAGCGCCTGCTCGGGGGTGAGCGAGGGACGGACCTCGTCCGGCCGCATGACATTGGTCAGCGGCAGCGGGTGGGAGGTCGGCGGTACGTCTTGGTCGGCGACCTCACTGACGCGGGCGACCGCGCCGATGATGTCGTCGAGCTGGCCGGCGAAGTGGTCGAGTTCTTCGGGCTTCAGCTCCAGACGCGCCAGCCGGGCGAGGTGGGCGACCTCCTCGCGCGTGATGCCAGGCATGCAGCGATCCTCTGGGTGAGTGCGTGTGGTGTGGCCCAATCCTATGGGTCGGGGGCGGGTGACTGTGAAACGGATTGCCCCGCACCCCGGCGCGACCCGCGCGAGGACCGAACGGGACCCGGCCGCGGGTACGCACCTTCTGCGCGGGGGCCTGACCTCACGGGTGGGCCGCAGCGCCAGATGGCGGCTTCAAGGGGGCCGGGCCTTGTCGGTGATCGGGGCTCGGGGGCGTGGGGGTGTGGGTCAGTCGGGGAGGGCTGCCGGGGCTCGTTGGGCGCCGCGGGCGCGGAGCCAGGCCGTGGTCTCGTCCGGCGGCATCGCGGCGGCGACCAGCCAGCCCTGCACCGCGTCGCAGCCGAGGTCCCGCAGCCGCTCCCAGGTCTCGTCGTCCTCGACGCCCTCCGCGACGACGAGCAGGCCCAGCGAGTGGGCGAGGTCGACCGTGCACCGGACGATCTCCGCGTCCTCGGCGTCCACCGCCAGCCGGGCCACGAACGAGCGGTCGATCTTCAGTTCGCTCACCGGCAGCCGCCGCAGATGCACCAGCGACGAGTACCCGGTCCCGAAGTCGTCCAGGGACATCTTCACGCCGTGCCCGGTCAGCCCGGCCAGGGTGTCCGCGGCGCGCTGCGGATCCTCCAGGAGCACATGCTCGGTGATCTCCAGTTGGAGCGCTCCCGCGGGCACTCCGTGCCGGGCGAGCCGCGCGGCGACGGACCCCGCGAAGCCGGGGGTGTGCACATCGCGCGGCGACACATTGACCGCGACCGGCACGAACAGCCCCTGCGCCCGCCACCGGGCGACCTGCGCGAGCGCGGTGTCCAGGACGTACTCCGTCAGATGCGGCATCAGCCCCGACGACTCGGCGATGGCGATGAACTCGTCCGGCGGCACCTTCCCGCGCTCGGGATGCACCCACCGCATCAGCGCCTCCAGACCGGCGACCTCTCCGTCGAAGCGGACCTTCGGCTGGTAGTGGAGCTGGACCTCGCGCGCGTCGAGGGCGCGCCGCAGATCGGCCAGCAGTCCGAGCCGGTCGGGCGTGTTGGAGTCCCGCTTGGACTCGTACACCTCCACGCCCGTACGGTCGCGTTTGGCCTGGTACATCGCGACGTCCGCGCGTCGCAGCAGGCCCTCGGCGTCGAGGGCGTGGTCCGGGTAGACGGCGACGCCCGCGCTGGCCTCCAGCACCAGGGTCAGTCCGTCCAGGTCGAGCGGGGAGCCCAGTTCGGCGACGATGCCGCGGGCGATCCGGGTCGCCGAGGTGGTGGAGTCGGCGATGGGCAGCAGGACGGCGAACTCGTCCCCGCCGAGCCGCGCGACCTCCGCCCCGCGCGGCAGCGCCCGCCGTACCCGGTCGGCGGTCTGGAGCAGCAGCCGGTCCCCGGCCAGATGCCCCAGCGTGTCATTGACCGCCCGGAAGCGGTCGAGGTCGATGAGCATCAGGGCGGAGCGGGCGCCGATGCGTTCGGCGTCGTCCAGGGCCGTCCAGATGCGTTCGAGCAGCCACTGCCGGTTGGGCAGTCCGGTGAGCGGGTCGCGCAGTTGTTCCTCGGCGCGGGCGCGGGCCATCCAGAGCGTGGAGTCGAGGGCGATGAGCGGGATCGCGAACAGCGGCAGCAGGACCGGCTTGGCGATGGCGATGACACAGATCAGGGGCGCGATACCGAGCAGGGCGACGGCGACCAGACCATGTCTGACCAGGGTGGAGCGGGCGATGGTGGGCAGCCGTCCGGAGCGCGGGCCGTGCAGGAACCAGAGCAGTGCGCGGGTGACGACGAGATAGGCGAGCGCCACCAGGACGACCTCGCTGGCGGTGTAGTACGTCCAGGTCTCCGGCAGCCAGGGTTCCTCCACCGAGGGCACCGGCCCGAACGTGGCGCGGAGTAACGCGGCGGAGCCGATGCCGAGGATGTCCACGGCGCCGTTGAGGACGCCCTGGCGCCAGCGGTGGCGGCGGGCTATGCCGACCAGGACGACGACGGTGAGGCTGACCATGCCCGCGGGCAGCCAGCCGTACAGCAGCAGGACGGCGAGGGTGAGGGCGGCGCCGGAGCCGGTGCCGCCGCCCCAGCGGGCGCTGCCCAGCATCACCAGATGGCCGACGATGAGTCCGGTCAGCACGGCCAGCGCCCAGCCGACCGTGCCGGAGGGGAACAGCGCCTGATGGGTGGTGAACGCCCGGTAGAAGCCCGCGCCGAGCACGAAGCCCGCCGCGGCGACGACCGCGGCGGGCAGCGCGGGCCACGACAGATGACGTTCGCTCTCACCGTCCGACAGGGGGGAGGTGTGCGGGGCGGGGAGCGGGACCGTGACCGGCGCCTCCGCCGGGGTCCGCGCCGACGCGCGCCCTCGCGCACCGGCCTGTGCCCGCGCCGACGGGGCGGTACGGGCCGGCAACGCGGTCATTGCTCCTCGCCAGGCGCCGGCCAGTCGGCGCAGCCGTGAGTCCGGGGCGGCGCTCTCGGTCGGTTCCATTCCCGTCCCTCTCACAGCCGGCGGTGCCCTCGCCACGCGGCCCGAATGCCTTGCTCGCACCCACGGCACCGCGTCGGAAAACCCTTCCCCCTGCTCCTGAACAGCACGGGGCTGCCCCGACCGCAGCTGGGCACGGCAGGCGCACAGCTCAACAGTAGGCCGCGGAAGGCTCTCACGGGCAGCGGTCGCGGACGGTTGCCCGAATGCGCCCGAGCCACCCGTATGCATCTGATATGCGCCGAACGGGTGGCCTTCAACCGCTACCGGGGGGCCGCCCGTCGGCCATGTGGCGGTTACTCGTCGGCCGGGAGGGCGGCCTCCGTCGCCGCCTCAGGCCCCTGTGCGAGCAGCACGTCGAAGCCCTCCTCGTCCAGGACAGGCACCTTGAGCTGCACGGCCTTGTCGTACTTGGATCCGGGATTGTCCCCCACGACGACGAACGACGTCTTCTTGGAAACCGAACCGGTCACCTTTGCGCCACGCGACTGGAGTTCGTCTTTGGCTCCATCTCGTGTGTAGCGCTCCAGTGTTCCGGTCACGACGACCGTGAGTCCTTCCAGGGGTCGGGGGCCCTCGTCCTCGGCGGAGCGCTCCTCCTCCAGGCGCACCCCGGCCGCCTTCCACTTGCGCAGGATCTCCTGGTGCCACTCCTCGGCGAACCACTCCTTGAGCGAGGCCGCGATGATGTCGCCGACGCCGGCGGTGTCGGACAGCTCCTTCTCACTGGCCTGCTCGATGCGGTCGATGGAGCCGAACTCGCGGGCGAGTGCCTCGGCGGCGACCGGGCCGACATGGCGGATCGAGAGGCCGGTCAGCATCCGGGCCAGCGGGCGCTCCTTGGCCGCGGCGATGTTCTCCAGCATCGCGAGCGCGTTCTTCTTGGGCTCGCCCTGCTGGTTGGCGAAGACGGTGGCGATCTTCTCCTCGCCGGTCTTGGGGTCCCGCTTGGGCAGTCCGCTGTTCTGGTCCAGGACGTACGCCTTGATGGGCAGGAGTTGCTCCACCGTGAGGTCGAACAGGTCGCCCTCGTCCTTCAGCGGCGGGTCGGCGGGCTCCAGCGGCTTGGTGAGGGCCGCGGCGGCGACGTAGCCGAAGTGCTCGATGTCCAGCGACTTGCGGCCCACGAGGTAGAACAGGCGCTCACGCAACTGGGCCGGGCAGGATTCCGCGTTGGGGCAGCGCAGATCGATGTCGCCCTCCTTCATCGGTCTGAGCGGTGTCCCGCACTCGGGGCACTCGGCGGGCATCACGAACGCGTGCTCGGTGCCGTCGCGCAGATCGACCACCGGGCCGAGGATCTCGGGGATCACGTCACCGGCCTTGCGCAGCACCACCGTGTCCCCGATGAGCACGCCCTTGGCCTTGACCACCTCCTGGTTGTGCAGGGTGGCGAACTCGACCTCGGAACCGGCCACCGTGACCGGCTCCACCTGCGCGTACGGCGTCACCCGGCCGGTCCGGCCGACCCCCACGCGGATGTTGACCAGCTTGGTGTTGACCTCTTCCGGCGCGTACTTGTAGGCGATCGCCCAGCGGGGCGCGCGGGCCGTGGAGCCGAGCCGGCCCTGGAGGCGGATCTCGTCCAGCTTGACGACCACGCCGTCGATCTCGTGGTCCACCGAGTGGCGGTTCTCGCCGTAGTGGGCGATGAACTCCCGTACGCCGTCGAGGCCGTCCTCCACCCGGTTGTGCGGGGAGGTGGGCAGGCCCCAGCCCTTCAGCAGAGTGTACGCCTGCGAGAGCCGGTTCATGCCCGTGTAGCCCTCCAGGGCGCCGATGCCGTGGACCACCATGTGCAGCGGGCGGGTGGCCGTGACCCTCGGGTCCTTCTGGCGCAGCGAGCCGGCCGCGGCGTTGCGCGGATTGGCGAACGGCTTGTCACCGGCCTCGACCAGACGGGCGTTGAGCGCCTCGAACTCGTCCATCGGGAAGTAGACCTCGCCGCGGATCTCCACCAGGTCCGGGACGGTCTCGCCCCGCAGCCGGTCCGGGATCTCGGTGATCGTGCGGACGTTGGGGGTGATGTCCTCGCCGGTACGGCCGTCGCCGCGGGTCGCGGCGCGGGTGAGGCGGCCGTGTTCGTAGGTGAGGTTGACGGCGAGGCCGTCGACTTTCAGCTCGCACAGGAAGTGGTACTCCTGCTCGCCCAGTTCGCGTGCGATGCGGTCGGCCCAGGCGGCCAGCTCCTCGTCGTTGAAGGTGTTGTCGAGGGACAGCATGCGCTGGTGGTGCTGGACGGCCGTGAACTCCGTCTCGTAGGAACCGGCGACCTTCTGGGTCGGCGAGTCCGGCGTACGCAGCTCCGGGTACTCCTCCTCCAGCGCCTCCAGCGACTTCAGGAGTCCGTCGAACTCCGCGTCGCTGACGACCGGAGCGTCCTTCACGTAGTACCGGAAGCGGTGCTCCTCGACCTGCTCCGCGAGCCGGCCGTGCTGGGCTCGGGCCTCGGCGGGCACCGCCGTCGTCTCCGCTTGCTTGTCGCCGGCCACCGTGTCGTCCTCCCGTTACTCTGGGTTGTCCGCGAGAGATCTCGCCGCCTGGACGCAGTGGGCGAGCGCCCGCCGGGCGTACTCGGGGGAAGCACCCGCGAGACCGCACGACGGAGTGACCGTGACCACGTCCGCGAGCAACCCCGGATGCAGCCCCAGCCTGCGCCACAGCGTCCTGACACCCATGACGCTACCGGCAGGGTCTGACAATCGGCCGTCCGTGCCCGGCACGACACCCGTGAACAGCCGGGTGCCCGCCTCGACGGCCTCACCGATCGCCTCGTCATCACGCTCGGTGAGCAGGGTGGCGTCGAAGGAGATGCCCTTGGCGCCGGCCCGGCGCAGCAGGGCGAACGGGACGTCGGGCGCACAGGAATGCACCACCACGGAGCCACCGGGGCCACCGGAGCCCCCGGAGCCACGAGCGCCGTCGGAGCCACCCGCGCCGCCCGCACCCTCCACGCCTGCCGGGCTCGGCCGGCTGTCGGCGTGCACGTCGATCACCTCACGCAAGGTGCCCTCGGCGAACTGCCGGTCCACGGCCTGGTGGGTGCGGTAGCCGCTGGCCGACCTGACCTGTCCGCGCAGTACGGCGGTGAGCGACGGTTCGTCGAGCTGGAGGACCACACGGGCGCCGGGGATCCGGCGGCGGACCTCCTCCA
Organism: Streptomyces sp. NPDC091377; assembly: GCF_044757045.1. Taxonomy (NCBI): domain Bacteria; kingdom Bacillati; phylum Actinomycetota; class Actinomycetes; order Kitasatosporales; family Streptomycetaceae; genus Streptomyces; species Streptomyces sp. NPDC091377. Next base: position 66,719 of record NZ_JBIVUE010000011.1, on the reverse strand, counting down.
GGTGCAGCCGCAGGCCCTCGGCGAGGGAGGCGGCGAGGTCGCGGCAGGCGCCGGCGTCGGAGAGGGCGACCTCGCCGTTCCGAAGCTCCAGCGCGGCGGCGAGCGTCCAGGGGCCGACCGCCTGGACCTTCAGCGGGCCGGTGTAGTCCTGGGTGAACTCCTCCAGCGCGTCCAGATCCTCGCCGAGCCAGGACCGCGCCCGCCGGGTGTCCCGGCCCGGCCGGTCACCGAGCCGCCAGCCACTGGGCTCCACGCGCGCGTACAGCTCGACCAGCATCCCGGCGGTCCGGCCGATCATGTCCGCGCCGGGCCCTCGGGCGGGCAGCTCGGCGAGGTACGGGAAGTCCTCGAAGGTGCCGGTGACGGTCCTGGCCGTCTCTCGGGCGTCGCCGCCCGGCATCGAGCCGACGCCGGTGGCCGCGCCGAAGCGGGGGGTGTTTTCGCTCACCCGCGCAGCCTACGTACCCGGCGGCGCCCCGGCCGCCCTGGGGCTCCGCCCCCAGATCTCCGGACCCCCGGACCCCCGGACCCGCGGCCCATCGGCGCCCCAGACCCCGCCCGGCCCGGTGCCACCCGGCCGAGGGGTCTCGGGACGTGCGAAGAAGCACCGCCCGAGCGGCCCCTACCGACCCGGCCGGATCGTCACGTCGTTCAGCTCCGCGTCCCTCGGCAGATCCAGTGCCGTCACGATCGTCGTGGCGACGGACTCGGGGTCGATCCATGCCGACGGGTCGTAGTCCCGGCCCTCCTGCTGGTGCGTGCGGGCCTGCATCGGCGTGGCGGTGCGGCCGGGGTACACCGAGGTGACCCGCACCCCGTTCCCGTGCTCCTCGTGCCGCAGGGAGTCGGCGAGCGCCTTGAGGCCGTGCTTGGAGGCGGCGTACGCGGACCAGTCGGCGGACGCCCGCAGCCCGGCGCCGGAGTTCACGAACAGGACCTGGCCACGGGCCATCCGCAGCTGCGGCAGGAAGAGCCGGGTCAGTTCGGCGGGGGAGAGCAGATTGACGTCGAGCTGGTGGCGCCAGGTCTTGGGGGTGAGGTCGCCGACCGCGCCGAGGTCGATCACCCCGGCGCTGTGGATCAGCGAGTCCACCTGCTCGGGGAGCGTCTGGTGGGACAGCGCCCAGGAGAGCCGCCCGGGGTCGGCGAGGTCGCCGACCAGGGTGCGGGCGCCGGGGAACTCCCCCGCCAGTTGCTTGGCACGGCCCGCGTCGCGCGCGTGGAGCACGATCTCGTCCCCGCGCGCGTGCAGGCGCCGGGCGACGGCCGCGCCGATGCCGGAACCGGCCCCGGTGATCACATGTGTAGCCATGCCCGCCATGCTCGCATCACCGTCGGCCGGATCAGACCACGCCCTGGCTCTCCTCCAGGTAGGCCAGGGCGCCGACCGGCTCCTCGGCGAAGAACACCAGCTCGGTGAGGGGCAGCGGCAGGAAACCCTCGTCCTCCATGCGCCGGAACTGCTGCTTGAGGCCGTCGTAGAAGCCCTCGGTGTTGAGCAGCACCACCGGCTTGTCGGTGTGGCCGTGCTTCTTCAGCTCCAGGATCTCCGTGGCCTCGTCCAGGGTGCCGGTGCCGCCCACCATGACGACCACGGCGTCGGCCTTCTCCAGCAGCAGCTTCTTGCGCTCGGCGAGGTCGCGCGCGAACACCATCTCGTCCGCCTCGGGCCGCGCCGTGGCGGCGAGGAACTCCACGGAGACGCCGATCAGCCTGCCGCCGCTCTCCTGCACGCCGTCGGCGACGACCTTCATCAGGCCCGAGTCGGAGCCGCCCCAGACCAGGGTGTGCCCGCCCTTGCCCATCAGTTCGGCGAACTCGCGCGCGGGACGGGTGTAGCGGACGGCCAGGTCGGCGGCGGAGAGGAAGACACAGATACGCATGCGCACACCGTACGGGGGAAGAACCGCGGCCCGTCGGGTGCTTTTCCCTACATGACCGACGGACACATCATCACGATCGAACCGAGCGGACAGCGGGTACGGGCGCTCCACGGCGGCCAGGTGCTCGCCGAGAGCGACCGGGCCCTGGTCCTGCACGAGACCGGCTGTCCCCCGCGCTACTACATCCCGGCCGAGGACGTGCGCCTCGACCTCCTGACCGGCTCCGACACCCACACCTACTGCCCCTTCAAGGGCACGGCGTCCTACTGGTCGCTGCCGGACGCCGCCGACCTCGTCTGGGGCTACCCCGAGCCGAAGGAGGGCGTCGCCGAGATCAAGGACCACCTGTGCTTCTACGAGGTGGAGGTGGGCTGACCCGGCCCGGTCCCCGGCGCCCCCGGGGGTGCGTCAGACGGCGGCCGGGGTCGCGCGCGTGGTCGTGGCGATGGTCGCCGAGCCCACCACGCGCGTGCCGTCGTAGAGGACGACGGCCTGGCCGGGGGCGATCCCGCGGACCGGTGTGGTGAAGCGGACGCGCAGTTCGCCGTCCACGACCTCCGCCGCGACCTCGGTCTCGTCGCCGTGGGCGCGCAGCTGGGCGGTGTAGGTGCCGGGGCCGGTGGGGGCGGTGCCGCACCAGCGGGGCTTGATCGCGGTGAGGCCGGTGACGTCGAGGGCGGCGGCCGGGCCGACCGTGACCGTGTTGTCGACGGGGGAGATGTCGAGGACGTAGCGCGGCTTGCCGTCGGCGGCGGGGGTGCCGATCCGCAGCCCCTTGCGCTGGCCGATGGTGAAGCCGTAGGCGCCCTCGTGGGTGCCGACCTTGGCGCCCGTCTCGTCCACGATGTCGCCCTCCGCCTTGCCGAGGCGGCGGGCCAGGAAGCCCTGGGTGTCGCCGTCGGCGATGAAGCAGATGTCGTGCGAGTCGGGCTTCTTGGCGACGGCGAGGCCGCGCCGCTCGGCCTCCGCGCGGATCTCGTCCTTGGTGGTGACGGTGTCGCCGAGCGGGAACAGGGCGTGCGCGAGCTGGCGGTCGTCCAGGACGCCGAGGACGTACGACTGGTCCTTGGCGAGGTCGGAGGCGCGGTGCAGTTCGCGGGAGCCGTCCTCGGCGACGACCACCTGGGCGTAGTGGCCCGTGCAGACCGCGTCGAAGCCGAGGGCGAGCGCCTTGTCCAGCAGGGCGGCGAACTTGATCTTCTCGTTGCAGCGCAGACACGGGTTGGGCGTACGGCCCGCCTCGTACTCGGCGACGAAGTCCTCGACCACGTCCTCGCGGAAGCGGTCGGCGAGGTCCCAGACGTAGAACGGGATGCCGATGACGTCGGCGGCCCGGCGGGCGTCGCGGGAGTCCTCGATGGTGCAGCAGCCGCGGGCGCCCGTCCGGAACGACTGGGGGTTCGCGGAGAGCGCGAGATGGACACCGGTCACGTCATGGCCCGCTTCGGCGGCACGGGCGGCGGCGACGGCGGAGTCGACCCCGCCGGACATGGCGGCGAGGACGCGGAGGGGACGGGTGCGCTGCGGGATCTCAGTCATAACCCTTCCAGGGTAAGGGGACGCGGGAACCAGACCCGGCGAATAAGCGTTGTGGATCGCATGGAGGAGACGAAGGGCGGCCCTGGGCCTTCCGGCAGGCGGATCGGACGGCGGTCGCTGATCATCGGGGGTGCCGCGGCGGCGGCCGGCGCGGGCGTGTGGGCGGCGCAGGACCCGTTGTCGCGGCTGTGGTGGCAGGTGCCGGGCGTGGAGAAGCCGCGGCCGGAGGGAGTGGTGGACTTCCAGGGGGCGCGCTGGGTGGCAGCGTCGTCGGCGAACTGGCGGCGCGCGGACCGGCCGGCCGACTTCCCGGTGGACCGGGTGGTGGTGCATGTCACGCAGGGCAGCCACGACAGCGCGGTACGAGTCTTCCAGGACCCGGGGCACGGCGCGGCGACGCACTACATCGTGCGGCAGGACGGCGGCATCACGCAGATGATCCGCGAGCTGGACGTGGCGTTCCACGCGGGCGACCGGGATTACAACGAGCGCAGTGTCGGCATAGAGCACGAGGGTTTCGTGGACCGCCCCGAGGACCTCACGGACGAGATGTACGCCGCCTCGGCCCGGCTCACCGCCGGTGTCTGCCGCCGCTACGGGATACCCGTCGACCGCGAGCACATCATCGGCCATGTGGAGGTGCCGGGCACGGACCACACGGATCCCGGGCCGCACTGGGACTGGGACCGCTATATGAAGCTGGTCCGCAGAGCGAGCACGGCACCGACCCCGACACCGTCGGGATCCGTCACACCCTGAGGGGGTGATCGGCGCCGCGACACAGGCGCACAGGCCCCGGCCCGACGCAGACCGCACGGGCCCTGGCCCGACTCAGGCGCACAGGCCCCGGGCCCGACACAGGCACACACGCCCTGGCCCCGACACACAGGCCCCGGCCCCGACGCAGACGCACAGGCCCTGCCCCGACACAGGCGCACGGTCCCTAGGTGAGTCCGGCCGCCCGGGCGCGTTCCACGGCCGGGCCGATGGCCTTCGCGACGGCCTCGATGTCGTCCTGTGTGGAGGTGTGCCCCAGGGAGAACCGCAGGGTGCCGCGGGCCAGGTCGGGATCGACCCCGGCGGCCAGCAGCACATGGCTCGGCTGCGCCACCCCCGCGGTACAGGCGGAGCCGGTCGAGCATTCGATGCCCTGGGCGTCCAGGAGCAGCAGCAGTGAGTCGCCCTCGCAGCCGGGGAACGTGAAGTGGGCGTTGGCGGGGAGGCGGCCCCCGGGTGCCGGGTCGCCGCCGAGGATCGCGTCGGGCACGGCCGTACGGACCGCGTCGACGAGTTGGTCCCGCAGGGCGCCAACCTCGCGGGCGAACCGTTCGCGGTGCCGGGCCGCGAGGCGTCCGGCGACGGCGAAGGAGGCGATGGCGGGGACGTCGAGGGTGCCGGAGCGGACATGGCGTTCCTGGCCGCCGCCGTGCAGCACGGGCACGGGGGTGTACTCGCGGCCGAGCAACAGCGCGCCGATGCCGTATGGTCCGCCGATCTTGTGGCCGGAGACGGTCATCGCGGCGAGCCCGGAACCGGCGAAGTCGACCGGGATCTGCCCGAACGCCTGGACGGCGTCGGCGTGCAGGGGGACGCCGAACCCGTCGGCGACGTCGGCGAGTTCGCGGACCGGCATGACAGTGCCGATCTCGTTGTTGGCCCACATGACGGTGGCGAGGGCGACATCGTCCGGGTTCCGGGCGATGGCCTCGCGCAGGGCGTCGGGGTGGACCCGGCCGTGGGAGTCGACGGGGAGGTACTCGACGGTGGCGCCCTCGTGCTCGCCGAGCCAGTGCACGGCGTCGAGCACGGCGTGGTGCTCGACGGGGCTGGCGAGGACGCGGGTGCGGGCCGGGTCGGCGTCGCGGCGGGACCAGTACAGCCCCTTCACGGCGAGGTTGTCGGCCTCGGTGCCGCCGGAGGTGAAGACCACCTCGCTCGGGCGGGCGCCGAGCGCCTCGGCGAGGGCCTCCCGGGCTTCCTCGACCGTACGCCGGGCCGCGCGGCCGGACGCGTGCAGGGAGGAGGCGTTGCCCGTGCTGCCCAGGTGGGCGGTGAGCGCCTCTGCCGCCTCCGGAAGCATCGGAGTGGTCGCGGCGTGGTCGAGATAAGCCATGGTGTGCCGATTCTACGGCGGTGGGGTGGGCGGCCTCGCTGCGGGGACGGGGTGCGGACGGAGGCAGCGGGGGGCGCGTCCGGCGCGCGCCGACGGCGCAGGGCCCCGAGGGGGTCGATGATTTCGGAGAACAGTTGTTTACTGAAGGGCATGAGTCATGCCCTCGGCGTCCGTGCGGCGCGCAAGCAGCGGACCCGGCAGGCGCTGCTGGACGCGGCGCTGGAACTGCTCGCCGGGCAGAGCCTCAGCGGCCTCGGACTGCGGGAGGTCACCCGGGCCGCCGGTGTCGCCCCGACCGCCTTCTACCGCCACTTCCGCTCGATCGAGGACCTCGGGGTCGCCCTGGTGGACGAGGCGCTCGGCAGTCTGCACCCGCTGGTCCTGGCGGTGGTCGCGGACACCCGCGACGGCGAGGAACGTATCGCCGGGATCATCGATCTGCTCGCCTGCTATGTCACCAAACACCCCGCTCACGTGCGCTTTCTCGCGCGCGAGCAGCATGGCGGGGTACGGGCGGTGCGGGCGGCGGTCCACACCCGGCTGACCCGGCTCACCGAGGGCGTGCGGGTCGAACTGGCCCGGGATCCGGAGTCGGTCGGCTGGAGCGAGGACGATCTGCGGATGCTCGCGGGCGTCCACGTCGACCACCTGGTGACCACGTCGACCCGCTTCCTGGAGGCCCTCGGCGCCGACCCGGCCGAGCGGGTACGGGTCACCCGTGAGGCGGCCGACCGGCTCCGTCTGATCGGCCTGGGCCGGGCGCACTGGCGGGACTGAACCCCTCGTTCCGAAGGGCGCTCCACCGCCCTTGACCTCAAGTCCGCTTGAGTTCCTAGCGTGCCGTCATGCCGTCACAGGAGTACACCTCACCCCCGGTCAGGGCGGGCAGGCGGGAATGGTGGGGGCTGGCCGTGCTCGCCCTCCCGACCGTTCTCATCGCCCTCGACATGTCCGTACTGCACCTGGCCGTGCCGCAGTTGAGCGCGGACCTCGGCCCTTCGGGCACCCAACTGCTGTGGATCGTCGACATCTACGGCTTCCTCATCGCCGGTCTGCTCATCACGATGGGCACGCTCGGCGACCGGGTGGGCCGCCGTCGGCTGCTGCTGATCGGCGCCGTGGGATTCGGCGCGGCCTCCGTGCTCGCGGCCTACGCCACCAGCCCGACCATGCTGATCGTGGCCCGGGGACTGCTGGGGGTCGCGGGGGCGACGCTGATGCCGTCGACGATGTCGCTGCTGCGGAACATGTTCCACGACCCGGGGCAGCGCACGGTCGCGATCAGCGTGTGGATGGCGGGCTTCGTGCTCGGCGGCGCGCTGGGACCGGCCGTCGGCGGCGTCATGCTGGAGTACTTCTGGTGGGGTTCGGTCTTTCTGCTCGGCGCCCCGGTGATGGCCCTGCTGGTGATCACCGGTCCGCTGCTGCTGCCCGAGTACCGCGCCGGGCGGCCGGGCCGACTGGACCTGCTGAGCGCGGTGTTGCTGCTGGTCGGCGTACTGCCGGTGATCTACGGCGTCAAGGAGTACGCCTCGCACGGCGTCGGGGCGCTGTCCTCACTGGCCCTCGCCGCGGGGCTCGCGCTCTGCACGGCCTTCGTGCTGCGCCAGCGCACCCTCACCGCCCCGCTGCTGGATCTACGGCTGTTCCGCAGCCGTACGTTCGCCGCCGCGCTGGCCGTGCTGTCGCTGTCGATGTTCGTCATGGCCGGGGCGCAGTTCTTCCTGGCGCAGTTCCTCCAGATGGTGTCCGGGTACGGGCCGATGAAGGCGGGGCTTCTGCTGCTGCCCGTCTCCGTGACGATGGTGGTCGGCATCATGGCGTCGCCCGCGCTCGCCCGGCGGGTCGGCCCGGCGCGGCTGATGGCGGCGGGGCTCGCGCTGACGGCCGTGGGCATGCTGATCCTGAGCCGGCTGACCGAGGACTCGGGCCTCGTGCCGGTGATCGTCGGCGGGGCCGTGATGAGCCTGGGGCTCGGGCCCACCCCGGCGCTGGGCACGGGCATGGTGCTGGCCACGGCCCCGGCGGAGAAGGCCGGAGAGGCGTCGGCCGTCCAGGAGACCGCCGCCGAACTGGGCACCGCGCTGGGTATCGCCCTGCTGGGCGCGGCGGGCACCGCGCTCTACCGGGCCGAGGTGCGCGGCGGCCTGCCGGCCGGTACCCCCGCCGAGGCCGGCGCGGCGGCCGAGGACAGCATCGGCTCCGCCGTCGCGGCGGCCGAGGGACTGCCCACCGAGGGGCGTGACCTTCTGCTGGACGCGGTCAGGGCGGCCTTCACCGACGGGGTCCAGGTCGTGTTCACCGCCGGAGCGGGCGTCGCCCTCGGCATCGCGCTGCTCACGGCGACCCTGCTCCGCACGGTCACCCCGGCGCTCGAAGAGGGGCGGGAGGCACCGGCGCAGGCGCCGCGGTCCGGCTGAGCCCCGGCGAAGCCCCACCGGCCCGGAAGCCTCTCCGGCCCGGAAGCCCCTCGCTCCGGACATGGGGAGCGTGCCGTCGGCCGGAACTCCCGGCCTCAGCCCGTCCACACCCGCGCAAGTTGCCGTGACTGGGCCACCAGGCGGTCCGCGCTGTCCCAGACCTCCGCGTCCTCCTCCAGGAAGCCACCGGCCGGATTGCGGGTGGTGATGGAGACACGGAGGGGGCCGGGGGCGGGGCGGCTGCGGACGTGGACGGTCAGTTCCACCGTCGGGACCCAGCCCTTGAGGCCCAGCTCGAACGCGGTCGGGGGCAGCGCGTCGACCGCGAGGAGCAGCGAGAACGGATCGGCGTCGCGGCCGTCGGCCAGACCCAGCCAGGCCCGCATCTCCCCCTTGCCGGAGGGCTGACCGAGCGCCCAGCCGAGGGTCGACGGGTCGAGTTTGATCATCAGCCGGTCGGTGATCGGGGAACTCGCCGGGACCGGTGCGGGGCTGTCCTCGGGGCCGAAGCACTGCTCGATCGGCGGGATCGCGGGCGGCTTCACGGAGGTGTGGACCTCGTCCGGGAGCGCGTCGAGATCGCCGTAGGAGGCGAGGACCCGCAGGCGCTCGACCTCCTGGCCCCGGTCGTCGTACTGGAAGAGGGACGCCTGGCCGGTGGAGAGGGTGCGGCCGGTGCGGACCACGTCCGTGCGGACCACCGCGGGGCCCGGCTGCGAGGCCGTCAGATAGTGCGCGGAGATGCTGAACGGGTCGGCGTGCGGCAGGGCGTCCCCGAGGGCGCGGCCCACCACGGCGAGGAGGAAGCCGCCGTTGACGGCGTTGAAGATCGTCCAGCCGGTCGAGAGGTCGATGTCGTAGACGCCCTCGGAGCGCCGGACCAGGGCGGTGTCGCGGTCGAACTCGCTGTCGCCGATGGTCGCCTGGGATGCCTGAGCCATGCACGTACCGTACCGCAGGGACCTACTAAGCGGTAGCTTTTATTTCCCGGCCGAGCCCGACTCCCCCGCCTCACACCTCCGCCTCACACCCCGCCTCACACCTCCGCCTCACACCCCGCCTCACTCCCCTTCCTCACGCCCCTTCCTCCTCCCGTACCGTCGACCGGCGGTTCCACGCCCGCGGTGCGCGCCAGTGGTACCGCAGCGCCAGCAGCCGCAGCGCGAACGCCGTGATCACCGCGAGGCTGCTGGTCAGCGGGGTGAGGACGTCGTAGCGGAGGAAGAAGGCGACCATGACGGCGCCGACGATCGCGGGGACGGCGTACAGGTCGCGGTCCCAGCGCAGCAGCGAGGGGACCTCGTTCGCCAGGACGTCCCGCAGGACACCGCCGCCCACGGCGGTCGCGAGACCGAGGGCCGCCGCCGCGTGCAGGCCGAGTCCGTACTCGTACGCCTTGGTCGTGCCCGTCACGCAGAACAGGCCGAGGCCCGCGGCGTCGAAGACGTTCACCCCGGTCTGGATCCGCTCCACCTGGGGGTGGAGGAAGATCACGAGTAGGGCCGCGACCAGTGGTGTGAGGAAATAGCCGAGGTCCGTGAAGGCCGCCGGGGGCACCGCGCCGATCACCAGGTCCCGGAACAGCCCGCCGCCCAGCGCCGTGACCTCGGCGAGGACGGCGATGCCGAAGACGTCGAAGTTCTTGCGCACGGCCAGCAGCGCGCCGGAGATGGCGAAGACGAAGATGCCTATCAGGTCGAGCGTGTGCTGGACGGATGGGCTGAAGAACGGTTCGAGCACCCTTCTATTCTTACCCATGCGTCAGCCCCCGCCTTGCAAAACAAGGCGGGGGCTGGCTGTGGCTTACTTCTCGCCGGTCCCCTGGGAAGGAGCGTCACCGGTGGAAGCCTCAGAAGCCTCAGCAGAGGAAGCCTCGCCGGTGGAAGCCTCCTCGGCCACCGCATTCGCGACCGCCGCGCTCGTCTCCGCCGACTCCGCCAGCACCTCGTCGGCGACCAGTTCGGCCGCCTCCTTCGCCGCGGTCAGCAGGACGGTGTCCTGCGGGGCCTGGTCCTCGAAGTTCTCCGGGTGGTGGCAGGCCACCTGCTGCCCGGGGCGCAGCTCGATCAGCGGCGGCTCCTGGGTCGTGCAGATCTCCGTCGCCTTCCAGCACCGGGTGTGGAAGCGGCAGCCGCTCGGCGGCGAGATCGGCGAGGGCACGTCGCCGCGGAGCAGGATCCGCTCGCTCTTGGCCGACCTGCGCGCCGGGTCCGGGATCGGGACCGCGGACATCAGCGCCTTGGTGTACGGATGCATCGGCGACTTGTAGAGCAGCTCACGGTCGGCCAGCTCCACGATCTTGCCGAGGTACATCACCGCGATCCGGTCCGAGACATGCCGGACGACGGACAGATCGTGCGCGATGATCACATACGTCAGGCCCAGCTCCTGCTGGAGGTCGTCCAGCAGATTGACCACCTGCGCCTGGATCGACACGTCCAGCGCGGAGACCGGCTCGTCGGCCACCACGAGGCGGGGGTTGAGGGCGAGCGCGCGGGCGATGCCGATGCGCTGGCGCTGACCGCCGGAGAACTCGTGCGGGTAGCGGTTGTAGTGCTCCGGGTTGAGCCCCACGACCGACAGCAGCCGCTGCACCTCCTTCTTGACACCGCCCTCGGGCGTCACGCCCTGGAGCTTGAAGGGGGCGCCGACGATGGTGCCGATGGTGTGGCGCGGGTTCAGCGAGGAGTACGGGTCCTGGAAGATCATCTGGACGTCGCGGCGCAGCGGGCGCATCCCGCTCACCCCGAGGTGGGTGATGTCCTTGCCCTGGAACTCCACGGTCCCGGCGGTCGGCTCCAGGAGCCGGGTGATCAGCCGGCCCATGGTCGACTTGCCGCAGCCGGACTCGCCGACGACACCGAGGGTCTCCCCGGACCGCACCTCGAAGTCCAGGCCGTCGACCGCGCGGACGGCGCCGACCTGCCGCTTGAGCAGGCCCTTGCGGATCGGGAAGTGCTTCTGGAGCCCGCTGACCTTGAGCAGGACCTCGCCGGGGGCGGGGTCCGCGGTCAGGGTGGCACCTTGGCTCTGCGCGGGGATGCTCACGGGGTTGTCCACTGCCTTCTCGCTGTTCTCGCTGTTGTCGCTCACAGCTTCGGCGCAATCTCTTCGATCCAGATCCGCTCCCGCTGCTCCTTCGACATGTGGCAGGCGGCCCAGTGCCGGCTGCCGATCTCGGACAGTTCGGGGCGGACCGTACGGGTCACATCGTCCTTGGGGATGTCCGCGTAGGGGCAGCGCGGGTTGAAGGCGCAGCCGGACGGCAGATTGATCAGCGAGGGCGGGGAGCCCTTCACCGGGACGAGGCGTTCCTGCTGGTCGCGGTCGAGACGGGGCATGGAGCCGAGCAGTCCCCAGGTGTAGGGGTGGCGGGGCTCGTAGAACACCTTCTCGGCCGGGCCGCGCTCCACACAGCGTCCGCCGTACATCACCAGCAGGTCGTCGGCGAGTTCGGCGACGACGCCCAGGTCGTGGGTGATGATGATGACCGCGGAGCCGAACTCCTTCTGAAGATCCCGGATCAGATCCAGGATCTGCGCCTGGACGGTGACGTCCAGGGCGGTGGTCGGCTCGTCCGCGATGAGCAGCTCGGGGTTGTTGACCAGCGACATCGCGATCATCGCGCGCTGGCGCATACCGCCGGAGAACTCGTGCGGGTAGTTGTCGACCCGCTTGTCGGGCTGCGGGATGCCGACCCGGTCGAGCATCTCGACCGCGCGCTTCTTCGCGGTCTTCTTGTCGACGTCGTGGTGGATCCGGTACGCCTCCACGATCTGCTGGCCGATCGTGTAGTACGGGTGCAGCGCGGAGAGCGGGTCCTGGAAGATCATCGCCATCTCACGGCCACGCATCCGGCGGACCTGGTCGGCGGGGGCCGACAGCAGTTCGGTGCCGTTGAGCCAGATCTCGCCGGAGATCCGCGCCTTGCGCTTGCCGTACTGGCCCGCGGTGTGCAGGCCCATGATGCCGAGGCTGGTCACCGACTTGCCGGAGCCGGACTCGCCGACGATACCGAGGGTCTTGCCCTTCTCCAGCTGGAAGCTGAGCCCGTCGACGGACTTGACCAGGCCGTCGTCGGTGGGGAAATGCACCTTGAGATCGCGTACGTCGAGGAAGGCGCTCGGGGCCCGGGCGGAGACGGGCTCGCCCACGGCGGCGCCGCTCTTGCTCAGTTCGGTCATGCGAGCCTCACTCGGGGGTCGATCACGGCGTACAGGACGTCCACCACGAGGTTGGCGATGAGCACCGCGAGAGAAGTGATCAGGGTGACGCCGAGGATGACCGGCAGGTCCTGGTTCTTGATCGCCGAGAGCACGGCCTGGCCGAGGCCGGGCAGGCTGAAGGTGGTCTCGGTCAGGATAGCGCCGCCCATCAGGGCGCCGATGTCCATGCCCAGCATGGTCAGGATGGGGGTCATCGTGGAGCGCATGGCGTGCTTGCGGATGACGACCGTCTCGCGCAGGCCCTTGGCGCGGGCCGTGCGGATGTAGTCCTCGCCGAGGATCTCCATCATGGTGGCGCGGGTGATCCGGGCGTACATCGCCGCGTAGAGGAACGCCAGGGTGATCCAGGGCAGCAGCATGCCGCCGAACCAGCCGCCGAAACTCTCCTCGAACGGTACGTACTGCGCGTCCAGCCAGCCGAGCCCGTAGGAGAAGATCGCGAGGCTGAGCAGGCCGGTGAAGTAGATCGGCAGGGAGACACCGGCGAGGGCGACGACCATCGCGCCGCGGTCCCACAGGCTGCCCCGCTTCAGGGCCGAGACGACACCCGCCGTGACACCGATGAGCAGCCACAGCACCGCGGCGCCGAGCGCGAGTCCCAGGGTCACCGGGAAGCGGTCGGTGAGCACCGGCCAGATGGCCTGCTCGCTGCGGAAGGAGTAGCCGAAGCAGGGCGCGGAGCACTGGGTGACATCGCCGCCGGCCGCGTAGGTGCGGCCCGCGAAGATGCCCTTGAAGAACTCCCAGACCTGGACGTACACCGGCTCGCTCAGGCCCAGCTTGGTCCGCACGGCCTCGACCGCGGCAGGGTCGGCCTGCTTGCCCACGAAGCTCGTGGCGATGTCGACGCCCGCCCACTTGGGGACGAGGAAGAAGATGCTGAAGACCACCATGACGATGACCACGAGCATCACAGCGGCGGCGAACAGCCGCCTGATGAGGTAAGTGAGCACAGCTCTCGGCCCGCGGCGGGCCGCGGACCACCGGGGTCATCCGGTGGTCCGCGGCCCAGCCACGCCGGCCTTCACCTGCCTTTCGTGCCGTACGGCGGGTGGACCGGGACTACTTCTCGGCCTTCAGGCCGAGGTTGACGAAGTCGTACATGCCGCTGTAGCCGTCGGACGTGTAGACGTTCGCCAGTCGGCCGGAGCGCCAGTTGAGGAACTTCTCGAAGACGAACGGCAGGTAGTAGCCGCCCTCCATCACCTTGTGGTTGATCTGCTTGGCGATGTCGGTCTTCCCGGCGTCGTCCAGCGTGTTGACGTAGTCGTCGAACAGGCCGTCGATCGTCTTGTCCTCGATGAGGGCGTAGTTGTTGTTGCCCGACTCAAGGATGTAGTCGCTGTCCCACAGCGGGAGACCGTAGCCCTGGACGGACGGGAAGTCCGGGCCCCAGCCCATGATGATGATGCCGTAGCCCTTCTTCTCCACGTTGGAGGGGCTGCCGATGATGCCGGCGGTCTGCGAGCCGTCGTACTGGTCGATCTCGGCGTCGATGCCGATCTTGCTCAGGGACGCCTGGAGCGACTCGGCGGTGGCCACCTCGACCGGCTTGTTGTTGCGGACCGCGATGGTGGTCTTGAAGCCGTTGGGCTGGCCGCACTCCTTGAGGAGCTTCTTGGCCTCGGCGGCGTTGCCGCTCTTGTTGTCACCCGCGAGCTTGTACGGGTCGTACGCCTGGCCCTCGGAGCCCGGGACCGACGGCGGCAGCATGTTGGTGCCGATGTCACCGCCGGCGATGGGGCCGCCGCGCGCGTTCTGCAGCGAGACGTGGTCGGCGCCGACGATGACGGCCTTGCGGCACGCCTCGTTGTCGAACGGCTTGACGCTCTGCGGGAAGACCGCGTAGCGGATGTAGCCGGAGACCGGGTTGTCCAGGTTCGCCTTGTGCTCCTTCAGGGCGGTGGTGCGGCCCTGCGGGGACATGCCGGTCTGGTTCAGGTCCAGGTCGAAGTCGCCGTTGATCAGACGGGCGTCCATGTCGTTGGCGTTGGTGAAGAAGTTCACCGTGACCTTGTCCGGGTACGCCTTGCGCACCGGGTCGGACCCCTGGTCCCAGTTGGTGTTGCGGGTCAGCACCAGCGACTTGCCCGGGTCGTAGGACTCGAACTTGTACGGGCCGGAGGAGAACGGCTTCAGACCGTACTTGGACTTGGTGTCCTTGTCCTGGCGGACCGGGGACGCCGAGGTCAGCGCGAGCATCTCCTCGAAGTCCGAGTTGGCCTTCGGCAGCTTGAAGACGATGGTCTTGTCGTCCGGCGTCTCGATGGCCTTCAGACCCAGCTTGTCGGCGGACTTGTCCTTGTACGGGCCCGGGTACTCGCCGTCGGGGTCCAGGACGTCCTTGAGGTAGACCGGCCCACCGGCCAGCACGTCCTGCGCCCACTGGCGCTCGATGCCGTACTTCACGTCCTTGGACGTGATCGGCTTGCCGTCCTCCCAGGTGACACCGTCACGCAGGGTGTACGTGTAGGTCTTGCCGTCGTCGCTGACCTCGGCGACCGCGGTGGCGAGGTCGGGGGTGATCTCCGCGCCGGCCTTGCCCGGCTCCGTCTTGTTCGTGACGAGCTGACGGGAGTAGTAGCGGGAGAAGTTCCACATGAAGCCGTAGTAGCCGCGCGTGGTGTCCCACGAGTCGGCGTCCTGGGCCGCGGCGAACTTCAGCGTGCCGCCCTTCTTGGCCTGCTCGGCCTGGGCGACCTTGTTGTTGGCCGCGTCGAAGCCGGCCGCGCCGTTCTTCGAACCGCCGCCGTTGTCGTTGCCACCGCCGCCGCCGCACGCCGCCGTGGTCAGCAGCGCGGCGACCACCGCGGCAGCGGCCAGGGCCTGCTTGCGCCGCCTGGGGGTGCGTTGGGTAGTCACGATCTCGGATCCTCCGGGTTGTGATGAGAGATCCCGTGCAGAGCCACGGGTCGCTGGGGGTACGCCGGTTTCAGCGCGAGCCCTTGGGGTCGAGCGCGTCACGCACGCCGTCGCCGAAGAGGTTGAACGCCAGGACGGTGATGAAGATCGCCACGCCCGGGATCACCATGTACATGGGGTCCGAGTCGTAGTAGTCGATGGCGCTGGAGAGCATTTGTCCCCAGGAGGCGGTGGGCGGCTTGACGCCCACACCCAGGAAACTGAGGGCTGCCTCGGTGAGGATGTTGGTGGGGATCATCATCGTCGTGTAGACGATGATCGGGGCGACGAGATTGGGCAGCAGTTCCTTGAACAGGATGTAGAACCGCCCCGCGCCCAGCGAGCGGGCGGCCTCGACGTACTCCCGTTCGCGCAGGGAGAGCGTCTGGCCGCGTACCACGCGTCCGATGTAGGGCCAGCCGAAGAAACCGATGACCAGGATCATCACGAACAGGCGCACCCCGGTACCGGTGAGACCGAGCATCTCGTTCGGCATGACGGAGACCAGCGCGATGATGAAGAGCAGCTGCGGGAAGGCCAGCAGGCCGTCCATGACCCGGCTGATGACGGAGTCGACCCAGCCGCCGAAGAAGCCGGCCAGGATGCCGAGGACGGTGCCGAGGACGACGGCGACCAGGGCCGACAGGAAGCCGACGAGCAGGGAGATCTGGGCGCCGTAGACGATGCGGGCGAAGATGTCGCGGCCGTTGACCGGCTCGACGCCGAGCCAGTGGTCGCCGCTGATGCCGCCGAAGGAGCCGGTCGGGGTGCCGAACAGCGGGTCGATCAGGTCCTCGTGATGGGACTCGGGGTCCTGCCCGGCGAGGCTGGTGATCACGGGGGCCAGCACGGCGACCAGGATGAGCAGGAGCACGAGGACGCCGCCGGCCAGCGCGAGCTTGTCGCGTTTGAGGCGCTCCCAGGCGATCCGACCCAGGGATCTGCCCTGTACGGCCTTCGCGCCGCTGACTGCCGTCGCCTCCTCGGCCGCGCTCGGGGCCGCCTCGGCGGTCGGCTCGTGCAATGGTGCCGTCATCTGGCAGGGACCCCTCTCAACCGGCGGTAGCCGGCCCGCACTTGCCGCGGTAGCGGCGTCATCAGTCCGTCGTACTCAGGGGCGGCACCGGGGTGAACACCCGGGCGGACTCCCCTGGAGCGGGAGTCTTCAACGCTTTGGCGATCTGTAGCCAGACTTGGCGGTGAATGGATGCGTAAACGTGATGCTGTCCTGGGAGTTCCGTTATCCGGACCATCGTTGACGGGGGTCGGACACGGATCCAATCGGGCATATGGTGCGCGACCGATCATTTCCAGTCACGTCTACGCGCGCAGAGGGGTCCTCGGCCCGGTGCTCGGGACAGCGCTGTCCAAGGAATGGGCAGGCGTGGTGAAGGCGGTGATCAGTACGGTCGTGGCTGAGGGTAGCCGTAGCCGGGGGCCGGGGCGTGTGCGGGGGCCTGCGCGGGGGCGTGAGCCTCGCGGTCGTAGAAGGGGCGGGCGTTGGCCCGCATCCACATGGCGACCGGGCAGTACTCGTCGGACATCGCGACCGTCGACACCGGCAGCCCGTCCGGGCAGGCGCCGATGGACTGCTGCATCATCGCCCGCACCGCGTCCACGGCGGTCGGCGAGGTGTCGTAGACATCCAGACCGATGGCGAGATACGGCGCCCCGAGCGCGGGCTGCACCCAGGCGCGGCGCAGTGAGCGCAGGGCCTGGGTGCGGTGGGCGTTCTGCGCGAGCAGCGCGTAGAACTGGGGGACCTCGATGCCGGGCTCGGACAGCCGCAGCGGGCCGGCCGGCTGCCGGTCCAGTCCGGTCGCGATACGCCGCAGATCCAGCCAGGGCACCCCGACCCCGCCGCCCGGCGCGTGCGGGTTGAGCCACAGGCCGTAGTGGTCGGGGTAGAGGGTGCGGGCCACGTCGAGCCCTTCGACCACCTCGTACGAGCGGTTCCAGCCGCTGGCCGACAGCTCCTGGGCGGAGGTGACGCAGGGGGCGTACGCGTGGCCGTCGACCTCCATGTTCCCGTACTGGGCGTCGGGGGAGCCGGACTGGCCGTGCCACAGCAGCATCCAGATCTGACCGGCGGAGGGGGTGGCCAGGGCGCGCAGCAGGGCCTCGTAGGTGTCATAGCGACCCGGCGACACTTGACGCAGGGTGTGTTCGACCTGGCCGGTTGCGGCAGTGCCGCTGGTGCTCACTGGGTTTACCGCCCCTTCGTTACGCCCTCTTCGACCGTGACCCTAGTTTACGGCCGCGCGGCGACTCCGGGACTGGTGCCGTCGCGCGAGTGCGGTGGGTTCCGGCCGCTCGCGGTTCACAGGGCCCGTTGGTAGAACGGCCGTACCTGCTGCTTCATCCAGGCGGCCACCGGATCCTGGGCCACGTCCAGGAGGATCAGGTTGACCGGCCAGGTCACGGGGTGCGCGGTCAGGGCGCGTTCCAGGGCCTCCAGCGGCGATTCCCTGAAGTCGCCGCCGAGGTCGCCCTCCCCCTGGGTGAGTTCGACGCCGACGAAGAGGGCCGGGGCCTCGGTCTCGACGACGGCCAGACAGCGGCGGGCCGTCAGGACGACGCCCAGCGCGGCGAATTCGGCCGCGGCGGCGGCGAGGAAGTCGACCGGGTCGTCCTGCCAGTCGGGCTCGAAGAGCCGGACCCGGCCGCCGCCCGCCGGTCCGTCCAGCGGGGTGCGGCCCGCCCGGCACAGCTCGGCCACGGCGGGCGGCGGCAGCGGGAGCCCCACCACGCCGCCGGGGTTGACCACGATCCCGGCCTGCGGCGGCAGTCCGCGCGCGAACTCGACGGCGGGCGCGACGGTGAACGACATCTGCGCGCCGGCGACCTGACGCAACTGCTGCTCCGAACTGAACACCGGCACGTACGCCTGGCCCTCGATCTCCGTGGTGGGCAGATCCAGGGGGCCGCTGTGCGGGCCGCCGCCGCTGGGCAGCGGCACCCACAGGAAGCTGCGGCCGAGCACCTCCACGATCCGCGCCCCCGCCGTCGGCACCCCGAGGGAGGCCGACAGCACCTCCTCCAGCTCATTGCCGGGCCAGCCGCCGTGCGCGTGCGGGTGAGCCCCCGCCGCGAAGTCCGCGGGAAGGTCCGCCGGGAAGTCCATCTGCCTACCGCCTGCCGAGTACCACGTACCACTTGCTCCGAACTGAAAAGGCTAGCGGGTGAGGAGGGGGCGCGGGGGCGGGTGGGGGGTGTGGGGTATGGGGGGGCCGGGGGGGCTTGGGCCGGGGGGTGGCTTGGCGGGGGGGACTTGGCGGGGGGGGACTTGGGTCTGGGGGGCGCCATGGTTGGGGGTGCCTCGGCTCTGGGGGGGGCTCCCCTGATCGGGAGGCTGCCTCGACTCGAGGGCTCCGCTGGTTGGGGGCTCCCTCAGCTCCGGATGACTCCCTGGGCCGGAGGGCTCCCCCGACTCCGGACGGCTTCCCCTGACCGGGCGACTCTTTCGACTCCGGACGACTCCCCGTTGGGGGGGCGGCCACCCCGGACCAGGCTGGGCGTCCCCGGGACCGGGCCGGCCATCCTCTAGTCCCGCCGACCGTCCGCCGGTGCCGGCCGGGTCGACTGTCCCGAGCCGGGCGGGCGGCTCAGGCCCCAGGACGGCCACCAAGCCCCGGGGACCGGCCGATCAGCCCCGGAGAACCAGGCGATCAGCTTCGGGACCCGGCACGCACGCCAGGGACCCGACCGCCTGACCGCTCGATGGGAGTCACTCACCCCCGACGCGGCGTCTGGAGACGGCGAGGGTGGGCCTGGGCGCGGGACGCACCTCCCGGCTCGGCGGCGGCCACGGAGACCTGGCGTCCACCAGCCAGACCGAGACGGCCGCCCCAGGAAGCTTGGCGCCCAAGGCCCGAGCGCTACGGCTGGGTCCGGCCCGGCGGGTGGGCCTTGGGGCGGGGCGCCGGTCTTTGGCCTGACGACCGTGCCGCGGAATCGGGGCCGCTCGCCGAGGTGCGGGCCCCGAGGGGCGGGGGTAGCCGGGGCGCGGGCCTGGGCGGGTCCGGTGGACCGGGTCGGCCAGCCTGAGCCCGACGGGCCGCTCCCCCTCGGAGGGCCGGGGGCCGGAGGACCGGGGAGCCCGGGAGACCCGGAGCCAGGGTCGGGGAGCAGCCCGGCGGGCCCGGGGGCCCGGGAAGCGCGGGGATCCTGGCGGGCTCGGGGATCCCGGGGCCCGGGGGGCACGGGGCTCGGCGGCCAGGGGGCTCGGGGATCCCGAGGAGCCCGGGAGACCCTGAGCCCGGCGGGCCCGAGGCGCCCGGGAGGCCCGGGGCCCTGCACCCCCGCAGCCCCCGGCACCCCCGGCACCCCCGCAGCGCCCGCAGCCCCCGGCACCCCGCAGGCCCCGCCGCCCCGGCAGGCCCGCCGCCCCCGTCGCTCCGAGGGTCAGCCTGTGAAGCCGATTCGGTGGAGGGTGTTGGCCGCGTCGCGGTCCAGGAGGACTGCGGAGCCGCAGCCGCCGGGCAGGTCGCCGCGTTCCACCCGGCGGGTCAGGCGGGCCGCCACCCGGCGGTGCCTGCGGAAGGCGTAGCGGGACACGCCCCGGCCGCGTTCGCGCTGGCCCTCC
The DNA here is from genome assembly GCF_044757045.1 of Streptomyces sp. NPDC091377. Taxonomy (NCBI): domain Bacteria; kingdom Bacillati; phylum Actinomycetota; class Actinomycetes; order Kitasatosporales; family Streptomycetaceae; genus Streptomyces; species Streptomyces sp. NPDC091377. The sequence goes on along the minus strand of NZ_JBIVUE010000011.1, from coordinate 47,052 downwards.
AGGGCCTGCTCGGGGGTGACGTCGAGCAGCAGGACGTGGAGCATGCCGCCCCGGCGACGGGCCTCGCGGGCCAGCCAGGCTCTCACCCATGCCTGGGTGCCGCAGTCGTGCACCACCACACCCTTGCCGGTGCGCAGGGCGCGGCGCAGTCCGGCGTAGTGCGCGAGCCGGACCAGGGGGCGGTAGGCCGCGTACGGCAGGAAGCGCGGGACGCGGCGGTCCCAGCGGTCCCGGCTGTCCTGGGAGTCGATCCGGGCGGCGGTGACCGCACGCTTCATGAGGGTCGACTTGCCGCTGCCGGGCAGTCCGGTGACCACCACGAGGTCGCGGGGGCCGAAGAGCAGGGCGCGCGGGCTGCGACCGCCCCGTGCGCGCAAGTCGCGGACGACGGGGGCGGGCGGCGCGGCGCACGCCTCCCGGGCCGGGGCACCCGGCTGCTCGGGCAGCGCGACGCCGGACGTGGTCGCGTACGCCGTGATCCTGTTCACCGTGATCGTCCTCCCCTGGGGCGGTTCACGAGATCCCCTCCCCGTCGAGTGTAAAGAGAAGGTAATTCGCGGTGTCTCGTATTTCCGTACGCATCGCGCAACAAGGCTGCTACAGAGCGCTGTCCCTCGACCGTGTCGTGCGAGACCCCCCGTGAGGCTCCCCCTCCCCCGCCGCAGAGATGCGTGCAATGATGAGCCCGCCAACTGCATACCGGCCGTTTGAATCCGCGCGGGAGAGTCCCCGGACATTGCACCGGGGCGCCGAAGGAGCAAGTCCCTCCCTTGAATCTCTCAGGCCCCGTACCGCGCGGGCGAGGCACATCTGAAAAGCGGGCCGCCGCCGCGCGGCCCCACCCAAGGTGCAAACCGTGACCGTGCCCGGTCATGGCGAACCTCTCAGGTTCCGATGACAGATGGGGAGGATCTTGGGGAACCCGAACGGGGGCCCTCAAGGACCCGACCTCGCCTTCCCCGTCCCTTGGGAGACCGCCGATGAGCAGTGCCGAACCCCGGCGCACCGCACTCGATGCCCTGCATCGCTCGCTGGGCGCGACCATGACCGACTTCGCCGGCTGGGACATGCCGCTGCGCTACGGCTCCGAGCGCGACGAGCACCTCGCCGTCCGCACCCGGGCCGGACTGTTCGACCTCTCCCACATGGGCGAGATCGCGGTGACCGGCCCGCAGGCCGGCGCCCTGCTGAACTTCGCCCTGGTCGGCAACATCGCCGGCGTCGGCGTCGGCCGGGCCCGCTACACCATGATCTGCCAGGCCGACGGCGGCATCCTGGACGACCTGATCGTCTACCGCCTTGCCGAGACGTCGTACCTGGTGGTCGCCAACGCCTCCAACGCCCAGGTGGTGCTGGACGCCCTCACCGAGCGGGCCGCCGGCTTCGACGCCGAGGTCCGCGACGACCGCGACGCGTACGCGCTGCTGGCCGTCCAGGGCCCGGAGTCCCCGGGCATCCTGAAGTCGCTGACCGACGCCGACCTGGACCACCTGAAGTACTACGCCGGGCTGCCCGGCACGGTCGCCGGGGTCCCGGCGCTGATCGCCCGTACCGGGTACACCGGCGAGGACGGTTTCGAGCTGTTCGTGAAGCCGGAGCACGCCGTCACGCTGTGGGAGGCGCTGACCGAGGCGGGCGCCGGGGCCGGTCTGGTGCCGTGCGGGCTGTCCTGCCGGGACACCCTGCGCCTGGAGGCGGGCATGCCGCTGTACGGGCATGAGCTGACGGCCGCGCTCACCCCGTTCGACGCCGGGCTGGGCCGGGTGGTGAAGTTCGAGAAGGAGGGCGACTTCGTCGGGCGCGGGGCGCTCGCCGAGGCGGCCGAGCGGGCCGCGACCGAGCCGCCGCGGGTGCTGGTCGGCCTGGTCGCCGAGGGCCGCCGGGTGCCGCGCGCCGGATACCCGGTGGTCGCGGACGGCACGGTGATCGGCGAGGTCACCTCCGGCGCCCCCTCCCCCACCCTGGGCAAGCCGATCGCCATGGCGTACGTCGACGCCGCGCACGCCGCGCCGGGCACGGCCGGGGTCGGGGTGGACATCCGCGGCAGCCACGAACCGTACGAGGTCGTCGCGCTGCCGTTCTACAAGCGCCAGAAGTAAGGGCCGGCCGGCCCGGGGGCGCGCTCCCCGCCCGAGTGCCCTTCCCCGGTCCTCCCGGTCTTCCCGGCTCCTCCCGGCTCCGCCCGGCGCTCTGCCCGGCGCCCTGCTCGGCACCAGGCTCGGCGCCCTCACCAGCTCTTCCCGGCTTTTTCAGCAGTCATCCGCGTACAGGAGAATTCAGGTCATGAGCAACCCCAAGGAACTGCGTTACAGCAAGGAACACGAGTGGCTGTCGGCCACCGACGAGAACGGTGTGGCCACGGTCGGCATCACCGAGTTCGCGGCCAACGCCCTCGGCGACGTCGTCTACGCCCAGCTCCCGCAGGCCGGTGCGACGGTCGCCGCCGGTGAGACCTGTGGCGAGCTGGAGTCCACCAAGTCGGTCTCCGACCTCTACTCGCCGGTCAGCGGCGAGGTCGTCGAGTCCAACCAGGACGTCGTGGACGACCCGGCGCTCGTGAACTCGGCCCCCTTCGAGGGCGGCTGGCTGTTCAAGGTCAGGATCACGGACGAGCCGGCCGAGCTGCTCTCCGCCGACGAGTACACCGCCTTTTCCGCCGGCTGAGGACCGAGGAGTCACTGAACCGATGACTGCCCTGAACACCCCCCTGCACCAGCTCGACCCCGAGGTCGCCGCCGCGGTCGACGCCGAGCTGCGCCGCCAGCAGTCCACGCTGGAGATGATCGCCTCCGAGAACTTCGCCCCGGTCGCGGTCATGGAGGCGCAGGGTTCGGTCCTCACCAACAAGTACGCCGAGGGCTACCCGGGCCGCCGCTACTACGGCGGCTGCGAGTACGTCGACGTCACCGAGCAGCTCGCGATCGACCGGGTCAAGGAGCTGTTCGGCGCCGAGTACGCCAACGTCCAGCCGCACTCGGGCGCCTCCGCCAACCAGGCGGCGCTGTTCGCGCTGGCCCAGCCCGGGGACACCATCCTCGGCCTGGACCTGGCGCACGGCGGCCACCTCACCCACGGGATGCGGCTGAACTTCTCCGGCAAGCAGTTCGACGTGGTCGCGTACCACGTGGACGGCGCCGGCCTGGTCGACATGGCCGAGGTCGAGCGGCTCGCCAAGGAGCACCGCCCGAAGGTGATCATCGCGGGCTGGTCGGCGTACCCCCGCCAGCTCGACTTCGCCGAGTTCCGCCGGATCGCCGACGAGACCGGCGCGTACCTGTGGGTCGACATGGCGCACTTCGCCGGTCTGGTCGCGGCGGGGCTGCACGACAACCCGGTGCCGTACGCCGATGTCGTCACCTCCACCACGCACAAGACCCTCGGCGGTCCGCGCGGCGGGATCATCCTGGCCCGGACGAAGGAGTTCGCGAAGAAGCTGAACTCCGCGGTCTTCCCGGGCTTCCAGGGCGGCCCCCTGGAGCATGTGATCGCCGCGAAGGCGGTGTCCTTCAAGGTCGCCGCGGGCGAGGAGTTCAAGGAGCGCCAGCGGCGTACGGTCGACGGCGCCCGGATCCTCGCCGAGCGGCTGACCGCGCCGGACGCGCGCGAGGCCGGGGTGGATGTGCTGTCCGGCGGTACGGACGTGCATCTGATCCTCGTCGATCTGCGCAACTCGGAGCTGGACGGCCGGCAGGCCGAGGACCGGCTCGACGAGGTCGGCATCACGGTCAACCGCAACGCCGTCCCGAACGACCCGCGCCCGCCGATGGTCACCTCGGGTCTGCGCATCGGCACCCCGGCGCTGGCCACCCGCGGCTTCACCGCCGAGGACTTCGCCGAGGTGGCGGATGTGATCGCGCAGACGCTGAAGCCGTCGTACGACGCGGGGTCGCTGCGGGCCCGGGTGACCGCGCTGGCCGAGAAGCACCCGCTGTACCCCGGTCTGGGCAGCCCGGACCGTCTGGACAAGTAGTTCCGTGGTGGGGGGCGCCCGACGTCGTGCGTCCCCCACCCCCTCAGGAGGTTTCCCGTGGCCATCTCGGTCTTCGACCTGTTCTCGGTCGGTATCGGCCCGTCCAGTTCCCATACGGTCGGCCCCATGCGGGCGGCGCGTATGTTCGCCCGGCGGCTGCGCAATGAGGAGCTGCTGCCCTCGGTGGCCTCGGTGCGCTGCGAGCTGTTCGGCTCGCTGGGCGCGACCGGCCATGGCCACGGCACCCCCAAGGCGGTGCTGCTCGGTCTGGAGGGTGCCTCGCCACGCACGGTGGACGTGGAGGGGGCCGACGAGCGGGTCGAGGAGATCAGGTCCGGCGGCCGGCTGCGGCTGCTGGGCGAGCACGAGATCCCGTTCTCCTACGACGGTGACCTGAAGCTGCACCGCCGCAAGACGCTCCCGTACCACGCGAACGGCATGACCGTGTGGGCGTACGACGCCTCGGGCGCCGAGGTGCTGTCGAAGACGTACTACTCGGTCGGCGGCGGTTTCGTGGTCGACGAGGACGCGGTGGGCGCGGACCGCATCCGGCTGGACGACACGGTCCTGAAGTACCCGTTCCGCACGGGTGACGAGTTGCTGCGGCTGACGCGGGAGACGGGGCTCTCGATCTCCTCGCTGATGCTGGAGAACGAGCGGGCGTGGCGGACCGAGGACGAGATCCGCGCGGGCCTGCTGGAGATCTGGCAGGTGATGCGGGCGTGTGTGGCGCGGGGTATGGCCCGTGAGGGCATCCTACCGGGCGGTCTGAAGGTACGGCGCCGGGCGGCGGCGATCGCCCGCAAGCTGCGCTCCGAGGGTGACCCGCAGGCCCTGGCGATGGAGTGGATCACGCTCTACGCGATGGCCGTGAACGAGGAGAACGCGGCGGGCGGCCGGGTGGTGACGGCCCCGACGAACGGCGCGGCGGGGATCATCCCGGCGGTGCTGCACTACTACGTCAACTTCGTGCCGGGCGCGGACGAGGAGGGCGTCGTCCGCTTCCTGCTCGCGGCGGGCGCGATCGGCATGCTCTTCAAGGAGAACGCGTCCATCTCGGGCGCCGAGGTCGGCTGCCAGGGCGAGGTCGGCTCGGCCTGCTCGATGGCGGCGGGCGCGCTGGCGGAGGTACTGGGCGGTTCCCCGGAGCAGGTGGAGAACGCGGCGGAGATCGGCATGGAACACAACCTGGGCCTGACCTGCGACCCGGTCGGCGGCCTGGTCCAGATCCCGTGCATCGAGCGCAACGGCATGGCCGCGGTGAAGGCCGTCACCGCCGCCAAGATGGCCATGCGCGGCGACGGCAGCCACAAGGTGTCCCTGGACAAGGTCATCAAGACCATGAAGGAGACCGGCGCGGACATGTCGGTCAAGTACAAGGAGACCGCGCGGGGCGGTCTTGCGGTGAACATCATCGAGTGCTGAGCCCGTCATGACGGGTGGGCCCTGACCAGCGCGTTTTCATCTTTCGGCGCCGTCAGGTCCTTCCCTGCCTGCATGGCGGAAAGTCCGTGGATCGGCCCTGGGACACGGCCACGCCCACCGTGAAATGCCCCACCCCATGCCGGGAGCAGGACTCCAAGAACAGCGGGAACCGATGCCGCGCTGTCACTGCGCTCGCGGCAGGCTGCCGCGACAACTCGGCCTCGTCCCGCAGATGTTCGGGTCGGGTCATCTGCGGGTCTCCGGGGCGGTTCGCCGGAGGTCCCGGAGGATTTCGGCGGCGTAGTCGAGGGCGAGGGCCGGGTGGTGCAGGGTCCACGGCCGGCTGGCGGGGGTGCGGCGGACGGTCCAGCTCGCGTCCGGGCCGTGCTCGGCGTGCTGGAGGTGGAGGGTGGCGATCCAGGCGTCGGCTTCGGCCGAGGTGACCGGGGTGGTGCGCACGAGGGCATCCGGTACGGACAGGACCGGGGTTCGGTGTCCGGGTGCCCCTCACTGCTGGCTCCGAGCAGGCGGAACTCCCTCACCCTCCGGAAGAGTCTTCGGAGGCCGGGATGAATCCTGCGAATGGCCCAGGATCGCGGTGCGGGCGGTCAGAGCCTGGACGCCCTGAGAGTGCATGGTCAGCCCCATCCGGTTCCAGTGGAAGATCACATGAAGGCTGAGGATCCGGCGCAGCCCGCGGTCGAGTGTGCCGAGCCGGGCGGCCTCGGCGAGCGACTTGCCGGTCCCCCCGAAGGCTTCGGCCCATTCCTTGACGGGTTCGAGCGATCCGCCTGGGCCCAGCAGGCTGTTCTGCTCGGCTCGGAGAAGGGTTCCGATGTCCTCGGTGATGGCCTCCAGCCTCTCTGGGGACATGGGGTTGACCGGGGTGCGGTGTTCGTCGGTGATGACGCGGTGCCAGACGTCGGCCTGTTCGTACCATTCGAGGCCGGCGGCGCGCATCATCAAAGTGCAGAAGAAGACGGACAGTTCTCGACGGCCGAGGGCAATGTCGTGGCGGTCGTCGATACGAGGGATTTCCCGGCTGTCCACGACGAACAGGTGGTGCGCGGCCGTCATGCTGGCCGGGCCACCGAAGGCCGTGGTCTCCGGTTCGTAGATGCCGGTCCACCACCGTTCGAGGAAGCCCTGGGCCGGGGCACTGAGCCGGTCGAAGCCGGCCGCCAGCGTGGCTCTTGCCGCCGGGCCCGTGGAAGTGAGCCGGATGCGGAGGCGCCAGCAGGGGTGTTTGCGCGTGTACCACCAGCCGTCGATGTCACCTGCGGCCTCGGCAGTGCGCAGGAGGGGCATGATCGCGGCCAGGAAGGAGAACTCGGCCATCCTCCACTCCGCGAAGTGGAGGTTCACCTGCCACCACTCGGAGTCGGCCGAGCTGTTCCGGAGGGCCTCGGTCCCTGCGCGCCGGAAGAGCTCGACGGCGTCGGTGAGGTCGGCCGGGTCCATCTCTGCCTTGCGGGCGGCCTCCGAGATCCCAGTTCCGGCCAGCACGTCGAGGACCGCTTCCGTGGCCTGGGACGGATCGGTCCAGGTCAGTCGATCAGAAGGCATGCGTCCCATCCCGAGGTCGGGGTCTGCTGGGTAGTAAGGGTGGTCAGGGCAAGCGCCGTGCCCGCGTCACCGTTCAAGAAGCCGGGGTTACGGTCTCCGGCAGAGCGCGCGTGAGCCCGGAAAGCGGGACCGAGGAGAGCGGACAGACCGCGGAGACGGGGGTCGTGCGCGTCATGGGCGGCCCGGACGGCCGTTTGGTAGATGCCCGCCCATCCATGGCAGAGACCGTTGTCGGTGACACTCGCAAGCTGGGCGGGGTCGGTCAGTGCCCGGTGGAGAGCGTCTTCGTGGGCGGCTTGAAGTCTTGTGTCGTTCAGGGCGATGCCGGCGAGCTGCCCGGCGCGGGCGATGCCGGTGGTGCCGTAGCACCAGCTCGGGCGGGCGGGGCCGGGCTGGTGGGGGTAACCGGTGGTGAGGTCGCGGCGGGTGAGGTGCTCCGGCCACCAGGGGCCCGTTTCGGCCTGCTGCTGCCAGGTGTCGAGGTGGTCGCAGATCGTACGGATGGCGTCGGGCTGACCGGGGACGGTGGCGCCCCGGCGGAGGGCCTGGGCGAGGAGGAGCAGGGGGCCGGTGATGCCGTGGGCGACGCCGAGGTTGCCGTGCCCGCCGGGGAAGTCGGCGGAGTGCTCGCGGTTCGGGCCGTGGTCGACCCACCATCCGGGAAGGCCGCGATGGTCTTCGCCGAGCGGGCGGGTCAGAGCGACCAGGTAGCCGAGGACTCGTTCCAGGGCCGTACCTCCGGGGTCGGTGCGGAGGAGGTAGGCGCCGATTCCGGTGAGTCCGTAGAAGACGTCGTACTCGGCGAACGAAGGCGGTTCTCCCTGGTGGATTCGTTCGAGCGCGGCGTCGGTCCGGCGGTGGGCGAGCTGGGTGATGTGCCGGTGCAGGGTGGCCCGTGCGTCGGCGTAGAGATGCTCGACGGACGGGGGCGTTGTGCTGAGGAGGAAGGCGACGGCCGGCGCCCCGAGGAGGAGTCCGGTGGTATCGGCGGCGCTGACCTCTCCGGCCACCGCTTGGGTGATCCAGTGGTGGGCGTGCTTCCACGGGGCTTGGCCGAGGCGGGCGCGTTCGATGTGGAGCAGGGCGATTCCCGCTGAACCTTCGGCGAGGGACTGGGCTCGCCAGGGTTCGTCCACAGGTGTCGGGGCGGGGTCGGCCAGGCGGTCGGTGAGCCGGAGGAGGAGCTCGGCGGCGAGGGCCGTCATGGCGTTTGCCTCCGGTGTCGGTGGTACAGCGCAACGGTCCGGGCAAGTCGCAATGTGGTGGCTTCGGTGGTGGTGTCCGGGCCGAGGGCGCGAGCGTGGTGCTGATGGATCAGCGAGCGGGCGGTGTTCAGGGGCCCGCGCTGGTCGATCAGGGCTCGCCGGTAGGTGCGGACGGCGGTGGCACGGGTGCTCCATGCCTCTACGACCTCGGTGCCGCCAGGGAGGGCTGCGAGCGCGGCCCGGTCTCCCGGGGCGGAGAGGCTGAGCGTCTGTTCGCGCAGGCTGCGGTCCAGTCGCCCACTTCGCTGGGGTGTGCGCTCGATCAACCAGTCCTCCCCATGTTCGGGAGTGGCGGCGAGGTTCTGTACGAGGTCGAAAATGCTGGCCGCTGCCAGGGCCTGGGGGGAGAGGTCGGAGTTCTGGTCGGTGAGTCGGATCTGGGCGAGGACGGTCGCTGAGTCGGCGGCGAAGAGCCGGTGCGCGGCGTCCAGTGCCGGTCCGTGACCGTACTCGCCCGGGTGTGGGCGGAAGTCCGTCAGGGTGAGATGGGAGACCAGCGACTTGCCGTGAAGGGAGCGGGCCCACTCATAGACGTGTCCGGCCGCCGGACCGTACATGCCGGGTTCGATGTCGAGGATGAGGTCCAGGTGCGGCGCGGACTCGGAGCGGCGGGTGAACCACCACATCGGCGGGGTGGAGCCGAAGCAGCCGAGGAGGCGGGGCAGGTGCCGAACGAGGATCTCGTCGTAGCGCCGGGGGTGGGCGTGAATCCGGGCGAGCAGGACGGTACCGGCACCCGGTAAGTGGACTTCCCACTTGGCGACCAGGACGGTCGAGGTTCGTGCAGGGCGCTGGCCGTCGTCTTCCCCAGGGGCCGTGCAGAGCGGTAGCCAGACCTCGTGGGCACGGCCGATCCAGCCATAGGCATCGGTGCCGGGTGACTCGCGCAGAACCAGGCGACCGGCTCCGTTGAGATGCGTGCGGAGGATGTGGCGGTGGACGGGGTGGGTCAGGTCCAAGGGGAGGCGCTGATCGTGTTCGGCCATGGTGAGGCGTTCCGGGACGCGGAGCCGCTCCCTCCAGGCATCGAAGACGTGGTCCCATTCCGCCGTCGTGGCAGTCTGGCCCGGGAGGTCCTGGGCGGCGAGCAGCCAGCGGGCTGGGGCGAGGACGGTACGTCGGTAGCGGATTCGAAGAAGGTAGGTCAGGCGAGCGGCGGCACCGTAGTCGAACGGCTTGTAGACAGCGTGCCGGGCAGTGGCGATCTCGGCGAGGAACCGGGCCAGCGGCGGTGTCTGAACCGCAGCTTCAAGGGCGTGCGGGACCCGTACGGTGACCGGCCTGCCGGTGGAAACCTGGATAAGGTGGAAGCTGCGGTCATCGGCGGTGACGGCGAGATCGGTCAGTGGGATAGCGCCGCCGTCCGGCTCACGGTGCTCGGCGAGCGGGATCACGTGGGAGAGCAGGCGCGGAACGCGGGCGACGTTCTCGTTGCGGCGTCGGCGGGGAGCGAAGCTGAGCTGCGCGGCAACCGCGCCGGTGCTGTCCGTGAACGTGGCGGCCAGCGCGTCCCGATGCTCCGTGGGGAGCAGGTGAGCGAAGCGGCCGGCCATGCTGCTGCCTGGTCTCGGTACGCCGGTGACCAGGAGCTGGAAGTCACCCCTGGCGAGCGCCGCGGTCGAGGCGGAGTGGATTTCGAAGGCGACTTCCACGCGAGGGACGAGCGTCCGGCCGTCGGTGCCCGCGGCTTTGGCCAGAGTCTCGGTCACGGCATCGGTGAGGACCACCTCGTCCCGGCCCGCCATGACGGTCTCCTGAACCATGCGGAGAAGGACTCCGTCCCGGTCCGTCAGTTGCTTCGGTGCTCGCTCGCGGACTGATCCGGTGTAGCCGGCGGGAAGGCCGAGGCCCGTGTCCGACACCAGATCCAATACGGGGACGAGCGTTCCGGTGCCGTATTCGGCCAGGAACTCGTGGTGGTAGTCGCGCCAGTGCTGGTAGCCGTACGGCTGCGGGGTGGTCCGGTAGAGCGCCGCGACTACGCGCTGGGCTTCGTCCACCACCTGCTGGGGGATCCGGACCTCGCAGTCGAGGGCCGTGTCGACAAGAACCGGGGTCTGGGTGACTGAGGAGACCGTCTGCATCCGCGCGATCGTGGCGCCGAGGGGCGCATGGTCGGCCTGCGTGCCGGACAGCTCCGAGTGAAGGGCGTACAGCTCCCGCACCAGTTCCCGGACCTCGTCCACCGTCTCGGCGTCGGCCTTCCTCAGCTCGGTGCAGAGGTGATCGAAGGCGTCGACACTGGTCATGGGTGCCCACAGGCTCGTGATGAGGAGGTGGTGCGAGACGAGGTCTTGCAGCAGGGTGTCGATCTGCTCGGCGGCGGCCCGTGGGAACCGGGTGCGGAGGCGCTCACACAGGTCCCGGTACGGGATGGGATGCCGGGCCGTCTCCATCGCAGCCACGAGCGAGCGCGTGTTCCACACGGCTATCTCTTCCGGCGCCAGATGCGACGCATGGGCGTCGGTGGGCGAGCCGGGAGCGACGAGCCGTCCATCGCGTATCCGGACCGGGGCGTTGGCCATCACGGGCAGCCGGTCGCGGAGCCCGGGGCTTGCCTGGAGGCGCTGAATGATCTCGGTGAGCCAGTCGGCGTCGGCTCGGACCGTCGTCTTCGGCTTCGTACCCCAACTCACCGAGGGGTCCGACCCGACGAGGAGCAGGGCCGTACCGGCGAACAGACCGAGGGGTGTCGGGCGGTGTTGCCAGCGCAGGAGGTAGGAAGCGACCGAGAGCACGGCCCGACGGATCTTCCGGGGCTGAGTCTGCCGTCCCTCGACCACGGCCTCAACGGTCTCGCACAGCACTGGCGCGGCGAACCGAAGAGCCTCCCGTACGTCCTCGCGCTGCCAAGTCCGGGCGAGCCAGCCGTGGAGGAGCACGGTGTTGTCCAGGTCCAGCGCGCGGGGCAGGTCGGCGGCGCCCGTGCTCGTGGTGGCGCGGAGCAGGGCCACGCCCTGCCACTGGTGGCTGGCCCCGGTGGCGGCGGTCATGAGAGGAAACCCTTCGGGCGGCGCGTGAGCGGGGAACGGTCCGGTGGACCGGACCGAAGGCGGGCCGGTCCACCGGAGGTGCCGGGTCAGGCCGAGTCCTCCACGAACGAGTTACAGGCCGAAGCCCCGCCCTGACAGGTCGGTCCGCAGCCGTCACCGGTGGAGCACATGAGCTTGCCGTAAGGGTGTTCCGCGATGACGACCCGTACGTCGAGCGGGGCGAAGTCGTCCTCGTCGCAAGCCATAGGCGGTTCGGTCTGAACCAGGGTGGCGTTCGTCATGCCATGCCCTTCCTCTCTTCTGAAGTGGTGCGGGACAACCTGGTCCCCGGTGGCTACGCCGGGGGCCAGGCGAGGGAGATCCGGCTGTGCACCTTGTCGATGACCCGGTCGGCCGGGATCTGCTCGTCGGGGGTACCGGCCGGATAGACGCGGATGACCGGGTTGGGGCCGCCGCGTCGGTCTCGGGCCCAGTCACGGAGGTGGTCCGCGACGGTCTTGGCGAAGCCGGAGGCCGTCGGGCCGAGGGCGTGGACGCCGTACTCGACGCCCCTGTCGTCCTTGGTCGGGCGAACGGTGAGATAGGCGAAGTCGGCCCCGTCCACGGCGGCGAGGGAGAAGGACTTGTTCGAAGGGGCGACGATCCCGGTGTCCAGGTCGGGGTCGACCGTCATGACACAGAAACCGGGCAACGTGATCGCCAGATGCATCTGGAGCGTGTCCACGAGTTCGCCGCGGCCGACGTCGACTCCGGTCCACAGCTCCACCCGCGGGGTGGTGACGGCGTTGTCGAGCAGGCTCGGATCGGCGGGCAGTCCGTCGTCGAACCGCAGCCCGATCTCCGGGGTCCCGGCGACGAGCAGCAGTTCCTCCTGGTGCGCGGTCGAGCCCTGCATAGGGACGAACCCGCAGACGAACGCGGACTCGCTCTCCAAGTGGTCGCCGACACGGACGAAGGCCACGGACCTGGTGAGCCCGCGCATCCGCAGCGGTACCACCAGGCGCCCACCGGGAGTGAGCCGCCCGGTCCACGCGGGTGGAACGTCCCACGCACCGGCGGTCACCATGACGAGATCGAACGTACCGAGGTCGTCCAGGGGTTCCGCCGCGTCGACGCAGACCACTCGGACCCGGCCGAAGCCGTGCTCGTCCAGCAGCCGGCGGGCCCGGTCCGTGACGGTGGAGTCGATGTCCACGGTGACCACGTCGCCCGCTTCCCCGACCAGCTCGGCGAGGTATGCCGCGTTCAGACCGCCCGAGCCGATCTCCAACACCCTCATCCCGGGTCGAACCCGGGCCTGCTCCAGCATCATCGCCTGGATCTGCGGCGCGGAGACCGAACTGAGCTGGACGCCGTACTCATCCGTCTTGGTGATAACAGCCGCGTACGGGGCGTACGCCTTCTCCAGGGTCGCCTCGGGGGCGAACGCGTGCCGGGGGACCTTCCGCATCACGGCCTCGACCTCCGGGGAGGAGATCGCGCCGTCGGCGACCAACTGGTCCACGACCTCGTTGCGGAGCCGTGCGGCCTCGTCGGAGTCGACCGTCGTGTGGGTCATGAGGGGTGTCCTTCGTTCGTACCTGTTCGGGGCGGGAGGAACGCCCGGCGGAGCGCCGTCGATGCCACCACGCCGGGACGCTATCGGCGGGCGTCGGCCTTCCACGGCAAACAACAGGGGCTGGCCGGAATACGCTGCGCCGGGTCGTGCGGCCTCCTGTGAGTCACAAGGCGTGCCCATCGCCGCAGCAGACAACAGCCGCCTCGGGAGCCGGACGGCAGGACGTCCGAAACCGGCCGCGGAGAGGCTGACCCGAGCAGGGTCAATGAGCAGGTATCGCCTCCCCGGGAACATTCGGCCTCGGGAATCCGAAGAGAGCACCACCCCCAAGTGCGTTCATCCGACAGTCCCCAGGAATCGACGAACGCATCGACCAGCAGCAGACCCCTACCGGTCCGGGCGAGATCTTCGTCCAGCGCTTCGAGCGCGCTTCCGTCGATCTCGATCCGTGAGCCACTGCCGACTCTGAGCCAGAGGAGGCTCGCCGTGCACCAAAGACGCACCTCGACCGGGCCACGTTCATACTCGAACGCGTTGGTGACCAGTTCGGTGACCAAGAGGTCGGCAGTTGCGACGTAGTTGACCGTGAAGCCTTGCGCGTTCGGGTTCCGGAGGTTCCGGCACCTCACCCCTCGTCCGAGTGAGCACACTGACGCGGTCGGCCCCGTGAGGACGGATGACGGTGACGCCTGCTCGTCGGTCAACAGAGCAACGCGCTTCGAGCGCTGAGCCGTATGTGTGGTCACTGTCCCCTCCCTCGGACTCGACATCGCGGTGCTTCCGGACGGCGTGTGCGGAGCGCCGTGGGAGGAGTCTTGAGGTCGCGCGGGTTCAATGGGACCGCTGGAGCGATATCGCTCCAGCGATATCAACCTGCGCCTAGCCTGGTGCCGACGGATGGTCGGGGTGAGGCAGTGCGGGAAGGACCGCTCATGAAGTCGTCGTTTCGTGTGTGCGGCACATGCGGTCACGGGCTGAGCCAGTACAACCCCGACCCTCTGTGCGCTCCCTGTTCCCGGGGCGGCGACATCGCACGGATTCCCGACCGGGCATGGCGTGACGAACAGGTCTGCAGAGCCCTGTCCGCTTGGGATTTCGGTGAGTTATTGCGGCTGCTGCGTCGGCGATCCGGTCTCTCCCAGATGGCCGTCCGCTCTCTGACGGGCCTCACCCAGTCGTTCATCTCGGACCTGGAGCGCGGCCGGAAGCATCTGGGAGGAGGCGAGGCCATCATCGACTTCCTCAACGGCCTCGGGCTTCCCGCGGACCTTCGTCCCCTGCTGCTGACCCCGTTCGGTGAACCGGACCGGGCGGCGTCGAGCGGGCCTCTCGACCCGGCTCTGCCGTGGAACGCGGACCGTATGGTGACCTCACTTGAGTTCGCTGTCGGAGGTGTCATGAAACGCCGTGGGGTGCTGGCGCTGAGCGGGGTCGGTCTGACGCAGTACGTGCTGCAAGCCACCATCGCGGCCCCTGAGGCCATGGCCTCGATGTCTTCGAGAGGCACCAGAGTCACCATCCCGCTGATCGCTTCCCTGGAGGCGACGACCGACGCGCTCAGGCACATGGACGCCAGTAGCGGCAGCGGCAGTCTGGTGGCGATGTCGATGGGACATCTGAAGATCCTCGTCAGGCTGCTGAAGCACGGTTCGTACGACGAGACCCGGGGGCGCCGGCTGTCGGCGGCAACCGCGGACGCGGCGACGCAGGCCGGCTGGTACATGTTCGACGGCGGCAACCACGTGCAGGCCCAGAGACTGTTCCTCGCCGCGCTGCGAGCCGCCCACGCCTCCGGGGACTCCCGCCTTACCGCAGCAGCCCTCTCTTTCCTCGCCATCCATGGGTATTCCGTCGGAGATCCACGGGACGCGGTCACCGCCGCCAGGACCGCGCGGCTCGGTATCAGTGACCTCGACTCCCCGGCCCTCCACGCGATGCTCCTGACCCGGCAAGCCCGAGGCCATGCGCGGCTGCGAGAGGAAGCTGCCGCCCGAGCAGCCCTTGAGGAAGCCAGGGCGTTGTGTGCGCAGGGCCGTGGGGAGGACGATCCGGACTGGCTGTACTGGATCAAGCCGGGCGAGATCCTCGGTCAGACGGCGAGTTGCCTTCTCGACCTCGGACGGCCCGGCGAGGCAGCGGAGTCCTTCGACGCCGCCCGGGATGAGCTGAGCCAGGAGGAGATCCGTACGACCGCCCAGTTCCTCTCCCGGGCGGCGACCGCTCATATGAAGACGAAGAACCCCGACGTCGGATGGGGCATTGCCGGGGAAGTCCTCAGCCTGGTGGACGGCGTCCACTCCGCCCGCTTGGACGATCACCTCCACTCCATGCTGGCGGAGGTCCGGCGATTCGAAGACACCCTGGCAGCACGCGAACTCCTGGAACGCGGCGAATCCGTCATGGAAGGGCGTGCAGCAGCATGATTCTTGTCCTGTGGGACATCGACCGGACCCTTGTCTACGTCGGCGATATCGATCGGCTCGTCTACCGAACCGTCTTCGAGGAGGTCGTCGGACGCGCTCCGGAGCGGCTTCCGGCGAAAGGGACGGGTGTCACCATGCCGGTCGCGGTGCAGGAACTCCTCACCGTGAACGGCGTCCCCGGTGAGCAGATCGACGCATTCGCCCGGCGGATCATCGGACTCATGCCCGGGGAGTTGGAGCGGCACCGAGAAAGAATGCTGGCGGAAGGGCTGCTGCTCCCCGGTGCGGCCGAGTCGCTCACCGCCGTACGGAAGTCTCCCCGCCTTCTGCCGTCCGTCGTCACCGGGAATCTTCGGGCCAGCGCGGAAATCAAACTCTCGGCATTCGGTCTGATCGGCCTTGTCGATCCGGCGGTCGGTGGGTACGCGTCGGACGATCCTCATCGCCCGGCCCTGGTGGGCATTGCTCAGCAGCGAGCCGGGGCCGCGTACGAGTACTTCTTCGACCAGAGCAACACCGTCATCGTCGGGGACTCGCTGGAAGACGTCCGCACAGGACGCGAAGGCGGGGCGCGGGTGATCGGTGTCGCCTCCGGGACCACCTCGGCAGTTGATCTGGCCGACGCCGGCGCGGACCATGTCCTCTCCGACCTCACCGACCCTTCGCAGCTTCTGCGGCTGATCGGGACTGGCGAAACGTAGAAGGGGCACATACCGAGGCGCCACCAAAAGCCCCTCCACCCCCAGCGGCCCGGCTCCTCCAAGCCGCTCTTTCTCTGGACCATCCTCCTGTCACCTCAAAGACGGACGACAGGAATTCAGTCATATCTCAGGCAACCTCACAGCACGAAACGGCCTGGCGGCCCGCGCCCGCGCGCACTTCCACCGGTTCCCCACGCAAGCCCGCCCGCATCACGGACCCGATCTGCCCGGGTCCTCAGTCCTCGGCGTGGCGGTAGGTGTTGATCAGGACACCGGACGGCGTCGGGCGGGTGGCGGTGAGCGTCAGGCGGCGTGGGGCCTTGCCGGGGGCGAAGAGGCGTTTCCCGCTGCCCAGGACGAGCGGGAGGACCAGCAGCCGGTACTCGTCCACGAGGTCGTGCTCGATCAGGGTTTCGAGGAGCCCTCCGCTGCCCAGCACCACCGTCTCGCCGTCGGAGGCCGCTGTGACACGGCGGACCTCCTGCGCCAGGTCGGCGCCGAGGAGGGTGGAGTTCGCCCACTCCAGGTCCCGGTGCGTGCGGGAGGCCACGTACTTGGGCATCGCGTTCATCGCGGCCACGGCGGGGTCGCCCAGATCGGCGTACGGCCAGGTGGCGGCGAAGATGTCGTACGTCCTGCGGCCCAGGAGCAGGGCTGCGGCACCCGCGGTGGCCTCGCTCATGAACCGCTCCACCACCGCGTCGACGTAGGGCGGTACCCAGCCGCCGTGGTCGAACCCGCCGTCCCGGTCCTCGTCGGCCGAGAGGACCGACTGCATGACGCCGTCCAGCGATACGAAGTTGACCACGATCAGCTGCCCCATGTGCTGCTCCCATCGGTGTGCGTGCTTCACCGGTGTGGACCACCCACAGGAGCGAAACTCATCGGTCGCGGTGGTACCTCTTTCTGGTGGAACGGCCTGGGTCCGCGGGCCCACGGAGCCAGGCCGTCCTGTCACCGGATCAGAACGCGGCGTCCCGGACGATCGTGCCCGCGCCGGTGGGCGCGCGCCGGGCCGCGGCGGTCGCGTAGTTCTGTTCGACGCGGGCCGCCTCGGCGGCGTTCGGGGTGATGCTGTTGCAGTTGACTCCGCCGGTGGAGCCGGACATCAGGGACGAGCAGGGGCCGGGTTTGACGTCGGGCAGGCCCAGGCTGTGGCCGAGTTCGTGGGTCACGATCCGGACCACGTTGTAGCCCTGGACGACCGCTTGCCGGCCGACCCACACGGTGACGTTCCCGCCGGGACTCACCGGCCCGAGGTGGGCCCGGGGCCAGCCGTTGTCCGCGGTGATGCGGATGTTGACCTGCTGGCCCGCGGTCGCCTTCACCAGGCGGACATTGGCGACGGAGGTGTTCCAGACGTTGACGGCCTGGGTGACCTGGGGCTTGAACTCCGCGGCCGTGCTGTCGTCATAGGTGATCGTGACCGCGGCCGCCGCACTGGCCGGGGCCGCGGTGACCGCCGTGAGCGGCATCGCCAGCGCGGCGCCGACCAAGGCGCCGGTGAACGTACGTCGAAGCATGTTCGAGTCCCTCGCTCTGTGTGCTCGGTGGGGGGTGGGGTGGAGCAGTGACCGTGCGGGGCGGTTCACTTGGTGCGGGGTGGCGCGCCTTTCTACACACGACATGGCCATGACAACGTCGTGAAGGGAGCATAGGCCCAGTCCGCCCGCAGCGGAACAGACGGCGCGCGTCGGCTCGCGCCGGCCCCGGCCCGTGCTGACGAGCGCCCGGCGTCAGCGCCGGTGAACAGGGGCATGGGGCCTACGGCAGGGCCAGTACCATCGACTCCCCTTCCCCCCCACGATCATTCAAGGGAGCCCCCCGTGCTGAACGGCATCGACGTCAGCTCGTACCAGTCGGCGTCCTACGACACCGACGGTCTCTCCTTCGTCTTCATCAAGGCGACCGAGGGCAGCAGCTACGTCAACCCCAAGCTCACCGATCAGACCAAGCACGGCCGGGACGCGGGTCTCGTCGTCGGCTTCTACCACTTCCTGTGGCCCGGCAACCTGGACGCCCAGGCGCAGCACTTCGTCGACAAAGCCCCCGACCAGCACGGCGATGTGCTCGCCGTCGACTGGGAGACCACGGGCTCCGGCACCCACGCCTCCAGCGCGGAGAAGGACTCCTTCATCAAGAAGCTCAAGTCACTGCGCCCCGACAACCGGGTCGTCCTGTACTGCAACCGGAACTTCTGGCTGACCGTCGACACCTCGTCCTACGCCGGTGACGGCCTCTGGATCGCCGACTACGTCACCGCCGGGAAGCCCCGGATCGAGGCCGCCTGGCGCTTCCACCAGTACACCGACACCCCGCTGGACAAGAACGTCGGCGAGTTCTCCTCCAAGTCCGCCCTCCGGGACTGGGCGAAGGGCGCCTGAGAGGCTGAGTATCTGAGGCGCCTGAGGCGCCCGAGAGGCCCGGCCGTCCCCGCCGTCCCCGCCGCCCCGTCGAGGGGCGGCCCCGGTGGGCCAGGAGGACGGCCGGGCAGGCGGCTCGGCTGTCCCGCGCCCCCGTCCCCCCCCTGCGCCCCTGCGCCCCTGCGCCCCCGGCCGGCCCCACCCGCCCCCGCGCGCACCGTCAGCCGGACGCCTGGTGGCGCAGTGCCGCCAGCACCCACGCGAACTCCTCCTTCCGCGTGGTCCCGGCGTCCCGGCCCTTCACCCGCGCCAGCAGTTCGCGGTAGCGAGCCACCCGGTCGTCCGTCATCGCCTCCACCCGCTCCAGCGCGGCGGGCCAGTCCGTCGCGGAGGCGTCCGTGCCGAAGAGTTCCCCCAGCAGCTCCCCCGCCTCCGGCGCCTCCGGGTCCACCCCGGCCGCCCGCGCCCGCGCGCCGATCTGCACCAGCCGCCGCGCGAACCGCATCGACGCCCCGGCCTCCGCCTCCTGCCCCGAGGGGTCCTCGCCGGGCTCCCGTCCTCGCGCGTTGTACTCCGCCACGCTCCGCATCCGCGCCCGGAACCGCGGGTCCTGGAGCAGTTCGGCCAACTCCACCCAGGCGTCGACCTGATCCGGTTCCGGGTCGTCCGGGAGGTCCACCGCCATACTCCGCATCCGCTCCCGGATCACCGGGTCCGCGGTGTCCAGGCCGTGGAACATCTCCTCCACGAACTCCTCCACGATCCGGCCCCGTTCGGCCGCCGAGAGCCGTGCCAGTCGGTTCATCAAGGTCATCTCCTCCGTGCTGGATCCGCGTCGCGCCACGGTCGACAGCACCGCCCGGGTCAGTCTCAGCGCCCTGATCCGCGCGTCCAGCGCCACCACATGGGCGGCGGCCACGTCCGCGACCGTCGTCTCCCCGGCCAGCACCCGTCGTACGTCCTCCAGGCCGAGGCCCAGTTCGCGCAGGGTGCGGATGAGTTCGAGGCGGGCGACGGACTCGGCGTCGTAGAGCCGGTAGCCGCCCGAGGAGCGGGCCACCGGGCGCAGGACGCCCTCGTCGGACCAGTAGCGGATGGTGCGCACGGACAGTCCGGTGGCACGGGCCAGGGTGCCGATGGTGAACCGTCCGGTGCCGTCGTCGATCATGTGGAGGAGTCTGGGGCTTCCAGCGGGTGGAGACTCAAGCGCGGGCCGGGGAGACCGGCTCCCGGGCCTCGGACCGCGGACCTTGAGGAGGGTCATGGAGAGCCTGCGGGATCTGCGGGGCATTCTGGAGGAGGCCGGGCGCGGCGGCTTCCCGCCGGCCGACGGCACCGTCACCGTCGTCCCCCAGCACGGGCCGCGCGACGCCGGTGTCCTCGCCTTCACCGCGCACTCGGTCGTCTTCACCGACGAGGATCCGCGGTGGGTGTACGACACTCTGGCGGCCACCCCGGCCGATCCGCTGGCCGCGGCCATGAGCCCGCACTTCCTGACCGCCTTCGCCGCCCGCACCGGGCGCCGTACGGACACCGTCGACGTGATGTGTGTCGCCGCCGCGCTGCCGGGCGGGCCCGTGCCGGGGCTGGCCGAGATCGAGGATCCGGGCCAGCCCCGGGTCGTGAGTGCCCTGGGCCACCGGGACACCGTCCGGGTGTGGGCGGCGGCCGAGGGCGGGCTGCTGGTGCTCGGCCGCGGCGTCGGCGGCCGGCTGGAGGCCGCCGTGGAGGTGGACGAGTCCGTACGGCACCGGGGGCTGGGCCGCCGGCTGGCGACGGCGGCGCGGCGGCTGAGCGGGGGTGAGCCGGTGTGGGCGCAGATCTCGGCGGGCAACGCCCGCAGCCTGCGGGCGTTCCTGGCCTCCGGCTACCGCCCGGTGGGCTCGGAGGCCCTGTTCCTCAGAGAACCGCGCCAGGGGTGACACCCGCGCCCTGGTAGCCGGACTTCCACCAGTTCTTGTAGAGGTCGTGGTCGCAGGTGGTGGACACCTACGGCGAGGGCTGGTTGACCAGGACGTACTGGGCCACGTCGTACTGACCGTTCACCACGTCCTTCGGCAGGAAGCCCTCCTCGAAGACGACGGAAGGCGGGGTGATGCGGTTCACGTCGACCCGGCGGTCCGTGGCGGCCTCGATCTTGTCCTGGAACTGGACCGGACAGTCCGCGGGCGGGTGCCGCCGCCGTCTTGGCGGTGCGGGCCTTCTGGGACCCGGCCCGGTCGGTCGGGTGCGGCCGGGGCGCCCTGTCATGGACCGTACCCTCGCCGCTCGACGCGGACAGGCCGTGGCTCTTCACCCGTACAACGGCGTGCCCCCCAACTGGACGACTGGCGAAGGGAGATGCCCGTACGACAGGCCCTAGCGTTCCCCTACCCGCATCTCGAACCAGGTGGTCTTGCCGCGGGGCAGCAGATCGACGCCCCAGCGGTCGGCGAGTTTGTCCACGAGGAAGAGGCCCCGGCCGCTGATGTCGGTCTCCTGCACCGGCATCAGACAGGGCAGCCCGCGTGAGGGGTCGCGCACCTCGATCCGGATCCAGCCCCGGCGGCGGCGCATCCGCAGGCCGAAGATCCGTGCCCCGGTGTGCCGGACGGCGTTGCCGACAAGTTCGGAGACCAGCAGGACGACGTCCTCCGCCATCTTCGGACTGAGCCCCCACTCGCGCAGCACGACGACCTGGGCGAGACGGCGGGCGGTGGCGGCGGACTCGGGGCGGGAGGGGAGCGCGACATCCGACTCCGAGGGGTTCCCGAACAACTCCAGTGCCTTGAGCGCCCGTTCGTCCTCGACCGCGGGAGACCAGCGTGCCGCGGTCGCACGGCCGTGTCCCCGCGGCTGTTCGATACCGTCCAGCCCCGCCATGGACCCATCATGGAGGGACCGGTCCACCTCCGGGGCCGTTCCCTGGGAATACGCCCCCTGGAACCACCCCTTCCGGTTCATCGGAACGGCATATGCCGATGGCAGTTCAGGAGCGGCCGAAGCCCCTCCGACCTGCGGGGACGGCTCGGAGGACGGCAACGATCGGTCTCCCTCGACGCGACAGGCTTAAGGCTGGCTTAAGGCTGCCATAAACCGCCCCATCGAGGGACCCCGAATGAGACATCGCGTCAACTGCAAGCCCACGGGGGTGTGTTCATCACAACGCGGGATCCAGGTGTGAGGCCGGGCCCGGGCCGTTCACAGGAACGTCGCCTTGCCCGGCCCCTCCGCCACGAAGCTCCGCATCCCCCGCTCCCGGTCCTCCGTGGCGAACAGTCCTGCGAACCAGGTGCGCTCCACCGCGAGCCCGGTCTCGATGTCCGTCTCCAGGCCGCTGTCGACCGACTCCTTGGCCGCGCGCAGGGCCAGCGCCGGGCCCTTGGCGAGCTTCGCCGCCCAGGCGTGCGCCTGTTCGTAGACCTCGGCGGCCGGGACCACCCGGTCGACCAGGCCGAGCGAGAGCGCCTCCTCGGCCCTGACCTGACGGCCGGTGAAGATGAGGTCCTTGGCCCGGGAGGGGCCGATCAGTCGGGCCAGCCGCTGGGTGCCGCCCGCGCCCGGGATCAGTCCGAGCAGGATCTCGGGCTGGCCCAGCTTGGCGTTGTCGCCGGCGATCCGGTAGTCGGCGCAGAGCGCGAGTTCGCAGCCGCCGCCCAGCGCGTACCCGGTGACGGCGGCGACCACCGGCTTGGGGATCCGGGCGACGGCCGTGAAGGACTCCTGGAGGGCGCGGGAGCGCAGGACCATCGCGGTGTGGTCCATGTTCTCCATCTCCTTGATGTCCGCGCCCGCCGCGAACACCTTCTCGCCGCCGTAGATCACCACCGCGCGGACGTCGTCGCGGTCGGTGATCTCCGCGGCGAGCACCTTGAGCCGGTCCTGGGTGGCGACGTCCAGCGCGTTCATGGGCGGACGGTCGAGACGGAGCGTGCCGACGCCCTCGGCGACTTCGAGATTCACGGTCATGCCAGCAGGTTAACGGCGACTAACGACGAAGAGCCCGGTGCGGTCGGTCACACCGGGCCCGTGGCAGCGAGGCGGCCACGCCTCCCCCTTGGCCACGCCTCACCGCCGGTCGCGCCTCACCGTCGGCCACGCCTCACCGCCGGTCGCACCTCCCCGTCGGTCGCGCCTCCCCGTCTGTCACGCCGTCGCGCCGACCGCGCCTCCCGCCGGCTACGCCTTCCACTTCTCCCAGGACATGTTCCAGCCGTTGAGGCCGTTCTCCGGGGCGATCGTGGCGTCGTCGGAGTTCTTCACCTCGACCACGTCACCGAGCAGGGAGTGGGCGAAGAACCAGGCGCCCGGCGCCTTCTCGTCCCAGGCGCCCTTCACATCGCGCAGCCCGATACAGCCGTGGCTGACGTTGCGGTTGCCGAAGGCGTCGCCGCCCCAGTAGTTGCCGTGGATGAAGGTGCCCGAGTCGCTCAGCCGCATGGCGTGCGGGACGTCCGGGATGTCGTACTCGCCCTCATAGCCGACCGTCGCGCCGTCCATCCGGGTCTCGGTGTGCTTCTCGCTGATCACCATGCGGCCGTTCCAGGTCTCGTAGCCCGGGGCGCCGGTGGTGATCGGGATGGTCCTGACGACCTCGCCGTCCCGCATGACCTTCATGGTGAGCTTCTCGGCGTCGACCACGGAGACCTGGTTGCGGCCGATGGTGAAGGAGATGGTCTTGGACTGCTCGCCGTAGACGCCGGGGCGGCCTTCGACACCGTCGAGAGCGAGCCGGACGGTGACCTCGGTGCCGGACTTCCAGTACGTCTCGGGGCGGAAGTCGAGGCGGTCGTCGCCGAACCAGTGGCCCTCGACCTCGACGGGCGGCTCGGTCCTGATCTCGATGGCCTTCTCGACGGCGGCGGGGTCGGTGATGCCCCGGTCGAAGCGGATCGAGAACGGCATGCCGACCCCGACCTTCGAACCGTCCTCCGGGGTGAACCGGCCGAGGAAGGTGCTCTCCGGGGTCAGCGTGGTGAAGCGGGACTTCTCGGTGGCGGTCCGCCCGTCGGCGTCCGCGGCGACCGCGCGCACCTGGTACTCGGTGGCGGTCGCGAGAGGGGAGGACGGCGTCCAGGTGGCGCCGTCCCCGGATATCTTCCCGGCTATCCTCGCGCCCCCGGGCCCCTCCACCTCGACCTCGGTCAGCTTGCCCTTGCGCGCGGTCACCTTGAGGGCGCCGCTGGTGTCCACGGACCCGGCGCCGTTCTTCGGCGCGATCGCGACGACCGCCTCCGACGGACCGCTCACCGCCGACGCCGCGTCCCCACCCCTGTCCTTGTCCTTGCCGTCGCCGGAACCCGCTCCCGGCCCCGCTCCCCCACCGCCGCAGGCGGTCACGGCCAGCAGCACCGCCCCGGCGAACAGGGCGCCCGCCCGTCCGCGTCGGCGCCCGGCCCGCGCGTCAACCGACGCCCCCGATATCGGTCGCACCTTCAAGGTCGTACTCCCCCTCCCCGGACCCCCCGGGTCCGCGAGCCGGCGCGTCACATGCGCGCATGGCGCATATTAACCCTGTGGTCAGCGGCCCGGACGGGGGGATCCGGTCACCGTTCGGTCCCAACCGGTGCCGCTCACCGGCCGGTTCACCCCGGCCCTCACCGCACGGCGCTGCCCGCGGTCCAGTCGGCCCACGTCATGTTCCAGCCGCCGAGCCCGTTGTCGGGGGCGACGGTCCGGTCCTTGCTGCGCACGATCTCCACGACATCCCCGACCAGGGTGCGGTCGAAGAACCAGCCGGCCGGGGTGTCCGCGCCGCCGCCCTTCACATCGCGCAGTCCGACACAGCCGTGGCTGACGTTGCTCTGGCCGAACACCGAGTCGTCCGCCCAATAGTTGCCGTGCAGGAAGGTGCCGGAGGAGGTGAGCCGCAGGGCGTGCGGGACGTCGGGGATGTCGTACTCGCTCTTGCCGTCGGACTTGCGGAAGCCGACCGTGGCCCCGTTCATCCGGGTCATCTCCAGCATCTCGGTGACGACCATCTTGCCGTTGTACGTGGTGGAGCGCGCGGCGCCGGCGGTGATCGGGACGGTGGCAAGGAGCGCGCCGTCGCGCCGGACCTCCATGGTGTGGGCGGCGGCGTCGACCAGGGAGACCTGGCTGCGGCCGACGGTGAAGGCGAAGGTGCGCTGCTGGGTCCCGTAGACGCCCGGGGCGCCCTCGACGTCCCGCAGCCGCAGGTCGACGGTGACGCGGGTGCCGGGCTCCCAGTAGCGCTCGGGGCGGAAGTCGAGACGGGTGGCGCCGAACCAGTGCGGGCGGACCTCCACCGGCGGGTCGGCGGTGACCCGGACGGCCCGCTCCACCTGGGCGCGGCGGGTGATGTCCCGGTTGAACTCCAGGGAGACGATCATTCCGGTGCCGACCGTCGAGCGGTGCTCGGGGGCGACGTAGCCGATGAAGCGTTCCCCGGGCACCTCGGTGGTGAAGGTGGTGTGGCGGGCCGAGCGGCGGCCCTGTCCGTCGCGGGCGACCGCGTCGACCGTGTACTCGGCGGCGAGGCCGAGCCGGCGTTCGGCGGGTTCCCAGCTGCGGCCGTCCTCCGACAGCCGGCCCGCCACCTCGCTGCGTTCGGCGTCCTGGACCCTGACGACCCGTACCGACTCCAGTCGGCCGTCCGTCACCCGGACGGCGAGCCGGGAGTCGGCGCCGACCTCCTCGGCGCGGTCGTCGGGGGTGATGCGGATGGTGTCCTCGGGGGACGGCGGTTTGCCGAGCATCTCGTCGATCCCGGCGCCTTCGGTGCAGCCGGCCACCGCGGCCAGCAGTCCTGCCCAGGTCAGTAGGGCGGCCAGTGCGGCCCCCGCGCGCCGCGCGCGCCCGTGCGTGTGGTTCACGAAAGGGCACAACGACCGGGCCCGCCCGGGGGAAACGTGAGTGCGAGCCGACCGGTGGGCAGAACAGGGGAAGACGACGTGGCGGGGAGCCCCGGCCGGGATGCCGGGGCGGCCGGCCGGCCGCGTCGCGCGGGAGCCGCGGGGAGGCCAGGTGTCCAGCGCAGCCGAGCAGGAGGCGGTGGCGGAGCAGCACGCCGCCGCCGGGCGGGACCGTCCGGTGGCGGCCCCCGCCCGGCCCCGGTCGCCGGGCGGGCGGGTGCCGCCGGGGGTACCGGTGCGGCCGGGGGCCTCGACGCCGCTGGGGGCCCGGTTCCGGGTCGGGGCGGACGGGGTGGCGGGCACCAACTTCGCGCTGTGGGCGGGCGGGGCGGAGGCGGTCGAGCTGTGCCTGTTCGACGCGGCGGGCGGCGAGCGGCGGGCGCCGCTGACCGAGCTGACCCATGGCATCTGGCACGGGTTCGTGCCGGGGGTGCGGCCGGGTCAGCGCTACGGCTTCCGGGTGCACGGCCGCTGGGATCCGTGGACCGGCGCCCGCTGGAACCCGGCGAAGCTGCTGCTCGACCCGTACGCCCGCGCCGTCGACGGGGACTTCGGGCTGCCGCCGGAGGTGTACGGGCATGTCCGGGACTGGCCCCAGCAGCAGGTCGCCGACACCGTCCGCGACGACCGGGACTCGGCGCCGTACGTGCCCAAGGGGGTCGTCGTCCACGATGACGACGACTGGGCGGACGACCACCGGCCCAAGACGCCCTGGGCGGACTCGGTCCTCTACGAACTGCATGTGCGCGGCTTCACCCGGCTGCACCCCGGCGTCCCCGAGGAACTGCGCGGGACGTACGCGGGCCTCGCGCACCCGGCGGCCATAGCGCACCTGGTGGAGCTGGGTGTCACGGCGGTCGAACTGCTGCCGGTCCACCAGTTCGCGCACGAGGACCATCTGCTGCGCCGGGGGCTGCGGAACTACTGGGGCTACAACTCCATCGGCTACTTCGCCCCGCACGCCGGGTACGCGGCCACCGGCACGGCCGGTCAGCAGGTCGGCGAGTTCAAGCGGATGGTGCGGGCGCTGCACGCGGCCGGCATCGAGGTGATCCTGGACGTGGTCTACAACCACACGGCGGAGGCGGGCGAGTTCGGGCCCACGCTGTCGCTGAAGGGCGTCGACAACCGCGGCTACTACCGCCTCCAGGCCGACGCCCGCCGCTACGCCGACTACACCGGCTGCGGCAACACCCTGCACGTGGTGCAGCCGCAGGTGCTGCGGCTGATCACCGACTCGCTGCGCTACTGGGTCACCGAGATGGGCGTCGACGGCTTCCGTTTCGACCTCGCGGCGGCGCTGGCCCGCTCCATGCACGATGTCGACATGCTCTCCCCGTTCCTCGCGGTGATCGCGCAGGACCCGGTGCTGCGGCGGGTCAAGCTGATCGCCGAGCCGTGGGACGTGGGCTCGGGCGGCTACCAGGTGGGCGCGTTCCCGCCGCTGTGGACCGAGTGGAACGACCGCTACCGGGACGCCGTACGGGACTTCTGGCGGGGCGCGCTGCCGGATGTGCGGGAGATGGGGTACCGGCTGTCCGGGTCGAGCGATCTGTACGCGTGGGGCGGGCGGCGGCCGTGGGCGTCGGTCAACTTCGTCACCGCGCACGACGGTTTCACCCTGCGCGACCTGGTGTCGTACGAGCGCAAGCACAACGAGGCCAACGGCGAGGGCAACCGGGACGGCACCGATGCCAACCGGGCCTGGAACTGCGGCGCGGAGGGCGAGACCGACGACGCGGCGGTCCGGGCGCTCAGACGCCGCCAGGCGCGGAACCTGCTGACGACGCTGCTGCTGTCGACGGGGGTGCCGATGCTGGTCGCGGGCGACGAGATGGGCCGCACCCAGCGCGGCAACAACAACGCGTACTGCCAGGACAACGAGATCGGCTGGCTGGACTGGAGCCTTCTGGAGGAGCCCGGTCCGCGGGCGCTGAGGGAGCTGACCGCCCGGCTGATCGCGCTGCGCCACCGGCATCCGGTGCTGCGCCGCCGGGCGTTCTTCTCCGGCCGGGCGCACTCGGCGGACGGGCTGCGGGATCTGGCCTGGTTCACCGCGCGGGGCTCGGAGATGACCGAGGAGGACTGGTACGCCCCCGCCGCCACCCTCGGCATGTATCTCTCCGGCCGCGACATACCGGGCCGCGACGAGGGCGGGGCGCCGGTGGTGGACGACAGTTTCCTCGCCGTGCTGCACGCCGGCGCGGACCCGGTGGACTTCGTGCTGCCGGGGCCGCCGTGGGCCGAGCGGTACGAGGTGGTGGTCGACACCTCGCGGGAGGAGCAGGGCGGGGCGCCGGGGGTGGAGTGCGCGGCGGGGGCGGCGGTGCGGGTGCCGGGGCGGACGGTGCTGCTGCTGAGGGTGGCGGGCTGAGAGGGGGGCCGGACGGGCCGGTCAGCCCAGGATGCCGCGGTCGTACGCCACCGCCACCGCCGCGGCGCGGTCCTTGACGCCGAGCTTGGCGTACAGGTGGGTGAGGTGGGTCTTGACCGTGGCCTCGCTGATGAACAGGACCCGGGCGATCTCTCGGTTGGGGGTGCCCTTGGCGACCAGGGCGAGCACCTCGCGCTCGCGGGCGGACAGCGGCTCGTTGCCGGGGCCGGGGGTGCGGACGGCGGAGACCAGCCGGGAGGCGACGGCCGGGGAGAGCACCGTACGGCCCTGCGCGGCGGCCCGTACCGCGGTGAACAGTTCGTCGCGGGGGGCGTCCTTGAGGAGGTAGCCGGTCGCGCCCGCCTCGATGGCGGGCAGGGTGTCGGAGTCGGTGTCGTACGTCGTCAGCACCAGCACCTTGGCGCGGGCGCCGCGCCGGGTCAGCTCGGCGATGGCGGCGACCCCGCTGCCGCCGGGCATCCGCAGGTCCATGAGGACCACGTCCGGGTCGAGGGCGAGAGCCTGGGCGACCGCCGCCACCCCGTCGGCCGCCTCGCCGAGGACGGTGAAGCCGGGCGCGGACTCGAACATGCCGCGCAGTCCGTCGCGGACGACCGGGTGGTCGTCCACGACGAGGAGGGTGATCGGGGGCGGGGCGGCGGGTGGAGCGGCGGGCGGGGCGGGCGCGGGGTCATGGCTCATGGCGGACCAACGGTACGCGAGCCGACAGCGCGGTGCCGCCGCCCGGTTCGGACTCGACGGCGAGGGTGCCGGCGATCCGTTCGGCGCGGGCGCGCATCCCGTCGAGGCCGAAGCCGCCGGCGCGGCCGGGGGCGGGCACGGCGGCCGGGACGAAGCCGCGGCCGTCGTCGCGGATGTCGAGGACGACCTCGTCGCCCATGTAGGAGAGGGTGACGCCGACCCGGGAGGCGGCGGCGTGCCGGGCGGCGTTGGACAGCGCCTCCTGGGCGATCCGCAGCAGGGTGGCGGAGACCTCGTCGTGGAGGTGCTCGGCGGTGCCGGTGAGGGTGAAACCGGCCCGTACGCCGGTGTGTTCGGCCCATTCGGCGACGGTCTTCTTCAGGGCCTCGGGCAGGGTGTCGCCCGCCAGGGCGAGCGGGCTGAGGTTGTGCACGGAGCGGCGGGCCTCGCCGAGGCTGTGCCGGGCGAGGCCCGCGGCGCGTTCCAGATGGGTGCGGGCCAGCGTCTCGTCGGGGGCGTTCATGACGACCTGGAGCTGGGCGATGATGCCGGTCAGGCCCTGGGCGATGGTGTCGTGGATCTCGGCGGCGAGCCGACGCCGCTCGTCGGCGACGCCGGCCTCCCGGGCCTGGAGGAGCAGTTGGGTGTGCAGGGCGGCGTTCTCGTCCAGGGCGCCTTGCAGGGCGGTGTTGGTGCGTTCCAGTTCGGCGATGGTGGCGGCGCGTTCCTCGGCGCGCTCCTCCTCCTTGTCCGAGAGGTAGCCGATCGCCAGGTAGAGCGTGGTGTTGGCGGTGATGAGTCCGGTGAGCGCCAGCCAGTGCATGGGGCTGCGCAGCGGCAGCCCGCCGGCCTGGGCGACGGAGACGGCGACGGCGGTGAGGAACACCCCGGACCACTGGGCGCGGCGGCCCCGGATCAGTTCGGCGACGTCGAAGAAGCCGGGGGCCGCGGCGAACCCGAAGAACGGGTTCAGGGCGACCAGGGCCAGGGACATCGCCCAGCGGAGCAGGAAGTACGCCGTGCCGAGCGGGGAGGGGGTGAGGGGGCGTCCGGCGCGCTCGGCCCGGCGGCGGGCGAGGTCGAAGCCCTCCTGGAGCACGACCGTCGCCACCACCAGGGCCAGGGCCGCCCAGCGCTGGCCGGGGCGGGGCATCAGTTCCCCGGCGGTGGCCAGGGCCATGACCGAGCCGATGCCGAGCAGTCCGTACGGTCCCCATCTGCGGAACTGCTCCCAGCGTTGCTCCAGGTCGCGGTCGGTGTCGGTCACGCGTCCAGTCTGCATGCCGGCTCGCCTACTCCCAGCGGAACCAGCGCAGGGCGGCGGCGGTCAGCCCCACCGTCCACAGGGCCGTGACGACCAGGTGGGTCCAGTCGGGCCAGCCGCCCGCCGCGGCCTGGTCGAGGGCCTGTGCGACGGCGCCGAAGGGGGTGAAGCCGACGACGTCGGCGAGGACGTCCGGCATCGCGCCGACCGGCACCCACACGCCCGCGCAGAACATCATCGGGAAGAGCGTGCCCATCCCGATGGCGCCGGCGACCTTCACGTTCGGGGCGAGGGCCGAGATGACGGCGCCCAGGGCGAGCGCGGCGAGCACCCCGAGCAGCAGGGCGAGGGCGTAGCCGAAGGGCTGCTCGGGCAGGGCGACGTCGAAGGCGAACCGTCCGACGAGCAGGGCGAGCAGCGCCGAGAGGAAGGCGGCGAGGCCGTGCACGAGCACCTGCGCGGACAGCAGGGCCGAGGGCCGTACCGGGGTGGTGGAGAGCCGGCGCAGGATGCCGTGTTCGCGGTAGCCGGTGAGGTTGGCGGGCATCGACTGGGTGCTGCCGACGATCATGCCGAGCAGGACGGAGACGGGGACGTAGGCGTCGACGAGCCGCAGTCCGCCGAGCACGTCCTGCTCCTCGCGGAAGGCGGGGACGGCGCCCATGACGCCGAGCAGCAGGGGCGGGAAGAGCAGGATCCAGAAGACAGCGCCGGGTTCGCGGCCGAAGAGCCGCAGTTCGGTGCGGAGGACGGCGTTGTTCATGGGGTCTCCGTCAGGTCCAGGTAGGCGTCGTCCAGCGTGGCGTCCAGGACGCGGAGCTGATGGACGGTGATCCGGCGGCGGGCGAGCAGGGTGAGGGTGGCGTCGACGGTCTCGTCGGTGCCGGTGAGGGTGAACCGGCCGTCGGCGCACTGGACGGAGACCACGGCGGGCAGCCGGTTCAGGTCCTCGGGGTCCAGGGGCGCGGACGGGGTGAAGCTGATGACGGTCCGGCCCGCCGAGCGGCGGATCAGCCCGTCCGGGGTGTCGAGCGCGGCGATCCGGCCCCGGTCGATGACCGCGATGCGGTCGCACAGCCGCTGGGCCTCTTCCATGAAGTGGGTGACCAGCAGGACGGTGACGCCCTGGTCGCGGACGTCCTCGATGAGCCGCCAGGTGTCACGGCGGGCGCGAGGGTCGAGGCCGGTGGTCAGTTCGTCCAGGACGACGATCCGCGGGCTGCCGATCAGCGCGAGCGCGATGAACAGCCGTTGTTTCTGGCCGCCGCTGAGCTTGTCGAACGGCACCCCGAGCCGTGCGGTGAGGCCGAGGCGTTCGGCGAGCGCGCGCCAGTCGGCGGGGTCCGGGTAGAGGGAGGCGTACAGCTTCAGGGCCTCCTCCACGGTGAGCTTGGCCTGGAGCCGGCTCTGCTGGAGCTGGGCGCCGAGGAGGCGGGCGACCTGGTCGTGGTCGGTGAGGGGGTCGAGACCGGCGACCCGGACGCGTCCGCTGTCGGGGATCCGCAGTCCCTCCACGCATTCGACGGTGGTGGTCTTGCCGGCGCCGTTCGGGCCGAGGATGCCGAAGACCTCGCCCTCCTCGACGGTGAAGGAGACACCGTCGACGGCGGGCCGGCCGCCGTAGGACACGCGTAGTTCGCTGACTTCGATGACAGGCATGCGCCCAGCGTGGCCGCGGGGCGGGGGCCGGCACATCGGACGACCCGCTCGAAGCGGCATCGGCCGATCGGTTGACCAGCGGCTACGACCTCTGCGGCAGGGAGATCCCGCGGGCCCGCGGCGAGCGGCGAATCCGCAGGTCGTAGGACCAATGACGGAGTCCGCTCGGGGGGAAACCCACTGGGAAGTGTCAGTGGCTATCCGTAGGCTCACTCCTGATGTCCACGCCACTTGCCACCGCACCCGCCGCCGCTCCCGCTCCCGCCGAAGGTCAGGAGAACCGCTCCGCCGTACGCGCTCTGCTGCGGCTGTGGCCGTACGTACGGCCCGTGCGGTCCCGTCTGATCGTCGCCGCGTTCATCGCGATCGTCGCCTCCTGCATGGGGCTGGTGATCCCGCTCGTCCTCAAGTGGATGGTGGACGGTCCGGTGGCCGACCGGGACACGGCGGGTGTCTGGCTGGGCGCGCTGGTCCTGCTGCTGCTCGGTGTCGCGGAGGCGCTGCTGTTCGGGCTGCGGCGCTGGCTGGTGGCGCGTCCGCTGTCGCGGGTCGAGGCGGAGATGCGGGCGGATCTGTACCGGCATCTGCAACGGCTGCCGATCGCGTTCCACGACCGCTGGGCCTCGGGCCAGTTGCTGTCGCGGGCCACGACGGATCTGATGCTGCTGCGGATGTTCCTCGCCTTCCCGCTGACGTTCCTGCTGGTCAACGGGGTGACGATCCTGGTCGGCGTGATCATCATGCTGATCCAGGACTGGACGCTGGGGCTGGTGATCCTCGGTCCGGTCATCCCGCTGATCGTGTGCTGCGCGCTTTTCGAGAAGCGGTACGCGCGTGTGGCGCGGCTCGCCCAGGACCAGGTCGGCGATCTGACGACCCTGGTCGAGGAGAGCGTGCTCGGCATCCGGATCGTCAAGGGCTTCGGCCGGCACCGCAGTCAGGCGCGCGCGTTCCGGGAGATGGCCCGCACCCTGCGCGGCACCGAACTGCGCAAGGCGCGGCTGCTGGCGATGATCTGGGGCGTCATCACCGCCCTGCCGGAGATCGCCATCGGCGCGGCGCTGGTCGTCGGTGTCGTCCAGGTCTCCGACGGGGCGCTGTCGGCGGGCACGCTGGTGGCGTTCCTGTCCACGGCGCTCGCGCTGCGCTGGCCGGTGGAGTCCATCGGCTTCCTGCTGGCGATGAGCCAGGAGGCGGCCACGGCGACGGAACGGTACTTCGAGGTGATGGACGCGGCACCGGAGTCGTCGGAACGGCACCGCGAGGTGAGCGACGCGGCACGGAAGCCGCCGGAACGGCACCGCGAGGTGAGCGACGCGGCACCGGATTCCTCCTCGGTACCGGACGACCGGGGCGCCGGGTGGCCGGCGACGGGTGTCCGTGGGCTGGCGTTCCAGGACGTCACCTTCCGCTACCCCGACGCCCCGCCCGACGCGCCCCCCGTCCTGGACCGCGTCGACCTGCACATCCGCCCCGGTGAGTCCCTGGCCCTGGTGGGCGCGACCGGCAGCGGCAAGACGACCCTGACCGCGCTGGTCCCCCGGCTGCACGAGGTCACCGGGGGCCGTATCACCCTCGACGGGGTCGACATCACGGCGATGCCCCGTGAGGAACTGCGCGCGGCCGTGGCCGTCGCCTTCGAGGAACCCACCCTCTTCTCGGCGACCGTCGGGGAGAACGTCCTGATGGGCGCGGGCGGCGACACGGGCACCGCCCCGGCCGACCTGAACCGCGCGCTGGGCGTCGCCCAGGCCGAGTTCGCGCACGCGCTGCCCCAGGGCACCGACACCGAGGTCGGTGAGCAGGGCCTCAGCCTGTCCGGCGGTCAGCGTCAGCGCCTCGCGCTCGCCCGCGCGGTGGTGGGACGGCCCCGGTTCCTCGTCCTGGACGACCCGCTGTCCGCGCTGGACGTGCACACCGAGGCGGCGGTGGAGGCCGCGCTGCGCCAGGTGCTGGCGGACACCACCGCGCTGATCGTGGCGCACCGCCCCTCGACCGTACTGCTGGCCGACCGGGTGGCACTGCTGTCCGGCGGCCGGATCACCGCCGTGGGCACCCATCAGGAACTGCTCCGTACGAACGCCGAGTACGCCCATCTGATGTCGGGCGTGGACACCGGCGAACCGGCCGCGGGCCGCACCGAGTCCAGGAAGGACGGCGAGCGATGACGGCGCCCACGACGACGAGCGCGGCCACCGACGACGCACCGGACCTGCCCCGGCCGCGGGACGCGGACGACGCCTTCGACCAGGACGTCCTGCCGTCCCCGCCCGGTGCCACGGGCCGGCTGCTGCGCTCGCTGCTGGCACCGCTGAAGGCGCGGGTGGCGCTGACGGCCGTCATGCTGCTGCTCGGGCAGGCGGCCGTGCAGGCGGGCCCGTTGCTGGTGGCGTACGCCATCGACCGTGCGGTACCGGCGCTGCGCGAGGACGGGAACAAGGGGCCGCTGATCGCGGTGGGCGTCGGCTATCTGGTGTGCGCGGTGGCGGCGGGCCTGTTCCAGTCGGGGTTCATCATGGCCGCGGCCCGGGTCAGCCAGTCGGTGCTGCTGGATCTGCGCGGCCGGATCTTCCGGCACTCGCAGGCGCTGAGCGTCGACTTCCATGAGCGCTACACGTCGGGCCGGCTGATCTCCCGTTCCACGACGGACGTGGAGTCGCTGCGCGAACTGCTGGACGAGGGCCTTCAGGAACTCATCACGGTCGTCCTCTCCTTCGTCTACATCTCGGCGATGCTGCTCTGGCTGGACCTGGGGCTCGGCGCGGTGGCGGTGGCGTCGTTCGTGCCGCTGTATCTGCTGGTGCGGTCGTACCAGCGGCGGGCGGGCCGGGTGTACCGGGTGCGGTCGACGGCGATCGCGGCGGTGATCGTGAAGTTCGTGGAGACGATGAACGGCATCCGCCCGGTGCGCGCGTTCCGCCGCGAGGAGGCCAACGAGGCCGACTTCCGGGTGCTGAACCGGCGTCATGAGCGGACCAACGGGGACGCGCTGCTGGAGATGGCCCGCTATGTGGTCGGCTCCCGGCTGGTCGCCAACACGGCGGTCGCGGTGATCGTGCTGTGGGGCGCCTACCGGGTGGCGGACGGCACGCTGGCGCTGGGGGTGCTGGCGGCGGCGGTGCTGTATCTGCGGCGGCTGTACGACCCGATCGACCGGCTCGGGATATTCCTGAACTCCTACCAGTCGGCGGGGGCCTCGCTGGAGAAGATCGCCGGGCTGCTGGCGCAGACGCCGACGGTCCCGGAGCCGGAGCGGCCCCGGCAGCTCCCGGCCCCGGTGTCCGCGGACCTGCCGGGCCGCGAGGTGGTCTTCGACGGGGTGCGGTTCGCCTACCGCACGGGCGGCGAGGTGCTGCCCCGCTTCGACCTCACCCTCCCGGCCGGGCAGACCGTCGCGGTCGTCGGCACCACGGGGGCGGGCAAGTCGACGCTGGCCAAGCTGCTCGCCCGGTTCTACGACCCGAGCGAGGGCCGGGTGCTGCTGGACGGGGTGGACCTGCGCGACCTCGCCGTGCCCGAGCTGCGGCGCGGGGTGGTGATGGTGACCCAGGAGGCGTTCCTGTTCTCCGGCACGGTCGCCGAGAACATCGCGATCGGCCGGCCGGACGCCTCCCGCGAGGAGATCGAGCGGGCGGCGAAGGCGATCGGCGCCCATGACTTCATCAGCGCGCTGCCCGACGGCTACGACACCGACGTACGCAAGCGGGGCGGCCGGATCTCCGCCGGTCAGCGTCAACTGGTGGCGTTCGCGCGGGCGCTGCTCGCCGATCCGGCGGTGCTGATCCTGGACGAGGCGACCAGTTCGCTGGACGTACCGGGCGAGCGGGCGGTGCAGCGGGCGATGGCGACGGTCCTCAAGGGCCGTACGGCGGTGGTGATCGCGCACCGGCTCTCCACGGTCGAGATCGCCGACCGGGTCCTGGTGATGGAGCACGGCCGGGTGGTGGAGGACGGCACCCCCGGGGAACTGACGGCGGGCACCGGCCGGTTCGCGGAGCTGCACCGGGCCTGGCGGGACAGCCTGGCGTGAGCGGGCGACGGGACGGACGGCGGACCCGCCGCCCGGTCCCCGCCCGGCGTCGAGCCGCACCGGAGCACGTCTGAGGGCGCCGAGGGGGATGCGGCGCGCGCCGGAGCACGGCGCGGACATCGAGGGGGGGACGCAGCGGGATGATCGACGCGTACGCGGATCCGGGGACGCCGGAGCGGCGGGGCCCGGCCCGGTATCTGTGGTGGCTGGTGCGGCGGCAGCCGGGGCGCTCGGCGGGCGGGGCGCTGCTCGGCAGTGTGTGGATGGTGCTGCTCGCGGCGACCCCGTATCTGCTGGCGCGGGCGGTGGACGACGGGCTCGCGGCGGGCGATCGTCCGGCGTTGGTGGGCTGGAGCGTGGCGCTGTTCGGTGTGGGCATGTTCAACGCCTGGCTGAGCATCATGCGGCACCGCACGATGACCCGGGTGCGGATGGACGCCAACTTCCGCACGGTCAAGGTGGTGGTCGACCACGCGGTGCGGCTCGGCGCCCGGCTGGCGCCGCAGACCGGAGCCGGTGAGGTGGCCACCATCGGCGTGGGCGATGTGCAGACGATCTCGCAGTCCCTGACGGTGGTCGGTCCGGGCGTGGGCTCGGTCGTCGCCTACGCGGTGGTGGCCGCGCTGCTGCTGGCGGTCTCCCCGGAGCTGGCCGCCGTGGTGCTGCTGGGGATGCCGGTGGTGGTGCTGGTGATCGGGCCCCTGGTGCGCCGGCTGGCCCGCCGGGAGGCGGAGTACCGGGAGCTGCAGGGGCTGCTGACCGCGCGGATCGGGGATCTGGCGGGCGGGCTGCGGGTGCTCAACGGGCTGGGCGGCAAGGGCCTGTTCGCGGACGCCTTCCGCGAGGACTCGGCGCGGCTGCGCGCCCGGGGCTACCGGGTCGGCGCGGTCACCAGCTGGATGCACGCGCTCGGCGTCGGACTGCCGATGCTGTTCCTGGCCGTGGTCGGCTGGCTGGCCGCCCGGCAGGCCGCGCGCGGCGAGATCACGGTGGGCGAACTCGTCGCGGTCTACGGCTATGTGGCGGTGCTGGTGCATCCGCTGGCGTTCGTCGTGGAGTGCGGCTACCAGATCAGCCGCGGCCTGGTCGCCGCCGACCGGGTCGTACGGTTCCTGCGCCTGACCCCCGCCCCGGACCCCGGCGGCGCGGACGCCCCCGCCGAACCGGCGGCACTGTACGACCCCGAGTCCGGGGTGCGGGTGCTGCCGGGCCGGCTCACCGCGCTGGCCGCCGCGCGCCCGGCCGACGCCGCGGCGGTCGTGGAACGGCTGGCCCGCTACGCCCCGTCGGAGGCGACCTGGGGCGGCGTGCGGCTGGACGCGATCGCCCTCACCCAGGTCCGTGCCCGCATCCTGCTCGCCGATCACGAGGCCGACCTGTTCGCGGGCACCCTGCGGCAGATGGTGAACGCCGAGGGGCGCTCCGGGGCCGCCCTGGACGAGGCGCTCCACGCCGCCGCCGCGACCGACATCGTCCAGGCCCTGCCGAAGGGCGCCGACTCCCTCGTCGCCGCGCAGGGCCGCGACCTCTCCGGCGGGCAGCGCCAGCGGGTCCGGCTCGCCCGCGCCCTGCTCGCCGCCCCGGAGATCCTCCTCACCGTCGAGCCGACGTCGGCGCTGGACGCCCATACCGAGGCCACGGTCGCCGCGCGGGTGAAGGCGGTCCGGGCGGGCCGCACCACGGTCGTCACCACCACCTCGCCGCTGGTCCTGGCCCAGGCCGACACCGTCGTCCTCCTGACGGACGGCAAGGCCGCGGCCACCGGCACCCATCACGGACTCCTCGCCACGGACCCGGAGTACCGGTCGCTGGTCAC
Organism: Streptomyces sp. NPDC091377; assembly: GCF_044757045.1. Lineage (NCBI taxonomy): Bacteria > Bacillati > Actinomycetota > Actinomycetes > Kitasatosporales > Streptomycetaceae > Streptomyces > Streptomyces sp. NPDC091377. The sequence continues at coordinate 10,089 of NZ_JBIVUE010000011.1, read as the reverse complement.
CCGGGACACCGAGGAGGGACCGCGGTGACACCCGAGGACAGCACACCCGGCCGCCCCCGCCGGACGGCGGACCCGGTGGCCGCGCCCGACCTCCCGGTCGCCGACCGGGCGGCCGTGCGCCGCGCCACCCTCGGGCTGATCCGCGCGGACCGCCGGCTCTTCGCCTTCGTCCTCGCCCTGAACTCGGCCGCCGCCCTGGCCGGTCTCGCCGCTCCCTGGCTGCTGGGCCGCGTCATCGACGAGGTCCGCGCCGGAGCGGGCGTGGACACGGTGGACCGCCTGGCCGCGGTCCTGCTCGGCTGTGCCGTCGCCCAGCTCCTCCTCGCCCGCTGGGCCCGGCACGCGGGGCACCGCTTCGGCGAGAACACCCTCGCCCGGGTCCGTGAACGCTTCGTCCACCGCACCCTCGCCCTGCCCGCGTCCACCGTGGAACGCGCGGGCACCGGTGACCTCACGGCCCGTGGCACCGCCGATGTGACCGCCGTCGGCACGACGCTGCGCGACGCCGGTCCCGAGCTGTTCATCAGCGGGGTGCAGGCGCTGTTCCTGCTGGCCGCGGTCTTCGTCCTGGACCCCCTGTTCGGTCTGCTCGGCCTGGTCTGTCTGACCCCCATCCACCTGGCTCTGCGCTGGTATCTGCGCCGGGCCAGGGACGCCTATCTCGCCGAGGGAGCGGCCACCTCCGGGGTGGCGGAGATCGTCGCGGCGACGGCGTCGGGCGCCCGTACGGTGGAGGCGTTCGGGCTGGGCCGGGCGCGGGTCGCCGCGAGCCGCGACACCCTGGAGCGGTCCCGCCGCACCCGGCTGCACACCCTGTGGCTGCGCACGGTTTTCTTCCCGTCCGTGGAGGTGTCGTACGTCCTCCCGGTGACAGGTGTCCTGCTGATCGGCGGGGCGCTGTACGAGCGGGGCGCGATGAGCCTGGGCGCGGTGGTGACGGCGGCGCTCTACCTCCAGCAGTTGCGGGCGCCGCTGGACGAGATCCTGATCCGGGTGGAGCAGCTCCAGAGCAGCGGGGCCTCGTTCGCCCGGATCGAGGGGCTCGCGCGGGCCCCGCGGACGGCCGCGCCGGGCGACGCCCCCGGCCCCGCGCCGGTCCCGGTGGGCGACCGGATCGACGTCAGGGGCGCCCGGTACGCCTACGACCGCGGCGGCGAGGTGCTGCGCGGGGTGGATCTGACGGTGCGTCCCGGGGAGCGGCTGGCGGTGGTGGGGCCGTCCGGCGCGGGCAAGACCACCCTGAGCCGGCTGCTGGCGGGCGTGGACGCGCCGAGCGCGGGGGCGGTGACGGTCGGCGGGGTGCCGGTGGCCGCGCTGGACCCGGAGCAACTGCGCCGTCAGGTGGTGCTGGTGACCCAGGAGCACCATGTCTTCCTCGGCACGGTCCGCGACAACCTGCTGATCGCCGAGCCGACGGCCACCGACGCACGGCTGTGGGCGGCGCTGGCGGCGGTCGGCGCGGACGGCTGGGCGCGGGAGCTGCCGGACGGCCTGGCCACCCGGCTGGGCGCGGGCGCTCACCCCACCGACGGCTCGCGGGCGCAGCAACTGGCCCTGGCGCGGGTGGTGCTGGCCGATCCGCACACCCTGATCCTGGACGAGGCGACGGCCCTGCTGGATCCGACGACGGCCCGGCACACCGAGCGGGCGCTGGCGGCCGTGCTGGAGGGGCGTACGGTCATCGCGATCGCGCACCGGCTGCACACCGCGCACGACGCGGACCGGGTGGCGGTGATGGAGGACGGCCGGCTCACCGAACTCGGCACCCATGACGAACTGGTGGCGGCGGACGGGCCGTACGCGCGGCTGTGGCGGACCTGGCACGGGGAGTCGTCCCCCTGATCCGGCCCGGGGTCGGCGGTCCGGTCCGGGACGACGGTCGGTCCGGGGGCAGCGAAGGTTCCGGGACAGGGATCGGTCCGCGGGCAGCGGAGGCTCCGGGACAGCGGTCGGCCCGGGGGCAGCGGAGGCTCCGGGACAGGGATCGGTCCGCGGGCAGCGGAGGCTCCGGGACAGGGATCGGTCCGCGGGCAGCGGAGGCTCCGGGACAGCGGTCGGTCCGCGGGCAGCGAAGGTTCCGGGACGGCGGTCGGCCCAAAGGCGGCGGTCGTTCCGGGACAGCGGTCGGGCCGGGGGCAGCGGTCTGGTCCGGGTCGTGGAAACATCGCGTCCACACGCCCTTGACCTGCCCTTGATCCGGCCTTGACCAGGCGTGGGGGAAGGCAACGGCCGCTGATCGCCTCCGGTTATCGAACCTGGACTCCTGGACAACGGACGAGTTCCGGCCAACCTATTGACGCGCTCCTGACAACACCTGGCCTTCGGTGCCACCCTTCCAGGGCCGCCTCACGGCAACCCCACCGGCACACCGCCGTGAGTCCCGTGCCGTACGCATCTGGTGTCCCGTTCTGCCCGGGCGACCCGCCGGCCGCCCGGTCTCCCATGGTCGCGCGACCCGTGACCACGCAGAAGGAGTCAGTGTTGAGCCGTACTTCCTCCCACAGACGCACCCCGCACCGCCGGGCCACCGCCGTCGCCCTCGTCGGCGTGGCGGCCTTCCTGGCCGCCGCCGTGCAGTCCGGCGCCGCGACCGCCGCCCCCGGCCAGGCCCCCTCGGCGCCGGTCGCCGCGGCGGACCCGGGAGCCCTGCCCGTCAAGCTCACCCCCGCCCAGCGCACCGCGCTGATCGGCGAGGCCGACGCCGGCAAGGCCGCCACCGCGGACGGACTCGGCCTCGGGGCCAAGGAGAAGCTCGTCGTCCGTGACGTCACCAAGGACCGCGACGGCACCGTGCACACCCGCTACGAGCGGACGTACGACGGGCTGCCCGTGCTCGGCGGCGACCTGGTCGTCTCCACGGCGAAGGACGGCACCACCGAGGCCACGGTCAAGGCGACCCGCGCGAAGATCGCCGTGCCGTCGCTGAAGGCCACCGTCGGCAAGGACCGGGCCGAGAACCAGGCGCTGCGCGAGGCCCGCGCCGAGAAGGCCGAGAGCCCCGAGGTCGACCGGGCGCCGCGCAAGGTCGTCTGGGCGGCCCAGGGCACCCCCGTCCTCGCCTACGAGACCGTCGTCGGCGGCCTCCAGCACGACGGCACCCCGCAGGAACTGCACGTCGTCACCGACGCCACCACCGGCGAGAAGCTCTTCGACTGGCAGGCGGTGCGCAACGGCACCGGCAACACCCAGTACAGCGGCACCGTCCCGCTGACCACCACCCAGTCCGGATCGACGTACAGCCTCACGGACGGGGCGCGCGGCAACCACCGCACGTACAACCTGAACCGGGGCACCTCCGGCACCGGCACGCTCTTCTCCGGAGCCGACGACGACTGGGGCAACGGCACCGCCTCCAACACCGAGACGGCCGGCGCCGACGCCCACTACGGGGCCGCGCTGACCTGGGACTACTACAAGAACGTGCACGGCCGCAACGGCATCCGCGGGGACGGGGTCGGCGCCTACTCCCGGGTCCACTACGGCAACAACTACGTCAACGCGTTCTGGTCCGACAGCTGCTTCTGCATGACGTACGGCGACGGCGCGGGCAACCTCAAGCCGCTGACGTCGATCGACGTGGCCGGACACGAGATGACCCACGGGCTGACCTCCGCCACCGCGGGCCTCATCTACAGCGGTGAGTCCGGCGGTCTCAACGAGGCGACCTCCGACATCCTCGGCACGGCCGTGGAGTTCTACGCCAACAACACCAGCGACGTCGGCGACTACCTCATCGGCGAGAAGGTCGACATCCGCGGCAACGGCACCCCGCTGCGGTACATGGACAAGCCGAGCAGGGACGGCTCGTCGCGGGACAGCTGGTACTCCGGTATCGGCTCGATCGACGTGCACTACTCCTCCGGCCCCGCCAACCACTTCTTCTACCTGCTCAGCGAGGGCAGCGGCGCCAAGGTGATCAACGGCGTCAGCTACGACTCGCCGACCTCCGACGGGCTGCCGGTCACCGGTATCGGCCGCGCGAAGGCGGAGCAGATCTGGGTCAAGGCGCTCACCACCAAGTTCACCACCACCACCAACTACGCCGCCGCCCGCACCGGCACCCTCGCGGTCGCCGGTGAGCTGTACGGCACCACGAGCGCCGAGTACAAGGCGGTCCAGGACGCGTGGGCGGCCGTCGCGGTCGGCACCCGCCCCGGCGGCCCGGGCGGCGGCACCGCCTTCGAGAACACCGCGGACGTGGCGATCCCCGACAACGGCGCGGCCGTCAACTCCGCCGTCACCGTCACCGGACGCACCGGCAACGCCCCGGCCGCCCTTCCGGTCGAGGTGAACATCGTGCACACCTGGCGCGGTGACCTGGTGATCGACCTGGTCGCCCCGGACGGCACCGCGTACCGGCTGAAGAACGCCAGCGGCAGCGACTCCGCGGACAACGTCCAGGAGACCTACACCGTCAACGCCTCCTCCGAGACCGCCAACGGCACCTGGCAGCTCCGGGTCCAGGACACCGCGGCCCAGGACACCGGCTACATCAACAGCTGGAAGCTGACCTTCCCGTAAAGAACCCGCAGGGCCCTCCGGGATCCCTGTAAAGAACCCACGCAGGCGGCACCCGTGATTCCCACCGGTCACGGGTGCCGCCCTACTCTTGGCGCATGTCCTTCACCTACGAGGATGTCGGCGCGACACGCGACCCCGGCTTCTGCCCGCCGGGCTTCCACCGGCTGCACGTACGCACCCGGATCGGCGAGGGCCAGGCGCTCTTCCGGCGGGCGGCGGAGGCCGTGGGCGGCTGGGAGATGCACCGGGCGACCGGGTTCGGCATCGACGCCGGAGCCGAACGGGCCGCACCCGACGTCGACGTCACCGTCACCCTGGCCGGACTGATAAGAGCACCCTGCCGGGTGGTGTGGACGGTGGACGAACCCCGCCGCTCCGGCTGGGCCTACGGCACCCTCCAGGGGCACCCCGAGAGCGGCGAGGAGTCCTTCGTCGTGGACCGCACCGGCGACGGCACGGTCTGGCTGACCGTCACCGCCTTCAGCCGCCCCGCCAAGTGGTACGCCAAGGCCGGCGGCGCCGCCACCCGCGGCCTCCAGCACGCCTACGCCCGCCGCTGCGGCGCCACCCTGCGCCGCCTCTGCGCCGACCTCGACGGAGCCTGACCACCGGGACCCGGCACCGGCCTCTCCGCAACGGCAGGTCCTACCGCATCAGCACCCCCGCCCCCTCCACCAGTTCCTCCGACGGCACCGCCACCAGCCCCGGTTCGGCCGGGGAGGCGAGCAGCCGGTGGGCGGGCAGGACACGGACCGTGTAGCCGAAGGGGCCGGTGCGGTCCAGGGCGAGCGGACCCTCGTAGGACCAGCGGCCCTCGGTGTCGGGGCCGGCGACCGGCTTGAGGGGGACGACCGAGGCGCCGGTGATCCGGTCCTCGGAGTCGACCCGGCCGGAGACCGCCTGGACCACCACGTCGTCCGGGCCCAGGTCACCGAGGCCCACCCGGACCCGCAGCGCCAGCGCCGTGCCGAGTTCGGCGCCGGGCAGGGCCGCCGAGGTCTCCACATGGTCGACGCTCACCCCGGGCCACGCGCGGTGCAGCCGGGCCTTCCAGGCGGCCAGTTCCCGCGCCGCGTCCGGGTCCAGGGCGCGATGGGCGCCGGCGGCGGGGGCGTAGAGCCGCTCCACGTACTCCCGGACCATCCGCCCCGCCAGCACCTTGGGGCCGAGCCGGGTCAGGGTGCGGCGGACCATCTCGATCCAGCGGTCCGGCAGCCCCTGCTGCCCGCGCTCGTAGAAGCGGGGCGTGACGCGCTGCTCCAGCAGGTCGTAGAGGGCCGCCGCCTCGATGTCGTCGCGCCGGTCGACGTCCAGGGCGGCGGCGTCGGCGGTCGGGATCGCCCAGCCGAAGTCCGGCTCGAACCATTCGTCCCACCAGCCGTCCAGCACCGAGAGGTTGAGGCAGCCGTTGAGCGCCGCCTTCATCCCGGAGGTGCCGCACGCCTCCAGCGGGCGCAGCGGGTTGTTCAGCCAGATGTCGCAGCCCGGGTAGAGCTTCTGGGCCATCGCCATGCCGTAGTCGGGCAGGAACACGATCCGGTGCCGCACCCGCGGATCGTCCGCGAACCGCACCAGCTCCTGGATCAGCCGCTTGCCGCTGTCGTCGGCGGGGTGCGCCTTGCCCGCGACCACGATCTGCACCGGCCGCTCGGGGTGCAGCAGCAGCTCCGTCAGCCGCTCCCGGTCCCTGAGCATCAGCGTCAGCCGCTTGTACGAGGGGACGCGCCGCGCGAATCCGATGGTCAGGACGTCGGGGTCGAGCACGGAGTCGATCCAGCCCAGCTCGGCGGTGTCCGCCCCGCGCTGCCGCCAGGAGGCCCGCAGCCGCTCGCGCACCTCGGACACCAGCCGCTCGCGCAGGGTCCGGCGCAATTGCCACAGGTCCGGGTCGGCGAGACCGGCGGCGGCGTCCCAGCGCTCAGCACCCTCCCCTGTGTCGTCTGCGGCGTCCGCGGCGTCCGCGGCGTCGGCCTGCCGCCCGGCCTCCAGGCGGAGCACCTCGGGGGCGACCCAGGTCGGCGCGTGCACCCCGTTGGTGACGGAGGTGATCGGCACCTCCTCGGCGTCGAACCCCGGCCACAGCCCGGCGAACATCTCCCGGCTGACCTCGCCGTGCAGCAGCGAGACCCCGTTGGCGCGCTGGGCGAGCCGCAGCCCCATGACGGCCATGTTGAACAGGTGGGCCTCGCCGCCGGGGTAGGTCTCGCGGCCGAGCCGCAGGATCCGCCCGACGTCGATGCGCGGGAGTTCGGCGGCCGGGCCGAAGTGCCGGGCGACCAGGTCACGGTCGAAGCGGTCGATCCCGGCCGGGACGGGCGTGTGGGTGGTGAAGACGGTCCCGGCGCGCACCGCTTCGAGGGCCGCGTCGAAGTCCAGGCCGGACGGGCCGCCGCCGGCGCTCAGCTCGTTGATCCGCTCCAGGCCGAGGAACCCCGCGTGTCCCTCGTTGGTGTGGAACACCTCGGGCTCGGGGTGGCCGGTCAGCCGGCAGTACGTACGGACCGCCCGGACCCCTCCTATGCCCAGCAGCATCTCCTGGAGCAGCCGGTGTTCGCTGCCACCGCCGTAGAGCCGGTCGGTGACGCCGCGTTCGGAGAGGTCGTTCTCCTCCACGTCGGAGTCGAGGAGCAGCAGCGGGACCCGGCCGACCTGCGCCAGCCAGATCCGGGCGCGCAGGAATCGGGCGCCTGGCAGGGCGAGCATCACCTGGGCGGGGGTGCCGTCGGGCTCCTCGATCCGGACCAGCGGCAGCTCATGGGGGTCGAGGACGGGGTAGTGCTCCTGCTGCCAGCCGTCGCGGGAGAGCGACTGGCGGAAGTAGCCGTGCCGGTAGAGCAGCCCGACGCCGATCAGCGGTACGCCGAGGTCGCTGGCGGCCTTGAGATGGTCCCCGGCGAGGATGCCGAGCCCGCCGGAGTACTGCGGCAGGGCGGCGGTGATCCCGAACTCGGGCGAGAAGTAGGCGACGGCGGCGGGCAGCGCGTCCTGCCGGCTCCGCCGCTGGTACCAGCGGTCGCCGGAGAGGTAGTCGCGCAGATCGTCGGCGGCGGCGGTCAGCCGGCGCAGGAACCGGTCGTCCCCGGCCAGCTCGGCCAGCCGTCCGGCCGGTACGTCGCCGAGCAGCCGCACCGGGTCGCCGCAGGCGGCCCAGCACGCGGGGTCGACGGCCTGGAAGAGGTCACGGGTCTCGGCATGCCAGGACCAGCGCAGATTGCGCGCCAGGTCGCTGAGGGGGTGGAGGGGTTCGGGGAGAACGGGTCGGACGGTGAATCGACGGATCGCCTTCACATTCCACCTCGGCGCATCGCGGGACGACGCCGCTCGTCGCGTCGGCGTCGATGGAGGTCGTTACGGATCGGGCTGAATCGGGGTACGGGTCGGGTCGACCATGGGGTCGGGGCGACCTCGGGTCCGGTCGACCATCAGGTCCGGTCGACCATCAGGTCGGGTCGGTGATCGGGGGCGGCCGACCATCAGGTCCGGTCGACCTGGGGTCCGGTCGACCATCAGGCCCGGTCGACCATCAGGTCGGATCGGTGATCGGGCAGGACCGTGATCAGGGCGGATCGGGGATGGGGACGGATCGAGGATTGGGGCGGATGGGTGATCGGAGTGGGCCGGTGATCAGGGCGGGGATCGGTGATCAGGACGGGCCGGTGATCGGGGCGGATCGGTTATCAAGGTGGGCCAGTGATCAGGGTGGGCCGGTGATCAGGGCGGGTCGGTGATCGGAGCGGATCGGTGATCGGGCGGGACCGGGTCGCGGTCGGCGTCGGTGGAAACCGTACCGGCGGCGCGGGCGCGCTCGTGGGCGCTCGGCCCCCGGGTCCGCGAATCGGCCTGAACGGCCACGCTCCCGGTGTCCGAACGGACTCATGCCACCCGGGGCCGACGGCCGCGAACCACCGGGGGCTGACGGCTACGGACCACCGGCGCCAAAGGCCACGACCCACCAGAGGCCGACGGCGACGAACCACCGGCGCCAAAGCCGCGAACCACCGGAGGCCGACAGCCACGACCCACCAGCGCCGACCGCCGCAACCCACCGGCTGCCGACAGCCACGACCCACCGGCGTCGGCGGCCACCCTCAACCGGCGCCGAAGGCCACGACCCACCGGCGCCGAAGGCCGCGGACCCCCGTCGACGGGTCACCTCGTTCTGCGCATCCCGCTCCCCTGTCTCCCCCGTAGCTCCCTGCTCGATATGGCCGATTCCGGAACCCGAGGCCACCTTGTGGTGCCCGGGCCCGCACGAGAGGCTGCCCACGTAGTCGATGAGGGGAACCACGACCATGGCACGGACGCGTGTGCGGCGTCCGCGCCGGGTGGGGGGCCTCTCCGCGGTGGCGTGCACCACGGCGGTGAGGACCGACGCCCCGCCCGCGCGGGCGGCGCCCCGAGGACGGCGCAGACCCGGCGCGGGCCGCCGTACAGGTATCCGGCGGCCCGGTCGACGGCGCCACCAGAGCGCCGCGTTCCGGTACGCCGGCGCCCGCACGGCGCCCGCGCGGCACCCGGCGGGAGCGCGGGGACCGTCCTTGTCCGGACATCCGAAAGCCTGACCCGCTTCGATGGCCGAGCCTTTGGTGACGGGGTCGGTTTCAGGCAAGGTGTCCGGTAGGGGCCTCGGTTCGCCGAACAAGCTTCTGCGGGTGCCGCGCTGGCCGCGGCGGCCCGTTCCGCACCGGGCCCGTTCACCGAGGACGGGGCCGGTCCCGCGCGCGGCCATACGCGTGAGTAGTTGTCAATGCGCCGGATTGCCCACCCGACCTCGGTGGGAAGGTTTCTGCGGGACCCTCGCAGGCACCTCCTGCCGACCCACCCTCATCCAGCCATCGGCCCACCCTTGTTGACGCGGACAGGAGCGGCGATGCCCGCCAAGCACCACACCCCGGTACGTCCGACACCGGGCACGGAAACCCTCCCCCGACCCACCACCCCGCGCACCCGTGCCGCCGCGGAGCCCGCCGCCGACTCGGTGGCGCGGCCCGCGGCCGGGGCCCCCACGACCGTCGGCCGTATCCCCGTCCTCGATGTCGCCCCCTGCGTCCAGCGGGGGCGGCGGCCCGCCAAGGCGGTGACGGGCGAGGCGTTCGAGATCTCGGCCACCGTCTTCCGCGAGGGCCATGACGCGGTCGCCGCCAACGCCGTCCTGACCGGCCCCGACGGCCGTCCGGGGCCCTGGACACCGATGCGTGAACTGGCCCCCGGCTCCGACCGCTGGGGGGCCACCGTCACCGCCGGGCTGCCCGGACGGTACACCTTCACGGTCGAGGCGTGGAGCGATCCGATCGCCACCTGGCGGCACCAGGCCGGCATCAAGATCCCGGCCGGGATCGACACCGACCTCGTCCTGGAGGAGGGCGCCCGCCTCCACGAACGCGCCGCCAAGGGCGTCCCGAGGGGCGCCGCGCGCACCGCCGTACGGTCCGCCGTCACCGCCCTGCGCGACGCGTCCCGGCCCGTCGCGGCCCGGCTGGCGGGTGCGTTGGTGCCGGAGGTGGTGGAGGTGCTGGAGCGGTCTCCGTTGCGGGAGCTGGTGACGGTGTCGGAGGCGATGCCGTTGCT
>NZ_JBIVUE010000010.1:259180-295954 GCF_044757045.1 Streptomyces sp. NPDC091377 | reverse complement strand
GTTGATAGGCCAGATCTGGAAGCGCCGTAAGGTGTGGAGGTGACTGGTACTAATAGGCCGAGGGCTTGTCCTCAGTTGCTCGCGTCCACTGTGTTAGTTCTGAGGCAACGACCGTTGCCGGTAAGAGCAGAACATCCAACTGAAAAGTGTGCTTGTTCGCTCGAAACCAATAGGGTTTCGGTGGTTATAGCGTGAGGGAAACGCCCGGTTACATTTCGAACCCGGAAGCTAAGCCTTACAGCGCCGATGGTACTGCAGGGGGGACCCTGTGGGAGAGTAGGACGCCGCCGAACAATCTTTGGAGGACCCCTGGTCCCAGCGTTCAGCTGGGACCAGGGGTCCTTTTGTTTTTACAATGCTTGTGTACCGAAGACAGGAGTCATCCATGTCCACCAACTCTCCCGACGAGCGACCGGAGCGCGACCAGCGGCGCCGGGACAGTGGTGCGCGCGGTGACCGCGGTGACCGCGGTGGCTTCCGCCGTGACAACGACCGTGGCGGTTTCCGGCGCGCTGGTGACAGCCGACGGGACAGCGGCCGGGACAGTGGCAGCAGTCGGGGTGGCGAGCGGCCCGCCGGCGACCGCGGGGGCTACGGCCGTCGCGATGACCGTCGCGATGACCGCCGTGACGATCGGCGTGATGGTGGGGAGCGGGGCTCCCGCCCGCCGTACCAGCAGCGGGACGACCGTGCGCGAGGACCGCGGCGGGATGACGACCGTGACCGGCGCGGGTTCCGCCGTGATGACCGAGGGGACCGTCCCGGTTTCCGGCGTGACGACCGTAACGATCGCGGTGACCGTCCTGCCTTCCGGCGCGATGACCGTAACGACCGTGGTGACCGTCCCGCTTTCCGGCGTGACGAGCGTAACGACCGTGGTGACCGCCCTGCCTTCCGGCGTGACGACCGTGGTGACCGTCCTGGCTTCCGGCGCGATGACCGTAACGATCGCGGTGACCGTCCGGGCTTCCGGCGTGACGACCGTAACGACCGTGGTGACCGCCCTGCCTTCCGGCGTGATGACGACCGGGGCGGATACCGCCGTAACGACGAGCGTGGTGGTGGCGATCGCGGTGGCTACCGTCGTAGCGAAGAGCGCGGTGGCGACCGCGGTGGGTTCCGGCGTGACGATCGCGATCGTGGGGGCTTCCGGCGGGACGACCGCCGCGATGACCGCCGCGATGACCGTCGTGACGATCGGCGGGGTGAGCGGCGGGACGGTGAGCGGCCGGAGTTCCGGCGTGACGACCGGCGTGATGACCGGCGTGACGACCGTGGGGGTTTCCGGGGGCGGGACGACCGTGGGGCGGCGCCGCGTGGGCCCCGGCGGGATGATCGGGGCGGGCGGCCCGGCGGGTTCCGGGGGCGGGACGACCGTCGGGACGACCGGGACCGTGGGTTCCGGGGGCGGGACGACCGGCGTGGGGGCGCCGGCGGTCGCTTCCGTGACGAGCGCGATCGGGACCGTGAGCCGATCAAGCGGCTGCCGATCCCCGAGGACGTCACCGGCGAGGAGATCGACAAGGACGTACGGCAGGAGCTTCAGAGTCTGCCCAAGACGCTCGCTGAGGATGTCGCCAAGAACCTGGTGATGGTGGCGCGGCTCATCGACGAGGACCCCGAAGGTGCCTACGGGTACTCGCGGGTCGCGTTGCGGCTGGCGTCGCGGGTCGCCGCCGTACGGGAGGCCGCCGGGTTCGCGGCGTACGCCAGTCAGAAGTACGGGGAGGCGCTCGCGGAGTTCCGGGCCGCTCGGCGGATGACCGGGGGCGTGGAGCTGTGGCCGGTGATGGCTGACTGCGAGCGGGGGCTCGGGCGGCCGGAGAAGGCACTGGACATGGCCGGGGCGCCGGAGGTGCAGAAGCTCGACAAGGCCGGGCAGGTGGAGATGCGGCTCGTCGCGGCCGGCGCCCGGCGGGACATGGGCCAGCTCGACGCGGCCATCGTGACCCTGCAGAGCCCTGAGCTGGCGTCGAACTCCGTGCAGCCGTGGACCGCGCGACTGCGGTACGCCTACGCGGACGCGCTGCTGGAGGCCGGGCGGAAGAACGAGGCGCGGGAGTGGTTCGCGAAGGCCGTCGAGGCGGACCGCGACGGCAGCACCGATGCCTCGGACCGGCTGGCCGAGCTGGACGGTGTGGAGTTCGTCGACGCGATGGACGAGGACGAGGCGGAAGCCTCTTCGGCCTCCGTCGAGGTCGATGACGACGAGGTCGATGACGAGGACGGGGACGAGGATGGGGATGACGATCGGGACCGGGGCTGATCAGGGCTTCCGGGGTGCCTGACGGGATGTGAGAAAGGGGCGGGACTCTCTTGGAGTTCCGCCCCTTTCGTATGTCCGGGGACTGTGGGCCCGGCGGTTCAGAGGTCCAGGACGCGCAGGACCAGGCCGGAGGCCGGTTTCGGGCCGAAGGAGGTCGACTTGCGGGGCATGGTGACGCCCTGGCGGGCGAGGTCGCGGACCAGTTCCTCGCGGACGGGGTGCATCAGGACGGCCGTACCGCCGTCCTGTTCCGCCTTCTCGACCGTCGCCGCCGTGTCGTGGATGTAGGCGATGTGGGCGGGGGAGTCCTCGGGGAGGTGCCAGATGTGGTCGAGCAGGGTGGCGTGCAGGACCGTGGCGTCCAGGGTGCGCCAGGCGGCGGGGCGGTCGGCGGGGACCGTACGGGCGAGGAGGTCCGGGTCCGGGCGGTCCACCAGGTGGAAGGTGCCGTCGCCGGCGAGGAGGTAGGCGTTGCTCTCCTCGGCGGCCTCGGCGAGGGCGGACAGCGCCTGGGGGAGGGAGGTGTCCAGTCGGCGGACGCGGAAGCGGCCCTTGAGGGCGGTGAGGGCGTCCGGGACGGGAAGCTGGTGGAGGAGGCGGTGGATGGCGCGTACCCGCAGGGGGTAGCGGGCGGTGTCGACCAGGAGGACCAGGCCGTGGTCCCAGGGGCTCGGTGAGGGGTGTTCCGCGCGCAGTCGGCGGTAGGTGGCCCAGCGGTGGTGGCCGTCGGCGATCAGGGCCTGGTGGCGGGCCAGGTCCGTGGTGACGGTGGTGAGGTCCGTGGGGTCGGTGATCGACCAGAGGCGGTGCCGGTAGCCGTCCTCCGTGGTGGTGGCCAGGAGTGGGGGCTTCTCCGCCGTGCGTTCGACGACCCCGGCCGTGGTCGTCGTGCTGTCGCCCCGGTAGGTGAGGAGCAGGGGTTCCAGGTTGGCGGAGGTGGCGCGCATCAGGTCGGCGCGGTCGGCCACCAGATGGGGCATGACGTCCTCGTGGGGGAGGACCACCTGTTCCGACGGGTCGGAGACGCGCAGGGTGCCGATGACTCCGCGTTGCAGCAGGCCCTCGCCGTCGCGCTGTTCGTAGACGTAGAGACCGGGTTCGGGGTCGGCGGTGAGGATGCCCTCGGCGCGCCAGCGGGTGAGGGTGGCCGCGGCCTGGGCGTTGCGGGCCTCGGGGGTGGGGGCCTGGGGGAGGATCAGCCGGACGATGTTGTGCGGGTCGGCGGCCTGGAGGTGGTGCAGGCCGTCGGGGCGGACCACGACGTCGTAGGGAGGGGACGTCACGGCGGCCAGGCTGCCGACCCGGTCGGGGTCGTAACGGAGGCCGCGGAACGGGGTGAGTTCCAGGCCCTGGCGCTCGGTGGCTTCCGAGTGACCTGCTGTGTTCATCCCGGCATCGTACGTGTGTCAGTGGCATGGGGGATGATCGGGGGAAAGCCGCTGAAGGCCGGTGCGCGGTGGTGCGGACCGGCGGAGGTCGGCGGGGTCGAGGAGCGAGGTGCGGATGAGTCAGCGGGTCAGGACCGGTCCCGGGAGCAGTGAGCGGGCGCTGAGTGCGGCGTACGACACGGCGCTGCTCGATCTCGACGGGGTGGTGTACGCGGGGGGTGTGGCGATCACGCACGCCGTCGAGTCGCTCGCGGTGGCCGGGGGCGGGGGGATGCGGCTGGCGTATGTCACGAACAACGCGCTGCGGACGCCGGACGCGGTGGCCGCGCACCTGACCGAGCTGGGCATACCGACGGACGCGGACGAGGTGATCACCTCGGCGCAGGCGGTGGCGCGGCTGATCTCCGAGCAAGTGCCCGCGGGGTCGCGGGTGCTGGTGATCGGCGGGGACGGGCTGCGGGTGGCGCTCCGGGAGCGCGGCCTGGAGCCGGTGGAGTCGGCGGACGACGAGCCGGTGGCGGTGGTGCAGGGGTACGGCGGGCCGGACCTGGCGTGGGGGCGGTTCGCGGAGGCCGCTTACGCCGTGGCGCGGGGGGTGCCGTGGTTCGCGTCCAACACGGATCTGACGATCCCCAGCGCGCGGGGGATCGCTCCGGGCAACGGGGCGGCGGTGGAGGTGGTGCGGATCGCCACGGGCGCGGAGCCCCAGGTGGCGGGCAAGCCGCTGCCGCCGATGCACCGCGAGACGATTCTGCGGACCGGGGCGAAGAGGCCGCTGGTGGTGGGGGACCGGCTCGACACGGACATCGAGGGCGCGTTCAACGGGGACGTCGACTCGCTGCTGGTGCTCACGGGGGTGACGGACGGGGCCCAGTTGCTCGCCGCGCCGCCGCGGCACCGGCCGACGTATGTGGACGCCGATCTGCGGGGGCTGCTCACCGGGCAGCCGGAGGTGACGGCGAGCGGGGACGGCTTCCGGTGCGGGGGATGGACGGCGAGAGCCGGTGTGGGGCGGCTGGAACTCGACGGGGACGGCGGGGCGCTCGACGGGCTGCGGGCGCTGTGTGCCGCGGCCTGGACGGCGGCCGGGGACGGGACGTGCGGGCTGGACGGGGGGAAGGCGCTGGCGCGGTTGGGGTGGTGAGCACAGGATCGTAGGCCGATGCGAGGGTAGGCTAACCTAACCTCGTGCTGGTCGAGAGCCCTCCCCTGTCGCGAGCGGAAGCCGTTTCCGCGCCGCCGACCCGCCGGGCGATCCGTGGCTTTGGGCTGCTGGTCGCCGTGGTGGTGCTGGTACTGGTCGCCCTGGCGAGCCTCGCGGTCGGCGCGAAACCGCTGTCGCTGGGCGAGGTCTGGCACGGACTGTTCCAGGACTCGGGGCGGTACGCCGATGTCGTGGTGGGCGACCGGTTGTCGCGGACCGTGCTCGGGGTGCTCGCGGGAGCGGCGCTCGGGCTGTCCGGCGCCGTGCTCCAGGCGCTCACCCGCAATCCGCTGGCCGATCCGGGGCTGCTCGGGATCAACGCCGGGGCGTCCGCCGCGGTCGTCACCGCCATCACCTACTTCGGGGTCACCGGTCTGACCGGGTATGTGTGGTTCGCCTTCGGGGGCGCGGCGGCGGTGGGGGCGGTGGTGTGGTTCCTCGGCGGCAGCCGCGGGGCGACCCCGGTACGGCTGGCGCTGTCCGGCACCGCGATCAGTGCCGCGCTGTACGGCTACCTCCAGGCCGTGATGATCATGGATCAGTCGGCGCTGGCCAAGATGCGCTTCTGGACCGTCGGTTCGCTGAACTCGGCGACCGGGGAGACCATCGTCCAGGTGCTGCCGTTCCTCGTGGGCGGCACGCTGCTCGCGCTGGGGCTGGCCCGGCCGCTCAACGCGATGGCGATGGGCGACGACACGGCCAAGGCGCTGGGAGCCCATCTGAACCGGACCCGGGCGCTGGCGATGCTCGCCGCCACCGTGCTGTGCGGGGCCGCCACCGCCGCCTGCGGTCCGATCGTGTTCGTCGGTCTGATGGTGCCGCATGTCGTGCGCTCGTTCACCGGGCCCGACATGCGCTGGATCCTGCCGTACGCCACCGTGCTGTCGCCCGTGCTGCTGCTCGGTGCCGATGTGATCGGCCGGGTCGTGGCGCGGCCCGCGGAGGTGCAGGTCGGCATCGTCATGGCGATCCTGGGCGGTCCGGTCTTCATCCATCTCGTACGACGGCGGAGGACGGCCCAGTGGTGAGGACCGCGGCGGATGCGGTGGATGCGGTGGATGCGGTGGATGCAGCGGACGCCGTGGACGCGGTGGACGCGGCGGGCGGGCCCGTCGGCAAGCGCGTGCGCGAAGGCATGGGGGAAGGCGGGCAGGAGAAGGCGCGGGGCGGTCCGCGGGTGGTGCGGACGCCGGGTGGGCTGTCGGTGCGGGTGGATGTCCGCGCGCTGACGGTCGTCGTGCTGCTGCTGCTCACGGCGCTGGCCGCGAGTGTGCTGCTGATCGGGACCGGCGACTTCCCGCTCCCGGCCGCGGACGTGCTGCGGACGCTGGCCGGACAGGGGGACGCGGGGCAGGAGTTCATCGTCAACGAACTGCGGCTGCCGCGGGTACTGGTCGGGCTGCTGGTGGGGGCCGCGCTGGGGCTGAGCGGGGCGCTGTTCCAGGCGATCTCCCGCAATCCGCTGGGCAGCCCGGACGTGCTCGGTCTCGGGCAGGGCGCGACGGCCGGCGCGCTGGTCGTGATCGTGCTGCTCTCCGGGAGCGCCGAGCAGGTCACCGTGGGGGCGCTGGTGGGTGGCCTGGCGACCGGTGCCGCCATCTATCTGCTCGCCTGGAAGCGGGGCGTGCACGGATACCGGCTGGTCCTGGTCGGCATCGGCATCTCGGCGATCGTCACGGCCGTCAACGGCTATCTGCTCACCAAGGCCGACATCGTGGACGCCTCCCGGGCCGTCGTCTGGATGACGGGCTCGCTCAACGGGCGGGGCTGGGAGCAGGTGTGGCCGCTGCTCGTGCTGTGCGCGGTCCTGGTGCCGCTGGTGCTCGCGGGCGGGCGCGGGCTGCGGTTGATGGAGATGGGCGACGATGTGTCGTACGCCCTCGGGGTGCGGGTGGAGCGGGTGCGGCTGGTGCTGATGCTGGCCGCCGTGCTGCTGACCGCCACCGCCACCGCGGCGGCCGGTCCCGTCGCCTTCGTGGCGCTCACCGCACCCCAGCTCGCCCGTCGTCTCACCCGGGCACCGGGCCCCCAGCTGCTGCCGTCGCTGTGCATGGGCGCCGCCCTGCTGGTCACCGCCGACTGGTGCTCGCAGCGGCTGTTCGGCGCCGATCAGCTGCCGGTGGGTGTGGTCACCGGCGTGCTGGGCGGCGGCTATCTGCTGTGGCTGCTGGTCACCGAGCGGCGGGCGGGGCGGATATGAGTGCTGTGAATCCGAAGATCTCTAGGAGTACCGTGAACCGCCTGTCCGCCGAGAACGTCACTCTCGCCTACGACCAGCGCGTCATCGCCGAGCAGTTGTCGGTGGAGATACCCGACAACTCCTTCACGGTGATCGTCGGCCCGAACGCGTGCGGCAAGTCGACCCTGCTGCGGGCGCTGTCGCGGATGCTCAAGCCGAGCGAGGGCCGGGTGCTGCTGGACGGGCAGGTCATCCAGTCGATGCCCGCGAAGAAGGTCGCCCGGACGCTGGGTCTGCTGCCGCAGTCGTCGATCGCCCCGGACGGGATCACCGTCGCCGACCTGGTCGGCCGGGGCCGCTACCCGCACCAGGGCCTGCTGCGCCAGTGGTCGGCCGAGGACGAGCGGGTCGTACAGGAGTCGATGGCACAGACCGGGGTCGCCGAGCTGGCCGAGCGGTATGTGGACGAGCTGTCCGGCGGGCAGCGCCAGCGGGTGTGGATCGCGATGGCGCTGGCCCAGCAGACGCCGCTGCTGCTCCTGGACGAGCCGACGACGTTCCTCGACATCCAGCACCAGATCGATGTGCTCGACCTCTGCGCGGAACTCCACGAGGAGCAGGGGCGGACGCTGGTGGCGGTGCTGCACGATCTCAACCACGCCGCCCGGTACGCCACGCACCTGATCGCGCTGCGCGGCGGTGAGGTGATCGCGCAGGGCGCCCCGAACGACATCGTGACCGCCGAGCTGGTCGAGCGGGTCTTCGGACTGCGCTGCCAGATCATCGACGATCCGGAGACGGGAACCCCGCTGGTGGTGCCGGCGGCACGGAAGGGGCGCGCGGGGGCTGTGGATCGTACGGGCGCTGTGGAGCGTACCGACGCGGTGGAGCGTACGGACGACGCTGTGCGGCTCGGTAAGGGTGTCGCTACAGAAGTTTCCTGAGCCGGAGCAGGTCGCGTACGCCCGCGGTCAGTTTCACCCGGCCCGAGCCCCAGGCGTGGGCGAAGTTCAGCCGGCCGTCGACCAGGGCCACCAGGTCGTCGCCGGTCATGGAGAGCCGGATCTGGGCCTTCTCGCGCGGCGGGCCCTCCAGCGTGTCGTGCACGGTGATCCCGCCGTCCGCCATGCGGCCCACGAAGGTGACGTCCAGGTCGGTGATGTGGCAGCTCACCGAGCGGTCCAGGGAGGTCGCCGCGCGGACATCGCCCTCGGCGCCCCGCAGACCGGCCGAGAGCCGTTCGAGTGCGCTGCGGCACTCCTCGATCGTCGCCATCGGACCGACGGTACCGCAGGGTCACGCGGTAGCGTCGGGGCATGAGCGACGCACTGCCGGGGACAGCCGGGGCCGACCCGTGGGCACGGTTCCTGGAGACGCAGGAAGAGCGGGAAGAGCAGGAAGAGCGGGAAGAGCGGCCGGAAGAACCGGAAGTGGGGCAGCCGGGGCAGCCGGAGGAGTCGCAGGGGGCGCAGGAGGCGCAGGAGGCGGACGGGGGCGCGGACGAGTTCCGGGTCGCGTATGAGCCCGCCGCTCCCGCCGCCCTCCAGGTGGCCCGGGCCGCCACCGGTGACGCCGAGGTCGATGCCCTGCTGGAGCGGCTGGCCGATGCCGACCACCTCGCCACGGACGGGCATGTGGAGGTGTACGAGGATGTGCACCGGGGGCTGCGTGACGCGCTGACCGCGCTCGACGCCCGCCCGGGACCTCCGGCGCCCCCGGCCTCGTACCACCAGAGCAGGAGCTGAACGCACCGTGGCAGGAGTCGCACGCCGCCGTCTGGACGCGGAACTGGTCCGCCGCAAGCTCGCGCGCTCGCGCGAGCACGCCAGCCAGCTGATCGCCGCCGGGCGGGTGAGCGTCGGGAGGACCGTCGCGACCAAACCCGCCACGCAGGTGGAGACGGCGGCGGCGATCGTGGTCTCCGCCGACGACCAGGACCCCGACTACGTGTCGCGGGGCGGGCACAAGCTCGCCGGGGCGCTGGCCGCCTTCGTGCCCGCGGGGCTGGTGGTCGAAGGGCGGCGGGCGCTGGACGCGGGCGCCTCGACCGGCGGATTCACCGATGTGCTGCTGCGCGCGGGCGCCGCGCGGGTCGTCGCCGTGGACGTGGGCTACGGCCAACTCGCGTGGAGTCTCCAGAGCGATGAACGCGTCACCGTCAAGGACCGTACGAACGTACGGGAGTTGACACTCGACGCGATCGACGGGGAGCCGGTGGATCTGGTGGTGGGGGATCTGTCCTTCATCCCGCTCGCACTGGTGCTGCCCGCGCTGGTGCGGTGTGTACGGACCGGGGCCGATCTGGTGATGATGGTCAAGCCGCAGTTCGAGGTGGGCAAGGAGCGGCTGGGCAGCGGCGGGGTGGTGCGCAGTCCGGAGCTGCGCGCCGAAGCGGTGCGCGCGGTGGCCGCGAAGGCGTGGGAGCTGGGCCTGGGAGTCAGGGGAGTGACCGCAAGTCCACTGCCCGGACCCTCGGGGAATGTCGAATACTTTCTGTGGCTGCGGGCCGGGGCTCCGGAACTGGACCCGGCCGACGTTGACCGTGCAGTGGCGGAGGGGCCGCGTTGACATCGAACCCATCTTGTGACGGCGCTCGTGACGGATCCCGTACGGTTTTCCTGCTCGCCCACACCGGGCGTCCGGCAGCGATCCGCAGCGCCGAGCTGGTGGTGAAGGGGCTGCTGCGCTCCGGTATCGGGGTGCGGGTGCTGGAGCACGAGGCGCGGGATCTGCCGCTCCCCGACGAGGTGCAGCTGGTCGGGGAGGCCACCCCGCAGTGCCTGGACGGGTGCGAGCTGCTGATCGTGCTCGGCGGCGACGGGACGCTGTTGCGGGGCGCGGAGTTCGCCCGGGCGTCCGGGGTGCCGATGCTGGGCGTCAATCTGGGGCGGGTCGGGTTTCTCGCCGAGGCCGAGCGGGACGATCTCGACAAGGTCGTGGACCGGGTGGTGTCCCGGGCGTACGAGGTCGAGGAGCGGATGACGGTCGATGTCGTCGTGCACAGCAACGGGGACATCGTGCACACCGACTGGGCGCTGAACGAGGCGGCGGTGCAGAAGGCCACCGCCGAGAAGCTCCTGGAGGTGGTGCTGGAGATCGACGGGCGGCCGGTGACGGGGTTCGGGTGCGACGGGATCGTGCTGTCCACACCCACCGGATCGACGGCGTACGCGTTCTCCGCCGGGGGGCCGGTGGTGTGGCCGGAGGTGGAGGCGCTGCTGATGGTGCCGATCAGCGCGCACGCGCTGTTCGCGAAGCCGTTGGTGACGTCGCCGGATTCCGTGCTGGCGGTGGAGGTGCTGCCGCACATCCCGCCGGGGGTGCTGTGGTGCGACGGGCGGCGGACCGTGGAGTTGCCCGCGGGGGCCCGGGTGGAGGTGCGGCGGGGGGCGGTGCCGGTGCGGTTGGCCCGGCTGCATCACGCGTCGTTCACGGATCGGCTGGTGGCGAAGTTCGCGTTGCCGGTGGCGGGGTGGCGGGGAGCGCCGCACTGACCTGCCGGTCGGGAGGCGGGCGCCCGCGCCCCGGGTGAGTGAGGGTGCCGGTGTCGAGGGCCGCCCGATCCTTCGGCGGTGCCACTCGGGTGGGTGATGCTCGGCGGCGGCGGGCCTGTGTCACCTGGGTCTTCACATCACAAGGGCAGGGGCCGTCGCACTTCACCATCATCACCTCGTAAGGTCGTGTCCGTGTTGGAGGAGATGCGGATACGGTCGCTCGGCGTGATTGACGACGCCGTTGTCGAGCTGTCGCCGGGGTTCACCGCTGTCACCGGTGAGACGGGCGCGGGCAAGACGATGGTGGTCACCAGCCTCGGGCTGCTGCTCGGGGGACGGGCCGATCCGGCGCTGGTGCGGATCGGCGCCGACAAGGCGGTCGTGGAGGGGCGGATCTCCCTGCCCGCGGGGGCCTCGGCCGCCGTACGGGCCGAGGAGGCGGGGGCCGAGCTGGACGACGGGGCGCTGCTGATCAGCCGTACCGTTTCGGCCGAGGGCCGCTCCCGGGCGCATGTCGGCGGACGGTCGGTGCCGGTGGGAATGCTGTCCGAGCTGTCGGACGAGCTGGTCGCCGTCCACGGGCAGACCGATCAGCAGGGGCTGCTGAAGCAGTCCCGGCAGCGGCAGGCGCTCGACCGGTACGCCGGGGACGCCGTCGCTGTGCCGCTCGCGAAGTACGGCGAGGCGTACCGGCGGGTGCGGGCGGTCGTCACCGAGCTGGAGCAGATCACCACCCTCGCGCGCGAGCGGGCCCAGGAGGCCGACATGCTGCGCTACGGGCTGGACGAGATCGCCGGGGTCGAACCGCGGGCCGGTGAGGACGTCGAGCTGTCCGAGGAGGCCGAGCGGCTCGGACACGCCGAGGCGCTGGCGTCCGCCGCGACGATCGCGCACGCCGCGCTGGCGGGCAACCCCGAGGACCCCGAGGGCGTCGACGCCTCGACGCTGGTCGCGGGCGCGCACCGGGCGCTGGAGACGGTCCGCTCGCACGATCCGGCGCTGGCGGCGCTGGCCGACCGGATCGGGGAGATCGGGATCCTGCTGGGCGATGTGGCGGGGGAACTCGCCGGGTACGCCGACGACCTGGACGCCGATCCGCTGCGGCTGGCGGCGGTGGAGGAGCGGCGGGCCGCGCTGGGCGCGCTGACCCGCAAGTACGGGGACGACATCGCGGCCGTGCTGGCCTGGGGCGAGCGGAGTGCCGCGCGGCTGACGGAACTCGACGGCGACGACGAGCGGATCGGCGAGCTGACCGCCGAACGGGACGCGCTGCGGGCGGAACTCGGTGAGCTGGCCCAGGCGTTGACGGATGCCCGTACGGAGACGGCCGCGAGGTTCGCCGCCGCGGTGACCGCCGAGCTGGCCTCGCTGGCCATGCCGCACGCGCGGGTGTCGTTCGAGATCCGGCAGAGCGAGGACCCGGAGGGTGTCCTGGTCGGGGGGCGGGCCGTGGCGTACGGGCCGTCCGGTGCCGATGAGGTCGAACTGCTCCTCGCCCCGCATCCGGGCGCCCCGGCCCGGCCCATCGCCAAGGGCGCCTCCGGCGGTGAGCTGTCGCGGGTGATGCTCGCCGTGGAGGTCGTGTTCGCGGGGACGGATCCCGTGCCGACGTATCTCTTCGACGAGGTGGACGCCGGGGTCGGCGGCAAGGCGGCGGTCGAGATCGGGCGGCGCCTCGCGCGGCTCGCGAAGACGGCGCAGGTCGTGGTGGTCACCCACCTGCCGCAGGTCGCCGCGTTCGCCGACCGGCAGTTGCTGGTGGAGAAGACGGACGACGGGTCCGTGACGCGCTCCGGGGTGAAGGTCCTGGAGGGCGAGGAGCGGATCCGGGAGCTGTCCCGGATGCTGGCCGGACAGGAGGACTCCCAGACGGCCCGGGCCCACGCCGAGGAACTGCTGGCAACGGCTCGGGGCGAGGTCTAGGGGACGTCCGGGGCCTGGGGGCTTGGGGGCTTGGGGGCTTGGACTGGAGGGCTGGGGGGCTGGGGGCGGTCAGGGGGCTCTGGGGCCGTCGGGCGGGGGCTGCGGCTCTTCGGGGTGGTGGGGCGGGGGCCTACGGGGGCTACGGGGTCTGCGGGGGCTAGGAGGCTTCGGGGCTTCTGAGGTGTTGGGCGGGGGTCAGCGGGGGCCGGCGCGTCGGACGGGGCTCTACGAGGCCCCAGGGCCCGTGGGACTTGAGCGAGGGGCCTGAGGGTTCCGGGGCGCCGGGCGGATGTTCAGGGGGACCTGGGCTGCCCGGGCGGGGCCGGGAGGGCGCCGGGTTCGTCGGCCGGAGGCCCCGGAGGCCCCGGAGGCCCCGGAGGTGCCAGAGGCCCCAGAGGTGTCAGAGGACCCGGAGACCCCAATGGGCCCCAGAGGTGCCGGAGGCCCCAATGGGACCCGGAGACCGCAGCGCGACCCGGAGGCCCCGGAGACCCCAATGGGCCTCGGAGGCCCCAGTGGCCCCAGTGGCACCCGGAGACCGCAGCGGGACCCAGAGGCCCCGGAGACCCCAGTGGGCCCCCAGAGGTGCCGGAGGCCCCAATGGGACCCGGAGACCCCAATGGGCCTCGGAGGCCCCAGAGGTGCCGGAGGCCCCAATGGGACCCGGAGACCGCAGCGGGACCCGGAGGGCCCGGAGGGCCCGGAGACCCCAATAGGCCCCAGAGGTGCTGGGGCCCCAGAGGCCCAGTGGGACCCGGTGCCCCCAAGGGGGCCCAGAGAGGCCCGCGGCTTCAAGTGGCTCAGCGAGAATGCCGTCGAGGGGCCCTTTTCCCAGGCCCGGCTGGTGTGTTGGGCGGGTGGGGTGGGTCGTAGGGTGGGGCGATGGTCAACCGGGTGTCCAGGATTCACTCTTTCGAATCCGTTCCAGTCTCCAGAGGCGGGGCCCTCGCGCTCTCCGCCGGTCTCGCCCATGGCGTGGCGCCGGCGCTGCGGGGGCGGTGGACGGGCGTGAACCACGCCGGACGAGGCGTCGATCCGGGCACCGGGCCTGCCGTCGCGGTGGCTGCCGCGCTGGGCGTGGGGCGGGTGCACCCGGTCGCCGGGGCCGCGGTCGCGGTGGCCGGGATGTGCGGGGCCTACGACGATGTCGCCGGGGACGGGCGGCGCGGCTTCCGGGCGCATCTGGGCGCACTGCGGCGCGGCGAGGTCACCAGCGGGGCCGTGAAGTTGCTCGGGGTGTCCGCCGCCGGGCTGGTCACGGGCGCGGTGCTCAAGGAGCGGGCGGTGGACAAGGCGCTGGCGGCCGTGGTGATCGCCGGAGCCGCGCACTGCGTCAACCTCGTGGACGTACGGCCCGGCCGGGCAGCCGGCGCGGTGCTCGCGCTCGGGCTGCCGGGGATGCTGCGGCCGGGGCCCGGAGGCGCCGTCGCCGCGACGGCCACGGGCGCCGTGGCGGCCGTACTGCCCGGGGATCTCGGGGAGCGGACCATGCTCGGGGACACCGGCGCGCACGCGCTGGGCGCGGCCCTCGGGGTGGCGGTCGCCGCCGCGAACGGACGGGCCGGGCTGGTCGCGCACGCCGCCGCCGTGGTCGCCGCGGCCGGGTACGGGGAGCGGGCGGGCGCGCCGGCCGGGTCACCCGTGTGAGCGATTTCGGGCAGCGGGTGGCGACCGGCCGTGACCTCGGGCGTTGCGGGAACGGGCGTACGTCCTGGCATTCTTGGACGGGTACGCGGAAGCGACCGCGCGGTACACCCCCCGCGCCCGATCCTTCTGTACGTTTCTTCGTGACCGTTCGAAGCCGAACCAGGAGCCCGGCCACGTGACCCCCGTGAGCAGCCACGCATCGCACGGCAGGTCGACACTGCGCACCGTGCAGGTGCTCGGCGGCGGCCATGCCGGCAGCAGCGCCCATGTGCGCTCGCTGGCCGCGGGGCTCGTCGCCCGGGGCGTACGGGTCACGGTGTGCGCCCCCGTCGAGGCCGAACACGCCTACGACTTCACCGGGACCGGCGCCGACCACGCCCGGGTGCCCCGCAGCGGCGACCCCGCCTCCGTGGCCGCGCTCCGGGCGGCCTGCGCGGACGCCGACCTGGTGCACGCCCATGGGCTGCACGCCGCCGTCCGCGCCGCGCTGGCGCTCGGCGGGCGATCCGTACCGCTGGTCGTCACCTGGCACGACCGCGCGCACGCCGACGGGGCCCGCGGGCGTGTGCTGCGGCTGCTGGAGCGCCGGGTGGCGCGGGCGGCGGCCGTGGTCCTCGGCACCACCTCCGACCTCGTGGACCGCGCCCGGCACCGCGGCGCGCGGGACGCCCGGCTCGCGCCCGTCGCGCTGCCCGGCGTCCGGGTGCGTCCGCGCGACGAGCCCGACCGGGCCAAGGCGCGCGCGGAACTCGGCGCGACCGGACGCCCGTTGCTGCTCACCGTCGGCTCGCTGGAGGCGCACCGGGGCTACGACGTCCTGCTCGACGCCGCCCGCGCCTGGCGGCTGCGCGACCCGGCGCCGCTGGTCGCCGTCGCGGGCGAGGGGGCGCTGCGGGGCGAGTTGCAGCGCCGCATCGAGGACGAGGAACTGCCGGTACGGCTGCTGGGGCGGCGCGACGACGTCGCGGAGCTGCTGGCCGCCGCCGATGTCGTGCTGCTGCCCAGCCGGTGGGAGTCGCGCTCGGTGCTGGCGCAGGAGGCGCTCCACGCGCGGGTGCCGCTGGTCGCCTCGGCCGTCGGCGGTATCCCCGAACTCGTCGGCGACGCGGCCGAACTCGTCCCCTACGGCGACGCGCACGCCCTGGCCGGGGCGGTCGTACGGCTGCTGGACGATCCGGTGCGGCAGGAGGAGCTGCGGGGCAAGGGGTCGCGGCAGGCCGCCGGCTGGCCGACCGAGGACGAGACGGTGGCCCAGGTGCTGAGTGTGTACGACGAGCTGACCAAGCCCTGGGCGCTGGTCTGAGGGTCAGTCCACATGGCGCCGGGCCCGCAGGGCCAGGCTGAGGGCCAGCACCGTCTGGGGGTCGTCCAGGTCCGTGCCGAGGAGTTCGCCGATCCGGGCCAGGCGGTTGTAGAGGGTCTGGCGGTTGAGGTGGAGTTCGCGGGCGGTCTCCGCCTTGCGGCCCGCGTGGGCCAGATAGGTCTCCAGGGTGGGCAGCAGCGGCGGCTTGGAGCGGCGGTCGTGGTCGCGGATCGGGCCGATGGCGCGGTCCACGAACGCGGCGAGGTCGGGATGGTCGCGCAGCCGCCACAGCAGCAGGTCGATGTCCAGGCGGCGGGCGTCGTACCACGGCCGGTCGGTCAGGCCCTGGGCCGCCGTCGCCGTCTCGGCCGCGTGCCGCAGCCCCGCCGAGGCCGCGGCCCAGCCGCCCGCCACGCCGACCACCACCACCGGGGGCCGGGCCCCGGGGCGTTGCATCCCGGCCCGCTCCACCCCGGCCCGCAGGGCCGCCGCGACCCGGTCGGCGACGGCCGCGCGCTCCGACTCCGAGCGCAGGCCCAGCAGCAGCGGGACACGGCCCTCGACGGGACGTACGCCCAGCAGGGCCGGCACGCCGACCGCGGCGAGTTCCTCGGCGACCGCCCGGGCCAGCAGGGCCCAGCCGCCGCCGGTGGTGATCGGGTCGCCCAGCCGCATCACGACGGGCAGCAGTGGACCGGCACCCGGCTTGAAGCCGAGGACCCGCGCCTGGCCGGGGGCGTCCTCGGCGGTGATCCGGCCCTCGGCGAGGTCGGTGAGGAAGTCGCCGCGACCGCGCGCGGCCAGTTCCTCCTCCTGACGAGCCTGCATCAGGACGACGGCGAGGATCTCGGCGGCCCGTTCGACGGCGATCCGGTGGACCGGGGCCAGCGGGCCGCGCACCGGGAGCAGGACCAGACGGGCGCGGACCGAGCCGGTGCCCGGACCGCCGCCCGGCACCTCGACCAGGACCGAGCCGGCCGGCGGGGCGGCGTGCTCGACGTGCCGGCCGCGCAGCCCCTCCCACACCTGGAGGGGTTCGGCGCCCTCGGGGCCGGAGCCGGCGGCGTACAGGAGAAGGCCCTCGGGGGTCTCCAGGAAGACCGGGTTGCCGCTGAAGTCGGCCAGGATGGACAGCACCTGGGGGATCCCGCCGCCGCCGAGCAGCGCCTCCGTGCAGCGGCGCACCACTTCCTCGGCCCGTTGGAGCAGGGCGAAGTGGCCGTTGACGATCTCCGTGTGGATCTCCTCGGTCACCGTCACGAAGGGCACTTCGCGGTGGAGCTGGACCAGGGGGAGACCGGCGGTGCGGGCCGTCTCCACGAGGGTGGCGGGCAGCCGGGTGAACCGCGGACCCAGCTCCACCACCAGGGCCGCGATGCCGCGCTCGGCCAGGGTGCGGACGAACGTGCGCTGTTCGGCGGGGCGGGTGCCGAGGCCGTAGCCGGTGGTCAGCAGGAGTTCGCCGCCCTTGAGCAGGGAGGCGATGTGGGGCACCTCGCCCGCGTGCACCCAGCGCACGGTGCGCTGCAACCGGTCGGCGCCCGCCAGCACCTCCGGGAGGCCGCTGCGCAGTCCGGGCAGCTCCAGCGCCCGCTGCACGGTGATCCCGGCACCGTGGCTGTCGAATCGAGGGTCCGTACGGCTGTCCATGAGGCGGACGCTACCCGCGTGGCTTCGCGCGCGCGGACCCGGTGCCGGGGCAGCGGGTGGTCCCGGGGGCGCGGGGTGTCGTACGTGCTGGTCAGCGGGGTCGCTGGGTAACCTGCGGTCCGGGCCGGGTGCCCTTTCGTGACCCGTACGGCGGCGGTTCGTTGGACGTCGGCGGGGCCGGCTTCTGTGCGGTGCGGAGTGGACAGAGGGCGAGCGGCCCTCGTAACTTAACGAATGTTCGACAGACATGGTGGTCGCCGTCCGTCGGACCGGTTCGCGCTTTCCGTATCGCCAGGAGCACTCATGGTCGACGCAGTCCTCGCCGACTTCCGTGACTTCCGTCACGACGGCGCCACCGCCGTCACGTTCAGCCGCCCCGGCGTCCGGGCGGGGGCCGGGGGGACCTCCCGCCGGAACGGCCGATGAGCGGGCCCCTCACCGGCGTGCGGGTCGTCGAACTGGGGGGCCTCGGGCCCGGACCGTTCTGCTGCATGATGCTGGCCGACCTCGGTGCCGAGGTGGTCCGGATCGACCGGCCCGCCCACACCGGGCAGCCCGCGCCCTTCCCGGTGCTCCAGCGGGGGCGGCGCTCGGTCACCGTCGATCTCAAGCACCCGGACGGCGCGGCCCTCGTCCGCCGGCTCCTCGCCGGGGCCGACGCCGTGGTCGAGGGCTTCCGGCCGGGCGCCGCCGAGCGCCTCGGCCTCGGTCCTGACGAGGCCCTCGCCGCCAACCCGGCCCTCGTCTACGGCCGGATGACGGGCTGGGGACAGGACGGACCGCTCGCCCAGGAACCCGGCCACGACATCAACTACATCGCCCTCGCCGGCGCCCTGCACGCCATCGCCCCGCCCGGCGGCGACCCGGTCGTCCCGATCAACCTCGTCGGCGACTTCGGCGGCGGCGGCATGCTGCTCGCGCTCGGCCTGGTCAGCGCCCTGCTGCACGCCCGCGCCACCGGACAGGGGCAGGTCGTGGACGCCGCCATGACCGACGGCACCGCCCTGCTGCTCGCCATGACCTACGGGTTCCTCTCCCAGGGCATCTGGCAGGACCGGCCCGGGGTCAACATCGTCGACGGCGGCGCCCCCTTCTACTGCGTCTACCGCTGCGCCGACGGCGGCCATGTCGCGGTCGGCGCCCTGGAACCCCAGTTCTTCGCGGCGCTGCTGCGGGTGCTCGGCCTCACCGGCGACCCGGACTTCGCCCGTCAGCGCGATCCCGCCACCTGGCCCGTGATGCGGACCCGGCTCACCGAGATCTTCGCCCGGCGCCCCCGGGACGAATGGGCCTCCCTGTTCCTCGGCCGGAACGCCTGTGTGACGCCCGTGCTGTCGCTCACCGAGGCCGTCGAGCACCCGCACAACATGGCCCGCGGCACCCATCGGCGCGGCCCGCGCGGCGGACCCGAACCGGCCCCCGCCCCCCGCTTCACCGCCACCCCGCCCGCCGCTCCGGCCCCCGCGCCCGACCTCGGTGACGACACCGACACGGTGCTGGCCGGGCTCGGCCTGGGCGGGCCGGACATCGACCGGCTGCGTGAGCGGGGGATCATCGGATGATGCTTGTCGAACGTTAGGTAAGTGCGATCGTCTGCTCTCTACGGCCGACGTCGGTACGCGGAGGGAAAAGTGCCGAAGTCGACGGGAACGAGGCGGAACCAGAAGGAACCTGACCGAGCCGGTGACCGCTAGGATGTCCGAGCCGCCGGTTGGCTGTACGACCGTTCAGGGCCGGTAGGGGCGGCGGGACAGAAGGGCGGGGCGGTCCCCATGGGAGTTCAGGCAGCGGCGGCCGAGCGGCCCGCGGGCCACCGGGCCATCATCGAGGCGGCCCGGCTGGAGTTCTCCGAGCGGGGCTACAACGCCACCTCGATCCGTGACATCGCCCAGCGCGCCGGGGTCAGCCTGTCGGCCATGTACTACTACTACAAGGGCAAGCAGGATCTGCTGGTCGCCATCCTCGACGACGGACTCGACGCGTACTTCGGCGCGTGCGACCTGGCGCTGGGGGCCACCGGGGACGACCCCGCCGAGCAGTTGGAGGCGCTGGTCGCCGCCACCGTGCGGTTCCGTGCCGAGCACCCGGTCAAGAGCAGCATCGTGCTCACCGAGGGCCGCAGTCTGGAGCCCGAGCGGCTGGCCCAGTACCGCCTGAGCGAGGCGCGCGGTGCCCGGCAGTTCCGCGAGGTGGTCGAGCGCGGGGTCGAGCAGGGGATCTTCCTCACGCCGTACCCCGACGACGCCCGCCGGGCCGTCATCGCCATGTGCGACGCCATCGCCGACTGGTACCGGCCGGACGGGCGGGTCGGCCCGGACGGGCGGGTCGGCGCAGACGGTCCGGACGGCCCGGTCGGTCCGGTCGGCACCGAGGAACTGATCGAACGGTATGTGGCCCTCGCGCTCACCCTGGTCGAGTACCGGCCGAGGACCGTCCGCCGCGCGGCCCGTGACGGACGGTGAGGGCACCCGGGTGAGAGCCCCCGTGGTGGGGCCCCGGGTGAGGGCCCCGTGGTGAGGGCCCCCGGATGAGGGCCCCTGTGGTGGGGCCCGGGTGAGGGCCTCAGCCCCCGTACGCCCCCGACGCCGTCAGCCGCAGGGCCGTGTCGATCAGGGGGACATGGCTGAACGCCTGGGGGAAGTTGCCGACCTGGCGCTGGCGGCGCGGGTCCCACTCCTCGGCCAGCAGGCCCAGGTCGTTGCGGAGGGCGAGGAGCTTCTCGAAGAGCCTGCGCGCCTCGTCCACCCGGCCGATCATCGCCAGGTCGTCGGCCATCCAGAACGAGCAGGCGAGGAACGCGCCCTCGTCGCCGGGCAGGCCGTCCACGCCCGCCTCCTCACCCTCGGTGGGGTAGCGCAGGATGAAGCCGTCCGGTGTGGACAGCTCCCGCTGGATCGCCTCGATGGTGCCGATGACCCGCTTGTCGTCCGGCGGCAGGAAGCCCATCTGCGGGATCAGCAGCAGTGAGGCGTCCAGTTCCTTGGAGCCGTAGGACTGGGTGAAGGTGTTGCGTTCCTTGTCGTAGCCCTTCTCGCACACGTCCCGGTGGATGTCGTCGCGCATGTCGCGCCAGCGGTCCAGCGGGCCGTCCGCGTCCCCGGACTCGATCAGCTTGATGGTGCGGTCCACCGCGACCCAGGCCATCACCTTGGAGTGCACGAAGTGGCGGCGCGGGCCGCGCACCTCCCAGATGCCCTCGTCGGGCTCCATCCAGTGGTCCTCCAGATAGCGGATGAGCTTGAGCTGGAGGAGGGAGGCGTAGTCGCTGCGGGCCAGACCGGTCATATGGCCGAGGTGGAGCGCCTCGGTGACCTCGCCGTAGACATCGAGCTGGAGCTGGTGGGCGGCGCCGTTGCCGACCCGGACCGGGGCGGAGTTCTCGTAGCCCGGCAGCCAGTCCAGCTCCGCCTCGCCCAGCTCCCGCTCACCGGCGATGCCGTACATGATCTGGAGGTTCTCCGGGTCGCCGGCGACCGCGCGCAGCAGCCACTCACGCCAGGCGCGGGCCTCCTCGCGGTAGCCGGTGCGCAGCAGGGAGGAGAGGGTGATGGCGGCGTCGCGCAGCCAGGTGTAGCGGTAGTCCCAGTTGCGGACGCCGCCGATCTCCTCCGGCAGGGAGGTGGTGGGCGCGGCGACGATGCCGCCGGTGGGGGCGTAGGTGAGGGCCTTCAGGGTGATCAGGGAGCGGACCACCGCCTCGCGGTAGGGGCCGTGGTACGTACAGTGCTCGACCCACTCCCGCCAGAAGTCCTCGGTCGCGGTCAGCGACTGCTCGGGCTCGGGCAGCGCGGGCGGCTCCTTGTGCGAGGGCTCCCAGGAGATGGTGAAGGCGATCCGCTCACCGGGGGAGACCGTGAAGTCGGAGTACGTGGTCAGCGCCTTGCCGTAGGTCTCGACGGCGGTGTCGAACCACACCGAGTCGGGTCCGGCGACGGCGACCGTGCGCCCCTCGTGCTTGTGCACCCACGGCACGACCCGGCCGTAGGAGAAACGCATCCGCAGGGCCGAGCGCATCGGCACCCGGCCGGAGACGCCCTCCACGATGCGGATGAGCTGCGGGGCGCCGTCGCGCGGCGGCATGAAATCGGTCACCCGGACCGTGCCGCGCGGGGTGTCCCACTCGGACTCCAGGATCAGTGAGTCCCCGCGATAGCTTCTGCGGTTCGCCGTCGGCGGCTCACCGCCCTCCGGGTGGGCCGGGCCGATCCGCCAGAACCCGTGATCCTCGGTGCCCAGCAGGCCGGCGAAGACGGCGTGCGAGTCGAAGCGGGGCAGGCACAGCCAGTCCACCGTGCCGTCCCGGCAGACCAGTGCGGCGGTCTGCATGTCTCCGATGAGTGCGTAGTCTTCGATGCGCCCGGCCACGTGCAACTCCAGTCGAACGGCCACGTCACCCCGAAAAGGGGCTGTCGCTAGTGCGGTCAAGGGTGTGTGTCATGCGTCGTTGAGCTGTTCAGCAACGTAGTCGATCAGCGGTGTGGCAAAACGACAAATGCTGCTCAACGAACTGACGAGCTCTCGTTGTTCCGGCGGTGACGGGCGGGGGTGGTGCCTTTGTTTCCGGCGGGCTCGGCAGCGAGTGTCCGAGCAGGATACGACGCACGTAGATGATCTGCGTGCCGCTCCGGACAACGTGGGTGAGCCGATCGGGTGAGCGATCGGTGAGGGACCGGTAAGACATGCGGATATATGGCGGAAATATCGCGGATGTGTGCCCGCGTGTGTGCGAAGCGTGGCCGGGAGTCGGGGCTCCGAGGCGCTGATACCCTGGTAGCCCGTGGACCGGTGGGAGCAAAACCCCCGAACCGCAGCGACGGCGCCCCCCGGAAACCGATACGGAATCCCGTACGGAACCCGGTCCGGCCGCCCCACGCACCCCCAGACCGCGACCACGGGAGCCCCCTCTTGGCCATGCCGCCGAAAACCACGACGACCAAGCACATCTTCGTCACCGGGGGTGTCGCCTCCTCGCTCGGCAAGGGCCTGACGGCCTCCAGCCTGGGCATGCTGCTCAAGGCCCGCGGCCTGCGCGTGGTGATGCAGAAGCTCGACCCGTACATCAACGTCGACCCCGGCACGATGAACCCCTTCCAGCACGGTGAGGTGTTCGTCACCAACGACGGTACCGAGGCCGACCTGGACATCGGTCACTACGAGCGTTTTCTCGACCGCGACCTCGACGGCTCCGCCAACGTCACCACCGGCCAGGTCTACTCGACGGTGATCGCCAAGGAGCGCCGCGGCGAGTACCTGGGCGACACCGTCCAGGTCATCCCGCACATCACCAACGAGATCAAGAACCGCATCCGCCGGATGGCCACCGACGAGGTCGACGTGGTCATCACCGAGGTCGGCGGCACCGTCGGCGACATCGAGTCGCTGCCGTTCCTGGAGACCGTCCGCCAGGTCCGGCACGAGGTCGGCCGCGACAACGTCTTCGTCGTCCACATCTCGCTGCTGCCCTACATCGGCCCCTCGGGCGAGCTGAAGACCAAGCCGACCCAGCACTCGGTCGCCGCCCTGCGCAACATCGGCATCCAGCCGGACGCCATCGTGCTGCGCTGCGACCGCGAGGTCCCGACCGCCATCAAGCGCAAGATCTCGCTGATGTGCGACGTGGACGAGGACGCCGTGGTGGCCTGCCCCGACGCCCCGTCGATCTACGACATCCCGAAGACCGTGCACTCCGAGGGCCTGGACGCCTACGCCGTGCGCCGGCTGGACCTGCCGTTCCGCGATGTGGACTGGACGACCTGGGACGATCTCCTGGACCGGGTCCACCGTCCGAGCCACGAGATCACCCTCGCGCTGGTCGGCAAGTACATCGACCTGCCCGACGCCTATCTCTCCGTCACCGAGGCGCTGCGCGCGGGCGGCTTCGCCAACCGGACCCGCGTCAAGATCAAGTGGGTCACCTCCGACGACTGCAAGACCCCGGCCGGCGCCGCCGAGCAGCTCTCCGACGCCGACGCCATCTGCATCCCCGGCGGCTTCGGCGACCGTGGGGTGTCCGGCAAGGTCGGTGCCATCCAGTACGCCCGCGAACACCGGATCCCGCTGCTCGGGCTCTGCCTGGGCCTGCAGTGCATCGTGATCGAGGCCGCGCGCAACCTGGCCGGCATCACCGACGCCAACTCCACCGAGTTCGACCCGGCCACCTCCCACCCGGTGATCTCCACCATGGCCGAGCAGCTCGACATCGTCGCCGGCGAGGGCGACATGGGCGGCACCATGCGACTGGGCATGTACCCGGCGAAGCTGGCCGAGGGCTCGATCGTGCGTGAGGTCTACGACGGCAAGGAGTACGTGGAGGAGCGCCACCGGCACCGCTACGAGGTGAACAACGCCTACCGCGGCGAGCTGGAGAAGAAGGCCGGGATCCTCTTCTCGGGCACCTCGCCGGACAACAAGCTCGTCGAGTACGTCGAGTACCCGCGCGACGTCCACCCCTACCTGGTGGCCACCCAGGCCCACCCGGAGCTGCGCTCGCGCCCGACCCGCCCGCACCCCCTGTTCGCCGGGCTGGTCAAGGCGGCCGTGGAGCGCCGGCAGAACGCGGCGGGGGCCGACGCGGCGGGCGGTTCCGAGTAACACACCGGTTGTACGGTTGCCGGGGTGCGTCTCCCTCAAGGATCTTCGAGGGTGCGCACCCCGGTTTTCCTTTAGGCAGGTGGAAGGGCAGGGCATGACGATCAAGGACACCCCCGAGGAGTGGGAGATCCGCGCGACGGAGACCCCCTTCGTGGGCAACAAGACCTCCGTGCGCACCGACGAGGTGGTCATGCCCGACGGGACCGTGGTCCGCCGCGACTACCAGGTCCACCCGGGTTCGGTCGCGGTCCTCGCCCTGGACGAGGCGGGCCGGGTGCTGGTGCTGCGCCAGTACCGGCACCCCGTGCGCCAGAAGCTCTGGGAGATCCCGGCCGGGCTGCTCGACGTCCCCGGCGAGAACCCGCTGCACGCCGCCCAGCGCGAGCTGTACGAGGAGGCGCACGTCAAGGCCGAGGACTGGCGGGTGCTGACCGACGTCTACACCACGGCGGGCGGCTGCGACGAGGCCGTACGGATCTTCCTGGCGCGGGGCCTGTCCGAGGTCGAGGGCGAGCGCTTTGCGGCCGAGCACGAGGAACTGGATCTGGAACTGGCCCGGGTGCCGGTCGAGGAACTGGTCCGCGGTGTCCTCGCCGGAGAACTGCACAACAACTGCCTGGTCGTCGGCGTCCTGTCCCTGGTCGCCGCCCGCGCCGGGTCCGGACTGGGCACCCTGCGCCCGGCGGAGGCACCATGGCCGGCCCGCCCGTTCGAGGCGTGAGGCAGGGCCCGTACCGCCCGTGAGGCGGGCCCCGTACCACCGGTGAGGCGGCGGCCGGGGCGTGGGACGCGGCGCTCGCGGGGGGTGGCCGGGGTGGCTGGGGGTGGCTGGGGGTGGCCGGGGGCGGTCGCTGGTGGTCGCGAGCGGCAGCGGGTGGTCGGGACATGTGGGCCGCGCGCCCGGGAGGGGCGGGGCATCGGTCGTACGGAGGTCGCCCCTCCCTCATGGAGCCGTCCCAGCCCTCCCGGTCGACCGGACCCGCGGCTCTGTGGGTGCGGACCCGCGGCCTGGCGGATGCGGGTCCCCGACCCCCGTGGATGCAGGTCCCCCGACCGCCGTGGGTGCCGGACGCCCGACCCCCGTGGGCGCTGGACCCCCGACCCCCGTGGGTGCCGGACCCACGGCCCGTGGATGCAGGTCCACACCTCATGGGCGCCAGATCTCGGGGCCAGCTGTCCCCCGGACAGCCGTCCCGGGTGGACGACGGATCGTCACGTCACCGGGCGACCAGTCCACCGGCCACGAACGCCGATCGGTCCCACACGCCCGAGGTGTCAGGCCCGCCCCTCGCCGCAACGGCCCGGCACGATCCGGAAGGGAGGCGCGGCCGGGGCTGTGACGTGGCCGGGCCCGGCGCCTGTGCGGGATCGGCCCCGTGCGGGAGGGCGGGCCCGCCTGCGCCTGCCCTCCGGGGACGGGTGGACGGTGAGGACCGCGGCACCGGCCGCTTGAGCGGGCGGTCGGGGCCCTTGGCCGGGAGTCGGCCCCGGGGGCTGGTGTGACCATCGCCTGATCCGATCGGGGGACGTGTCCGCCGCGCTCCGCCGGGATCGTCGCAGAGCGTGAACTAGGCTCCTCGCGAGAGGGCCGGGGCCTCTGGACCGGAGCCCGGCGGGTGCTGCGCGTGCGGTGGGACGGGAGTGTGGCCCGTGACGGATCAGGCGGTGGACACGGACGGCGTTCGGCTGTCGGGACACTCGTCGCAGGACAGCGGATTCCTGGGCCGCACACGGGAGTTGAAGGAGCTGCGCGCCGACATCGAGCGCGCCGGTCTCGACACCCTGGCCGGGAAGAAGGCGCCCCGCGCCCGCGTCCTGCTCATCGCGGGGAAGCCCGGCTCCGGCCGGTCCGCGCTCGCCGGGGAACTCGTCCGGCAGATCGCCGACCGCTACCCGGACGGGGTGCTGCGCGCCCGGCTCGCCGAGCCCGACGGCACTCCGGTGCCGGTGGGGCGGACAGCCCGCGAACTCCTCGCCGAACTGGGGCTGCCGGTCCCCGCGGGGGCCGCCGAGGACGATCTGACGGCCTCCTTCCGCGAGGCGCTCGACGGCCGCCGTCGGGTACTGCTGCTGGACGACGCCGTCGACGCCGAGCAGGTGGACGCCCTGCTCCCGGACACCCCCGACTGCCTGGTCGTCGCCGTGTCCCGCGGCCCGCTGACCGGCATCTCGGACGTACGGCCCTGCACCCTGGGCGGCCTCGACACCAAGTCGGCCGTGGAACTGCTGTCCCGGAACACCGGGTCGGTGCGGATCACGGTGGATCCGCGCGCCGCGGAAGGGCTGGTCGAGGCGTGCCAGGCGCAGCCCGCCGCGCTGGTGCTGGCCGGCGGCTGGCTCGCCGCCCGCCCCAAGACGGCCGTAGCCGACCTGGCCAAACAGCTCCACGCCGAGGGGGACGAGGGATCCGCGCTCGACCGGGTCTTCCGGCTCGTGCACGCCTCCCTGCCCGCCCCGGCCGCCCGGACCCTGCGCCTGCTCGCCCTCGCCCCCGCCGGACTCGCCGACCCGCACACCGCCTCCGCGCTGGCCGGCTGCTCGGTCGGCGGTGCCCGCACCACCCTGGACGACTTCGTCGCCCTCGGACTGCTGCGCCGCACGGCCGGACCGCTGCCCCAGTACGAGGTCCCCGGCTGTCTGCACCCCCTGCTGGTCGCCCTCACCGAGGCCCACGACCGCCCCGCCGAGCTGCAACTCGCCCGCGCCCGGATGCTGGAGCGCACGGTACGGCTGCTCCAGTCCTGCCGGGCCATCACCGAGACCGACAACCCCGAGGCGCGCGAGAAGCTCCAGGGCATGCCCCGCGCCCTGCGCTTCCCCACCCCCCGGGCCGCCGCCGACTGGCTGCGGCTGCGCCGCCCCGCCCTGCTGGCCTCGGCCCGCCTCGCGGTCGCCGACGGTGAGCTGGACACCCTGGCCCGGCGGCTGATGTCCCAGCTCGTACGGGCGACGGTCGCCCACTTCGGCACCCACGCCGCCGCCCCCGACCTCTACGGCGTCCACCGCCTCGTCCTCGATGTCGCCGAGCGGCGCGATCTGCCCCGCGAGCGGGCGGCGGCGCTGCTGAACCTCGGCGACCTGGACGCCCGCACCGGCCGGCTGACCGAGGCCCTCGCCCGCTACCGGGCCGCGCTGGACGCCGCGCGCGCCGCGCAGGACCCCTACGCCACCGGCCGCGCGATGGAATCCGTAGGCGGCACCCACCAGGAGCTGGGGGACTACGACCGGGCCACCGACTGGTTCGGCCGCGCGTTGGCCGAGCGGCTGGCCCGCGGCGAGCGCGAGGACGCCGCCCGGCTCTACGGCAGGATCGCCACCGCCCACACCTACGCGGGCCGCTACGGCGAGGCCCAGCGCGGCTGGCGGGCCGCCCTCGCCGGGTACCGCAAGCTCGACGATGTCGCCGCCTACGCGCGGGCGTTGAGCGAGCTGGCCCGGGTCCAGGAGTACGCGGGCCGCCCCGAGGAATCGCTGCGCACCTGCCAGGAGGCGGTGGAGTGGGCCCGTCGCGCCGCGGACGTACGGCTCCAGGCGGCGCTGCATCTGCGGCTCGCCGACACCCTGGAGCACCTGGGCGACACCACTGCGGCCGGGCTGCACCGCAGTGCGGCCGAGCGCATGCTGGGGGAGGAGATCCAGGAGTTTCAGGAGGTTCGGGAGGCGCAGGGGAGCGATTCCGATGATTCCTCTCCGGGATCCGGACCCAGCGCCTACGAAATCCGTAGTGCATCCGGGAAAGATTAAAGCAATGAAAGGCTAGACACCGGGAACACCTTCATTAAACTGGCTCTACCGCACTCTCCCGCGGTCCCTCCCGGTGTGCCCGCGCATGGCCGGGTATGTCGCGAAAAAACCCCTCTGAGCCAAGGACCGTGATCGACGTGAAGGTCGGCATCCCCCGCGAGGTCAAGAACAACGAGTTCCGGGTGGCCATCACCCCGGGCGGCGTGCACGAGCTGGTGCGCCACGGCCATCAGGTCGTCGTCGAGCGCGGGGCCGGCCTCGGCTCCTCGATCCCGGACGCGGAGTACGTCCTGGCCGGGGCCGAGATCCTGGAGACCGCCGACGAGGTGTGGGCCGCGGCCGATCTGCTGCTGAAGGTCAAGGAGCCCATCGCCGAGGAGTACCACCGCCTCCGCAAGGACCAGGTCCTCTTCACCTACCTCCACCTGGCCGCCTCCAAGGAGTGCACGGACGCCCTGATCGAGTCCGGCACCACCGCCATCGCCTACGAGACGGTCGAGCTGCCGGGCCGCGCCCTGCCGCTGCTCGCCCCGATGTCCGAGGTCGCGGGCCGCCTCGCCCCCCAGG
Organism: Streptomyces sp. NPDC091377; assembly: GCF_044757045.1. Classification (NCBI taxonomy): domain Bacteria; kingdom Bacillati; phylum Actinomycetota; class Actinomycetes; order Kitasatosporales; family Streptomycetaceae; genus Streptomyces; species Streptomyces sp. NPDC091377. The sequence continues at coordinate 267,998 of NZ_JBIVUE010000010.1, read as the reverse complement.
TCGGCGCCTACCACCTGATGCGCCCGGCCGGCGGACGCGGTGTGCTGCCCGGCGGCGTCCCCGGCGTGACCCCCGCCAAGGCCGTCGTCATCGGTGGCGGCGTCTCCGGCTGGAACGCGACCCAGATCGCCGTCGGCATGGGCTTCGACGTGACCCTCCTGGACCGCGACATCAACAAGCTCCGCGAGGCCGACAAGATCTTCGGCACCAAGGTCAAGGCCGTCATGTCCAACACCTTCGAGCTGGAGAAGGCCGTCCTGGAGGCCGACCTCGTCATCGGCGCGGTCCTCATCCCCGGCGCCAAGGCCCCCAAGCTGGTCACCAACGAGCTGGTCTCCCGGATGAAGCCCGGGAGTGTCCTTGTCGACATCGCGATCGACCAGGGCGGCTGCTTCGAGGACTCCCACCCCACGACCCACGCCGAGCCGACCTTCCGGGTGCACGAGTCGGTCTTCTACTGCGTCGCCAACATGCCCGGCGCGGTGCCCAACACCTCCACCAACGCCCTCACCAACGCCACGCTGCCCTACATCGTCTCCCTCGCCGACAACGGCTGGGTCGAGGCGCTGCGCCGGGACCCCGCGCTGGCCAAGGGCCTCAACACCCATGACGGCAAGGTCGTTTACAAGGAGGTCGCCGAGGCCCACGGCCTGGAGCACGTCGCGCTGGGGACCCTCCTCGCCTGACCCGCCGCCCCGGAGCCACCCCGCCCCGGCGCACCCGCGACACACCGGCCGCCGTCAAGTCGTCATCCGGCAAAAGGCGATTCGTCAACACGGTCCGTCAACCACACACGCCCGGCCGGACCTTGCCCTCAAGGTCCGGCCGGATGTGTGTATGGTCACTTTGCGGCACTCGGTCAACTCGCCTCGAACGTAACTCTTGGACCGATTCGCACACCCTGGAAACCTGCTGTGCGACGGTCGTACGCCCTTGACAGGGTGATGTTTCATTGCCGACACATCCTGCCGGGTCCGGCGGATTGTGTTGCTGCGGACGCCCGACACGCCATAGAGTCGCCAACCGTCGGCATGGTGCCACGCTGACCTGTCTAGAAGTCCCCTGGTCACCAAGGAGGTAAGACGACTTGTGAATGAGTCGACATTTTCTCCCGGGGGTGGTCATCCAGGAAGCCCTACGCGGGATCCGGCTCCCGCGGGGTTCGAGGCTGTCGGCTCCGTCGCGGTGCGCACCTTCGCAGCCCACATGAGTCACCGGAAGCAGGGGGTGACTCAGCCAGCACACCAGAGCATGGATGGCCATCACGTGAACGCCATGACCGGCGACGGAAGTGGCGTGCCCCACAACCACTTCGCCGACTACGACGAACTGCCCGAGGGGCACTTCTACGACCCCGACGCCGAGTACGAGCCCGATCCCGAGTACGCGGCCACGCTCGCGCCCGACGCGGCCCGCCAGCGCCGTGAGCGCGTCGGCCCGACCGGGCGTCCGCTGCCGTACTTCCCGATCCCGGGCCCGCTGACCGACCACGGACCCGCGAAGATCATCGCGATGTGCAACCAGAAGGGCGGCGTCGGCAAGACCACGTCGACCATCAACCTGGGTGCCGCGCTCGCGGAGTACGGCCGTCGCGTCCTGCTCGTGGACTTCGACCCGCAGGGCGCGCTCTCCGTCGGCCTCGGCGTCAACCCGATGGAACTCGACCTCACGGTCTACAACCTGCTCATGGAGCGGGGCATGTCCGCCGACGAGGTCCTGCTGAAGACCGCGGTCCCCAACATGGACCTGCTGCCCAGCAACATCGACCTGTCGGCCGCCGAGGTCCAGCTCGTCTCCGAGGTCGCCCGCGAGTCCACCCTCCAGCGCGCGCTGAAGCCGCTGCTGCCGGACTACGACTACATCGTCATCGACTGCCAGCCCTCGCTCGGCCTGCTCACGGTCAACGCCCTGACCGCCGCGCACAAGGTCATCGTCCCGCTGGAGTGCGAGTTCTTCGCCCTGCGCGGAGTGGCCCTGCTCACCGAGACCATCGAGAAGGTCCAGGAGCGGCTCAACCCCGAGCTGGAGCTGGACGGCATCCTCGCCACGATGTACGACTCGCGCACGGTCCACAGCCGCGAGGTGCTGGCCCGGGTGGTCGAGGCGTTCGACGACCACGTCTACCACACGGTCATCGGCCGCACGGTCCGCTTCCCGGAGACCACGGTCGCCGGTGAGCCGATCACCACCTACGCCTCCAACTCCGTCGGTGCCGCCGCCTACCGCCAGCTCGCCAGGGAGGTGCTCGCCCGGTGTCACGCCGAGTGAGTCTGCCGGGGGCCGACGAACTCTTCCGTACGACAGGGGGCACGGCGCTCCAGCCGTCCTCCCCGCGGCGACCCGCCAACGGCGAGGCCCGGGTGTCGGCCCCGGCGGGGGAGAGCGACCCGCAGTCCGCCGAGGACGCGCCGCACTCCGTGCCCGCGCGGGGCGGCGACGGCAACGGCGCCGAGCATGTCGCGGCGGACGTGGATCCGGCCGACGCCGAGTCGCGCGGCCGGGAACGCGAGCGGAGCGGACGGCGTACGGCGGCGCAGGAAGGTTCTGCCAACGGTCCCGCGGCGGCCGGGGACTCCGCCGCGCCGCGCAAGCGGGGCCGGGGCGGCAACCGCCGGCCCAGCGGCCGGGAACGGCACGACGAGAAGATCACCGTGTATGTCTCCGCCGAGGAACTGATGGACCTGGAGCACGCGCGGCTGGTCCTGCGCGGCGAGCACGGACTCGCCGTGGACCGAGGCCGCATCGTGCGGGAGGCCGTCGCCGTGGTCCTCGCCGATCTGGAGACCCGCGGGGACGCCAGCATCCTCGTACGACGGTTGCGCGGGCGGTAGGGGTAGCCTGCGGGGGCTATGACCTCGAATGATCCCTCTGTCCCCCACGCGGGCGCGGCTGCCTCCGGCGGCCGTCGGCGCGCGCTGGGACGTGGTCCGGGAGCGACTCCCCCGACGGAGGCGACGCCCACGCGGGAGGCGACAGCCGGTGTAGCGGTGGCCGAGAACACGGCGACGGGGGCCGTCGCGGCGGGGTCGGGGCGTGGGTCCGGGTCGGGGCCTGAATCCGGGCCGGAGCCTGATTCCGGTGCGGGGCGTGAGCCCGGGGCGGTGCCTGGGCCTGGAGCCGGGCCTGAGCCAGGGTCGGATTTCGAGGCGGAGCCTGGGCTGGAGTCCGAGGCGGAGTCCGGGTCCGGGGCGGAGTGTGAGTCTGGAGTCGGGCCAGAGGCCGGGGCGGAGTCCGAGTCTGGGGCGGAGCGTGAGTCCGGAGCCGGGCCGGAGGCCGGGGCGGAGCTTGGGCCGGAGCCTGGGCCTGAATCCGGGCCGTCGGCCGAAGCGGAGTCCGCGCCCGGGGCCGATTCCGGGGCCGGTGTGGTGGCGCGGGGCGCGGGCGGCGGGGCGCGGGTGGAGGAGGCCGGGGCTTCGCACGACGGTGGTGACGGTGTCTTCACGGTGCGGCTCGCCAACTTCGAGGGCCCCTTCGATCTGCTGCTCCAGCTGATCTCCAAGCACAAGCTGGACGTCACCGAGGTCGCGCTGTCGAAGGTGACCGACGAATTCATGGCGCACATCCGGGCCATGGGGCCGGACTGGGACCTGGACCAGACGACCGAGTTCCTGGTCGTCGCCGCCACCCTGCTCGATCTGAAGGCGGCCCGGCTGCTGCCCGCCGCCGAGGTGGAGGACGAGGCCGACCTGGCGCTCCTGGAAGCCCGTGACCTGCTGTTCGCCCGGCTGCTCCAGTACCGCGCGTACAAGCGGATCGCCGACATCTTCAGCGGACGGCTCGACGACGAGGCCCGCCGCTACCCCCGTACCGTAGGTCTCGAACCGCACCACGCCGAGCTGCTGCCGGACGTGGTGATCAGCATCGGGCCGGAGGGGTTCGCGCGGCTCGCCGTGAAGGCGATGCAGCCGAGGCCCAAGCCGCAGGTGTACGTCGACCACATCCACGCCCCGCTGGTCAGTGTGCGCGAACAGGCCGGGATCGTGGTGGCACGGCTGCGTGCGCTGGGCGAGGCCAGTTTCCGCGCGCTGATCGAGGACACCGACGACACGCTGACTGTCGTGGCCCGCTTCCTGGCCCTGCTGGAGCTGTACCGGGAGAAGGCCGTGGCGCTGGAGCAGGAGAGCGCGCTCGGGGAGCTGCTGGTGCGCTGGACCGGCGGGGAGGAGACGGCCGGCCCCCTGGTCACCGACGAGTTCGACCGGCCGCCCGAGCCGCCGAAGGACGAGGAGAAGACGGCGTGAGCGAGCAGAGCACCGAGGTCCCGTCCGGGCCGGCCGCGCTGGAGCTGAAGCCCGCGCTGGAGGCCGTGCTGATGGTCGTGGACGAACCCGCGACCGAGGAGCACCTCGCCAAGATCCTCCAGCGGCCCCGGCGCAGGATCGCCGACGCGCTGCGGGAGCTGGCCGAGGAATACGTGGCGCAGGGGCGCGGTTTCGAGCTGCGGCTGATCGCGGGCGGCTGGCGCTACTACACCCGGCCCGAGTACGCGGCGGCCGTGGAGGGCTTCGTGCTCGACGGGCAGCACGCCCGGCTCACCCAGGCCGCGCTGGAGACCCTCGCGGTGGTCGCGTACCGCCGGCCGGTGAGCCGTAGCCGGGTCTCGGCGGTGCGCGGAGTCAACTGCGACGGCGTGATGCGGACCCTTCTCCAGCGCGGGCTGATCGAGGAGGCGGGCGCGGAACCCGAAACAGGTGCGATCCTGTACACGACGACGAACTACTTCCTGGAGCGGATGGGCCTGCGCGGCCTGGACGAACTGCCGGAACTCGCGCCCTTCCTCCCGGAGGCGGAGGCGATCGAGGCCGAGACGCAGGAAGGGGTGCCGTCGTTCGACCCGGACGCACCCGATGCGCCCGGCGCACACGACGCGGACGACTGACCAGACGGAACTTTGATGCGAAGCAGCGGCAGCGGTAAGAGCGGCGGGCGCGGTAACCACCGCGGTGCCGGTAACGACAGGGACCAGAAGCAGGGGCAGAGCCGCCCCAGCAAGCCCCGCCCCGAGGAGCGCCGCTACGACGTGGGCCCCGGGGGCACGAAGGAGGGCCCGAAGTCGGGGCGCGGCGGCTCCGCGCGCGGCGGTGTCAAGGGCGGCCCCAAGCAGGCCCGCCCCCAGCGCGGCCGGACGGCGCCCGGCAGCTCCCGTGAGTACGAGGCACGGGCCGAGGAGCGCACCAGGGAGCGGTACGCGGCCAAGAAGGACGTCAAGCCGCCTAAGACCTTCCCGGGCGCCGAGCAGGAGGGCGAGCGGCTCCAGAAGGTCCTCGCGCGCGCGGGCTACGGCTCACGGCGGGCCTGCGAGGAGCTGATCGAGCAGGCGCGGGTGGAGGTCAACGGGGAGATCGTCACCGAGCAGGGCAAGCGGGTCGACCCGGAGAGGGACGAGGTCAAGGTCGACGGGCTGACCGTGGCCACGCAGTCGTACCAGTTCTTCTCGCTCAACAAGCCCGCCGGGGTCGTCTCCACCATGGAGGACCCCGAGGGCCGTCAGTGCCTCGGCGACTACGTCACCAACCGGGAGACCCGGCTCTTCCACGTCGGCCGGCTGGACACCGAGACCGAGGGTGTCATCCTGCTCACCAACCACGGCGAGCTGGCACACCGGCTGACCCACCCGAAGTACGGCGTGAAGAAGACCTATCTCGCGCACATCGTCGGCCCCATCCCGCGTGACCTGGGCAAGCGCCTCAAGGACGGCATCCAGCTGGAGGACGGGTACGCGCGCGCGGACCACTTCCGGGTCGTGGAGCAGACCGGCAAGAACTACCTGGTCGAGGTCACCCTGCACGAGGGCCGCAAGCACATCGTGCGACGGATGCTCGCCGAGGCGGGCTTTCCCGTCGACAAGCTGGTCCGGGTCTCCTTCGGCCCGATCACGCTGGGCGACCAGAAGTCGGGCTGGCTGCGACGGCTGTCCAACACGGAGGTCGGCATGCTGATGCAGGAAGTCGACCTGTAGACAGGACCCCGATGTGTCGATGTGCCGATGCGTCGATGTGAGGTGTGAGGTCGGTGCGCTGCGGCGCTGAAGTCGACCTGTAGATCTGTCGGCCGGTCCCGGGATTGTCTCCGGGGCCGGCCGATGTGTTTCCGCTTCCCGGCCGGTCTGTATCGGTGACGGAGGGAGCGGCATGGGTGAAACGACGGATGAGGCGACGGGCGGACCGGCGACGGACCCCGGGGAACTGCTGGAGCGGTCGCTCGCGTACGCGCTGGGGAGTGTCGCCGGGGTGGAGACCGCCGGCCTGAGGCGGGGCACACCGTGCGCCGACTGGGATCTGGGCAGGCTGCTCGGGCATCTGGACGACTCGCTGGACGCGCTGTACGAGGGCCTGACGGGCGGGGCGATCGGCCCGTTCCCGGGGGCGGGGGAGTTCAGCGGCGCCGCCTGCGGATTCCGCAGACGGGCCTGCGCGGTGCTCGGGGCGTGGGCGGCGGGGCCGCCGGACCGGGTGCTGATCGGGGAGCGACCGCTGGACATCCGGGTGGTGGCGGCGGTGGGCGCCGTGGAGATCGCCGTGCACGGCTGGGACGTGGCCCGGGCGTGCGGACAAATACGGCCGCTGCCCGTGCCCCTCGCGGCCGAGCTGCTGCCGGTCGCGCGCTCGGTGGTGGCGGACGAGGACCGCGGGGTGCGTTTCGCGGCGCCGGTGACCGTACCGGAGTCGGCGCGGGCGGACGAGCGGCTGCTGGCGTTCCTGGGGCGCCGGGCCACGGAGGCGGGCTGAGGACCCCGCCGGGCCGGCCCCGCAGGGACGCGTCGGCGTGGTCGCCGGGGTGGGCCGGGTCGGTCGTCCGGAGGTGCCCGGTGGTCGTCGGGCTGGTCGTCGGGCTGGTCGCCGGGGTGGGGCGGCCGGTCGTGGGGGTTGTCCGGCGGGCCCCGACTCTTTATAGTCGTAACGACTATTAGTCACTTCGACCATAAAGATGACTGGCGGGCACGGACCGACAGGGGGAGCGTGGATGGCCGTGACCGGCGGCTACGACGACAGGACGTCCTACGACAAGTACGCCTACGAGCCCTTCGCCGTCACGGTCGATCTCGCCGTGCTCACCCTGCGCGAGGACGCGTTGCACGTGCTGCTCGTGGAGCGCGGACAGGAACCGTACGCCGGGCGCTGGGCGCTGCCCGGCGGCTTCGTCCGGCCGACCGAGTCCGCCGAGACCGCCGCCCGGCGGGAACTCGCCGAGGAGACCGGACTCGCCTCCCTCTCCGGGCTCCACCTGGAGCAGTTGCGGACCTACAGCGAGCCCGACCGCGACCCCCGGATGCGGGTCGTCTCCGTCGCCTTCGCCGCGCTGCTGCCCGAACCGCCCGAACCGCGCGGCGGCGGCGACGCGGCCCAGGCCCGCTGGGTGCCGTACGACAGCGCCGGGTCCCTCGCCTTCGACCACGACCGGATCCTCGCCGACGCCCACGACCGCGTCGGCGCCAAGCTGGAGTACACCTGCCTCGCCACGGCCTTCTGCCCGCCCGAGTTCACCCTCGGCGAGTTGCAGCGGGTCTACGAGACCGTGTGGGGCACCGCCCTGGACCGGCCCAACTTCCGGCGCAAGGTACTCGCCACCCCCGGCTTCGTGGAACCGGTGCCCGGCGCCGCCCGGCTCACCGGCGGACGCGGCAAACCGGCCGCGCTCCACCGCGCCGGCACCGCCACCGCCCTCCACCCGCCCCTGCTCCGCCCCACCCGGGAAGGACACCCCGCATGACCACGACCACCGTCCGCAAGCGTGCCGCCACCGGCTCCCTGGTGGGACTCGCCCTCGGGGACGCGCTGGGCTTCCCGACCGAGTTCAACGACGTGCCGTCGATCCTCGCCAAGTGCGGCCCCTGGCGGGACATGGACCTGCCCGTCCCCGCGTTCGTCACCGACGACACCCAGATGACACTGGCCGTGGGACGCGCGATACGCACCGCCATGCAGCAGGGCGAGCCGGGACCCGCGACGCCGGGACGGCCCGACCCCCGGGCCCTGGAGCCGCGGCGGCTGGCGCGGACCCTGCGCGAGGAGTACATGGACTGGTACCGGTCGCCGGAGAACAACCGCGCACCCGGACGCACCTGCCTGGTCGCCTGCGAACGGCTCGGCTCCCCGGACCTGGCCTGGCAGGACGCGAGCCAGATCCACTCCAAGGGCTGCGGCGCCAACATGCGGGTCGCACCGGTCGGCCTCGTCCCCGGCCTCAGCGACGAACAGCGCTCCGGCGCCGCCCAGTTGCAGGCCGCCCTCACCCACGGCCATCCGACGGCACTCGCCGCCGCCGACCTCACCGCCCACGCCGTACGACTGCTCGCCCAGGGCGCCGAACCCACCGGGCTCGTCGGGCTGCTGCGGTCGTACGCCTACGACAACCGCGGCCGGTACCACGAGCGCTGGCTCGGCGATCTCTGGACGCGCGGCCAGGACCCCTCGCCCGAGCACTACATCGGGCGCGGCTGGGACGAGTGCCTGGCGGTCCTGGACCGGCTCAAGGACGCCGTCCGCACCGTCTCGCCGGAGACCGACCCCTGTCTCGCCACCGGCGAGGGCTGGATCGCCGAGGAGGCGCTGGCCACCGGGCTGCTGTGCTTCCTGCTCTTCGTGGACGAGCCGCTCACCGCCGTGCGCCGCGCCGCCTGCACCTCCGGCGACTCCGACTCCCTCGCCTGTCTCACCGGCGCCTTCGCGGGCGCCCACCTCGGCACCGAAGCCTGGCCCCGGCCGTGGGCGGACCGGATCGAGTACCGGGGGGAACTGAACGCGCTGGGGGCCCTCTGGGACGGCTGAGCGGCACCCGCACCCCCCACGCGGACGGGCGCCCACGCCTTGACCGGCGC